>CAZFMC010000008.1:0-53724 GCA_964520065.1 uncultured Ruminiclostridium sp.
CCTGCTTGCTCTACGCTTTAGCTAAACCCTCCTGCGGCGGCGAAGCCGCCGCAATGTGCGGGCGCATTCGCGCCCGCCTGCCTGCTCTCCCATTTTGGTTGGCGTCCCACCCGCCACATCACACACTATACACTAAAAATGGCTGCCGCGGTATGAATCGCAGCAGCCATTTTCGCTGTTATCCCAAATCCTTGTAAAATGCAATGTGCGGGCAGTGCTCGTCGAGATACTCACCGCCAACCTGCGTGTAGCCAAGCTTGCGGTAAAAATCCGCAACCCGCACCTGCCCCGAAAGCTCCGCGCGCGTCCCGCCAAGCAGACGAATTTCCTCCTCCGCACGTTCCATAATCGCCTTGCCTAAACCCTTCCCACGCCATTCTCTGACAACAGCCACTCGACCGATGTGCCAGCACTTCCCGTCACCGGTAAAAATGCGGCAGACCGCAACAGGCTCAGATGCTTCAAGAAGCAGAATGTGCCGCGCGATTTTGTCGGTATCGTCAAGCTCGTTCTTAAAGCCCTGCTCGGCAATAAAAACATCCTCGCGGATTTTCACCGCCTCTGCGGGGAGAACATCGTATACTTTAAATTCCATAGAACACCTCATAAACGCAAATATCCCCTGTTAAACAGGGGATAAATCGTGTCTTTTAATCAGAATGAGCCTTACTGAGCACGCTGTACCTTACCGGAGCGTAAGCATCTTGTGCAAACAGCAACTCTGCAAGGAGTACCGTTTACGACAGCCTTTACCTTCTGAACATTGGGCTTAAAGGTTCTGTTCGTGCGTCTGTGAGAGTGAGAAACCTTAATACCGAAAGTGACACCCTTGCCGCAGATTTCGCATTTTGCCATGGGTCAGCACCTCCTTAATCTAGCAGATAGTTTGAGAATCGGATTCACCGATATACGTATCGGAATTGAATGCGCTTCTCGATACCTTAATATTTTAACAAAAAAACAAGCAAATGTCAATACCTTTTTGAAATTTTTTCTCCCGCGCAGTCATAAAAAGCACTATTCCGAAAAAAACCGCCTTTCACCGCGTTTTTCTGTTCAAAAAGACGGTTCACGCGTTCCAGAACAGCTCCTTTTCGTGACGCTGGGGTCTGTCCATCAGCGCGCGCAGCGCTTCGGCGGGAGTAATTCCGTCAAAACATATTCTGTTCAGCTGTTCGATTATCGGCGTGTAAACGCCGTGCTGCTTTGCAAGCTCAAACGCAATCTTACCGCAGAGATAACCCTCGACAGTACCGACTGTTTTCACCGCCTCCTCCGCCGACATACCCTCGCCAATAAGTATTCCCGCACGATGATTTCGCGAGTGAACCGACGTGCAGGTTACAATAAGGTCGCCCACGCCCGCAAGCCCCGTAAAGGTTTCCCACTTTGCCCCGAGCGCAGTGCCAAGCCGTGTAATCTCCGCAAGTCCGCGCGTCATCAGCGAAGCCGTCGTGTTGTCGCCAAGCTTCATTCCCTCGATAATACCACAGCAGAGCGCAATCGGATTTTTCAGCGCGGCGGCAATTTCACAGCCTGCCGTGTCGTCGTTTATGTAGGTTCGGAAGGTCTGCGTCTGAAGCTTCTCCTGAACAAATTCCGCACACCCCTCATCATCGCTTGCAAAAACCACCGTTGTCGGTATTCCGCGCCCAATCTCCTCAGCATGGCAGGGACCCGCCATAACCGCAATCCTGTTGTTCGGAAGCTCCTCGCGAAGCACCTGCGAAAGCCGCTTGTGCGTTACGTCCTCAAAGCCCTTCCCAACGTTAAGAACGACCGTTTCGGGGAGAATCTGCTCCTTTACCTTTTGTGCGACCTCACGCACAAACTTCGACGGAATCGCAAAAACAACAAGGTCAGCGCCCCTTACACACGAAATGTCGGTGGTAAAAAATATTCTGTTCGATACGGGAACGCCCGGCAAAAGCCGTCTGTGCTCGCCGAAACGCTGTATATCAGCGATTTCCTCGGGGTATTTTGTCCAAGCCGTGATTTCGTGACCGCCCTTGTCCCAGAGCACCGAAAGAGCCGTTCCGAAGCCACAGCCGAGTATGGTTATCTTCATTGCATTTACCTTTCTTTCCTACGCAAAAGCTTGCGAAAAGTATATTCCCTTTTCACACCTTGCGCCTGCCCCGAAAATCGGAACAGGCGCGATTTTTATCAATTTTTCTTACAGACGTTCAAATCCGTCTGACGATTTACTTATCCCAGCTGCAAAGCTCCTCGTAAAGACCAATGTAAAGCTTAGCCGACTGTTTCCAGCTGAAATCCGCCTTCAAGCCGCGTTCAACAAGCGCGTCCCAGCCCTTCTTATCGTTGTCGTAAAGGTCCTTAGCGCGATTAATCGCGCCGAGCATATCCATAGCGTTGTACGACTGGAACGTAAAGCCAAGACCCTCGCCGCTTTCGTCGCCGTAGTCAAGAATGGAATCCTTCAAGCCGCCTGTCGCTCGCACAATCGGAACAGTTCCGTAACGCAGCGCAATCATCTGCGCAAGTCCGCAAGGCTCGCTCTTACTCGGCATAAGGAACATATCAGCGCCCGCGTAAATCGCCTTTGCGTAGGAAGGAATATATCCGCACTTGAAGCTTACCGCTTCCGGATACTTGTTCTGCATATAGTAGAAGAAATCCTCGTACTGCTTTTCGCCCGAGCCGAGAACAACAACCTTAATTCCCGAGCAAACGATGTCGTCAAGGACGCACTTGATAAGGTCGAAGCCCTTGTGCTCGACAAGGCGCGAAACAATGCCCATAACGGGAACGTCGCACTGCGGAAGATTCGCTTCCTTAAGCAGCTCCTCGCGGCATTTCTTCTTACCCGCCATCTTTCCGGGCTTGAAGTTCGCGGCAATGCTCTTGTCGGTTTCACTGTTGTACATATCCGTGTCGATTCCGTTAAGGAAGCCGCAGGTCTTGTACTGCTTGGAATTAAGGCAGCGGTCAAGTCCGTGTGAGAACCACGGGTTAAGAATTTCGTGTGCATAAGTAGGCGAAACGGTCGTAACCTTATCCGCCATTTCAATTGCACCCTTCATAAGGTTCACGTCGCCGTCGTATTCGATAATCGAGCTTAAATGGCGCGGAATCGAGAAAATCTCCTCCGCAAGCTCAAGTCCGTACTGACCCTGATAGCCGATATTGTGGATTGTGAACACATTGCGCATACCCCACATATTGTGGTGGTACTTGTAGTAGATATTGTAATAAACGGGAACAAGGGCAGTCTGCCAGTCGTTTGAGTTGATGATATCGGGCTTTAGCTCGAGATGCTCAATCATTTCAAGAATCGCGCGTGAGAAGAAAGCGTAACGCTCCGCGTCGTCGTAGTAGCCGTAAAGACCGTGGTCGCGCTTAAAATAATACTCGTTGTCAATGAAATAATATGTTACGCCGTTAAGCTTTGTCGTGAAGATACCGCAGTACTGCGAACGCCAGCCTACGGGAACATAGAAGTTCGTGACATACTCAAACTTATTGCGAACCTCGGATTTTATCGAATTGATGTAGTACGGCATAACGACCATACATTCATGCCCCGCTTCAACAAGCGCCTTGGGGAGTGAACCCGCTACATCTGCTAATCCGCCCGACGCCGCAAAGGGCTGAGCCTCGCTGGCTGCATACAAAATCTTCATAAATGACCAATCCTTTCCACTTGAGGAAGCCTTCCGTCAGATATATGCCGTCCTCTGTTTTGAGCAGTCTTTTCAACAATCTCTGCTCTTAAACACATTATATCATATTTTTGAAAAATTGCAATAGTTTTATAAAAATTCGTTGTGCAACACGCAAGAATTGTTAATCTTGTACAAAAATATTTACAATTTTTAAGCGCGCGGAATTTGACAAATCACGCCGTATATGGTAAACTGAATAAAGACATCGCCGCATAATTAACGGCTCGCGCCCTTGCCGCTCTATTGCGGGTATATTTCCCGTCAGCTTGTACGAAAAATCTTACCTCGCTCCGGAACGACGATAATTGTGCGGTGAAGCCTAAAAAAGGAGGCATAGTATGTTTTTCCGGAAGAAGATTTTCAAATCAGCTGAGCAAAAGGCTGCCGAGGAGCAGCCGAAAACCAAAAAGGTGCAGTACGTTCCCATGGATATGGCGGAGCTGCGCGCCGCCCTCAACGCGGATATCAATGCGCTTGTGCCGCTTGAACCCGTCAACTATTACGCCTCGAAGGACAAGTTCCTGCAATGCACGTTTCACTACAATGAGGATTATTCGCAGGTGTATTTTGTGGTGGAGCTGTACGAATACGACCGCCCCGTATCCTCCACGGCTTATTACAAAGCGGACTACGAGCTTATGAAGCGGGCGCTCAGACGATTCGGGCAGCAAATCTGACCCGAACGCCCGTTTTGTGAAAGTTTTGTGAAAAGCTTGACAAACCGGATTTTATCGGCTATAATAAAGCTACTACAAAATAAATGCAGCGACAGGGAACAAAGCATTCTCGGCTTTTCAGAGAGCCGCCGTTAGGTGTGAGGCGGTAAGCGGAGCTTGTCATAACTCGCCCTCAAGCAGTCAGACTGAACATTGCAGTAAGTCTGATCGGGTTTCTCCCGTTACAGAGAAGCGCATTGATAGATGCGGCAAAGCGGGTGCTATGCACCAAAAAGAGTGGTACCACGAGGATTATCTCCCCGTCTCTTTAACAGGAGGCGGGGAGTTTTTGTTTTACGCTGCTGAAAGGAAAAGAAAATGGAGAACACCGAAAAATACAGAAAAAATTATTTTGCACCTCCCGTAAAGGAAGCGCGCTGGACAACACGCGAAAATATCACCTCCGCGCCCGTCTGGTGCAGCGTTGACCTTCGCGACGGAAACCAGGCGCTGGTAGTTCCGATGAGCCTTGAGGAAAAACTCGAATTTTTCACAGTTCTTGTGCGGCTTGGCTTTAAGGAAATCGAAATCGGCTTCCCCGCGGCAAGCGAAACGGAATACGAGTTCTGCCGTGCGCTTATCGAACGCGGTCTTATTCCCGACGATGTCACAATACAGGTGCTCACCCAGTCGCGCGAGCATATAATCAGAAAAACCTTCGAGGCGCTTGAGGGCGCAAAAAACGCCATCGTCCACCTCTATAACTCTACCTCGGTCGCGCAGCGTGAGCAGGTGTTCAAAAAGGAAAAAAACGAGATAACCGAAATTGCGGTAAACGGCGCGAAGCTGCTTAAAGAGTATGCCGAAAAAACAGCGGGAAACTTCCGCTTTGAATATTCACCCGAGAGCTTTACGGGCACAGAGCCTGAATACGCGCTTGAAATCTGCAACGAGGTGCTTAAAATCTGGGAACCTGCCCCCGAAAACAAGGTTATCATAAATCTGCCCGTTACGGTTGAGCTTTCACTCCCTCATATTTATGCAAATCAGGTCGAATATATGTGCGACAACCTCTACAAGCGTGAAAATGTCATCGTTTCGCTCCACCCCCATAACGACCGCGGCTGCGCGGTTGCGGATACGGAGCTTGGACTGCTTGCGGGCGCAGACCGTGTTGAAGGAACGCTTTTCGGAAACGGCGAACGCACGGGAAACGTCGATATAGTAACGCTGGCTTTGAATATGTACAGCCACGGAGTTGACCCGAAGCTGGATTTTTCGGATTTGCCGTCAATTGTAAAGATTTACGAGCAGATGACGTGTATGCACGTCGGTGACCGCCAGCCGTACAGCGGAGCGCTTGTTTTTGCCGCATTCTCCGGTTCGCATCAGGACGCGATTGCAAAAGGTATGAAATGGCGCGAGGACGGCAGGTCGGATTTCTGGGACGTTCCGTATCTGCCCATTGACCCGAAGGATATCGGCAGGCAGTACGACGGCGACATTATCCGGATTAACAGCCAGAGCGGAAAGGGCGGCATAGGCTACCTGCTCCACCAGAAATTCGGCATAAATCTTCCGCTTAAAATGCGCGAAACGGTCGGCTACGCTGTCAAGGACGTTTCCGACAAGGAACACCGCGAGCTTTCACCCGCCGACGTTCACGACGTTTTCACGGGTATGTTTGTAAACGTAGACGCGCCGCTTAAATTTATTGAGGTTCACTACGTCCAGAAGCCTACGGAATACCTTGCCGAGCTTACCGTTATGCACAACGGCGTAAAGCGCGTTATGAACGGCAAGGGTAACGGACGACTCGACGCGGTTGCGGACGCGGTACGCTGCGCATTGGGAATAAGCTTCTCCGTCCTCTCGTATACCGAGCAGGCTCTCGGCGAGGGTTCGGATTCTCAGGCTATGTCATATATTGAAATTTGCAGCAAAAACGGAGAGCTTACATGGGGCGCGGGGCTTCACACCGATATTATCGCCTCCTCGGTTCACGCGCTTATCTGCGCAATCAACCGCAGCGGAATAGCGAAATAACCTGCAAAAAAGGTATGTCGGCTCTGCCTTTCCATATAATCCTTTAATGTATAAAAATGTGTAGAAAATTAACAAAAGAACAAAAGACAGCAAAGCTATAAAGGGGCGTCCGACCGCCCCGAACATACAAAACAACGGCTTCACACCACCAAGTGCGAAGCCGTTTTATTTATCGGTGTTTCAGAATGTAAAATCCAGCGGACCTGTCGGGGAAACAGCCTCCGCACGGTTAGCGGAAGGGCTTACAGCCTCTCCGATTTCGGAAATGTTCTTAAGCTCGACCGTATGCTCGCTCGGCATAATAAGCAGTTCGTCGTTTTCGGCAGCCGTATTGTCCGCAGGCTTTACACTGTGCTGACCATAGTAGGCGTTATCGCCGTGCTTGCGCAGATAGTGCTTATCAAGCAGCGCGTCCTGTATGCGCGTAAGACCAAACTGAAAATTTACGTTGTACACAGCCATATGCGCAACCTCTTCGAGAACCACCGAGGCTTCAACCGATTTTTTCGGATTTACGCCCCATGTGAACGGACCGTGCGAAGCGACAAGACACGCGGGCATATCCATCGGGTCTACCCGCCGCGCGTTTATCGTATCAACAATGTGATACCCCGTCTGCTTCTCGTAATCTCCTTCAATCTGCTCTCTTTTCATCGGCAGCGTGCAGGGAATATCCCCGTAAAAATAATCGGCATGGGTGGTTCCGTAGGCAACAATATCAAGTCCCGCCTGCGCCCAGATTGTCGCAAAAAGGGAGTGCGTGTGCGTAACTCCGCCGATTTTCGGGAACGACTGATAAAGCGCAAGATGCGTCGGAGTGTCCGTCGAGGGGTTGAACTCTCCCTCAACAACGTTGCCCTCCATATCAACAACCACCATATTTTCGGGAGAAAGCTCCTCGTAGGGGACTCCCGACGGCTTGATAACAACCAAACCCGATTCGCGGTCGATTCCCGAAACATTTCCCCAAGTAAATTTAACAAGCCCGTATTTCTGAAGCGTCATATTCGCTTCGTAAACCTGTCGGCGAAGCTCTTCAAGCATAATTTACCTAACCTTCCCGGCAAAAAGCCGCACTATAGTACTTTTATTATATACCATTTCAGGGTGGTTTTCAAGACGTTTTATAATTTTCTATTTTTAAATCACTTTTTCAGGCTTATTTTGTGCATTTTCCCGAAATACATCAATGCAGCTCCTCCAGCTGTTCCAGCCAAAGTCTGCTTACCGCGTCGCTCGGCATTCTCCAGTCTGCACGCGGAGAAAGCGTAACCGAGCCTACCTTCGGACCGTCGGGAAGGCAGGAACGCTTGAACTGTTGATTGAAGAAGCGGCGGTAGAACGTTTTCAGCCACTTCAATACCGTTTCGCGGTCGTAATCGCTGCCGAAGGCGTGAAGCGCAAGACGGAAAACCTTTCGCGGCGCGCAGCCCCAGCGTATACCGTAATAAAGGAAGAAATCGTGAAGCTCGTAAGGTCCGACCAGGTCCTCGGTTTTTTGAGTTATCTTATCTGAATCCGCCGGCAGAAGCTCAGGGCTTACGGGAGTATCCAGAATATCGCGGAGTACGGCGCTCAACTGCTCGTCGCCGCACACGTCGCTGTAATAGGAAACAATGTACCGCACCAGCGTTTTCGGCACGGACGCATTAACCCCGTACATGGACATATGGTCGCCGTTGTAGGTTGCCCAGCCAAGCGCAAGCTCCGACAAATCGCCCGTGCCAACCACAAGACCGTTCTGCTGATTTGCAATATCCATAAGAATCTGCGTTCGTTCGCGCGCCTGACCGTTTTCGTAGACAACATTGAAATTCTGCGGGTCGTGACCAATATCGGCGAAATGCACGTTTACACTTTCCGCAATATCAATCTCGCGGAACGTCACGCCAAGCCGCTCACAAAGCAGCTGCGCATTACTGTGAGTGCGGGAGGTCGTGCCGAAGCACGGCATTGTTACCGCTGTAATGTCGGTGCGCGGACGATTCAGCATATCAATCGCCCTCACCGCCACGATAAGCGCCAGACAGCTGTCCAGCCCGCCCGAAATGCCTATTACAGCGCTCTGCGCACGGGTATGCTCAAGCCGCTTTTTCAGACCGCAGCTCTGCATTGTCAGAATATCCTCGCAGCGTTTGTCGCGGTCGGCTTTTCCGCTCGGTACAAACGGCGTTTTCGGAATGTAACGCTTCAGCTCCGTTTCAGTCGGCTTCATGCTGAAATACACCGTTTCAGCCGTATCGGTAGGAATAAAGCTTGTGTTCCTGCGGCGCTCGAAGGCAAGCCTTCCAAGGTCGATTTCCGCAGTTATAAGACCATTTCTGAAAAGCTCCGTTTCCGCAAGCGCCGCGCCGTTCTCCGCGATAATGTTATGCCCGCCGAAAACCATATCCGACGTACTTTCGCCGTCCCCCGCGCTCGCGTAGGCATAAGCGCAGAGAAGCCGCGCGGACTGGCTCTTGACAAGCTCGCGGCGGTATTCGGCTTTTCCTATCATCTCATTGCTTGCGGAAAGGTTGAGGATAATCCCCGCGCCCGAAAGCGCAAGCTCTCCCGACGGCGGACAGGGCGACCACAAATCCTCGCAAAGCTCCACGCCGAAGGAAAACTCGGGCATTTCCCTGCAACGGAACACAACGGGGCGATACCCGCTCTCAAAGTGCCGCTTTTCGTAAAATTCGTTGTAGTTGGGGATATATTTTTTCGGGACAATTCCTAAAATTTCACCGTGGTAAATTACAGCCGCGCCGTTGTAGAGCTTGCCGTTTTCGCGCACAGGAGTGCCTGCCGCAAAAATTATATCCAGCTCCGCAGTTTCGGCAGCAATTCTCTCAACAGCCGCCGCAGCTCCGTCCAGAAGCGTTTCCTGAAAAAACAAATCTCCGCAGGTGTAGCCCGTGACGCAAAGCTCCGGTAAAGCCAGCAGCCTTACCCCCTCGTCGTGCGCCGCGCGTACAGCCGCAATAATCTGTTCAGCGTTATATTCGCAGTCGGCAACCCGAACGCTCGGCGTAGCCGCTCCAATTTTAATAAATCCGTCCTTCATAGCCTGTTCCTTTCCTTCGTCACTTTTTACGACAGCTTCCTGCGCAGCGCCTCAAGCTCCGCAAGCTGTTCGTCCGTAACCGTTTTATTGTCATACCTAAGCCCGTTGTAGACGCGGGCAATTTCCTCCGCTTCTCCGCCGAAAACCGCCCTGCCCTTTCTGAGCTGCTGTCCGACCGTGTCGGGCGGAACAATTCCCGCCTTGTTTCTGTTGAGCGCACGTAGTATCAACCGATAGCCAAGGCGATATTTTTTCGTTTTGTCACGCTCCGCGCGGTAAAGCCGAAGAAGCTTGCCGTCGCTGAGCGGTTCGCACGCGCGATTTTTTGCGGGAAGCTCCTCGACAAAATCAACAAAATCCACTTCCTCGCCGTTTTCGTGATTTTCGCGCGAAAAGAAGCCATAAATCCGCTTCCAAAGCTCCCTTATCGCGTTAAGAATTTTCTTTCGGAACACTATAACCGCAGCTATAACGGCAATTGCGAAAACAACCGCCATTATATCACCCACATTGCTCTGCTCCGCATAGTTAAACGAAAACTCGCCCGCCTCGCCCTCTTCGACCTCCATCGACTCCGCATTTCCGCGCATAAGCCAAACGAAAAGCTGCACCAGAAAACGACCGAGATTTTCCAAGAAAGCGGCTATGCCGTCCTTGAAAAAGTACAGTCCAAGACCCGCCGAGATTATTATAAGTACAAGCGCGGCATTATACCCTGCAAGCCCTTTCGGAAGCATTGCGCGCGTTTCGGCGCGGCGGCTTGCCTTGTCGTAAATACCGCTCTGATTTATAAGCACCGCCGACATTGCCAGTTCAACCGCAAACATTATAACCACCGCGCAGCGAACAGGCTCGCGGAGCGCGTCCGCCGCAAGCGAACCGAAGAAAATATACGCGGCAAGCGTTACGACAATGTACACCGCCAGCATAAACGCGGGAAAAAAATCAGCATAATGCTTTTTTACGGCACGTTCGCCGATAAAATACCACAGAACCGAGCATAAGCCCGCAGCCGTTATAAGAGAAAGACTGCCCGTGAACGCAAACAGCGCAAGCGACGGGAAAAAGCAGCACACGCCTGCCGCCCGCAGAAAAAAAGCGGGAAGCTTTTTCTTTTTGTTCAGTGCAAAGCCCAGCGCAAAAAAAACGCCGAAGCAGGCATAATACCCCGCAAAACGCAGCAGATTGAACCCGCCGAAGGCAAGCACGTCGTTCGTGAGCATCAGCGGAAGCGTTACCATTCCCAGAGCAGCTCCCGCCAGTATTTTCAGCAGCCGCGACCGCATATTCTCACCCCTTAATCTACAAAAATGTATTTGTGAAGCCGTCCCAGCGGCTTAATCTGAAGGTCGTCCGAAATTTCGTCCGTGTTGCAGTAGACGATAACGTTTTTTTCGCGACCCGCGCTCCTGCGCAGCAGCGAATACAGCTCCCCGTCAAGATACGGGGTAATCAGCACAAGGTCGGTGTACAGCGAAACGTCAAGCGCCGTGAGAAACGTCCCGAAAACCTCGTCGCAGGTGTTTTCCGCCGCCGCAAGCTCTCTGAGCAGCTTCATATAAGCCTCGCTGCCCGAACCACCCTCGGCAAAAATCCCGCCCGAACCGTTGATTGCCAAATCAGCCGCAGTTTTCGTCTGCGCGCAAAGCTCAAGAATAAAAGCCGCCGCCTTTATCATTGTTTCGGTATCGGAAATTATCGGCGGAGTCGGCTCTCCAAGCGGCGAACGCTGAAAATTAAGCAGGATAAGCATACGGTTGGAGGTGGTGAAATCGTTACTGCAAACCATAAGCCTGCCCGCACGCGCAGTGCTGTTCCAGTGAATATGATTAAGCGGCTCGCAGCCCGTATAATCACGCGCTCCCGACCGCATAAATACGTCCTCGCAGATAAACCGCCGCGTCAGTATTTCACCGTACAGCTCCCGCGAAGAAAGCTCGCCCTGCGCGACCTCGTAGGGCGCGGGAAGAATACGGATTTTTCGGTTAATGTCCAGCTTCGCCGACGAAAGCTCAAAGCCGAAAACATCGCCGACAATTACCGAGCCTGTTTCAAGCGTAAAAACGCCGCGTTTAAGCGCGACAGCCTTCCTTGTCCGAACGCACCTTTGGTACGGCTTAAGCGCAAAAACGCTCGGAACAAAACGCGCGTCGGAAGCGCGCGCCGCCTTGCTGCCCGTAAATTCCAGCCAGCGGCTTGTCGAAAGCTCGGTTTTTACCCACGGCAGCGGAAGCCACTTGCGATTTTCAATTTCCTCGACAATTTCAATCGTATCGCCCTCAAAAGCCTCGTCGGTGCTGAAACGGACGTTGTACACCAGATTTTTCAGCGCAAGCTTCCGATATAATAATTGTTCCAGAAAAGCAAGCGCGCCAACAATAATCAGAATTACTATAAGCTCCATTACAGCTCCTCGGTCGGAACGTCAACCCCCGCAAGAAGCTCGTCGGTAACCTCCTCCGCCGTGGTGCGCGAAGTTCCGCGCAAGGCAAGCTCGCGGCAGATAATGCGGTGCGGAATAACATATGGCGCAACCTTTTTTACGGCGTCGGGCGTTACAAATTCCTCGCCCATAGCGGCGGCGTAAGCCTGCGCCGTTTTTTTCAGCGCTATAAGTCCGCGCGCGCTCAAACCAAGGCGAATTTTCTCGTGCTTGCGCGAAGCCGCCCCTATATCGGCGATATAGCCGAGAACCGTTTCGTTTACGGGTGTTTTCAGGGCTTCCTCCGAGGCTGAGCGAACGTCCTCGGCGGTAAGAATCTCCTTTACGCTGTCAACAGGGTGCTCTCCGCCGACGGCAGCCAGAATCCCGATTTCCTCCGCTCTGTCCGCGTAACCGAGGGAAAGCCGCACCAGAAAGCGGTCAAGCTGTGCCTCGGGAAGCGGATAGGTGCCCGCCGTTTCAATGGGATTCTGCGTTGCGATAACAAAAAACGGACGTTCAAGAGGATACGTTTCTCCGTCGATTGTCGCCGTCCCCTCGCCCATACATTCCAGAAGCGCGGACTGCGTTCGCGGAGTGGCGCGGTTCACCTCGTCGGCAAGAAGAATGTTTGTAAAAACAGGACCCTTTCTCAGCACAAACTCCTGCGTTTTCATATTGAACCAGTTCATTCCGGTTATATCTGCGGGAAGCAGGTCGGGAGTGAACTGGATTCGCTTGAATCCACAGCCAAGCGAACCTGCAAGAGCGCGTGCAAGCATGGTTTTTCCCGTTCCCGGCACGTCCTCTAAAAGAACGTGTCCTCCCGCAAGCAGCGCTGCGATAACAATGTCGATTTCCGCGTTTTTTCCGCGTATAACGGTTGAAACGTTCTCCCTCAGCCTTGCGGCAAGCTCTTTAGCGTGCATAAGCAATCCTTTCTGTTCCGAAAAACGGACCGCCGTTTAAGCGGTCCGTACATAATTACTGAACATTGTAATATTTATCGTAGTTGATAAGCTCCTCAAGCATTTTCGGAAGCTCGGTATCCATATTTTCGTCAGTGAACTGGCAGGTTCCGACAGCCTTGTGCCCGCCGCCGCCGTATTTAAGCATAAGCTTGCCGACGTCAACCTTGCTGGTACGGTTGAGAATGGAATAGCCGACTGCCGCGGAGCAGCCCTTTCCGCCTCTTCCCGAAACAATCCACGCGGAAATATTCTGTTCGGGATAAAGGCTGTAAATCATAAAGCGGTTGCCCGTATAAATCGGGTCTACACCGCGAAGGTCGCTTATAATAACGTCGCCCTTAACGATTGTGTGGGCGTGAACCATTTCCTTGAACAGCTCAGACTGCTCGTTATATACCTCGATTCGCTCCTTAATGTCGGGCATATCAAGGATTTCCTGCGTTGACATGGTACGGCAGCACACCAGCAGCTTTTCCATAAGCTGATAGTTGCTGATTGTAAAGTTTCGGAAGCGCCCGAGTCCCGTTCTGGGGTCCATAAGAAATCCGACAAGAATCCAACCCTTGGGGTTAAGCACCTCGTCAATTGTGAGATTGCCGCTATCAACCTTGTCAACCGCCTCCATAAGGTCGTCAAACTGCGGGAAACGCTCTTTTCCGCCGTAATACTCGTAAATGATACGCGCGCAGCTGGGAGTAACGCGGCTTTCGCCCTTGTACTTACCCTCAAGCTGATTGCGCTCGTATTCGCTTGAATGGTGGTCGAACCACAGACCGCAGCCCTCAACAAACGGAACGTTGGCGAGAACGTCGTTTTCCGTTACAGGAACAAGCCCGTCCTGAATATCCTTCGGGTGTTTAAAGGTATAGGAGTCGATAATACCTGCTTCAAGCAGAAGCGCACCGCAGGCAAGTCCGTCAAAATCGGAACGTGTTATTAAATTCATCATGAGCTTTTCCTCCGTTTGTCGCCGCAGCGATTTTTGGCACATACAGCCTTACCTATAAATTATACCAAATTTTTTCGGATTTTGCAACAGAATTTACAAAAATAATGCGATTTTTGCAAAAAATCTTGTCAACGGATTGAGTTTTTCCATATAAAACCGATACAAACCTATCGTAAACACGGCGCAAGCCTGTCTTTCCTCCTCGGTGACGGGAGAAAGCTCCTGTTTTCCGAACTCGCTTTTTATAAAAATCGGCATAACGTCGGTAAAGAAAAGCTTTGTACCTTTAAGCAGCTCCTCGTCAACGCGCTGAGCGAAATCGTCGGGCAGCTCATTTGCGGGAACAGCCTCCATACGGCGCAGTATCGCCGTTGCAAGCCGATACATCTCGGCGGCGGCGCGGTGCGGCGGGCTTTTTCGGAAGCCGCGAAGAGTTTTTGCCTCCGCTTCATTTACCGACCGAACAAATAAAAACATAATCGCAGCGGCGGCGAAAATCAGAACGCCTGCTGCAATAAACGGCAAAAACCTTACGAAAATATCGCCGAAATCCTTTTCGGGAGCCGCTGACGGCGCGGTATGCTCGTCCTGCACGGGCTGTTCGGGTGGAATTGTCGTTTCCGAGGCTTCTTCCTCCTCCGAAGCCGCCTGCTCATGCTCCTCGCCGTCGTTTGAATAGCTTGCGGCGGTAGTATGCTCTGCGGGCGCGGGCGGGGTCGTCTGCGCGGGAGAAATTACAGCTTCGTCCTCCGTTTCGGAAGCCACGGTAGTTTCCTCCGCAGAAACCGCTCCGAAGCCCGAAACCTGCGCTGTTGGGTCAAACGGAAGCCAGCCCACGTTGTCAAAATACACCTCCACCCACGCGTGGAGATTATTCTCGCGGAGCGTTGCAAGATACGTCCCGTCGCTCTGAAGCTCGCCGCCCGTTACAACGTAGCCCGTGACATATCTCGCAGGGAAACCCATATCGCGCATCGCAAGAGTCATCGCCGTTGCGAAAAGCGCACAATGCCCCTGCTTCGTTTCAAAAAGGAAGCTTTCCAGAAGCTCCTCGCCCGTGCCGTTGTCAACCGTAAGCGAATACTCAAAGTTCTCCTTGAAATAGCGGCAGGTGCCCTGCGCAATTTCAAAATCGGTCATTCCGCTGCTGACATATCCCTCGGAGAGCAGAAGCGCATGGAGCTTTTCACCCATTTCGTTAGTTCCGCGGTAGACGTCGTAAACATAATTGCGGTACTGCGCAATTTTTTCGTTGTATTCGGCAAGCGTAAGACCGTCCGGCAGCGTCCAGTCGAAATCCTCGCCGTAAAAAGCGGAGGTAACCGCGCTGTTCATTTCGGAATTATCCATATCGGGAACAAGCGCAAGACTTTCGTAGGTTTTAAGGTAGCCGCTTCCGTAGCCCGTCCGAAGAACCGTGTCGCCGTAGTCGTCAAAATAACGGCTGTCCTTGTAGTTCAGGTCGTATGGCGCGGTCGGCATAAAAACGACGCGGGTGCTTTGAAGATACGTAACCGAAACCTTCCGCAGCGGAAAGAACACCTCCGGCTCGTAGCCGAACGCGCTTAACCGCTGACGAAGCACGCGATACTGCGTTTCGGGGTAAAAATCCTTGAAAATTTCACTGTACTTCCGTCCCTGCGCATTTCGCGCGTCTGCATATTCGCCTTTTA
This sequence comes from uncultured Ruminiclostridium sp., assembly GCA_964520065.1. GTDB lineage: Bacteria > Bacillota > Clostridia > Oscillospirales > Ruminococcaceae > Ruminiclostridium_E. The sequence continues at coordinate 15,450 of CAZFMC010000008.1, forward strand.
TATCCGTCCAACCGCTTCCGTAAAAATTCACTCCGATATCGCCGCGAAGGTACACGGGAACGTCCCCGTTATCAAGCCGCACCTCCAGAACAGCCGCGTCGCCGTTTACGGGAGCGCCTATTCCGATTCCGCCCGAGCCGTCGCCGTAGGAAGAATAGCTGAAATATCCGCCGTCATTTATGCGGACGGGTCCCGTCCCGAAAAACTCGCTTATGTTTTCGCCAACGCTCGCGCTTATGCGCCCAACATCGTCGGCAAGCTGACGGTAATCCAGTCCCGTTCCGTCGGGAATAAGCTTGTCGGCAAGAATTACAACTGCGGCAGTCACAATAATAGCCGTAAGTGCGTTTGCGTTGTATTTCACATAGCGCGGCAGATCGCTTGCCAGCTTCTTTTTAAGTATAAAAAATTTCGTCCGTCGGCTGTAGCTCTTTTCGCTGCGCTGCTCGGATTCGCGGGCAGCCTTCGCCCTTCCGAAAACCAACAGTCCGTCAACCCCGAAGTCCGTGCGGATTACGCAAAGCGCGCAAAGAAGCGCAATAAACGGTATCATCTCCGCATGAAAGCCCGCAAATTCAGCGACAAAAGCGGGCGCGAAGAAAACTGCCACGAACAGAACGGGCGCGGCAAGACGAATACGTGTGCGGCAGCTCCACACAACGATAAGCGACAACGCTATAATCGCCAGTATTATGAACAGCGCGAAGCCCTCCGCCGCCGGATCGTTATACGCGCCGCTTTCCAGCTTTTCACGGGAATGGATAAGATAAGGCGCGGTATCGAGAAGCCGGCTCTCCAGCTTCAGCATCAGCAGATCCCAGAAGAAGCTCAGCTTTTCCGCCAGTTCATCGAATTTTACAGCGCAGAATATCCCCCCGCCGAGCAGAATCGTAAGACTTACCGCCCACGCGGGAAAAACCGACATAAGCGTATACAAAACAGCGGTCGTTCCCGCCGTCATAAGGCAGAGAGCCTGTATGTCGATTGACAGTGAATAAAGCGAAGCAATCGCAAGCGCGGCTGACGTGGAAAAAGCGGACAGCAAAGCAAGCCTGAACAGGAAAAGCCCCGTCAGGCTCGGTTCTATATTAAAATATGCGTCGTGCAGAATTACGTTCTGCTTGCCTTGCTGTTTCATATTTATGATAAATCCTTAGCCAGTGTATTTCTTAAAGAAACGGCGATATCCGCAGGTTCGATTACCGAAACAGAGAACCGCGCGTCCGCTTCCGCAAGGGAAATAATCGCGCTGTCGGGTTCTCCGCCCGTAAGCAGCAGACGGATTCTTTTACAGGTCGAAAGTCCGCCGCCGAGAAGCCGCCGCAGCACCTCCGCGTCCGCGCCTGCCGCTGAAATAAAGACGGTTTCGGCGCTCAGTGAAAGCTCGCTCATTTTTCCGACAAGCGCGGACAGCCCGCCGTTTTCGGTAATCGGAATTACCGAGAATATTCCGTACAGCTTTTCAAAATCCTCCGCGCTCTCAACTCCGAAAAGCTCCGTGGTTTCCTCGTCCGTTCTGAACAGGTTGACCGCCGTTCTTCCGTCGTCTATTATTTTCGACGTAAGCGCAAGCGACACCTCGACCGCCGCGTCCGCCGCACGTACACTCTCCTCGTTATCCTCGGAACACGCCGTAAGCTCAGTCAGTATCACTGAATTTGCGCCGAGATTCTGCTCCATCTGCTTAACCATAAGCTCGTCCTGCTTTGCCGAAAGCTTCCAGTGGACGTAGCGCAGCGTTTCGCCTTCGGAATACTCACGAACCGACGAAAAGGAGTTGCTTTCAAAAAAGGAGAGCTTCGTCTGCGAACTTTCAAGCTCGTCCACGCAAAGCGCGTCGGTTCGGTCAATTGTGAGTCGTCTTGGCGCAGCGACAACCCTCGACGAAGGGACGTGTTTTACCGTTATCTTAAACAATCCCAACAGGTCGTACAAAACCGCCTCGCTGACTCCGAGGTGATACTCGCCGCGGTACTTAAGGCAGCCGCTGAACAAAAGCTCGGTCTTGCAAAACGGCATAACGCTCACTATCATAGTCTTATCGGGGATAAGAGAGCCGTCCTCGTCCTGAAAAACGCCCCTTACGCAAACGGGCGACATCGGTATAATAAAGCGGTTGCGAATCGTTACGGTTATTGAAAAGCGGCAGAGCTTCTGCACAAAAATACTCTGCGGCTTAACCTCGATTTTCAGTGAAAGGCGCTCGATAACGAGCAGAATCAGCGTAAAAAACGGCAGCGCAAGCAGCGTTACCAGCAGCACAAAGGTCAGCTTGCTCTGATACGCGCCCGCGAACACCGCCGCCGCAATCAGCAGGAGAGTGTAAACCAGCCTGTTTTTTCTCATTTTTTTGGCTTCGTCCTTTCCCTTAACCTCTGCCCGTAAAGGGAGGCTTAACGGATTTTGCAATTTCGCGAAGCACGTCCATAACCTCGATATGCTTCATTTTCGCGTCCTGTGTAAGACGTATTCTGTGCGGAAGAACATACGGCGTCATTCTTAGCACGTCCTCCGGCACGACATACGCGCGGCTGTTCAGAAAAGCATAGCTTTGCGCGGCACGCATAAGCGCGATCGAAGCGCGCGGGCTTGCTCCGAGAAGCACCGCCGCGTGATTTCTGCTCGCCGCGACAAGCTCGACAATATAACGATATACCGAAGGCTCGATATTTATTTCCCGAACCGTTTCCATAGCGGAAATAATTTCCTCCTTCGTGCAAATAGGAAGCACCTGCTCAAGCGGGTCGGAGGTCTGACGGCTGGAAATTATGCCGATTTCCTGTTCAAGCGTGGGATAGCCCATAGAAATCTTCATCATAAATCGGTCAAGCTGCGCTTCGGGAAGCGGGAACGTGCCGACGTAGCCAAGCTCGTTCTGGGTCGCGATTACCATAAACGGCTGCGGCAGCTTATGCGGCACGCCATCGACCGTGACGGTCTGCTCCTCCATTGCTTCAAGAAGCGCGGACTGCGTTTTCGGCGCGGCGCGGTTTATTTCGTCAGCAAGGAGAATATTTGTCATAACAAGACCCTGACGGTACTCGAAACGGTTAGCTTCCTTATTGAACATGGTAAAGCCTGTAATATCCGAAGCCATAACGTCGGGGGTGAACTGTGCGCGGCGGCTTATAAGCCCCGTAGCTTTTCCGAGGGCGGTTGCAAGGGTAGTTTTTCCCACGCCGGGAACGTCCTCGATAAGCACGTGTCCGCCCGAAAGGAGCGCAATAAGGAGCATTGTGACGACCTCGCGCTTCCCGACGATAACCTTTTCCACCTCGTCGGCTATCTGCTGCATTTTTTTATTCTTATTTATTGAAAATTTATCCATCTTTATGTCCTTATTTTGTAAAAGTTATTGTAGAAATATTATAGCACTTTTTCCCGGTAAAATCAACCGCTTTTGTGAAATGTAATAATTTTGTAATATTTTTTGCCGACAGCTTCCCGTATAACTTTCTTAGGTCTTTTCGCAATGAAGGATATCATAAAACAAAGGCTGTTACAGCACGCGCTGTAACAACCCTTCTCATATATCACACCATTATTTCCCCTTGCGGGAGAATACGGCTTTTGTTCACTGTCTGCGAGCCGGTAAAGGTCAGCATAAGCGAAACGGGACCTATACGTCCGACATACATAATAAACGAAAGCAGGAGCTTGGTTATAACGCCCGACCGCTCCGAAACACCCGACGTGTAACCGGTTGTGGTAAACGCGGAAACAACCTCGAAAAGCACGTCAAGCGGGTTCATCTCAACGTTTATCAGATGGATAACAAAAAAGCCCGAAACGATAAACACCAGCGACAAAAACAGCACTGTAAGCGTTTTGTACACCACCTGCTTTGTGACAACGTGACCGAGAATCTGAGTTTCCTCCCTGCCGCGAAGCACAGACCATGCCGTTGAAGCAAGGATAGTGAACGCTGTTATTTTAATACCGCCGCCGGTCGAACCGGGAGCTGCGCCGATAAACATAAGGAGAATGGTGAAAAGCTCGGAAAAGCTGTTCGCAAGCGGGTACGGTCCGGCGGTAAAGCCTGCCGTTCTCGAAGCGGCGCTTGCAAAAAAGGCGGTGTAAAGCTTCTTACCGAACGAGTATTCCCCGAAAAGCGACGGTACGGTGAGCGCCGTCGTAAGGTAAATCAGCGTACCCAGAATGAGAAGAACTCCGGTAGAAATAAGCACAATTTTCGTGTGCAGCGAAAAATGGCGCTCCTTGCGGTAGCTCAGCAGCTCCTCCCAGACGATAAAGCCAAGTCCGCCGAAAATTATCAGCAAAGCAATAATCATCAGCACATACGGGTCGTCGGTGTAGCCCGTAAGCCCCGCGCCCGCACTGTCGATTCCGAATAAATCAAAGCCCGCGTTGCAGAAAGCGGAAACGGCGGTGAACACAGCCATAAACGCGCCATAGCCGCCGTAGCGCGGGACGAACCGTACCATCAGCAGCAAAGCCCCGATAAGCTCTACCGAAAGCGAAACGGCAACAATTCGCGTGAAAAGCTTTTTTGTAGCCGAAAGTCCGCTCATAGAATAGTCGCCGCTTATGCTGTTGGCTTTAAGCAGACCTATCTTTTTTCCGATTGCAAAGTTGAAAAAGGTAACAAGCGTTACAAAGCCAAGACCGCCCGTCTGGATAAGCAGAATGATAATCACCTGCCCGATAATCGACCAGTGCGTGTAGGTTTCAAGAACTCCGATTCCCGTCACGGAGGTCGCGGAGGCGGCTGTAAAAAAGCAGTCGGCAAAATCGGTAAAGCTGCCGTCGCGCGACGAAAACGGCATAAACAAAAGCGCCGAACCAATAAAAATAATTATAATAAAGCCGAGCGCAAGCGTCCGCGCAGGCGAAAGCTTGTTCTTTTTAGGCTGAAATATGGGCAAGACAACCCCTCCTTATTCAATGGAAGCCCACTCGTCGTCCTCACCGAACTCGTCGGCGGGAACGGTTATAACAGCGGGCGTTGTGTATGTCGATACGACAGGCGTTCGCTCGGTTGTGCGAACGGTAGTGGTTGTAGTTTTCGGAACAGCTGTTTCAATCGGCGCGGTCGTTTTTTCGGGAATCAGCGTTTCCTGAGAATTTTCGTTCTCGCTGATATTCTGCGAACGCATATATGCGACCGCTCTTTCGCCGTAGGCGTACAATTTCAGCTCGTCGTTTTCGCCAACAAGCAGAAACGGACGGCGGCTGTTCGCAAGCGCCGAAACGTCCTCGCCCGCCTTGACCGCAAGGAAGCAGTTTTCGGGAATACTCTCTATATCGTAGGTTATACGCACCGCAACGTTCTTATTGAGGAACTGGAGCATCAGCGTTTCGTGACGGCTGAGCTTGTAAGCCGTTACCGGCGGCGCGCCGGTCTGATTGTAAACGTCCTCGGAAATATCCGCGACAGCCGAATTCTTGCTGCCCGATTCGTCCGCGCACATGGGAAGATATTCCGCCTGAATAAAGGCTGCCGAATATACCGTTATTCCAAGCATAAGCGCGGAAAGAAGCAGCGAGCGGTGCTTTTTTGTACAGCTTATTACAACGATAAACAGCGCCATTACGCAGAACGTCACCGAAGCGGTGAGCAAAAGGCTGTCGAAGCTTAACAGCTCGTCGCTTGACGCGCCGATTCGCAGAGGATACAGCGCAAGAACAGGCGCAATGCGCGTCATTTCACATTCAAGTATTCCGGGAACGGACGCGGTGAAAAAAGCGAGGTAGACCACGCCCAGAACGGCGACGGAACCGAGAATTTTGTTAAGCGAAATGGAGTGCGTGAAAAGGAGCGTCATAACAAGCATTGTCGCAAACGGTATAACCCCGTCCAGAAAACGCCCGAAAAGCACCGTGTCCTGATAAGCGCCGAAGCTGTCGCTTCCAAAACGGTAGAGAGCGCCGATAATGATTGTGAACAGCACGCTGAAAAACGCAAAGAAAGCAAGAACGGCAAGCCCGCTGCTGTATGTAATCTCCTGCGAACCGCGCCTGCGGCGTATACAGCCTGCCGCAACCGCACCGAAAAGGCATATGGCAATTGCGCCGACGCCCCACGTTGCGGTTACGAAATAGTAGAACTGACCACACAGGGTCTGCAAAAAAGCCATAACTCCGCCTTTTTCGGCAAAGCCTGCGGCAGCCTCGGCAAAGAAATACGAAATCGTATTTTTGAGCAGACTCGGTTCCGACTGACACCACAAAACCGTGCGGAGCTGCTGCGAAATAAACGCGCCGAGCACGGTGAAAATAACAAAGCTCGGCAGAAAAAACGGAAGCAGCACCGATTTTTTTGCAAAAAAGAAGCGTTCCGCAAAAATTGCCGCAAAAACCGCAAGAACGACCGCCGCAAGACGAATGTGCGCAGTCAGAGAAAGCGCGCAGGCAATTCCGAAAACAACGGAGAGAATCGCGCGCGCCACCTTGCTTTTAAGCTCGCCAAGCCTGAACAGCAGCCAGAGCAGAAGCCACGGAAAAAGTATCGTGACCGTTTCCGTCCAGACAAATTTCGAGTGGGCAAAATAACAGCAGAAGCCGCCCGACACAACCGAAATCGCAAGCAGCCTCCATACCTTTTCAATCCCGAGCCTTTTCGCCGTTGAAAAAGCAAGAACGGGAATAAGCGCCATCAGCAGCGAATTTACGGCAAGCATTGCCGTGTACTGCGTCTGCGGGTCGGAAAAAATCAGCATCACTGGCGCGTAAATCAAGCCCTGCAAAAAGCCGTAGTAATAATCCACCGCGCACATTACTCCCGACCAGCTTTTCCCCGTAAAAAACTGCGCCACCGCAATTACGCTAAGCTCGTTGGGGTCCATTGCAGGGTAGCTCATTCCAAGCGCACCGATAAACTGAATTAAAAAAAAGCAGACGAAAAGAAGCGGGTAGACCAGCCGACCGCCGTGTTTTTTATACAGTTCGTCAAGCCATTCAGACGACATCTCCCCCGCCTCGCTTTCTATATAATGCTTTTTCCGATAAAGAACATAAGCACAAGCGTTATTACGCCGACAGCGGCAAGCGCTATAAATCCGAGCGCCACGCGCGGTCTGCCCGCACGCTCCAGCGCTTCCATATACTCGGCTTCGCTCGCGTTCCGATACTCCTCGCGGAGCGACAGAATCTTTCCGACCGACCATTTCATATAGATATAGTCGTTGAACAAAATAAGCAAAATCTCAATTGCCAGCCCGACATAGGTCATAATGCTGTAAATCGACTCCAGCTGCGTGGGAATTACAGCGTCAATGCCATTCTTAATGAGCATCTGATACCACAGCATCTGCGGGATATTCATTATAAGATATGCAAGCGTCATCACAACCGCAGGTCCCGTCATTTTTCTGTAAAACTGGTAAAACGGCATAAAAAGCCCCGCAAAAAAGTTCAGCGAAATCTTTTTTCCCGTTCTCGCCATTGTCATAAATCTGGCAAAGAACTGCGGCGTACTCAGGCTTTTTAAGCCAAGGAAATGCAAAAGCTCCTTCTGTGTTACGCCGTAGCAGGTAACCTCCTCGCCCGACGAATCCTTGACAGGTTCGGTCAGTATGCTGTTCAGCATCTCGTCAACAGTCATTGCGCTCCCGAACGGCGGCTGAATCTGCGGCGCGCTCTGTGCCGCACGATGCGCGTTATGGTAATCGTAGCCTAAAGCGTGTTCGCCCTCGTGGGGGCAGCGACCGGTGCGCTCGCAGCAGCTCTTGTGCATCGGCGAACCGCATTCGGGACAGAAAAGCTTTTCCTCTGCGCCTATCGGGAAGCCGCAAATCTCACAGTGCAGCGCGTTTCCGCCGTTTTGCTGCGGGGCTGCGTTCTCCTGCGCCTTATCCCAGTCGAAGCCCTCGGCGTGCCGCGCTTCATTGGGGCAATGTCCGCTCCAACACGCGCGGTGCATAGGCGTTCCGCATTCGGGGCAGACAACTATATCATCGTCAGTTTTAAATCTCTCGCCACAGCAGGTGCAGCATTTATTTTCATATTCCGTCATTTATTCCGCCTCCTTATTTTGTCATTATATCATAGATTGGGCACATTTGCAAGCGGTTATGCTGAAAATGGAGTGAAATCTATTTTTTTGATAACATATCTGTATTCGGGAAAATCGTCATAAATTCTCCTGCGGCAGTTCTCCAGAAACTCCTCACGTTCCCGCTTATTGTCGCGCATAGCCTGCTTCGCACCCCAGAGGTGCGTGAAATCTTCCTGCGCAACGAAAAGCCTGTCCTTATCGAGTAGCGTTTCAATTTCCACCCCGCAGTACCCGCAGAGCATTGCAAGAAGCCGCTGTTCGGCGAAAACCATTCTGCAAAGATAATCCCCGCACCTCTCCGCCGATTTCATAAAGGCAATCGACTGATTCGCGTAAAAATCGCGGAAGCTCTCATCGGGAATGTACAAAAAAGCGGTATTGCAGGGCAAAATTTCCCTGTCCAGTTTTTCAAGGAGCGGAAAATCCACCCCGAACTCACTCGGCTCGGGATAAATATCGGGCGAAATATCCTCACGGTGGGCGGCGGTGACAACCCTTTCGGACAGCGCAAGCCGCTTCCAGACAACAAAATCCTCGTCCACAAGCGCGTATTTTCCGCGCATTTCTCTGAGCGCGAGCAGCTTTCCCGCCGCCCAGAACATTGTCGGGTCAATCCCCTCCATATCGGCGGGAATAACGGCGCAAATCTCGTTCCAGACCCTGTCGATTCCGATTTTTCGGTAAAACTCCGCGCCGATTTTGTCGGTACACATTCGGATTTCGCCGTTATTTTTGCGCCATTCGAGCGCGGAAAGGACGGTTGTGTAAAGGCTGAAGCTTTCGATAGAATAAATGCCGTCCCTGTGTTTTTCAAGGTACGGCAAGGTTGAATTAACGTGAATAGCGTTCATTTTCATATCAGATTTATTCCGTACCCGTAGCGGTTCAGCGGGCAGGACGACAGATTTATCATAGTTTTCTTATACTCCGTCTGCGTTATTTCAGCCGCGCCCGCAAAATAGCGGAAGCTTCCGCAGACAAGCTCGGTATGCAGATTTCCCGCGCCGCCGAAAGAACCAAAGGAACCTCGAAAAGAGCCAAAAGAGCCACGAAAAGAGCCAAAAGAGCCGTAAAACGAACCGAAAAACGAGCTTTTGAAAATGAAGCTTGATTTCGGTAAAATTTCGGGTGATTTTTTGGAATTATCCTCCGATTCTGCAAGCTTCGCCGTCTGTTCGCGCACCTGCGCGCCTTTTTCAAGGGCGGGCAGATTTATCATAACCGCCTCACGCGGTTCGGGGCGAACGCCAAAAGCAAAAGCGAGCTGTTCGGCGAGGTTTTTGGTGCGGTCGATACAGCGAACGCGCTCCAGAACGGCATTTTCGCCGATTTCCGCAAGCCAGCGTTCAAGCCCGCCGCCGATAAAATAACCGATTAAAACGCTGACGTCGAAGTGTTCCCGAAGCGCGCGTATATTGTAAATTTTCTGTCCGTCAAGCCATAAGCACGGCTTCGCTTTCGCCACGAAATCACACCCTTTCGTCAATGTACGAAAACATTATACCATATTTCGGCTGATTTTGCAATAGAAAAGCAAAAAAAAGAAAAGGAACGGCGAGCCGTTCCTTTTTTATATTTGGTTAGCTATTAGTTGCTCTTAGCAGTAGAACCTGATGTAGCTTCAGCAGCCTTAACCTTTACGGTAAAGCTTGCCTTCTTGCCGGATTCTTCACAAGTAACAACAATCTTAACCTTGCCGGCAGCAGAAGGTGTAACGTCAAATGCGTTGTTCGTTACTTTTGCTTCCTTGCCGTCAACAGTTACCTTGTAAACAGGCTCAGTTGTTGTGTCAGCCTTGGAATCAGCGATGTAGTAGGTCTGCTTCTTGCCGGCTTCGATTTCTTCAAGCTTTTCCTTAGCGGTCTTAGCAACCTTAGTTTCAGTTACAGGGTTCTTGGTTGTAAGAACGATAGCGGTAGGAGCGTACTTGGTTTCGCCGTCAATATCAACGGGCTTGATGTCGCCAGCATTAACAACCTTCTTAGCCTTTACTTCGTAAATCCAAACCTTGAACTTACCTGCTTCCTTACCGGCTGTAACGGTAACCTTACCTTCCTTGATCTTTGCGGTAGCAAGTGCCTTACCCGCCTTCTGAACAGTCTTACCATCGTTAGTAAGCTTGGAAGTATATACTGTTACCTTTTCCTTATCTTCGCCCTCTGTGCTTGTAGTAAAGAGCTTGAGGAATGCTTCAACGGTGTATTCGGTTTTGCCTTCCTTGTCAGAATAGAAAGGTGTAACCATTACTGTCCACTTACCGCCGGAGTACTGACCAGTAACGTTTTCAACATCGGTCTTGAAGTAAGCGTCTTCGCCGCTTAAGCTCTTCTTAGCCTTGATATCCTTACCGTTTGCCCATACAACAAATGATTCATCGTCAACCACAGCAGCGTTCTTGTATGTGTACTTTGATTCATTCTGTTTACCCTCATCGGCGCTAGCAACAACAGCAGCAGAAGAAGCCATAACTGTCGCCATAGCGAAAGCAGTTATTCTCTTAAATAACTTTGTCATAGTTTTTTCCTCCTATTTAACCGACGTCCTTGTCGGTTTTTATTTGGTTACATTATAACACAATATATATAATTTGTCAATACATGGCAAAAAATTTTCTATTTGTTATAACGCTGTCCCCGCCGCCTTACGCGGCGGGAGCAGTTGCAATTAAGATAAAATATCCGTAACTCCTAATTAGCCGAGTAACTGGAGAACGCCCTGAGGCTGCTGGTTAGCCTGAGCGAGCATGGACTGAGAAGCCTGCTGGAGAATGTTGGACTTGGTGTACTTAATCATTTCAGAAGCCATATCAGTATCACGAATCTGAGATTCAGCGGACTGGAGGTTTTCTTCTGCTGTGCTTAAGCTGTTAACTGTGTGTTCAAGTCTGTTCTGAACCGCACCAAGCTTAGCTCTCTGAGTGGAAACAGTCTTAATAGCGTCGTCAATCTTGTTGATAGCGTCGTTAGCGCCGTCCTGAGTAGAAACGTCACAACCGTTTACGCCGATAGAAGTAGAGCTCATATCAGCAATGTTGATAGTAAGTCTCTGGTCTTCAACGCCGTTAGCGCCGATCTGGAAGGTTAAGCCGTCGCCTGTACCCATCATCTTATCAGCGCCAAGACCTGCGCCTGCCTTAGTTTCCATCGAAATTTCAACTTCAGCGTCCTTAGTCTGAGCAAAGAGAACCTTGTCACCGTCAGGATCAGCTGTCTGGTCGGTTAAGGATACGTCGTAGTCAAGACCCGACTTAGCCATTAACTTTTCGATATCAGCTTCGGAGTACTCAACGCCTGTTGCGAGGTGGAGTGTGTAAGCGCCGTCCTTGATGCCTGTGCCTTCGTTGTCATCATCGGAGGTCTTTTCAACCCATTCCTTACCTGCTGCAACGTCGGTCTTAAGTGTGAATGCGCGCTTGTCTTCGCCGTAGGTATTGGAAACGAAACGAATGCTGTCTGCATACTTATCGTTCTGAGCGCCGCCCTCGGTCATAAGTAAGCCTGTTACGTCTACTTCTTCGGAGTCAGCTCTGATACCTGTCTGAGTTGTGAATTCTTCTTCATCGTTGAAGGAGAATACGTTGTTCTTGAGAGTGAACGAAACTGTCGGTAATGCGCCCGCCTGTGTTTCATTCTTAGCCTGTGTAGCGTTAGCGATGAGGTCGTTAATCTGAGTCTGAGAATATGTCTGACCCTTAACGAGGTTTAACGATAATGTCTTACCGTCTTCAGACCACTCAGCGTTTTCGCCGCCTGCACCGGAAGCAGCGTCCTTAAGGGAAACTGTAACGCCTGCGATGCTGGAAGTGATTGTAGAACCTTCAAGAGAGAGGTTGTTAGCAAGAGTGCCGCCTTCTTCGGTGTACTGGGAAATGAGAACACCGTAGCGAGGACCGAAGTCGGTAGAACCGGTCTTAACGCCGTCGAGAGAACCGTCGAGAAGCTTCATCTCGTTGAATTCAGTGGATTCAGCGATTCTGTCGATTTCTTCCTTAAGAGCGTCAACTTCGTACTGGATCTGCTCTCTGTCTTCGTCTGTGTAAGTACCGTTAGCGGACTGAACGGAAAGCTCACGCATTCTCTGGAGAATGTCTTCTGTTTCCTGTAAGCCGCCTTCAGCTGTCTGGATAAGGCTGATAGCGTCGTTAGCGTTGTTAGTAGCCTGAGAAAGACCACGGATCTGAGATCTCATCTTTTCAGAAATTGCAAGACCTGCTGCGTTGTCAGCTGCACGGTTGATTGCATAACCTGTGGAGAGCTTTTCGGTGGACTTGCCTAAACCGCTTACGTTTCTTGTCATTGCATTATTAGCATTCATAGCGCTAATATTGTGCTGTACTACCATTCCCATAATGTTCCTCCTTGATTCTTAATTAACCGAACTCCTTTCGGTTAATCCTGTGGATTTTGGCTCGCAAGAGCCGCGTGTAATGTGCTTTGTTATGGTCTGAACTGTTTTCCGGAAAACTGTTTTAACCTTTACATACGTTTTATCGTCTGCACGCGGGGAAACTTTAGCGTTTTTTACGACATTTTTTCAATTTGTAAATAATGTGAGATAATCGCACCTGATTTTGTTCACTTTGCACAAACATCTATATACCATTTATAATAGCGCCCGCAAAAGCTCCGTGAAAAATCTCCCGAAATTATAATAAAAATACGGAAAAGCCCTTGACAAAGCGGAAAAAATGTGATAAAATAATCTTACCTCGAAAAGGGGGCTATTTTTTTGTGCAATTTTTTACGAAAAATGCCCCGAAAGCGCAGCAGGGTTCTGCCGCCGAGGGAGGCTTAGTTCATTCATAAGAATGAATAATAAAATAGGAGGTGCCGAAATGAGAGTTAAAATTACACTCGCTTGTACAGAATGCAAGCAGCGCAATTACAACACCAAGAAAAACAAGAAGAACGACCCTGACAGAATTGAAATGAATAAGTTCTGCAAATTCTGCCGCAAGCACACTCTCCACAGAGAAACCAAGTAAGGAGGATTCTATGGCAAACGAAAAGGCAGCAGCAGTTAAGCCTTCCGCTCCCAAAAAGCAGAAGAAATCTGTTGTCAAGTATTTTAAGGACGCCAGATCCGAGTTTAAAAAGGTTGTCTGGCCGACGCGCAAGTCGGTTTTCAACAATACGGTTGTCGTTATTGTTGCAATGGTTGTCAGCGGATTGGTAATCTGGGGTATGGATAACGTATTCATGCTGCTGATTAAGCTGCTGCTCGGCAATCTTTAAAGTTTAAGACGCATGAGGCAAAAGGGGTAAATTATGTCAGAAGCAAAATGGTATATCCTGCACACCTATTCGGGTTACGAAAATAAGGTTGCAAACGATATTAAAACGCTTGCGGAAAACAGAAACCTTCAGCATCTTATCGAGGACGTTATGGTTCCTATCGGTCCCGCAACGGACGATTACGGAAAGCCGATTCTTGATAAGGACGGTAATCAGAAGGAAGAAAAGCTGTTTCCCTGCTATGTATACGTTAAAATGGTCATGACCGATGAGTCGTGGTACATCTGCCGCAATACAAGAGGCGTTACAGGCTTCGTTGGACCGGGATCAAAGCCCATACCCTTGACCGATGAGGAAGCTAGAAACCTCGGCGTTGTTAAGCAGAGTGCAGAAGCTAAGGTCGTGCCCGGCGATATTGTCAATATCGTTACCGGCTCGCTTGAAGGCTTCGAGGGAACCGTCCAGGAAGTAGACGAGGCTGCGGGAACTGTTGTCGTAACAGTTTCTATGTTCGGTCGTGAAACGCCTACAACACTTGAACTTTCCTCAGTTGAAAAAATCAATTAAGTTCTTTAACTTTTTTTGGAGGTAATTAAAATGGCTCAGAAGGTAGTCGGATTTATTAAATTACAGATTCCTGCGGGAAAAGCAACTCCCGCTCCGCCTGTTGGTCCTGCTTTAGGTCAGCACGGCGTTAATATCATGGCGTTTACAAAGGAATTCAACGAGCGTACAAAGAATGACGCAGGTCTTATTATCCCTGTTGTTATCACCGTTTACGCTGACAGAAGCTTCAGCTTTGTAACAAAAACTCCCCCCGCAGCAGTTCTTTTAAAGAAGGCTTGCGGTATCGAAACCGCTTCGGGCGCACCCAACAAGAACAAGGTTGCTAAGGTTACCAAGGCGCAGGTTCAGCAGATTGCAGAACAGAAGATGCAGGACCTTAACGCCGGCTCCGTTGAAGCTGCTATGTCCATGATCGCGGGTACTGCTCGCTCCATGGGTATCGAAGTCGTTGACTAATTTTAAATCAAAATTATTATGCGTGGGAGGTTTTATACCGTTTGACCACAAGGAGGATTTTACATGAAGCACGGAAAGAAATATGTTGAGAGCGCTAAGCTCGTTGAAGCGGGAAAGTTCTACGAAGTTCCCGAAGCTTGCGATTTAGTTTGCAAGACCGCTAAGGCTAAATTTGACGAAACCGTTGAAATTCACATTCGTTTAGGCGTTGACTCCCGCCACGCTGACCAGCAGGTTAGAGGCGCGGTTGTTCTCCCCAACGGTACAGGTAAGACAATCAGAACCCTCGTTTTCACAAAGGGCGATAAGATTAAGGAAGCTCAGGACGCCGGCGCTGACTACGTTGCTGACGACGATACCGTTAAGAAGATTATGGACGGCTGGATGGATTTCGACGTCGTAATCGCTTCTCCCGATATGATGGGCGTTGTTGGTCGTTTAGGTAAGGTTTTAGGTCCGAGAGGCTTAATGCCTAACCCCAAGGCGGGTACTGTTACCCCCGATGTTGCAAAGGCTGTTACCGACGCTAAGGCAGGTAAGATTGAATACCGCCTTGACAAGACAAACATTATTCACTGCCCTATCGGAAAGGCTTCCTTTGGACAGGCTAAGCTCGAGGAGAACCTCGAAACTCTTATGGCTGCTATCGTTAAGGCTAAGCCCGCAGCTGCTAAGGGTCAGTACCTCAAGAGCTGCACCATTTCGTCTACAATGGGACCCGGCGTTAAGGTAAGTACAGCTAAATACGGCTGCTAATCGCGCAGAAATGAAAGGGTACGTTAATCGTACCCTTTTTTTGTACACAAAGGAGTGCCTATGGAAAAGGAAATAACACTTATAATTATGGCGGCAGGCATTGGCTCGCGTTTCGGACAGAAAATCAAACAGCTTGAACCGGTCGGACCAAACGGTGAGCTGCTGATGGACTACTCGGTTTACGACGCTGTTCGTGCCGGTTTTAATCATATCGTTTTCATTATCCGCCGTGATATTGAGCAGCTTTTCCGCGAAAAAATCGGCGACAGGCTAGCGAAAAAAGTTAAAGTCAGCTACGTTTTTCAGGAAAAGGACGACATTCCCGTAAGAAACGAGCTTTCCGCGCTGAGAACGCGTCCGTGGGGGACGGGACAAGCCGTTCTGGCTGCCAAAAATATTGTAAAAGGCGCTTTTGCGGTGATAAATGCAGACGATTTCTACGGCGCAGACTCCTATCGCGTAATATGCGATTACCTTAAGCGCGCCGATAACTCGTCAGCCGACGTGCCTGAATACGCGATGTGCGGTTTTCGTGTAAGCAACACACTCAGCGAAAACGGCGCTGTTACGCGCGGGGTGTGTACGGTCAGCGATGGTTTTCTCGTCGGGCTTGAGGAAACCAAGGGAATCGCAAGAAGCGAAAACGGCGAAATCCGCGGCACTTACAATGGTGAGCCGCGCGTTATAAACGAAAACGCGGCGGTTTCCATGAATATGTGGTGCTTTACCGAGGACTATATGACGCGGCTTTCGGAGCAATTCCGCGATTTTCTGATGAAGGTTGACGAAAACAGCGCCGACGGCTCGGAATTTCTGGTTCCGATTGCGATTGACAAGCTTATACGCAGCGGAAAATGTACCGTAAGGGTTCTTGAAACGGACAGCCGATGGTTTGGAATGACGTATTCACAGGACATTGAGGCGGTCAAGCAGTGTATCCGCGAGTACATAAGTCAGGAACTTTACCCGCAAACTCTTTTTAACTGACAGCATACAGGCACAGCAAGGCAGTTGCAGCAATCGCTGCAACTGCCTCGTTTGATATATTCTGCTTCTGCACAGTTGGGCGCGGCGCGCGTCTTACATTTTGCGAAGCAAAATGTAAGTTCCTTGGGCAGCAAGGCTGCCCAAGGAACGTTTTGTGCGGCTTCGCCGCACAAAACGCGCGCGCCGCGCCCCCTCCGCTTGAAGCGAACCCTCCACCAACAGCCGTCAGGCTTCGGCCGATGCTGCACAGCGTGGTTTTGTTGGCAGGGTAATATAACAACGGGCAATCGACTTACGTCGATTGCCCGTTTCGCTGTTAGTTTTTCTTCTTTTTCGTTGCAGCAGCCGCTACCGCTCCTGCGAGAATTACCGCACTGAAGCTTACAACAACACCTGTGTGCGGGTTGTCGTCGTCGGTAACCACCTCAGCCTGCACATCGCCGTCGGCAGGCTTTGCGCCGTGGTTGTGGTCGTCAAGCACTATTACATACTCCGAAGCGTGAGTGAAGGTAAGCTTCACCTGTCCGTTTTTGTTAATTTTGCCGCTGTCCATAAATTCAAACGCCTTGTTCGACGGAATGTACCAGTAAAGATTAGCCCATAAACCGGCTACATCATCACCGGCATCAAACTGAAGAGTTGCCGTAAAGCCGAAATCACCGTCATATTCAAGCGACAGCGTAACATAGGTGCACTCGCCTGTAAGCGCATTTATAACCTTTACAGGGATTGACGATGAACCCTTCTTAACCGCAAGGTCAACATCGTGCGGGTCGGTTACCGTCGTACCGTTGATTGTCCACGTGAAACCATTGCCCATATCAAGCTCAAGGTTTATATCCCTGCCCTTAATCGCCCAAATTACGCTTTCGGGGAGAACAGTCGTGCCGTTCATATCAATATGAATGGTGTCGCCCTTGTCAGCACTTCTGATTTCATCAATAATTGCGTCCCAGCCGCTGGCGCCGTTCTTACCCTTGATACGCGGTTCATTTTCGTTAGGGTAAATCGGAGTAGTAGTAGTTGCGGCGGTCGTTGTGGTTGTTGTACCGGTCATCTTCACGTCATTGAATGAAATACGAGTGCTTGTTACAGTCGGGAAAACAATCGAAAACTCCGGCACTATATAGCTTGTCGTAGTCATAATCGGGGTCGGAAGATCGGGTTTAGTTACCGTGACACCGTCAAGTGTGGTTGTTGTCGCAGGCGTGGTCGTTGTCGCAGGTGTGGTCGTTGTTGCAGGTGTGGTTGTAGTTGCGGGTGTGGTCGTAGTTGCAGGAGTGGTTGTAGTTGTGGTTGCGGGAGTGGTTGTAGCCGCCGTAGTTTCAGCGGGCTTCTGATATCCGCACTTTGAGCAGACATCGCCATTAAAAGTATGTTTCTCATCTTGATCGATATCCACAAAGCCACAAATCAAGCAAACCCGATTATGATACGTATTGCCACGCGACTTATATTTTCCGTTCGGGCACCGGTCGTTTGTGTAGGTGTGAGCGGACGGTAGGGTTATATAAGCCCACAAAGTGCTGTTGTCGTTGTCCGCATCATCTTTGGTAAGGAAGTACTTCCCGCAGCCCTCGTTATTGCACTGCCAATATTCAATATTTCCTCGTTCTGTACAGTTGCCGGGCTTAGCGTCATGCTTTGTTACATCGTGACCTGTTTTTGAAATAAGAAGCGCCTCGTCAGTGCTCGAACCAATCGTCTTTGTTCTGTCGGACTTGTCGCTGAAAAGCTGTCCGCAGCTCTCGCACTTATAATACTTGCCGTAGCCGTCCTCGGTACAGGTAGCAGCCTTATGCCCCTCATATTCGGTAAGAGTTCTGTCGTGACCTGAAGCGGGGAGCTTAACCAGAGGGTCCGTAAGATCGCTGATTTCAATTAAACGTGTTCCGTCGTCGTTATATACAAAAAGCTTTTGACAGCCGCTGCACTTATGGTAATCTTTATATCCGTCCTCAGTACAAGTCGCGGGTTTACCGTCGCAATCGATACAGTCGTGGCCTACCGTAAAGGTGTACCAAAGACTATAACTGCCGCTCCCGCGATTGTAGTACCCCTGTGTGTCAGTAAGTTTATCGTTTTTTTGTTCCAATTCGATACCGTTAATCTTAATCTCGGCGTTGCTGTTGATATTCACGCCACCTAACCCGATTTCTACGTAAAGCTTGTACATTGAACCGCAAATCATTGACACACTAGGCGCAACATCCGGCACGATTGTAGCGTCAGCGTCAAGAAGCGCCTTGTCATTTAACTGCGCTTGAGCATAGTTCGGATTTGTAGAAAGAGAAAAAGTGATATCGTTGCAGCTCTTCCCGTAAGTAAGCGGAGAAGCGGTAATATTTATCTCTTTTATCTCTTCGCTTACGATAGAAAAGCTGTCTTTCCAATCAGGATCATTCGCGTCATATTTATGTTTTATATATTCCAATAGTCGTTCAGAATTAGAAAAATTGCACACGTGTTCCAATTCATTTCCGGTGTTTCGATAAAGAACATAACGAATATGATGATCAAAATCAAGACCATCGACGATTGCATCACCGTTCAAGTCCCAGCTAATCGTTACATCATCCAGCGAAGCGCCGCTTAAATCCTTACAGGGGATAGTCATTGACCAAGGTATGTAGGTTTTGGAAACTTGAATATAACGCCCATACGAAAATGTGTCAATATTCATTGTGCTTTCTGTTATCTCGTCATCGTCCAACGGCAATTCGTCAACATAATCGCCGGTCCCTCCGCTGCTCCCATACCAAACAGAAACCAATAACCCTTCCCAAGGATAAACCGACGGCAATTTATTATAGGTTGCACCCTTTTTGATAAAATCAAAGGGATACATCGGTGTAGTTAAATCGACGTTCGCAGTATCTCTGTTATAGCTGTCCAGAATGTTGCCGTTAGTATCAAGATTGACAAAATATGAATATTCTTTTGTTTCCGCCTCAACAGGCGCGCACAATGTGGATATCGCTATCGCCGCCGCCGCGACAACCGAAACAAGCCTTTTCAGCCTTTGTTTAATCATAAAAATCTTCCTTTCAGAATCTCATTTTAGCTTTTTTCATATTATAAACCCTGACAGCCGATTTGTCAAGTATTTTGCAAAAAAAATACAGGCTTACCCGAAATTACAATAAAAGTTTATAATTTCTCACAAAAATAAAGCCTGTATTCTTAATTGTTTGTGCTTTAAGCCGAACGCAAATCACTTTACAGCTGTTCTTTCCGCGCTGATAACTCCGTGGAGCTTGGAGATTTTTGAAATCAGCGCCGAGAGCTGCTCCGCGCTCGCAACCTCAACCGTTACGACAATGTTTCCGTTGCCGTTTTTGAGCTGATTAGCGGAAACCTGACTTATCGGGAACTTCCCCGCAGTAATAACCGAGGTGACGTCCGCAAGAATTGTCGCGATATTTTCGGTTATTATGTCAATCGTAGCGCTGTAATATGCGCTTTCGCCGCTCGCCGCCCACATTACGTTAATCCAGCGCTCCTTATCCTGCGGGCTTGCGTTTATAACGTTTACGCAGTCCTTTTTGTGGACGGAAACTCCGTAGCCGCGCGTGATAAAGCCTACAATTTTATCGCCGGGAAGCGGATTGCAGCACTTTGCAAATTTTATAAGACAGTTGTCGATACCCTCGACAATAACGCCGCCGCGTTGTTTTTTCTGAATTGTATTCTGCGCCGCATTTTCAGCGGTAGGCGCGTCGCGCTGCTCGACAGCCGCCTGTCTGCTGTTGTAAATGTCCTTTATACGCTGCATAATCTTTGACAGCTTTACACCGCCGTAGCCGATAGCCGCGTAAAAATCCTCAACGTTGCTGAATTTCTGCATCGCCGCGATTTCCTTGAGAAATTCAACGCTCGGAGTTATGCTGCTGCGGTGAAATTCCGCTTCAAGCGCAGCCATTCCCTCGGCTATGTTTTCCTCGCGGCATTCGCGCTTGAACCATGAACGGATTTTCCCGCGCGCCTCGCTTGTTTTTGCAATTTCAAGCCAGTTGCGGTTAGGTCCGTAGGACTGGGAGGCGGTGGTCATAACCTCGACAATATCGCCCGTTTTAAGCTCGTAGTCGAAGCGTATCATTCGACCGCCGACCTTTGCTCCCGTCATTTTATTGCCGACCTGCGTATGGATAGCATAAGCAAAGTCGATAACGGTAGAGCCGAGCGGAAGCGTGATAACGTCGCCCTTTGGCGTAAAAACATACACCTCGTCGGGCGCTAAATCTACCTTTATCGCGTCGGCGAGCTGTTCAACGTCGTCGCCCTCCTGCTGCTGTTCAAGCAGCTGCCTTATCCAATCGAACCGTTTTTCGCCCGAAACAGTTCCCGCAATTCCCGCCTTGTATTTCCAGTGAGCGGCAACGCCGTACTGCGCGGTATTGTGCATTTCAAGCGTTCTTATCTGCACCTCGAACGGGATACCTTCGCGCCCGATTACGGTTGTGTGGAGCGACTGGTAGCGGTTGGGCTTCGGGGTGGCGATGTAGTCCTTGAAGCGGTAGGGAATCGGCTTGAACATATCGTGAACGATACCCAGAACGTTATAACATTCGATAACCGAGCGGACTATTACACGAACCGCGTAAACGTCGTAAATCTCGTCGAAGCTTTTTCCCTTGACGTATACCTTTTTATATATACTATACACGCTCTTAACGCGCCCCTCGATAATAGGCGGCGGGACAATATCGCTTATACGCTCCTGAATACGCGCCTTGATTGTGTCGATAAAGGTGTCACGCTGTTCACGGTGGGTATTCAGCATATCCTCGATAGCCTTTGCGCCGTAGGGGTCGAGGATTTTTATGGAAATATCCTCCATTTCCTCCTTAACGGCGCTCATACCGAGTCTGTGCGCGATAGGCGCGTAGAAATTCATTGTTTCAAGCGCTTTTTTGCGCTGCTTTTCGGGCGGACGGTACATAATTGTACGCATATTGTGAAGCCTGTCTGCAAGCTTAATAAGAATAACGCGGATATCCTTGCTCATAGCCATAAGGATTTTGCGGATATTTTCAGCCTGCTGCTCCTCCTTGGTGTTAAGCGGAACCTGACCGATTTTCGTAACGCCGTCAACAAGATTTGCAACGTCCTCGCCGAAGCGCTTGCGGATAGTTTCAAGAGAAGTGTCCGTATCCTCGACAACATCGTGCAAAAGCGCGGCGCAGAGCGTATCCGTATCCATGCAGAATTCAAGCAGAATACACGCAACCGCAATCGGGTGAGTAATATACGGCTCTCCCGAGCTGCGCTTAACTCCCGCGTGCGCCTCGTCCGCAAGGGTATACGCGGCGGTTATCTTCTCAAGGTCGTACTGCTTATCACTCGCGTTTATTTTATCAATCAACACATCAATTGTATAAAGCATATCCCGTTCCCCTTAATCTGTTCCGTATTTTTTGCAAACCGCGCCGAGCTGCTCCAAAAACTGTTTTTTTACATTTTCGGGCGAAAGAATCTCAATTTTATCCCCGAACTGGAAAAGCCAGCCAAAAAGAATCGGGCTTACCGTTACGGGCTGATTTATAATAAAATGCTCGCTTCCGTCTATCCGCACGGTAATATCCCGCCCGAAGCGGTCGAAAATTACCCCCGAAAGGCTGTTGTGAACCCGCAGCGTTATCCGCGTATCCTCCCCCGAAAACATACCGAAGCGTTTTTTCGTGTAGTCAGCAAGGCTGAAACCGTCGGGCGGCTCCGTTCTGCCCTCGTCAAGCGCCTTTGCGCGCTCCATCTTGTCAACGCGGAAGTTCGTGACAACCCCGCGTCTGGGGTAAAATCCGACAGCGTAGTAGCTTTCCTCGCGCCAGCAGAGCGCGTAAGGAGAAATCACGATAGGCGCTCCGCCGTTGTGGTAAAGCTTTTTCTTGCGGCGGTCGTAATCGAAATACAAAAAGCTTAGCTGCTTTTTTTCCGCAATTGCATGACGGATTGCGTCAACGGTGTAGTAAATCTGCTCGTTTTCATTTTTTACGCGGTCGTAAACAATAACGTTTCTGCGAAGCTCGCCTGCGTCATAGCGGCTGCCCAGAGCGGTAAGCTTGTCGATAAGCTGCCCCGATTTTTTCTGCGTGATAAATTTTGAGCAGGCTACCGCGTCCGCCAGAAGCTTAAGCTCGGGAAGCTCAAATTCCCGTTCCGCAAGATAGTAGGCGGTCGATTTTCCAACTCCCGTTTTCTCAATGCACATTCCATATCGGGAAAGGAGGTCTATGTCGCTGTAAATGCTCTTTCGCTCCGCTTCCACGCCCGCGCCCGCAAGCCGCTCGATTATTTCCGGCACGGATACAGGGTGGTTTTCGTCCGTTTCATGCCGAAAAATATCCGCCAGCAAAAGCAGCTTCAGCTTGTTGTTTCCGGAAGCCCCCGACATCAGTCGTCGTCCCCGTCGTCTACGTTAAAATCGTCAGAGGCGCAGACCGCTTTAAGCAGCTTTTCAGCCATAGACGAGATAAGGTTGCGGTATTGCAGACGGTCAGCCCAGCCCTTGGGGAAGCCCATATCGCCGTAATACGCACCCATAATTGCCGCCGTCATTGACGCGCAGGTATCGCTTGCACCGTCATGGTTTGCGGCAAGCTGAATAGCGTAGCGCGGCGCTTCGTTGTGTAAAACCGCGCAGTAAACCGCGATAGCAAGCGCTTCGTAAGCTTCAAAGCCGTAGCCCATTTTCTTTACCGCCGCGCGAGGCTCAACGCTTTCGTTTCCGACAAGCTCCAGCGCGTATTGTAAGGTTTTCTTCAATATTTCGCCGTCCTTAACGCCGCTTAAAAGCTCGATAACAGTGTGAACGGCGTCCTCGATTTCCGCGCCGCTGACAATTTCCGCAATCAGCGCGGCATAGCAGCCCGCCGCAATGTAGCCTACGGGACTTCCGTGGGTAATCGCCGCAGCGCGGCAGCCCATATCGAACGCCTTTTTCGTATCGTTGTAGAAATACAATCCGACAGGCGCAACGCGCTTGACCGCGCCGTTGTCCTTGTTGTCATTCTTCGGATTTTCGGGCGTTCCGTATTCCATATTGCGGATTTTAAGCAGCGCGTCTATATTTTTCGTGTCGGCGGTACGCTTTTTGTAAAGTCCCTTAGCCTTCAGCAAACGCAGCTTGTACGGGTTCTCGTTCGGGTCGAAAAGCCATGCGTATTCCTTGCCCGCAACCGTTTTCGTCTGCGTGTAGAGCCACACCTGATACGCAAGGAAAATGTAATCCTCGTAATTTGCACGACCGTCGTCGGCGCCCGCCGAATGTGCCCAGAGAAGCCCGTCGGCGGTAAAAAGCGAAAGCTGCGTATCATCGGTAAAAAGCGCAGTGCCCGTTTTCTGCGACACCGCCAGATCAAGACAGCCCTTTTTTTCAAACCTTTCACAGATTGATTCGTAATCCATAAGCTCAATCGGATAGCCGAAGGCGTCGCCGATTGCAAGTCCGAGCATTACGCCCTTAAATCTGTCGTCAAGATATACCTCACTCATTTTTCAACGTTCCTTTCTTCGCTTCTGCGTTTTTCTGCTCAATACGTGATTTTACAATACTTTTCCTGTCGTAAATCGTCTTTGAAATTACCATGCTCTCCGGAGTAAGATAGAGCTTTTCAAGATAATCGTAGTAGATGCCGGGGGAAGCAATGCCGTTTACGAAAACAATATCCGCACCCGTTTTTCCGAGAATCGCGTCGGTAAGCAGCACGCAATTCGTGCTTAATATTGAATAGGTCTTGAATTTTCCCTTTTTAAACTTGAAAAAATCGGCGTGCGTTCCCGCCCAGAGCTTGCTGCAATAGTCGTGGAAATCATTCAGCCGCGCGTCCTCGCCCTTTTCCTCGTAAGCCAGCTGATACGGCGGCTTCCACGGAACGGTTGCCGCTTCAAGCTCCTCTATCTTCCTGCGAACCGCGCACAGCTGCTCGGCGGTAAGCCGGAAGCCGTAGCTGAAAATCATTTTCCGGTCGTGCGTAACGGAAAAATCAATGTAACGCTTTTTTTCAGCTGTAAAGAGAATCCCGTCGCCGAAAACCGAGAAAAGCTTATGCGAGCTCCAGTCATGGTTTCCGTAGGAAATCACCCGCCCGTCAATGAACAGGTCGAGGTGTCCGATTTTACCGGAGCCGTTATTGGAAACATGAACCATAACCTCCAAATCGGGCGGGTCGCTGTCGCCCTTGTCAATTTGTTCAAAGGGCGGAAGCTCGTCGTTCACTGCGATATATTCGTTGATTCGCCGAAGCGTGTTCAACGGCATAAACGTTGAAATAAAAACGGGGAGCGAAAAGCGTATGCGCCGTTTCAGCGTATTTTTCACCTTCTGAGGGAAAATTCTGTTCACAAAATCAAGAAGGGTCGTAGAACCGTAAAGAATACAATAAATCCCCGAAACTATAAGGAAAGCGTCGGTGCGCATTTTCGTGGCAAGCAGAATTACGGCGAACGCTCCGAAAAATAAAAACGCAATAAGGTCGTACCAGCCGCCCGACTGCTTGTTTATCTTGGTTACAATAAAGTCCGCAAGCTTTGACGCGGCATTAAGCAGGACATAAAGCGCAAATACAAACAAGAACAGCCTGAAGGTAACGCGCGGCATAATCAGCACGATTATGCCAAGAAGCGTGTTAGTGACAGCGGTTATAAGCAAGGCCTTTTTGCGTTTTTCCTTAAGCGTTCCGTTTCTTGAGATAAAGTCAATTAAATTGTGAATACCGTGAAGCAGCAGGATTATTCCGCCGATTACGGCAAGCGGGGTCAAAAGCAGCTGCCCCTGTACAAGAATTATAATTCCCAACGTAAGAAGCGTCGCGCCGTATGCGAACAGCGCGGCGGTATAAAGATAAATCCGATACATTATTTATGGTACTTTCTGTTATTGATGATAGTGAACGCGCGGTAAATCTGTTCAGCAAGCATAACGCGTGCAAGCTGGTGCGGAAAGGTCATTTCCGACATACTCAGCCTTGTCGCCGCCGCTTTTTTCACACGCTCGGAAAGTCCGAACGAGCTGCCGATTACAAATACGACCGTTCCTGCGCCGTTTATGACGAGGTCGGAGATTTTTTTGGCAAGCGCGGGACTCGAAAGCTGTTTTCCCTCTATGCAGAGCGCAATTACAGCGCTTTGGGGCGGGATTTTCGCAAGCACCTTATCCGCCTCTGCGTCAAGCGCGGCGGAAATTTCCGCGTCCGAGGGATTTTCGGGAAGGCGCTGCGGTTCAAGCTCGACAATCTCGAATTTACAAAAAGCGGAAAGCCGCTTTTCATATTCGCGTATAGCTTCGGCTAAATATTTTTCCTTCAGCCGTCCGAGCGCAATTATTTTAACGTTAATAAAAACCAGCCTTTCTTTACCAGCGCGAACGGCTGTTTACGTTTGCGCGGCGTTTCTGACGCGCTTCAAGCTTGGCGATACGGCTTTTCTGCACGCCGTTCAGGATAACGTCCGCAATAATAAGAACCGCAAGCGCGCCTATGCAAAGCTTGAACCAGCCCTTTTCAAAAATGCTGTTTATCATACGCATAGTATATTCAAACTGCGAAAGAGCAATATCCTGCGAAGCGATAAGATTTCTGGTGGCTAAAACCTCTCCGTCCATAACAAGCTCCAGAGTTCCCATAACCTCGCCCTTTGAAACGGGAGCAACGACCGCGTTATTGTCATTTGTGTCAGCCGTTATGGTGACGCGCTGTTCTATTGCGGAGGTGTCCATATCAATCGGGAGAAGCGTTGAAAATGCGGAGGAAGGCTTTAAAATAACCAGATCGGCGTTTTCACCCATATCCACCGCGACATTGGCAACAACGGTATGTTCATTAAGAACCTCGATAATATCAAACGTCTTGAAAGCCCATTTATACATTGCGATATGGTCCTTGAAGTGCGCCTGCGTGCGGTTTCCGTCCGCGTCGTAATAGGGCGCGTTAGCGGTTACAAGCATATAGGTGAAGCCGTTCATCGAGGCTGTCGAAACAAGGTTCATAAAACCGGAATGCTCGTTCCCGTTTTCGTCCCAGTATACGTTAATGCTGCCCGTTTTTATACCGCTTGCATACTCGTAATAGTAGGAATTTTCGCCGTTGTTGCGGATAAGCATATTGTAATTTGTGAGAGTGTACGGGTCGGGCGCGTAGGCATTGGCAGGCATAACATATTCCTGCATATTGGAAATTTCGATAAGCTGAGGAAGCTTTTCGTAAGCGTACTGTGCAATAAGGAAGAGGTCGTAGGGGGTGGAGTAGTTATCCGCCTCCCAGAGTCCGTGCGTGTTGCTGAAATGCGTGTCGGTGCAGCCGATTTCCTGCGCCTTTTTATTCATAAGGTCAACAAAGGCGGGGATATCCCCTGCGATATTACAGGCGATAACGTTTCCGACCTCGCAGCCGGAAGCAATCATAAGCGCGCAGAGGCAGTCGTACATTGTGAGATTTTCCTGTCCTACGGCAAGACCCGCGGTAGCAGCGTCGTCCTTGTTCGGGTCGGGGTTATTCCAGAATTCGTTTGTAGCGTCGTAGGTGACCTCCATTTTGCGTTCGAGATTGGAGCAGTTTTCCATTGCGATAATTGCAGTCATAAGCTTGGTAATGGACGCGGGATAGATGCGCTTATGTTCATTTTTAGCGGCAATTACCGTACCTAAATCGAGGTTTACCATATAATAGGCGTCGCTGTACAAATCAACGGACGGTTCAAACGCCGCAGAAGCCCTTATTGCGGCAAAATCCGAGAAAAAAACAGCAAAAGTTAAAATAAAAGCCGTAAGAACAGCAGGAATTTTTATATTTCGCATATAGACAAAACCACCCTTTTAAGATATAATATTATAAGCGGAAGATTTCCGCGCGTAAAATGCTATATACTATTATAACATACTTTTGTAAAAAAAAAAAGACCTTTTTTCTAACTTGTCAAAAAAATATGAAAAAGAAGCGGGAGGAACGGCATGATACTGATTACGGGCGATGTCCACGGCGATTTTTCCCGCTTTAAAGACAAACGGCTGAGAAAACTGCGAAAAAGCGACGCGCTTATTATCTGCGGCGATTTCGGCATGATATGGGACGGCAGCAAGCGTGAAAAGCGGCTTCTGAAGCGGCTCGGACGGCGCAGGTACAGTATACTTTTCGTTGAAGGCGTTCACGAAAGCTACGAGGAGCTGGAGAAATACGAAACGGAGCAGTGGTGCGGCGGCACAACGCGGAAAATCAGCGGAAATCTGCGGCAGCTGGTTCGTGGAAACGTGTTCACCATAGCGGGAAGGACGGTTTTCGCATTCGGCGGAGGTAAATCGGACGAGCAGGACGCGGAAAGCTCCGACGACCCGCTCCGGCTGAAATACGAAGCGCCTTCGGACAAGGAGCTGTCGGATTCGGATAAGGCTCTTGCCGAGCATTGCGACTGCGTGGATTACATAGTGAGCTACGAGCCGCCCGCCTCGATTGCCGAATTTATGAACGGCGGCGAGCCGCAAACCGACCGCGTAAGCGTGTACCTTGAGGAAAAACGCACGGCGGTTAAATTCGGGCAGTGGTTTTTCGGAAAAATGCACCTGAACAAGCATATTCCGACAAAATTCACCGCTGTTTTCGACAATGTTATCGACGCACAAACTCTGAAATAAAAAAATTACAATATGAAAGGACGAAACAAAAATGGCAGAATTCAAGTACGAAATCGTAAAGGAGCTTGGGGTAATTTCCGAAGGCTCAAGAGGCTGGACAAAGGAGCTTAACCTTGTAAGCTGGAACGACAAGGACCCGAAGTTCGACATTCGCGACTGGGCACCCGACCACGAAAAAATGGGCAAGGGTGTTTCACTCACCGAGGAGGAAATGCTTACGCTTGTCAAGCTTTTCGACGAGCGCGACGAAGAAGACAGCTTCGAATAAACCGTGCGCTGTTTATTGCGGTAAGCAGCAGACGGCAATCCCAACGGGCGCACGCTTCAAACGGAGGGGGCGCGGCGCGCGCGTTTTGTGCGGCGAAGCCGCACAAAACGGTTCCTCGGGCGGCTTTGCCGCCCGAGGAACTTGCATTTTGCTTCGCAAAATGCAAGCCGCGCGCCGCGCCGTCTGTGCGATGGCAGAATACTATACCAAAAGGGGCTGCTTGAGCAGCCCCTCAGACTGTCGAAAAAGAAGAAAAGAGATAATTGAGAGAGGGGGCTCTGCCCCCTTTACCCCCGCCAAAGGGGTGCGACCCCTTTGGAATCCCGTATTCTGCTGCAATTTTCCACAATTTATCGGGTTAGATGCCTTAGCAAAAACGAATCGATATTCTCTAAAATAGGTTTTTCAACAAGCTGAGGGGCTGCTTGAGCAGCCCCTTAACTTGTTGAAAACTCATTCCAGAGAACCTTTAGCCGTTTTGCTAAGATTTTCGGCCTGATAAATTGGACAATTTGCAGCAAAACCGGAATTCCAAAGGGTTTGGGGTCGGCGTCCCCAAGCTCTTTTTTCTCTCTTTTCAGCTTATTCTTTGCATTACAACGGCTTGCAGACCTCCTTGACAAGTCCTACAACGCGAAGCCGCAAAAGCTCCTCTTTTTCAAAGCGGCGGACGGGATAATCAGGATTGAACGAGTGAAGCTCCACCCATGTTCTGCCGTATTTTACCTTCTTCACAACCGCTTCGTCGTCTATCATCACCACTGCAACGCTGCCGTTGTCAACGCTGTCCTGACGATGTACAAGAATACGGTCGCCGTCCTCGATTTTCGGGTACATACTGTTCCCTTTTACGTTTATCCAGAGGTAATTCTCCGAATCGGACGGATTTGAGATATACGTAGGGCGATAATCCACCGCGCAGCTGTCCGCGTACGCTCCGAAGCCCGCGCTGACGCTGTCAAAAACGGGAACGCTGTAAATCCCGTTCACGTCCGCAATTTCAATATTCCCGCCGTCCAGTCCGAGAAGATACTCCACCGTGGTTTCAAGTCCGCTTGCGATAGACTGCGCACGTTCAAGCGGAAGCTTGTCAATTTGCGACGTTTCATACCGCTGAAGCGTGGATTTGTTAAGTCCCGTCCGATTTGCAAGTTCCTGAAGGCTGATTCCTATTTCCAGCCGTCTTGCCCTCATTCTTCCGAAGTGTACAGAGCTGTTTTCAGCAGCCATAACCGACTCCCCTTTCATTCGTTATCTTATTATACCACATTCGTCCTAAAATTGCAACACTTTTCAAAAAAATATTTTTTGTTGCAAAAATGGGTTGACAAAGGAAAGAAAACGTGCTACAATAAAGTCGTCCCAAAAATGCAACGAAAGGAGTGACGATATATCTATAAATGCAGAGAATGCGGAATACGACAGGAAGCCCCGCTGCGGCAATGGGACGGCTTCGATAACGAAATATACAGAAGCTGCCGTTATTGCGGAGGAAGGGCTTCGGAAAGCACGGAATGCTGTCGCGGGTGCGGAGCGGAGCTTTTTTTGAACGACAAGGCTTACGAGGTCGGGAACGACCTGTTCTGCCCGGACTGCGTTACCGAAGTAATAGTATAACACAAAGGGAGAGAAATTATGAATATCAGACAGTTTTTAAACCAACACTTTGAAATCAACAACGAAATAAACTCCAAGCTGGAGCAGATTGCAGAGCTTCGGCGGCTGGGAGCGTCCGCACCCTCGCCGATTTTCTCGGAAAGCCGTTCCGTCGGAACACACTCCGACAGGGTGGGCAGAACGGCGGCAAAAATCGCCGACCTTGAAAATGAAATCAACGAGGAAATCGACCGCCTTGTCGATTTGAAAAGCCGCATAAGAGAAATCGTCGCGGCAATCCCCGACAGTATGCAGCGCACAATCCTCGAACGCCACTACCTGCTCGGAGAAAGCTGGGAAAAAATCGGCGAAAAGGTCGGTTACAGCACCCGTCACGTTACGCGGCTGCACAATCAGGCAATCGAACGGCTCGAAGCCGTTTACGGAGAGCTTGCAGGGTAAGTCTACCTCTTCTTCCCCGTCGGACGAAACTTCTTCATCTCGTTCGCGCTGTACACAACCTCCGCATAAATCGCGGCTACAACGGAGTACAGCTCGGGCGGGATATGCTCGCCTGAACCCAGCATTACCAGAAGCGCGGCGGTGCTGTCGTCACGGTATATCGGAACGCCGTTTTCGTCCGCAATATTTACAATGCGCTGGGCAAGCTCGCCCAGTCCCGACGCAACCACAACGGGCGCGTAATTCAGACTCGGATTGTATTTTAAGGCGACCGCCGCCTTTTGACCGTAAATTTTACGCTTGGACATTAAGACCCGCCCTCCTTTCTATCAGCTTCGGGAATATCTGAGTGAGATTGTGCGGCGATTTCAGCACGCCCGTTTCAAAACGATTTACATTATAGCCTGCGCCCGCCGCAATGCGGTTTACGCGGGCTATTACATTTTCTATCCTTTTCGCAAAAGCAGGCGGGTGGAGAAGGCTTATATCAACCGAGCTGTCGCCCGCGTAAACGTCCGCCTCAAAGCGTCCGAGATTGTCCACGTCAAAGGTAAGAAAAAGATGGTAACGCTTAACGCGCTCTCCCTTCGCCGAAACAGCGCCGTCATCGTCGTTGTCAACCCAAAGCTCGCCGAAGGCGCGGGTGTTTTCAACCTGTAACGGCAGAATAAAATGCGCAAGCGGAGTCATTACGCCCGGCGCATTTATCATGCTCTGGAGAAGGTTAGACGCATTGAAGCTGTCAATGGATTTAAGCGCAGGGTGGTTTATATTTTTTGCTACGAAATCCGTCAGCGCCTGAATCGAGCTGTGCTTTTCAGCAGCCGCAGCGCCTGCGTAACGCGCCGTCTGCGCGCCCTGCCCCGACTCCTGCAAGGACTGCTCCTGCGGGAACGGATTATCCTCCGCAAGAATGTCTACCGCCTCCTCAAGCGCGTCAAAAAGCGCGTCGGCAAGCTGCCCCTCCGGCATCGCTTCAAGAAACATATTCATAAAATCAACCAGCTCCTGCATCGAGCCGACCTGCGAAAATTCCTCCGCAACCGCCGCGCTGAGCGCTTCATCGGGTATAAGCTGCGTGAACATTTTTTCCACAACCGCAAGCTTGTCGTCCATTCCGCTGTGCAGCGCGGAAATATACCGCGAAAAGTCTGCGGCGGCTTCATCGGGCGGATTTTCGGCAATATATTCCGAAAATAGACGAAAAGTTTCGTTTTCCTGCCCAAAATTGGAATTTCCTACTTGATTTTTTTGTTCATTTATTGTATAATTAGTAAAAGGTGTATCGTCGCTTTCCGCACCCTTTCCCATAAGCTTCGGAAGAAGCTGTTCAAAAGCGGCGGTAAGCTCGCTTCTAAGCTCATACGACGGTATCTGCGAAAGAAGCTGCCCAAAATACTCGCGCAGCATCGAGCTGTTCGTGTTGTACTTTGAAATGTTGTGCATTATTATCGGCAGCAGGGTTTGCGTGTGCTGGTCGCTCAAAAGACTTTCGGACACGTTCTTCATTAGAACGGCTGTCTGGTCGCGGAGAACCGAAAAATTGCTCTCCGCCTCCCCCGAGCCCCAGCGTTCGGCAAGCAGCGAAAGACTTTCGGAAAGTCCCTTGTTGGGAGAATAGTATTCCGCAAGAAATTTTAAATTGGACGACAGCGCAGAGGTTATCTCGCTCTTGTTCTGCGAAAAGTTTATCGCCTTGAGCATATTTCCGATGGCTTCCTTAAGGTCGTCGTCAGCTCCGTTCGCCGCCTCGCGCAGCAAATCGTAGAACTCCTCGTTACAGAACATCGTGTTCTGATTCTCCTGCTCAAGCATTTCACTTACAAGCCTGTCGGCAGGTATGTAAAGCGAATTGTTCAGATTTTCAAGCTCGCCCGCAAGCTCGGTGTAGCCGTTCAGCTTCGCGGTATTGAGCAAATCGGCGTTTATTATATCCTTTATCGTTTCAACGGCAAGCGTCTGGTTCTTGCTTACGGTTACGGCAAGCGGAATAAGATCCTTCTGACCTATTGTCGCCTGCGGATTGTTTCCCGCATTCTTATCAGAGGTCGCCTGAAGCTGCTGAGGCTTCTGCGCGTTATCGACGGTAAATTGCTCTCCGCCGTTGTTGCCCCTTCCCGTGTTTAGGGCGCTTGAATAGCTTTTGCCCGTTGAATCGTTAATCTGTGGAATCTGCGGCACGATATTCCCTCCCTGAAAAGTAAGATAACACTAATTTAATATTATATTATCACAAAATCCCGTCTTTTGCAATTATTTTTTCATAAATTTACAAAAATATCGCGCACCTGCTCGTGCGGTGAAAGGAATGGTAAAAAACTATGGCTAAGGTTGAACCCGGCATGGAATCTATGCTCGACGTCTATATCTTTGAAACGACTGGTCTGCTCGATCAGCTTGACGAGATTCTGCTCCGCACGGAACAGGCGAACGAGTTTACGGAGGAGGATATCAACGAAATCTTCCGCATCATGCACACCGTAAAAGGCTCTTCCGCTATGATGGGCTTTGAAAATCTTCAGCAGCTCGCACATAAGGGCGAGGATATGTTCTTTATTATCCGTGAAGCTCCCGAAAAAATGACCGACGTCGGCTTCGTTTACGACCTCGTTTTCCAGATGTCCGACCTGTTTAAGGCGGAAATCGAAGCGATTCAGAATAACGACGATTACGAGGCTACCGATTTCTCTGAAATCATCGGAAAGCTTGAAA
Source organism: uncultured Ruminiclostridium sp. (assembly GCA_964520065.1). Classification (GTDB taxonomy): domain Bacteria; phylum Bacillota; class Clostridia; order Oscillospirales; family Ruminococcaceae; genus Ruminiclostridium_E. The sequence continues at coordinate 48,125 of CAZFMC010000008.1, forward strand.
ACGGCGCGAAAATGCTTAAGGGTGAGCTTGACGGCGAAACCGCCGAAGCCCCTGCCGCAAACGCTCCTGCCGTAAACGCCGCTTCGCAGTGGGGCGACGACTGCATGACCGTGCGCGTTTACTTCGAGGACGGCTGCAAAATGGAAAACCTGCGCGCTTTCCTGCTCCTCAATAAGGTTAAGGAGGAAGCGGAGGTGCTTTCATTCTCCCCCGATGACGTCGAGTCCAACCCCGATTCCGCAAACAGCATAATCGACAACGGTTTTTATATCACCTTCCGTGCGCCCGACAACAACGCTGTCCTTCACCAGATTGAAAGCGCAATTAACGTCGAGTCCTACGAAATAATCGACGGGCAGGCGGCTCAGGAAGCCGAAAAAGCCGACGAAAAGCAGGAATCCGCTCCCGTTCAGCCCGATGTCCGGAATACGGAAGCAGCTTCGCCCGCCCCGGCACAGTCCTCCGCGCCCACTCAGCCCAGAACCGCACCCAAGGCAGAACAGAAAAAAGCTCCCGCAGCAGACAATAAGACCGGCGGCGCTGGCAAGCAGAGCCTTATCAGCGTAAACCTCACCAAGCTTGACCAGCTTCACGATATTGTCGGCGAAATAATCACAACCGAATCTATGGTTATTTCCAATCCCGAACTCGACGGACTTCGCCTTGAAAGCTTCTCAAAGGCGGCAAGAGAGCTTCGTAAGCTCACCAACGAGCTTCAGGATACCGTAATGTCTATCCGAATGGTTCCGCTTACAGGTCCGTTCCAGAAAATGAACCGAATCGTCCGCGATATGAAGGTTAAACTCGGAAAGGACGTCGAGCTTAAAACAGACGGCGAAACCACAGAGGTTGACAAGTCTATCGTCGATAACCTTAACGACCCGCTCATGCACCTCGTAAGAAACTGTATGGATCACGGCGTTGAGGATACCGCGGAGGAGCGCGTCGCAAAGGGTAAGCCCGCAAAGGCTACTATCACCCTCTCGGCTGTCAACTCTTCGGGCGAGGTCATTATTACGGTCGCCGACGACGGTAAGGGAATAGATACGGAAAAGGTTCTCCGCAAGGCGGAAGCAAACGGCTTGCTCACAAAGCCCGCAAACGAATACACCGAGCGCGAAATTCAGAATATGATTCTCCTCCCCGGCTTCTCCACCAACGAGGTGGTTACCGAGTACAGCGGCAGAGGCGTGGGTATGGACGTTGTTAAAAAGAATATCGAAAAGGTCGGCGGAAGTCTTGCCGTTGAAAGCAAGCACGGCTACGGCACCACCTTTATTATAAAGATTCCGCTTACGCTCGCAATTATCGACGGTATGGAAATCCGCGTCGGCGACGCTATCTTTACCGTTCCGATTTCTATGATAAAGGAAAGCTTTATGGTAAGCCGCGAACAGCTTATCCATGATACACAGCGCGGCGAAATGATTATGATACGCGGAGTTTGCTACCCGATTTTAAGGCTGCACGAGAAATTCGGTCTGCCTACGGATATTACCGAGGTTGAGGACGGTATTCTTATCCTGATCGAAACCGAAAGCAGAAGTCTTTGCCTTTTCGCGGACAAGCTTGTCGGCGAGCAGCAGGTCGTTGTAAAGCCGTTCCCCAAGTACCTTTCCCAGTACAATATCAAGGGCGAGGGTCTTTCGGGCTGTACGATAATGGGCGACGGAAGTATTTCGCTTATCATTGACGTAAACACACTTATAGCGTCGTGCTGAGGAGGATAAAAAATGGCAGGAATGGATTTTAAGGAGCTTCTCGAAAGACAGGAGCAGCTCAAGAAAAACAGCGTTGAAGCAGCCGAGGAAAAGGAACGCGAAATCACAAAGGTTCTTACCTTTAAAATCGGCGAGCAGATTTACGGAATTGAAATCCCGAACGTTATCGAAATTATCGGCGTTCCGCATATTACCGCCGTCCCCGGCGTTCCGTGGTACATAAAGGGTATCGTAAACGTAAGAAGTAAGGTTCTCCCGATAGTCAGCATTCGCAGCCGCTTCGGAAGAGAGGAAATCGAATACAACGAACGTACCTGTACCATTATAGTAGCGGTTGACGACGTTCAGGTCGGAATTATCGTTGACGAGGTAGTGGAGGTTCTCCCCGTTACAAAGAACCGCATCGCTCAGTCCCCCGACCATACGGGCGTAAACAGCAACAAATTTATCAAGTACCTGCTTGAAATGCCCGACGGCATTAAGCTTATTCTCGATATCAACAAGCTTATTTACGACAACGAGCAGCATTCCTTCGCAGCAGCTGAATAAAAAGGGGATACGTTATGGCAGCTTCAATTTCCGATAAGGATTTTAACCGTCTGGTTGGCTACGTGCACGAAAATTATGGCATAGACCTATCAAAAAAGCGTACACTTATAGAGGGACGGCTCGGAAACGTGCTTACCTCGCGCGGCTTTTCCGACTATTCGTCCTTTCTGGATATGGTTTTCGCGGACAAAAGCGGTACCGAGGCGGTAAACCTTATGAACCGCCTTACTACAAACCACACTTATTTTCTGCGTGAACCCGAGCATTACGATTTTATGCGTGAAACGTTTCTCCCGCAGCTCGTGAAAAATAAAAAGAACAAAATTATCTATCTCTGGAGCGCAGGCTGTTCAAGCGGTGAGGAGCCTTATACAAACGAAATTGAGCTGCTTGAATATTTCGGTGCGGACGCGCCGCAGTGGGACACGAAAATCCTCGCAACGGATATATCTATGAAGGTTCTCGCCAAGGCGCAGCAGGGCATTTACCACCAGGACAGTATGAAAAATCTGAGCGACAGCGTGAAAAGAAAGTATTTTACCTCGGTCGGAAACGAGTGCTTTCAGGTGAACGAAAACGTCCGCAAGCAGGTGGTTTACAAGGTCTTTAACCTGATGGACCCTATACCCTATAAGAAAAACCCGTTCGACCTCATCTTCTGCCGGAACGTTATGATTTATTTCGACGGACCGACAAAAAATGCGCTTGTACGGCGTTTTTACGACGTTCTCGCCCCCGGCGGCTACCTTTTTATAGGTCACGCCGAAAGTATCCCGCGCGGCGAAACGCAGTTTGAATACATAAAACCCGCAATTTACCGCAAGCCGCTTTAAGCGCGGCTTGCTGTATTTGTGTTTAATATAGAAAGGGAGATATATGGCTGATAATATTAAAGTACTGATAGTTGACGATTCGCCGCTGTTCCGCAGCTTCATGACAAACGGGCTGTCCTCGTCAATCGGAATCGAGGTAATCGGAACAGCCGCTGATACAACCGAAGCGCGTGATAAAATACTAAAGCTTCGCCCCGATGTGGTGACGATGGACGTTGAAATGCCGGGTATGAACGGAATTGATTTTCTCCGCTCCTTCCTCCCGACCCACCCCGTGCCTGTTATTGTTATAACCTCCTCGCCCGTCAGCGCGCTTGACGCAATAAGCGTGGGAGCGCTTGACTTCGTGCGGAAGCCTGCGTCAAATGACAAAAAGGATATGGATAAATTCTTTTTCCGCCTTACCAGCACTATGCGGTATGCGAAAAATGCGAAAATACGTCCCCCGAAGCCCGCTGCGGCAGCTCCGAAGATTCCCGAACAGCCGATTTCTCTCGGCGTTCAGCCGACAAGCACAAAAATTGTCGCTCTCGGTGCAAGTACGGGAGGTCCTGACGCTCTTGCTCAGGTGGTTAAGCGCTTCCCCGCAAATATGCCGCCTGTGGTTATAACGCAGCATATGCCGCCGACGTTTACGAAGCTTTTCGCGGAGCGGCTCGACCGCATTTCACAGATGTCCGCAAAGGAGGCCGAGGACGGCGACAGACTTGTTCCGGGACTGGTTATCGTTGCTGCGGGCGGGAAACAGATGCGCGTGAAGCGCGACGCAAAGGGCTATTACATTACAAGCCGCGAGGAGGAAAAGGTTTCGGGACACTGCCCGTCGGTTGACGTGCTTTTCTCCAGCGTTGCCGACGCCGCAGGCAAAAACGCGGTTGCAGCGCTGCTTACAGGAATGGGCGCAGACGGCGCAGAGGGGCTGCTTAAGCTCAGGCAAGCCGGCGCGTTTACAATCGGTCAGGACGAAGAAACCAGCGTGGTTTACGGAATGCCTGCGGTTGCGCATAAAATCGGGGCGGTTGCGCTTCAGCTGCCGCTTGAAAAAATCGCCGAGCAAATTGTTGCAAAAATATGAACAAAAAAAATGCGATACAGTTTATAAAATTCGGACTTGTCGGAGTTTCAAATACGGTCGTAAACTATCTTGTTTATGAAATCTGTCGAATAGCCTTCGGATTTGATATTGTTGTTTCAAATACTCTGGGCTTCCTTATAAGCGTGCTGAACGCCTATTTCTGGGGCTCGCGCTTCGTATTCAAGGAGGACGAAACCAAGGAAAAGCGCGTCTGGTGGAAGGTGCTGCTAAAAACCTACGCTTCCTACGCGCTGGGCTTCGTGCTGAACACGCTGCTGCTCATTTTGTGGGTGGAGATTCTGAATATCGGTCAGTACTTTGGCTTTGTGGGAGGCTTCATCGGTTGGTGCAGCGGATTTCTGCCGTTCCTGCCAGGCGAACTGTCGGCTGAAAAGCTCTCCGACCTTATAGCGCCTATAATCAATATGGTTGTGACAATACCGATAAATTTTATCCTGAACAAATTCTGGGCGTATCGTCAAAAAAGCAAAAAATGCTAAAGTTTTCCACTCCTTTGACGATATAACAGGTAAGAGAGCTGTACGTGCTATCTTAACGCCGCCTGCAAGCGGCAGTACTATAACGAAAGGAATGATGCTTAATGATGAGCGTAGGAAGAGTAGCGGAAATGTCAACGGTTACCGGTGCAACCGCCCCAAAATCCTCTGAACGAGTTTCGGAAGAAAAAACCACAACCCTCGCTTCCGAGCATACAGACAAGTTTGTAAAATCGGAAACAAGCTACACACCCGCTTACACTAAGGCTACGGTTACGGACAACCGATCAAGCAGCACGGACGAAAATGCCCCTAAGGATAAAACCGAGGCGGCTGAAAAGAACAACGGAAAATACCGTGGTCAGTCGGTTCTCCAAAGGAAAAACGAGGGCATGAAGGAAGTAATTTCAAAGCTCCTCGGCGGACTTGCTTCGGGTACGCCCAAGAACACAATCAACGACCAGCTCAACTCGATTTTCAAGAGCTTCGGACTTGAAACCATCAAGGACGACGGAACAGACGACTTCTGGGGTGCGGAAGCTACCGCAAACCGTATTCTGGACTTCGCAAAGGGTCTTGCCGGCGACGACGACAAGGCATTCTCGACCCTTAAGAACGCTTTTGAAAAAGCATTCGGCGACAGTGAAAAAATCTGGGGCGGAAAGCTTCCGAGCGTCTGCTACGACACGCTTGACAAGGTTCGCGAAGGCTTTGACGAGTGGGAAAAGGAAATTGAAGCGAAGAAAACCGAATCCGCTTCAACCTCCGATTCAACTGCTAAAACCGAAGCAGCTGAAAAATAAAAATCACTGCCGCGTCGCCGTCCGCCTACCATTGTTCGTGTAACAGGCGGCTCGCTTCTGGCGGAACGGGCGCGGCGCGCGCGTTTTGTGCGGCGAAGCCGCACAAAACGGTTCCTCGGGCG
>CAZFMC010000009.1:0-51453 GCA_964520065.1 uncultured Ruminiclostridium sp.
GCGGGCGGGCGCGAATGCGCCCGCATATTGCGGCGGCTTCGCCGCCGCAGGAGAGCTTCGCGAAAGCGAAAAAGCCAACCGAAACAGTAAAATAATCTCTTTCTCTTATTTCTCCGTTATCGCTCCGATAAGCTCCCCAACGCTTTTAAAGCAAACCGCTCCCCCGTACAGCCACTCGCACTCCCCACCGCAGCGCAGCGAATAAACAGGCTTGCCAACTTCAGCCGCCCGCCTGAGAAGCTCAACGTTAGCTCGATTCTCACTCCCAACAGGAAAGCCGCTGTCAATTACACAGCGCGAAGCCTGTATAAGCGCTTCCGCCTCGGCAGCGCTGTCGCGCCCTATCGGCTCAAACGGCCGCTCCGAAACAACGCGGGCGCAGATTGCCGAGGCAATGCGGAAATCAATGTCGTTCTCGTGGATAATTCCCGAGGCAAGCCCAAAGCCCGCCCGCGAAATTGCACGGTACAGCCCCGCTCCGCTTCCGTTTCCGCCCGTAACAAAAATTTCCGGCACGCTTTTTCCCGTCAGCTCAACCGAACAGGTAAGCTCGTCATACTCCGCGCCCGAAATTCCGTAAAGCGATCGAATCGTTCCGCTTTTTATAATGTCCTCGGGTAAGCCCTGCGCTATAATTTTCCCGTCGTTTACAAGCAAAAGCGTCCCGCAGCCCTTTATCGCCAAATCAATGTCGTGCAGCGAAATAATACAGGTTATCTTTTTCTCCTCGGACAGACGGCGGAGAACGTTTATAACCTCAACCTTGTGCTTTACGTCAAGGTGACTAGTCGGCTCGTCAAGTATCATCAGCTCCGGCTCCTGCACCAGCGCGCGCGCTATCATCACCTTCTGCTTTTCGCCGTCGCTCAGCTGCGAAAAATAACGCTCCCTAAGCTCCCCCGCGCCAACAGCTTCAAGTGACTCCTCGACAATTTCCCGGTCGCGCTCCGAAAGTCTGCCCATAAAGCCCGTGTAGGGCGTTCTGCCCATCGCCGCAAGCTCGTAAACCGTCATAAGATTAGGCTCGTTCGCGCCCGTAAGCACAAGCGAAAGCGTGCGCGAAAGGTCGCCGCTTTTTACGCTCCGTATATTTTCGCCCTTTATCTCAACCACCCCGCCAAGCGGCGCAATTAACCCCGAAAGCGTCCGAAGAATCGTCGATTTTCCCGCGCCGTTCGGACCAAGCAGACAAACGACCTCCCCCCGAAGCGCGTTAAGCTCAATATCCGAAACAACAGCTTTGCCGTCGTAGCCTACGTCCAGATTATTTGCCGAAATAACACGCTCCGTCAAAGCTCTCCACCCCTTTTCCGTACAAGCAAAAACACCGCAAGCGGCGCGCCGATTACAGAGGTTATCGCGCCAATCGGCAATTCCGTCGGCGAAAGCAGCAGCCGCGCCAGTAGGTCGCACACCCCCGCCATTATCCCGCCGTAAATGCACGAGGCAGGAATAACAACGCGATTATCGCTTGTCCCGAAGCTTATACGTACAATATGCGGCACGGCAAGTCCGATAAATGAAACGGGTCCCGCAAAAGCAGTAACCGCCGCAGTCAGAACGCTTGAAACAAGCACGATTAAAAAACGAAAGCGCTTTATCCCAACCCCCATCGAACGGGCGTAATCCTCCCCGAGCAGCATCGCGTTCAGCGGCTTGCTCATAAAAAACGCCAAAAACAGGAACGGTATGCCGATAAGATACAGCACCCCCACGTCCGACCACGTAAAGCCCGCAAAGCTGCCCATTGACCACACCGCATAGCCCGCAATTTTGTTCTTGTCGGCAAGCGCGGTAAGAAAACCGGTCGCCGCACTGCACACATACCCGAACATAAGCCCGATTATAAGCAGAGTTGTAACGCTTTTCACCCTCTGTGAAGCAAATATAACCGCAGTCATAACAACCATCGCGCCCAGAAAAGACCCGACAAACATAGCTGTTGAAGTAATCGTGGTAAGCCCGAACGTGAAACCGCCAAGCACCACCAGCCCGACAAAAAGACTGGACCCCGACGAGATGCCGAGAATATACGGCTCAACAATGGGATTCCCGAAAAAAATCTGCAGCAGAACCCCCGAACACGCAAGACACGCCCCGCTCAGTATCGCCGCAAGAGTTCGCGGCAGACGTATCGTTGCGATAATTGTCGCGTGGGTTTTGCTGACCTCCCCGCCGAAAACCATGCGGAAAATCTCGTCAACACCGATTTTTACCGAGCCTAAGCCAATGTTCAAAAGAAATATCACAAATAAAACCGCAATCCCGATTATAAACAGCGCTGCCGCGCGAGCTTTTCCCGTTCTCTGCATATTTGCTCCTTACTTTTTAGCCAGCTTTATGTGCGCAAAATAGTACAGCACGCCCATAAACAACGCGCCTCCGACAATATTTCCGAGCGTTACGGGAACAAGATTTCCGATAAACGCGCCGACCGTCAGTCCGTCCGCGCTTACACCGTATACTTCCGCAGCCTTCTGTGCATATCCGCTGTTCACAGCCGCCATTCCCGCAGGTATGTAATACATATTAGCCACACAATGCTCAAAGCCCGAAATCACAAAAGCAAAAATCGGGAAAAATATACCTAATATTTTCCCGCCTATATCCCGCGCGCCCGCAGCCATCAGCACCGCCGCACAGACAAGAATGTTGCAGAATATTCCCGAAACAAAAGCCTCGCCGAAGCCAAGTCCGACCTTCGCGGCAGCTATTTTAATGGTATACGCACCGAGAAGCCCGCCGCTCATATCAAACTGCCCCATATAGCACGCACTGACTGCCACAAAAAGACCGCCGACAAGATTGCTGAAATATACAACGAGTAAATTTTTCAGCATATTATACCATTTGACCTGTTTGTCAAGCACGCCCGTAATCATAAGACAGTTGCCCGTGAACAGCTCGCCGCCGATAATCACAATCAACATAAGCCCAACGGGAAAAATCGCGCCCGAAATCAGCTTCGCAACGCCTGCGTCCGCAACCGCGTGGGAAGCGACGTTTGCGGCGCACCCGCCCATTGCAATAAACATTCCCGCAATGAAGCCAAGAATTATCATTTTTGCAAGCGGCATTTCCGCCTTTGTCTTTGCCGCAGAAATCATATTTCCGATTATTTCGGACGGACTGTTGAAGTTGTTCATACGGTTGTTCCTCCTGTTTCCGAGCTGGTTTCGGCTGTATTAAAAATGCGCCGCGCCGTTCTGACGCTGCGCATTTGTTATACATTCTGTAATATTCCTTACCCGATATACGATTTGTATCATCGCTTCGATATACAATCTGTAATAATTCAAATATATTATACGTGTTGTTGCAGAAAACTGTAATTTTGTTCATACTGTGTCGAAAATATGAACATTTATTCGCCAAGGTACGCCTTTTTAATGCTCTCGTCGTTAATGAGGTCGGAAGCCTTACCCGAAAGCTTAACGGTTCCCGTTTCGAGAACGTAGGCGCGGTCGGCGATGGAAAGCGCCTTTTTCGCATTCTGCTCAACAAGCAGAACAGTTGTACCCTCGTTGCGGATTTCCTGAATAATACCGAAAATTTCGTTTACGTAAAGCGGTGAAAGACCCATTGACGGCTCGTCCATAAGAACGATTGACGGCTTGCTCATAAGCGCGCGGCCCATGGCAAGCATCTGCTGTTCGCCGCCGGAAAGCGTACCCGCAACCTGAATTTTTCGCTCCTCCAGACGGGGAAAATGCGCGTATACGGCAGCGAGGGATTCGGCAATTTCCGCCTTATCCTTTCGCGTGTACGCACCCATCATAAGATTTTCGTAAACGGTGAGCTGCTGAAAGATACGGCGTCCTTCGGGAACGTGCGCCATACCCATACCGACAATTTTATGTGCGGGAGTTTTCGTAAGCTCCTTACCATTGAACATTATGCTGCCGTGCTTTGCGGCGATAAGCCCTGTGATAGTGTGAAGAATGGTGGTTTTTCCCGCGCCGTTTGCACCGATAAGCGCGATAACCTCGCCCTTGTTTACCTCAAAGGATACCCCGCGAATTGCCTTGATCATACCGTAATTTACTTCAAGGTCTTTTATTTCAAGCATTGCCATCGGTTTATCCTCCTTATTCTCCGAGATATGCCGTAACAACGCGCGGGTCGTTAAGGACCTCGCTCGTTGCGCCCTGCACTAAAACCTGTCCGAAATTAAGAACAGTTATTTCCTCGCAAATTCCGCCGACAAGCCGCATATCGTGTTCAATAAGCAGAATGGTCATATTGAACCTGTCGCGCACGAAACGGATAGTTTCCATAAGCTCCTCGGTTTCGTTCGGGTTCATACCCGCCGCAGGCTCGTCAAGCAGGAGAAGCTTCGGATTTGTTGCAAGAGCGCGCGCAATTTCAAGCTTACGCTGCTTGCCGTAGGGTAAATTTGCTGCGGTAAAGCCTGCGCAGTCCTCAAGCCCCATAACCTTGAGCAGCTCCATAGCCTTTTCGTTCATCTGCTTTTCGACGCGGAAATAACGCGGCAAACGCAGAATACCCTCAATTGTCGAATAGCCCATCTGATTATGCAGCCCGACCTTAACGTTATCGAGTACGGAAAGTCCTTTGAAAAGGCGTATATTCTGGAATGTGCGGGCGATTCCCGCCTTGTTTATTGCAATCGTATTTTTTCCGGCAATATTTTTCCCGTCGAGAAGAATTGAACCCGTATCGGCTTTATAAACGCCCGTAAGCAGGTTAAAAGCGGTGGTTTTACCCGCGCCGTTGGGTCCGATAAGACCGTAGAGCTGACCCTTTTTTATTGTAAGGTTCAGGTCGTTTACAGCCTTAAGACCGCCGAACGAGATGCTTAAATGAGAAACCTCCAGCATATTCATTACAGCGCACCTCCCTCGGCTTTTTCAGCAGTCTTTTTTCTGCCGAATTTCGCCTTGAATTTTGCCTTGACCATTTTACGCCACTCAATCATCTTGGGATTCCAGTTGAACAGCATAACCACAATAAGGACAATCGCGTAAACAAGCATACGGTAATCGCGCAGGAAACGCAGCTTTTCGGGAAGCACGTAGAGGATAACCGCCGCGATTATCGAGCCGCGAATGTTGCCGATTCCGCCGAGAACGACGTAAACGAGAATCATTATCGAAGCGTTATAGTTGAACTTGTCGCCCGCAGGGGTAAGCGTAGCGTAGTTGTGAGAATAAAGCGCGCCTGCCGCACCCGCCAGAGCCGCCGAAATCGTGAACACCATAAGCTTGTACTTTGTGATGTTAATACCGACCGACTCCGCCGCAATTCTGTTGTCACGGATAGACATAATAGCGCGTCCGTCGCGCGAATTAACGAGATTAAGCACAATTACAAGCGTAATTAAGACGAGAACGATACCGATTGTGAAATTGGAATCCTGCGGAGTGCCGGAAATACCCTGCGCGCCCTTTACGATAACGCGCCCGTCCTCAAGCAGCCCAAGCCCCGCAACGCCCGAAGACGCGTCGATGGAGATGTGCAGACCGTTTGAGTCAACGCCGAGGTAAATAATGTTCACGATATTTTTAATAATTTCGCCGAAAGCCAGGGTTACGATAGCCAGATAGTCGCCCTTTAAGCGAAGAACCGGTATACCGATAATTACTCCGAAAACCGCAGCGGCAGCCGCACCCACGAGAATGGCAATGCCGAAACGGAGCGACGCCGAGGTAATCAGCTCCTCCGCCGCGCAGGAGAACACCGCGCTGCTGTAAGCGCCGACGCACATAAAGCCCGCGTGTCCAAGGCTAAGCTCTCCGAGAATACCAACCACAAGGTTAAGCGAAACCGCCATAATAACGTAAATACAAATCGGGACAAGGAAGCCCTTTGTCGAATTTGAAAGGCTGCCCGTAAGCTGCAGAAGCGTCATCACGGCATATCCGACAATCACGATTCCGAAGGTTACAAGGTTATTTACGAGAGTTTTTTTCTTATTCATACAGCGCCTCCTTAAACCTTTTCCTGAACATTCTTGCCGAGTATTCCCGCAGGCTTTACGAGAAGCACGACTATAAGAATGAGGAAAACAATTGCGTCAGCCATCTGCGAGGAGATATACGCGCTTGAAAGAATCTGAATAACGCCGATCAGAATACCGCCGAGCATTGCTCCGGGAATAGAGCCGATTCCGCCGAATACAGCCGCTACGAAAGCCTTTATGCCGGGCATTGTTCCCGTGTAGGGAGTAAGCTGGGGGTAAGCCGAGCACATAAGCGCGCCGGCAACTGCCGCAAGAGCCGAACCGATAGCAAAGGTGAGCGCGATTGTAGCGTTGACGTTGATACCCATAAGCTGAGCCGCGCCCTTGTCCTCCGAAACAGCCTGCATAGCCTGCCCCGCGCGTGTTTTTTTGATAAAGAGCGTAAGTCCGACCATTATTACAACGCACGCAAGTATTGTCACTATGGTAACCGCGCTGATTGAAAGCTGCCCGTCGAAAAGCGTCAGACTCGGCAGGTCAACAACGGGCGAGAAAATCTTCGCGTCCGCGCCGAAGATAAGCAGCGCGATATTCTGGAGAAAATAACTCACGCCGATAGCCGTAATAAGCACCGCGAGCGAGGAAGCGGCGTTTCTGAGCGGGCGGTAGGCGATACGCTCCACGACCACGCCGAGAACCGTACAGAACACCATCGCAATCAGCACTGACAGAAGTCCGTTCAAGCCCAGATTAGACATTGACGTAAAGACGACGAAGCCGCCGATCATAATGACATCGCCATGCGCAAAGTTAAGCATTTTAGCAATGCCGTATACCATGGTGTAGCCGAGAGCGATAATTGCGTAAACGCTCCCTAAGCTCAGTCCGTTCACGAGATAACTTAAAAAACTCATATCTTCAAATCCTTTCGGAGTATTTTTCCTGAATTACCGATATTTGCGGGGAAAAGCCCTGCAAATATCGCTGATTCAGCATTTTCAGCGGATAAACCGTCAGGTGTAAAAAAACCACACAAACCGCCGACGCGGAAATCCCGTATCGGCGGCATATATGCGGAAGCGTCAGAAATCTGATTACATTGCCTTGTAAGAGCCTGCAAGCGTTCCTGCCTCGTCGGTGGAAAGCGCGATTACAACAGCCTTAGGCTCCTTGGAGGGTTCGCCGTCGGCAGCCCATGTCATACCGTTGCCGGTTAAGCCGTCAAAAGTAATTTCGGTCATTACGCCTGCGAGAGCAGCTCCCATTTCTTCAACGCTCATATCTGCGGTAACTCCTGCCTTTTCAGCGGCAGTCTTGATGATATACATAGCGTCGTAAGCGTCGGCAGCAAACTGGTTAGGAGTTTCGCCGTACTTTTCAACGTACTTGTTTACAAAGCTTACAGTCTTGTCGTCCGTTGCGTCGGCAGCGAAGGGAGTAAGAAGCATTACGCCCTCGGCAAGGGTAAGGTCGAAGTTTTCAAGAGTAAGAATACCGTCAAGACCGTCGCAGCCGAAGAACTTGGCTTCAAGTCCGGCTGTTCTGGACTGAGCGAGAATAAGCGAAGCCTCCTGATAGTAAATGGGGAGGAAAACGAGGTCGGCGCCGCCGTCCTTAGCCTTCTGAATCTGAACGGAGAAGTCTGTCTTGGAATCGGCGGTAAACGCTTCAGCAGCAACAATTTCAAACGGCTGGTTTGCAGCTTCGGCAGCGAACTTCTCGTAAATACCCGAAGAGTAAACGTCGGAGCTGTCATAAATTACGGCAACCTTGGAAGCAATTCCGTTTTCGCCGATATACTTAGCTGCTGCGTAGCCCTGGTTGGGGTCGGAGAAGCATACTCTGAAAGCGTTGTCGTACTTGATGGATTCAACAGCGGAGCCGGACGGGGTGAGCTGGAACATACCGTCCTTGTGAGTTTCCTCAACTACCGCCTGACAGGGAGTAGAGGTTACAGTACCCATAAGAATCTGCATTCCCCAGTCCTTTAAGGTGTTATATGCGTTTACGGACTTTTCAGCATCGTGAACGTCGTCCTCAAACTTAAAGCTAATCTTTACGCCGTTGACGCCGCCCTGCTCGTTAATTTCTTCAACAGCAAGCTCAGCTGCATTCTTAACAGCCTGTCCGTAAACAGCCGCGCCGCCGGTAACAGGTCCGATACCGCCGATTTTAAGCGTAGCTTCTCCGCTGTCGGAGGAGCTGCCGCCTTCGGCGCATCCTGCGAAAGAAACGAGCATAGCAGCCGCGCAAAGACCTGCGCCTAATTTCTTCATAAAGCCTTTCATGATATTTACCTTCCTTTTGTTCCGCACCTTTTCGGTGCTTTTTCTTTTTTAAGGGCTTGCAGCTAAAACGCAAACTCCTTAAGGCATCGCCGCGCAATTAACGGCTCACGCCTTTACCGCGCCCTTGCTTGCATATTTTCCGTCATATCGCACAAATACTCCTTGAAATACACAAAGCATTCCAGCGTTGCCTTTATGCAATCTGACGAAAAATCTGACGGCGAAATCGCACGACAATAATTGTGCGTTGAAGCCTTAATAAAATATTATAGTATTTGCGCATTTTTGTCAAGAGTAAATCAGCACAATTACAGCGTGCGCGCGGACGGCTTTTTGTAAAAAAACGACGAAATCCGCCATTTTCAGCCGCAGATATGCACGTCAAGCTTATTATACGGAATCTCAATGCCGTTTTGGTCAAAGGCGCGGCGGACGTCCTCAAGCGTTTTGTAGTACACGTCCCAGTAATTTTCTGATTTTGTCCAGAGCCGCACGGTTATCGAAACGCTGCTTGCGTCAAGACTGCTCATAGCGATAAACGGCTCACGCAGAACAAGCTCGTTGCCCGCGACAACCTCCCGAATTGCCTTTTTCGCCGCGTCGCAGTCCGCTTCGTAGGAAATTCCGAACACCAGATCCACCCGTCGCTCGGGCATTTCGTTGTAATTCGTCACAACCGCTCCCGCAGCCGTACCGTTCGGTATGAAAACCGCCTTGTTATCGCCCGTAAGCAGCTTCGTGTAAAGAATGGAAATACTCTCGACCGTTCCCTCAGCTCCGCTGCACTGAATGTAATTTCCCACGCGGAACGGCTTTGAAAAGAGAATAAGAAAACCTCCCGCGAGATTGGAAAGGCTGTCCTGAAGCGCAAGACCTACCGCAACTCCCGCCGTTCCGATAACCGTTATAATCGACGTCATCGGCACTCCGAGCAGCGTCAGCACAACCGTTATCACCAGCACGTAAAGCACGATTTTCACCGCCGAACGGACAAACCTGTTTATCGTAAGGTCGAGCCGCGATTTATCCATCGCCCTGCTCATCAGCCGGACCGTCAGCCGCGACAGCAGGATTCCGATAATCAGCACGATTATCGCCGCGATTATTACGGGAAGCTTTGAGCAAAAGCCGCTCCAAATATTGTCAAGAAGCTCCTCGAGCTTTCCAAGCTCCCTCTCGGCGGTTTCGACAAAATCAGCTTCCGCCGCCGCAAATGTCATAAAATTCATTACGTCACCTCATATTCCGAAAATGCCGCGGATTATTTCGTAAAAAACAGGCACAAGCAGCGCGGGCAGCATATTGCCGGTCTTGAATTTCTTGCCGAACGCCAGATTCACGCCCACGCAGAAAATCAGCACCGACCCCACAAACGATAAATTCGCAACAAGCGCTTCGCTCATCACGGGCGCGAGCAGCTTTGCGAAAAGAGTGATGCCGCCCTGATATATAAGGACGGGAATTGCCGAAAACATCGCGCCGATTCCCATTGCAGACGAGAAAACCATTACCAGCACAAGGTCAAGCACCGATTTCGCCGCTATCATCGAAAAATCTCCGCTAAGTCCGTCCTCCAGCGAGCCTACCACTGCCATCGCGCCGACGCAGACGATGAGCGACGCACTGACAAAGCTCTCAACAAAGCCGCTGTCGTTATCTCTTTTCGCTTTTTTCTTAAGAAATTCCCCGAAGCTGTCCAGTCTGTCCTCAATGCGCAGAGCTTCGCCCGCCAGCGAGCCTAAAACAAGCGAAAAAATAAGCAGCATTGTGGGTTCGGTTCCCGTCATTCCCGAAATCGCGCCGGAAGCGCCGATGAAAATTGTCGCCGCACCGAGAGCGGTCATCAATATGTCCTGAAAACGCTGCTTCATACCGTTTTTGAACAGCAGTCCGAGCAGCGAGCCCGCAATTATCGCGGCAACGTTTATAAGTGTTCCCATAAATAATCCCCGTTATGTAAATCGCGGCGGAGATACCCCCGCCGCGAAGTGTTTATTCGCATTTTTATTGTATATTATACGCAGCCCTGAGCCTTCATAGCTTCGGCAACCTTTAAGAAGCCTGCGATATTTGCGCCTGCCATGTAGTTGCCCTCCATGCCGTATTCCTTAGCAGCATTTTCGCAAGACTTGAAAATGCTTACCATAATTCCATGGAGCTTTTCGTCAACCTCTTCAAACGACCATGAAAGTCTGAGGCTGTTCTGGGACATTTCAAGACCCGAAGTAGCTACGCCGCCTGCATTTGCAGCCTTAGCGGGACCGTAAAGCATATTGTTCTTGAAGTACTGCTCGATAGCTTCGGGAGTAGAAGGCATATTTGCGCCCTCGGAAACAGCGTAGCAGCCGTTCTTTGCGAGAATTGCAGCGCTTTCACCGTCGATTTCATTCTGGGTAGCGCAGGGAAGAGCGATATCGCACTTGATAGTCCAGATACCCTTGCAGCCCTCGGTGTAGGTTGCGTTCTTGTGGCTTGTTCTTGCAACATATTCCTTGATTCTGCCGCGCTCAACCTCCTTGATCTGCTTAACAACGTCAAGCTCGATTCCGTCGGGGTCGTGGATATAGCCGTTGGAGTCGGACATTGCGACAACCTTCGCGCCAAGCTCGGTAGCCTTCTTTGTAGCGTAGATAGCAACGTTGCCGGAACCGGAAACTACAACCGTCTGATCCTTGAAGCTCTTGCCGTTAGCCTTGAGCATTTCGTTGGTGAAGTAGCAAAGACCGAAGCCTGTCGCTTCTGTTCTTGCGAGAGAGCCGCCGTAGGTAAGCCCCTTGCCTGTAAGAACGCCGCTCCACTCGTTGCGAAGGCGCTTGTACTGACCAAACATATAGCCGATTTCACGTGCGCCTGTACCGATGTCGCCTGCGGGAACGTCGCAGTCAGGACCGATATGTCTTTCAAGCTCTGTCATAAAGCTCTGGCAGAAGCGCATGATTTCTCCGTCGGACTTACCCTTGGGGTCGAAATCGGAGCCGCCCTTGCCGCCGCCCATAGGGAGAGTGGTAAGGCTGTTCTTGAACACCTGTTCAAAGCCGAGGAACTTGATGATACCGATATAAACGGAGGGGTGAAGTCTGATACCGCCCTTGTAAGGACCGATAGCGGAGTTGAACTGAACGCGGAAGCCGCGGTTTACGCGAACCTTACCGTTGTCGTCTACCCACGGAACGCGGAAGATGATCTGTCTTTCAGGCTCAACGATTCTTTCAAAAACGCCCGCTTCTACGAGGTCGGGTCTTTTTTCAACGACGGGCTGAAGAGTTTCAAATACTTCCGTAACTGCCTGAACAAATTCAGGTTCGCCTGCGTTTCTTTTCTTTACTGTTTCAAGTAAGTCGATGAGGTACTGATTTTTGAGTGCCATTGTAGTTTCCTCCTGAAAATCGTATTTTTTCAGCCGTTCGGGCTTCATTCGGAGCGCCGCAGCTTATCGAACAAATATATAATAACACACTTTAAATCATTTTGCAATATCTTTTTTAAAAAAATTCATAAATTTTTAAAAAGTTTCAATTTCGGGTGAAAAATCGCAAAAAACAGCAGGATTTATTTTTTGACATTTCACAAAAAAGTTTGTCATATTTGTCCGCTCCGAGGCATATAATTCACCAAAAAGCCGAAAGGAATGACGAACATGGTTGTGTATACAATGACAAAAAAACAGGTGCTTCGGGTAATCTCGGTTGTACTTTTTCTGATAGTTGCCGTGATTATTACAATTTTCGCCGTCGTAAACGCCGTCACCGCAAACGCCGAGGAGAAAAAGCTCCCGATTTACAGCGTTGAGCGCGGCGACAACAAAATTGCGCTTACGTTCGACTGCGCGTGGGGAAATTCCAACACCGACGAGCTGCTTGAAATCCTTGCCGAAGCTAACGCAAAAGCAACGTTTTTCGTAACGGGAGAGTTCTGCGACAAATACCCCGACGACGTGAAAAAATTCCACAGCGCGGGACATTCCGTCCAGAACCACTCCGATACCCACCCGCACGTCGCAGGTATGAACATCAACGACCTGATAGCCGACGCCAAAGAGTGCAGCCGTAAAATCAAAATGATAACGGGCGAAGAGCCGACCCTCTATCGCACGCCCTACGGCGAATACGACAACAACGTAATTACCACGCTGACGGGTATGGGACTGAGCGTTATCCAGTGGGACGCGGACAGTATCGACTGGGAGGACCCCGACGCGGCGACAATTATAAAACGCGTTCTGTCGAAAACCGAATCGGGTTCGATTCTCCTGTTCCACAACGACCTGGATAATACAACGCAGGCGCTCCCGACCCTGCTCACCGAGCTGAAGCAAAAGGGCTTTGAATTTGTGACGGCAAACGACCTTATTTATTACGACAGCTTCCGAATCGACAACACAGGCAGACAGATTTACGAGCCGAATCTTACCGCTGCATCTAACGTTGTCATAAACACAAACGAGGAGCTGGCTGCGGCGGCAATCGAGAAAATCGCGCTTAACCTTTCAGCCGAGGAAATCGCCGAATTTTTAAGCGGCGACAGAATGGCGGTTATCGAGAAAATGAGCGGTTTTCTGTCGGAAGAGGAAATTGCCGCTTTGCAGCTCATGGATATCGGCGAGCTTTCGGCAGCCTATGCCGCTCTGCAAACCGGCGCCGAAATTTCCGCAGAACGGCTTGAATATCCGCTGCTTATGCCCGATACGGCGAACGAAACGCCTGTGGTACAGGCAAAATAACGCCCCTCCCCCGCCTGCAATCGGCGGGGGTTTTCGCTCTCCTCACAAAATTTTTTCACCCGAAAACCTGCAATTTGTCAAACGTGATATTGCATAAATAAAAATAATATGGTATAATAGACGTTGAATCAAAATCGGCAGGTATGAGCGGACAGCAGATACAATGAAAAAATTAAGGTACTACATTTTTCTTATATTCGGTACGGCGGGAATGAGCGCGCTTTTCCTGCTTGTTTTTGCATACCTTTTTTTATCGCTCGGAACATTTTCTCTCGGACTGATTGCCGCTCCCGCCGCACTTCTCGGTCCGGCAGGCGTTATCCATATCACCACCGACCTGCCGCCCGCCGCGCTGCTTTCGGTAAGCTTGGGACTTCTTCTGCTCGGCTTCGGAATGTGTCTGGGAGCTTTAATCGTCTGCCCCGCCGCGCTGGAATGCTTCCGCCGTTTCCGCGTAAGGCTCGGCTGGAAAAAAAGGCGGTGCTTCGATGAATAAAATAAAACGGCTGTCGCTTCTTTTTGCAGCCGCGGGAATAATCCTCATCGTTCTCGGCGCGTTCCTTACCGCCGTAAAGCCGTTTAACCCGTACAACGACGCCGTTTCGGACGAAACGCTGTATTTTTCGGACGTCCGTGAGCTTATCGTTATTACAGGCTCGCTTCCGATAAAGGTCGAATACTGGGACGGAGAGAGCTGTGAGGTGAGCTGTATCGGCGACCTTCCGCTGAAAACGGATATCGACGATACGGGTACGCTTCGCCTTACTCAGGACGACAGCTTTTCACTGTCGCTGTTTACCCGTCGGAAAAGCAGCTTCGGACTTACGGTAAGTCTGCCGAGAAGAACATACCGCCGAATAAGCCTTACAAGCAGCAGCGGAAAAGCGGAAAGTGAGCCGATAAGCTGCGAAACGCTGGAAATCGCTACCCGAAGCGGAGATATAACGCTCCTCGGCGCAGACGACCGCGCTAAAATAAAAACCGAAAGCGGCAATATACGCGTTGGCATTTCCGCGCTCGGCGGCAATATGGAAATTTCGGGCGGAAGCGGGGACGTTTACCTCAACCTTTCGCAAAGATTGTCCGTCTGCATGGAGTTTGCAACCGAAAAGGGCTGCTGCACGGCGCAGGGATTTTCCGAGGATTATGAAAAAAGACGGGGCGACGCGGTTATAATACAAAACGGCGGGGAAAATCTGCTGAAAATTACTACAACAACAGGAAATTTAACCGTAAACAAGGGATAAACCAAAAGGAAGGGACAAGCAATGCTTTCAGTAATCATTCCCGCTTATAACGAGCAGGAAAACATAGAAAAAACAGCCGATACGATTTACGGCATACTCGAAAAGGAGAAAATCCCCTGCGAAATTATTTTCGTGGACGACGGCTCGTCGGACGGAACGTGGGAGATTATCGAACGGCTGACCGAAAAAAACGACAGCGTGCGCGGACTGAAATTCTCGCGCAATTTCGGCAAGGAGGGCGCGCTCTTCGCAGGACTTAACGCCTGCGTCGGCGACTGCGCGGTGTTCATCGACTGCGATTTGCAGCACCCGCCGGAGCTTATCCCCGAAATGTACTCGCTCTGGCAGCAGGGCTTCGAGGTGGTAGAGGCGGTCAAGGCAAGCCGAGGAAAGGAAAGCCTGCTGTATAAAATGTTCGCAAAGGGCTTCTATCGGATTATGAAAAGCTCCGCAAACGTCAGCCTCGACCGCGCAAGCGATTACAAGCTTCTCGACAGAAAGGCTATCAACGCACTTTCGGAAATGCCGGAACGTCTTACCTTTTTCCGCGCGCTGTCAAGCTGGGTCGGCTTTAAGACAACTCAGCTCGAATTTAATGTCGCGCCGCGAAACGCAGGAACAACAAAGTGGAATTTCAGAAAGCTGCTTAAATTCGCACTCAATAATATAACAAGCTTCACCAACTTCCCGCTTCAGGTTATAACGGGACTGGGCGTAATTTTCTTCATCTTTGCGGTGATACTCGGAATACAGACGCTTGCGCGCTATTTCGGAGGAACGGCGGATAACGGCTTCACTACCGTAATTCTTCTTGTGCTGATAACAGGCGCGTTTATAATGCTCGGACTTGGCGTTATCGGATATTATATGTCGAAAATCTATGAGGAAATAAAGTTCCGGCCGCGATATATCGTATCAATTGACACAAAAAAGAAAAAGGAGAATGAAAAATGACAAAGGCAAAGGAAACCGCCGCACAGTGGCTCGGCTACGCGAAAAGCGGACTTAAACGCTTCTTTATAACGGATTACCAGTTCCCGCTTTCGTTCGCATTGCCGCTTTTTATACTGCTTCTTTCCTACTTCATCTTCGGCGTTTATCCGTTCGGAGAGGAGTCCGTGCTCTCCCTCGACCTTAACGGTCAGTACGTGTACTATTATGATTATATGTACGACGTTCTCGCGGGAAAGGAAAGCGTTTTCTACTCGTGGAGCAGAAACCTTTCCGGCGAATTTATGGGAATTATCGGCTATTATCTCGGAAGCCCGTTCAATTTCCTCGTGTGGATTTTTCCGCGTGAAATGATAACCGAGGGTCTGCTCACAATGATGGTGTGCAAGGTCGGCGCAATCGGACTTTGTATGTCGATTTATTTAAGCCGCGGAAAGGGCTTCAGACCGCTTACCTGTATTATTTTCTCGGTGTGCTACGCGCTCTGCTCTTATACCATGGTGCAGACGATGAACCCGATGTGGCTGGACGGAGTTATGATTCTGCCGATAGTCGTCTACGGCATTGAAAAGCTTATAGACGAGGGAAAATTTATAATGCTGACGATTTCGCTCGTCTACGCCTTTGTAACCTGCTTCTACATCGGCTACATGATAGCGATTTTCAGCGCGATTTATTTCCTTTATTACGCCGTAGCAAGCCACAAAAAGGGTCTTGCTCGCCTGTTCATCGGACGCGGCGTGCTTTTCACGGGCGTGGCTGCCGTTTCGGCGATGATGTCGTGCTATATGCTTATTCCCGTGTACCACTCCCTTTCCTACGGAAAATTCGAGTTCTCCGAGCCTGATTACAGCTCCGTTTACACGAATTTCGATTTAATTGAGTTTTTAGACAAGCTTTTCCCGAACACCTACGACACCGTTCGTATGTCGGGGCTTCCGTTCATTTACTGCGGAACAATCGTGCTGCTTCTGCTGCCGTGCTATTTCTTTATGAAAAAAATTCGCGGCCGCGACAGAATTGCAGGCGCGGTAATTATGTCCGTGCTCTGCGTTTCCATGTGGATTTGTCAGGTGGATATGCTCTGGCACGGCGGACAGCTTCCCAACTGGCTGCCCTACCGTTACAGCTTTATGCTCTCGTTCCTTATGACCGCGTTCGCAGCAAGAGCCTTCGACAGTATTGAGGAAATCCGCAAGAAGCAGCTTGCGGGAATAGCGCTGGCTTGGTTCGCGGTGTTGGTTTACATTGAATCTCAGGACAATTACCTTGAGGATATAAGCCGCGACACCATGGACAGCCTGCTCGTTATCCTTCCCGCTATGGCTATCCTGCTTATCATTTCCGCCGTCGTTATACAGCTCAAGGACAAGCTGCACAGAAAGGGTATCTGCGTAATTCTCGTGGCGGTAATCTGCGGCGAGGCTTTCTGCAACACCTTTGTTCAGCTCATCAGACAGGATATCGACATCACATATTCCACAAAGCCGTCTTATAATAACGTCATCAACCCGACCCGTGAGGTCGTGGACGAGATAAAGGAAAACGACGACGGCTTCTACCGAATCGAAAAAACCTATTTCAGAACGGTAAACGACCCGCTCGCCTGCGGAATGTACGGACTTTCGCACAGCTCCAGCACGCTCAATTCAAAGCCTATCGCACTGCTGCAATATCTGGGCTTCACCGCGCGCAGCCATTACACCCGCTATTCGGGCGCTACCGAAATCACCAAAAGTCTTTTCGGCGTTAAATACGAGCTTTCCTGCCCCGAAAATTCAACCTCAAATATCAAATCCCGCGACGATATCACCGTAACGGAAAATCCCCTCGCTCTGCCGATGGCGTATCTGGTAGACAAGGGCGTGGCGCAGCTTTCGTTCACCGACGCCGACCCCCTTTCCGACATAAGCAGCCCCCTCTCCACCACCGAGCCGCTTAAAAATCAGAATGTGCTGCTTGCCAGAATGTTGGGGCGCGACGAGGAGGAAACGCACGAGTACTTCACACGGATAATCGACGATGTTCAGCTTGAAAAAACCAACGTTACACAGGGCAGAACAACAGACGGACACCACAGCTTCAAGAAAATAGAGCCGGATCTGAATACCGAAATCGTCTATACCTTTACAATGCCCAAAAACTCCGCGCTTTATATGTACCTCCCGTCAAAGTATGAGCGGCAGGTAAACGTGTGGCTAAACCGCGAAACCTTCCTCGGAACATATTTCGAGGGCGATAACAACAGCATAATGAAAATCGGCGATTTTGAAAAGGGCGAAAGCGTTACCGTCGGACTTACCCTCACCCGCGACGACCTGTATTTCCGCGAAGCGCAGTTCCTCTACTGCAACAGCGCGGCTATCGAAGCAGACCTCGGCGCGCTCAAGGAAGTAAACGCCGAAACAACGGTTGAACGGGTAACGCCCACCAAGCTGAAAATAAACGTAAACGCTCAGGACGACAACACGCTGCTTATGACGACAATCCCCAACGAAAAGGGTTGGACGGTTTACGTGGACGGCGAGAAAACGGAATATGTCGAGGTGCTGGATTCGCTTATCGGCGTAAAGCTGACCGAGGGCGAGCATACAATAGAAATGAGCTTCGTTACCGCAGGCTATCCCGAAGCGGTTATGATTTCAATTGCGGGAGTTATGCTCTTCGCGGCGGGAATTATAGTGTACTGCCGATTCTTTAAAAACAAGCCTGCCGCGCAGAACGACGATACTGACGATATTGACGAAGCGGACTATTCTGAGGCTGAAACGGAGGAAGGGTCGGAATGAAAATTCTTGCAATAGACGTAGGAAACACAAACTCTGTTTTCGGCGCATATAATGAAAAGGACGAGCTGATTTTTGATATGCGGCTGGAAACCAATCCGTCAAGAATGGCGGACGAATACACGCTTATTCTCATGAATCTTTTTCAGCTGAACAAAGCCGAAGCCGACGACTTCGAGGGGGTAATAATTTCCTCGGTCGTTCCGCCTGTTACCGAGCAGCTCTGTACCGCCGTAAAGCGGTTTATGAACCGCGACGCTATGGTCGTGGGTCCGGGCGTGAAAACAGGACTGAATATACGTATCGACGACCCCGCAACGCTCGGCGCAGACCTGTGCTGCGCGGGAGTCGCCGCTAAGGAATTTTACCCGCTCCCCTGCATAATCATCGACCTCGGAACGGCAAGCAAAATCCTCGCCGTAAACGAACGCGGCGAATTTCTCGGCGGAGCTATCGCGGTCGGAATGAAAATGGCGTTTGAATCGCTTTCCAGCAGCACCGCGGCTCTCCCGTTAATAAGCGCGGGGCGCGTGGAAAAGGCAATCGGCTCAAACACCGCCGACTGTATGCGTTCGGGAGTTATTATCGGAATGGCGGGAATGGTTGACGGCTTTATCGAACGCTTTGAAGCGGAAATGGGAAAGGCAAAGTCAATCGTCGCAACAGGCGGATTTTCTCCCGTTGTAGCTCCCTACTGCAAGCGGAAAATGACCGTGGACAGCGAGCTTCTTTTAAAGGGACTTCTCGTTATCTACCGCAAAAACAGGGGTTAAGACTATCGTCTTAAAATACAAGCCCACGGCACACTCTCTGTCCGAGAGGCGCCAGTAAGGGGATTTATCCTGAAGCGTCACCGCGTCTGAACCTTTATGGTCGGAACGCAGCGAAAAACGCACGGAAAGGAAAATCACCCGAAGAAAGGACAAGAAAATGAAAAAAACAAACGCAAACACAAACGCAGCAAGCACGGGCACAATCGTGGGTCTGGGACTTCTGACGGCAATCGTCGTGGTTCTGCAATCTCTCGCGGTCGGAATACGCTTCGGCATATTCAACATCACGCTCGTTCTCGTACCGATTATCGTCGGCGCGGCGCTTTACGGAAAGGCGGCGGGAACGTGGCTGGGCTTTGTTTTCGGCGTTGTCGTGCTGTTCACGGACGCGGGCGCGTTTCTCGCGGTGAGCGTTCCGGGAACAATTGTGACCTGCATTTTAAAGGGCGCTCTCGCGGGTTTTGCAGCAGGCGCGGTCTACCGCCTTGTAAGCAGAAAAAACAGCACTGCGGCGGCAATTGCGGCGGGAATCGTTTCCCCGATTGTAAATACGGGCGTTTTTATTCTCGGCTGCGCGGTGTTCTTTATGGACACAATCGCCGAATGGGCAGCGGGCGCGGGCGCGGAGAACGTCTGGACATATATGCTCACAGCGTTTGTCGGGGTCAACTTCCTCGCGGAGCTGGCAATTAACCTCGTGTTAAGCTCGGCAATCGTAATTATCGTCCGCGTCGGACAAAAATCTCTCAGGAAATAACTCAATCTATCAAACATCTGAACATAAAACGCGCGCAAGCGGTGCTGATTATACGACAGCACCGCTTAAGGCGCGTTAAAAAAGGAAGAATTATGGAATACTTTTTAAATACCGCCAAGCTTATTCCCGAATACCGCAGCTTTTCAGAGCGGACGGGAGGACTTCCCGTAATGCTTACGGGACTTTCACATATCCACAAGGCGCATTTTCTCGCCGCATTTTCCGAGGACGCGGGCTTTTGCGCACCGCTCACGGTAATCTGCGACACGGAAGGCGAATGCGCCAGACTTTGCGCCGATATAAACGCTATGACAGGGCGTGAAACAGCTGTCGTTTTTCCCGCCAAGGACCTTATGCTGGGGGACGTTGATTCCTCCTCGCGCGAATATGTCCGCAGGCGGCTCGGAGTGCTTTACCGAATGGCGGCGGAACAGGCGGCAATCGTCTGCGCAACCCCCGAAAGCGCTGCGCAGCTGACAATGCCGAAGAAAAAGCTGCTGTCGCTTACCCGCACAATTAAAGCAAACGACGCGCTCGACCTTACCGCGCTTGCCGCCGACCTCACCGCGCTGGGCTATACGCGCTGCGACCAGATCGAGGGCGTTTCTCAGTTTTCGGTGCGCGGCGCAATATTCGACGTTTTTCCCGTAAACTTCAACGCGCCCGTGAGAATTGAAATGTGGGACGACACCGTTGACAGCATTTCCGTTTTCGACATTGAATCCCAACGGCGTATTGACACTATAAAAAGTATTTCCATTGCTCCCGCAGCAGAAATTATTTTCGGCAGCCCGACGGAATTTTCGGATAAGCTATCGGAATTTTCCAAAAAAATCCGCGGAAAAAACGCGGAAGCGGTAAGAAAACATATTTCTGCGGATATCGAAAAAATCGAAAACGGCGTTCTTCCCGACAACGACCGCTATCTCCCGCTTTGCTTCGACGAGGAGGCAACCCTTTTCGACTATGCGCGGCAGATTGTCGTGTGCGAAAATACAGCCTGCTCGGAAAGCTTCAAGGGCGCGTTTGCGCAGTATACCGAGGATTTAAAAATGCTGTTTGAGGAGGGCGTTCTCTGCAAGGGGCTTGACCGCTATATGCTCAGCAAGACCGAATATGCGGCGGCTGCGGAAGGGAAAATCCGCGCCTACCTCGACAACTTTATGCGCGGACACGACATCAGCCTTTCGGCTCTGCATAACGTTCAGGCGGGACAGGTTGCACCGTGGAGCGGCGAATACCGCTATCTGCTTGAGGAGCTGAAAAGCTATATGCAGGGCGGATACAGCGTTATCGTATTTGCGGGAACGGAAAAAGGCGCAAGGGTTCTCGCGGACGACCTGCGCGCCGACGGAATCGCCGCCGATTATTCCACCTCCCCGAAAAAGGTTTACGCAAAGCGCGTTTACGTTACCGAGGGAACGCTCACCTCGGGATACAGCTACCCCGAAGCCCGGCTTGCGGCGATTTCCCACACGGCGGTAAGTATTTCAGTCCGCGAAAAGCCGAAGCGCAAAAAGGCGGAGATGATAAACAGCCTTAACGATATAGCGGTAGGCGATCTGGTTGTTCACAACAGCTACGGAATCGGCGTTTTTGAGGGCGTTCAGAAGCTTACGCAGGATAAAATCAGCAAGGACTACATTAAAATACGCTACGCGGGAACGGACGTGCTTTATGTTCCCGTTACGCAGCTCGACCTTATTTCACGCTATATCGGCAGCGGCGACGTGAACACGGTCAAGCTTTCAAAAATGCACACCGACCAGTGGCAGAAGGCAAAAACCAAGGCGAAAACCGCCGCAAAGGAAATGGCGGCGGAGCTTACGGAGCTTTACGCAAAGCGAATGAAAAGCAAGGGCTACGCGTTTGAGCCTGACGGCGAGGAGCAGGCGGACTTCGAGAACCATTTCAGCTACGTTGAAACGGACGACCAGCTGCGATGTATTGCGGAAATCAAGCAGGATATGGAACGCGAACAGCCTATGGAGCGGCTTCTCTGCGGGGACGTTGGCTTCGGTAAAACCGAGGTCGCGCTGCGCGCCGCGTTCAAGTGCGTTGAAAACGGAAAACAGTGCGCGCTGCTCTGCCCGACTACGGTTCTTGCGTGGCAGCACTATCAGACCGTGCTGAAAAGAATGGACGGCTTCGATATACGGGTTGACCTGCTCTCGCGCTTCCGCACGCAGAAGGAAATCAAGCAGACAATTGAGAAAATGAAGAAAGGGTCGGTGGATATCGTTATCGGAACGCACCGCCTTGTTCAGGACGATATAGGCTTTAAGGACCTCGGTCTTGTGATTATTGACGAGGAACAGCGCTTCGGCGTCGCTCATAAAGATAAATTCAAGGAAATGTTCCCCGGAGTCGATATTCTCACCCTCTCCGCAACGCCTATTCCGAGAACGCTCAATATGGCAATGTCGGGAATACGCGATATGAGCGTAATTGAAACCCCGCCGCAGGACAGACAGCCCGTTACCACTTATGTTATCGAACACAACGACGGCGTGCTTGTACAGGCGATAAATAAGGAGCTTCGGCGCGGAGGACAGGTTTACTATATCCACAACCGCATTGAAAGCATTATGCAGTGCGCGGCGAATCTGCACACGCTTATTCCGGAAGCGCGAATCGGAATCGCGCACGGACGTATGGAGGAGGACGAGCTGCTGGAGGTGTGGCGAAAGCTGCTGGAGCATGAAATTGACGTGCTTGTCTGTACGACGCTTATTGAAACGGGCGTAGACGTGCCTAACTGCAACACGCTGATTATAGAAAACGCCGATTACATGGGCTTGGCGCAGCTTCACCAGCTTCGCGGACGAGTAGGACGAACCAACCGCAGGGCGTTTGCTTATTTTACGTTCAGACGCGGAAAAACGCTGAGCGAAATCGCAACAAAGCGGCTTGACGCAATACGTGAATTTACAAAATTCGGTTCGGGCTTCAGAATCGCTATGCGCGACCTTGAAATACGCGGCGCAGGGTCTATTCTCGGCTCAAGCCAGTCGGGACATCTCTCGGCAGTCGGTTACGATATGTACCTGAAGCTGCTTGACGAGGCTGTGAAGGAGGAGCGCGGCGAAGCTACGGAAAAAACCGAGGACTGCCTTGTTGACGTCCGCGTTGACGCATTTATTCCCGAAGCGTATATTCCCAACCCTGCCCAGCGTATAAGCTGCTACAAAAAAATAGCGATGATTCGCACCGAGGACGACGCTTTTGACGTTACCGACGAGCTTATCGACCGCTACGGAGAGCCGCCGAAGCCTGTTTACGGGCTTATTGAGGTTGCGCAGATACGAAATATGGCGCAGCAGCTTGGTATAACCGAAATTGTCCAGACAAAGGACGGAATAAATTTCTTCACGCCGAAGCCCGATATGCAGAAAATCGGAAAGCTTAACTCAACGCTTGACGGGCGCGTGAATCTCAATCTTGCGGGGAAAATCTGCTTTAAAATCGCCCCGAAAAAGGACGAAACGCCGATTGAGCTTATGAGAACGGTATTGGAGGATATGATAAGCGTATGAAAAGGCTGAACTTATCCTTTGTGATTTTGTGTACAATCCTCGCGTGCGGCTGCGCGGCAGGAAGTCCGGAGCCGGCAGAAAGTACCGGTTCGGAAACTACGGAAATTACAGCCGTTACGACTTCTGACGAAACCACAGCTACAACCACTACCACACCCGTAACGACAACTACTACAACCACACCCGTAACGACAACTACCACAACCACACCCGAAACGACAACTACCACAACCACACCCGTAACGACAACTACTACAACCACACCCGTAACGACAACTACCACAACCACACCCGAAACGACAACTACCACAACCACACCCGTAACGACAACTACCACAACTGCGCCCGTAACGACAACTACCACAACAACTGCGCCCGTAACAACAACCACCACAACTGCGCCCGTAACGACAACTACTACAACAACTGCGCCCGTAACAACAACAACAACGGAAGCAGCCGACGCGCAGAACCGACCGTTTTTTCAGCCGCAGTCGGACGGAAGTCTGATTATAGCGGGGGAACGGTACGTGCAGACGTTTGCGGACGAGTTCGGCGGGAACACGCTCGACCTTACGAAATGGTCAAAATGCCCCGAATGGCGGCGGCAGGACAAAAACTGCTACTGGGACGACGACTGCTCATATCTTAACGGCGAGGGGCAGCTGGTGCTTGAAGCGACCTACGACGGCGATTTCTATATGGGCGGCATACGCAGCAAGGGTAAGTTTGAACAGGCTTACGGTTATTTTGAGGTTAAATGCACGCTTAACACGACACCCGGCTGGTGGACGGCGTTCTGGCTGATGGGCGAAACCGTTCAGGAGGGCAACAGCGGGGCGATGGGGACTGAAATCGACGTCTACGAATCTGCGTTCTTCGGCACAAGCGAGGTTCAGCACACTCTCAACTGGAACGGCTACGGCGCGCTTCACCAAGCCGAGGGAAGCCGCACGGAAAAGGACGGGCTGTACGACGGAGATTACCACACATTTTCGCTGCTCTGGACGGAGGAGGAGTATGTTTTCTTCGTGGACGGCGAGGAAACGTGGCGAACCGACGCTGCGGAGGCGGAGGGTACCTGCACAGCGCCCTTGTATCTGAAAATGACGGCGGAAACGGGCAGCTGGACCATTGACGATATGGACGAAGCGCTGCTGCCCGACAGTATTCTCGTGGATTATATCCGCGTTTACCAAAAAGCATAAGGAGAAGAAAAGATGTCTGTTTTTGATATTTTTAAACAGCTGGACGCGCAGAAGGCTGCTCAGCAGCCGACAGGTCCGGTGCAATTTATCGTTTGCGGGCTTGGCAACCCCGGCACGCAGTATGAAAACACCCGACACAATGCGGGCTTTATGGCTATCGACGCTATTGCAGAAAAGCTGAACGCGGACGTTAAAAAGCTGAAATTCAAATCGCTGACGGCTGACGTTACGCTCGGCGGGGTGCGCTGCTTGCTGATGAAGCCGTCAACCTTTATGAACAACAGCGGAGAGGCAGTCGCGGAGGCAATGAATTTCTACAAGCTCACCCCCGACAAGCTGCTGATTATTTACGACGACATTTCGCTTGACGTCGGGCGGCTGCGCATTCGGCAAAAGGGCAGCGACGGCGGTCACAACGGCATAAAAAGCATAATTCTCCACACGAACAGCGATAAATTCCCGCGCATAAAAATTGGCGTCGGCGCAAAGCCGCACCCCGACTACGACCTTGCAGACTGGGTTCTTTCGGGCTTTCCGAAGGAGCAGGCTGACGACCTCGAAAAGTGCCTTTCAAACGCGGCTGACGCGGCTGAGCTTATGGTTCAAGGGAAAATCAACGACGCTATGAATAAATTCAACTGAACCCCACGAAAAATTCAACGCTCTGCAATTTTTCGGCACGCTTCGGTGTATTTCTTATGACGGCAGCCGTTCACCCCCACGGTTGCTGCCTCTCCGCGCACGGGCGGCTCGCCGCCGTTCTGCGCCCCCGAAGGGGCGCAGAACGCTTGCGCTGCCGAAGGCAGCGCAAGGCTGAAAACGCGAAGCGTTTTCAGCGCGGCGGCGAGCCGCCCCCTGTGTGGGGCAGCGCACTGTCCGCAGCGCAGAGAAATCGGATATAGCGGGGAGAACAAAATTTTCCCAAAACAGCAAAAGTGGGCGGTGAAGCCTTGACTAACCCGCCGCGCGGTAGTATAATAAAATGTGATAGCGAAAAATCCGCCGCTGTTAGCGGCTGTCAAACATATACGGAGGTTCCGATGTCGGAAAAGAATCAGAAGAAAACCAAAAAACCCAAAAAAGAACCAATAAAACCCCTCAGCCCGACCTTTGCAAAAATAAACACAATCGCAGTAAGCACGGTGTTTGCGGCAGCAGTCGTAGCATTAGCCGTTCTGCCGCGACCCGAAGAATCGCTTATCGAACAGCGTAAGCTTGCCGAAATGCCCGAATTTAGCTGGGAAAGCTTTGCAAACGGCGAATATACCAACGGAATAACCGAGTTTTACGACGATACAGTCCCTTACCGCGACGACCTTAAGCGTGTTTCCGCTTCGCTGAAAAACCTGTTCGGCGTTCGCTTGGAAGGCGCAGAGGTTCACGGACAGCTTGTTGCCATTACCGAGGAAGAGGATAATGAAGAGACTCCGCCGCAGACAGCTCCCGCTCAGACCACAACCATTTCCTCAACCGCTGCTTCAAGTGCAGTAACCACAACCGCGCCCGATAAGACGGACGAAGCCGCCGCAGCAACCACCGTTCCCCCCGTCACCACCACCGCGGCAGCCACCTCGGAGCGGCAGGTCAACGAGGTCGCCGAGGGCGTTATCACCAACGGACAGGTAGTGGCTAGGCTCGACGACGGTCACTACTGGGCTATTTCGCTTTTCGGCGGCGGAAAAGGCACAACCTACGCCGAAGCCCTCAACCGCTTCAGAAGCGAGCTTCCCGAAAGCGTGAACATTTACTCAATGGTCGCGCCAACCTCGGGCGAATATTACCTCCCGTCAAATTTCGCGGAATATAACGCAAGTCACGCCAAGAGCATCCGGAGCATAAACTCACAGCTCTCAGAGGGAATTACTCCCGTTGACGCAATTTCTGCCCTTGCCGCCCACACCGACGAGCCTATTTTTACCCGCACCGACCACCACTGGCAGCCCCTCGGAGCGTATTACGCCGCGCAGGCGTTCGCACAGGCGGCAGACGTTCCGTTCACGGATATTTCCGAGATGGAAAAGGTAGTCGTTGACGGCTTCGTCGGAACAATGTACGGCTATACCGAAAGCGCAAGCCTTCTTAACGACCCCGAACAGTTCGTCTACTACAAGCCGCAGAACGACTACACAACCTACTATTACGATACCGCCTATAACTTCGACTACACCTTCCCGTTCTTTGTCGATATGCCTGTCGGCAGCTCTTACTCAACCTTTATGGGCGGAGATAAAAAAATCGTAAGAATCGAAACCGACGTTAAAAACGGCAGAAGGCTGCTCGTTTTTAAGGACAGCTACGGAAATGCCGAAATTCCGTTCTATTTCGGCTCGTTTGAGGAAATCTACGTCTGCGATATGCGCTATTTCGACCTTAACGCAGTGCAGTTTATTGAGGAAAAGGGCGTTACCGACCTGCTTTTCTCAATGTGTACATTCTCCGCTGTCGGTACAAACGCTAACGGTCTGAACAACGCGCTGGATAACCCCCTTTCCGAAATACCCGAAAACTGAAAGGAATTTCAATGAAAAAAATACCCTGCGGTATCGGGATTTTCTGCGCCGCGCTCCTTTGCTCCTGCTCCGATGTTCAGACAGCTCCCGACCAGACCTTCCGAACCGTAAACACCACGGGAATTACCGCTTACAAAACCCCTACCGACAAAAACGGAAATTATATAACGGGCGAGGAAGAACCACGGGAAACACTCCCGTTTGAAACAACCGGCACGGAAGCAGCCGCCGTTTCCTCCGGGCTTACGACAACCGAAAGCAGCCTCGACGCACAGGCAACCTCAAATGTAACTACCTCAGCCACTGCGGCAACAGCTTCAGCCGAAAGCGCCGAAACAACAACGGTCACAACGTCCGTAACGGCAGCAGCCGTTTCCGAAAGCGGAGATTACGCCGTTGTCGGCGATAACGGTATACTTGTCGCAAAACTCGCGGACGGACATTATTGGGGGCTTATGCCGTGCTGGGGAACCTACGGGCTGTGCGAAAACTGGGTGGAAAGCGCAAACGCCTTCGCAGCTGCATTGCCCGATGTAAACACATACCAGATGACTATTCCGACTTCAAGCGAATTTTACGTTCCCGCCGCCTATTCGTCGGGCTTTACGGCAAGCCAGCTCGCAAGAGCCGAGCATATCGCCGAAAACCTTGTGAATGTGCGGAATATCGACGTTTTCCCCGCGCTCAGCGCCCACCTCGACGAAAGAATATATTCGCGAACCGACCACCACTGGTTTCCCCTCGGCGCGTATTACGCCGCGCAGGTGTTCGCGGAAAATGCGGACGTACCCTTCGCGGAGCTTGACGAATACACAGTCGTTACAAAAAGCGGCTACGTCGGCTCAATGTACAGCTACTCCAACGACATTCATCTGAAAAACGACCCCGAGGATTTCGACCTCTACCTCTCGCCAAACCGCGATAAGCTGACTACCTTTTATTATAACAGAGCGTTTGAAAACGGTTATAAAAGCAAGCTCTTCACCTCACCCGACGGCGGCGCGTTCTATTGCTCGTTCCTCGGCTCGGACGACCGTATTGCCGAAATTTCCACCGACTGCGAAAACGGCAGAACGCTTGTGATTTTTAAGGAAAGCTACGGAAACGCGCTTGTGCCGTTTTTAACCTCGTCCTTTGAAAAAATCTACGTCTGCGATATTCGCTATTTCGACCTCAATGCAGTCGATTTCTGTAAAAAGGTCGGCGCAACCGACCTGCTTTTCGCTGTCTGCACCTACACCCCCGCAGGAAACAACGGAAGCTTCCTCGGAAAAATTATTGCACAATGAAAGGATTTCTGATGAACGATATTTTTTCGTACCCGTTCGACAGCGGATACCTGCTGAAAAAACAGAAAAGTATCCGAAAAGAGTTGAAAAATGACGGGAAAAAGCGGATTCCCGTGAAAATAGCGGTTCTCGGCGGTTCAACCGCCAACGCTGTCGCCGACCAGCTGGAGCTTTTTCTCCTCAATTACGGTATCGAGCCGCAGTTTTACCTCTCGGAATATGCGCAGTTCTGGCAGGACGCAATGTTCCCGCCGAACGAGCTGACGGATTTTAAACCCGACCTTGTGTATTTTCATACCACAAACCGCAATATTACGCGATTTCCTGCCGTTTCGGACGCCGCAGAAGAGGTCGGCGGAATCATTACGGACGAGTTTGAGCGCTTTAAACAGGCTTGGGAAAGCGTTCGGGATAAATTCGGCTGCCCGATAATACAGAACAACTTTGAGCTGCCTGCGTTCAGGCTTCTCGGAAATAAAGACTGCTCCGACATTCACGGACGCGTCCGTATGATTAACGAGCTGAACCGACTTTTTGCGGAATACGCCAATGAAAACAAAAACTTCTATATCAACGATATAAATTATCTTTCGGCGTGCTACGGATTGGATAAATGGTCGGACAATACCGCTTGGCAGATGTACAAATACGCGCTTGCGCTCCCCGCAGTCCCCGTTCTCGCCGCAAATATCGCCGCAATTATAAAGGCAATTTACGGAAAAAACAAAAAAGTTCTCGCACTTGATTTGGATAATACGCTTTGGGGCGGGATCGTCGGCGACGACGGAGTTGAGGGCATTAAAATAGGTATGGAGCTGCCGCAGGGACAGGTATACTCCGAGTTTCAGGAATATATAAGGCTTCATAAGGATATCGGCGTGCTGCTGACCGTTTGTTCAAAAAATGAACGTGAAAACGCAATAGCGGGTCTTGAACACCCCGCAGGAACGCTTAAGCCCGATGATTTTACGGTAATAAAGGCAAACTGGGAGCCGAAGGACAGGAATCTTGTCGAAACGGCTCAGGAACTGTCGCTTCTTCCCGAAAGCTTCGTGTTCGCGGACGACAACCCCGCCGAAAGAGCAATCGTGCGCGGGCAGATAGCGGGAGCGGCGGTTCCCGAAATGGACGGCGCGGAAAATTACATCAGGATTCTGGACAGGAACAGATATTTTGAGGTGGTTTCACTCTCCGAGGACGACAAAGGCAGAACGGAAATGTACAAGGCGAACGCGCAGAGAGCAAGCCTTGAAAAAAGCTTTTCCGACTACGGAGAATACCTCGACAGCCTCGAAATGAAAGCGGAAATAAAGCCGTTCGCTCCGCTGTATTTTCAGCGTATCGCCCAGCTCACCAACAAAAGCAACCAGTTCAATCTCACCACCCGCCGCTTTACCGAAAGCGAAATTGCCGCGGCTGCAAGCGACAATGCCAAAATCACGCTTTACGGAAAGCTCGCGGACAAGTTCGGCGACAATGGCGTGGTTTCGGTAGTTATCGGGCGCCTTGACGGCGAAACGCTTCATCTGGATTTGTGGCTGATGAGCTGCCGCGTTCTGAAGCGCGAAATGGAGCTTGCAATGCTTGACGAGGTGGTTTGTGCGGCAAAGGCGCGTGGCGTGACAAAAATAATCGGGCACTACCTCCCTACCGCAAAAAACGGTATGGTTAAGGAGCTTTACGGCTCGTTCGGCTTTACAAAAACGCTCGAATCGGACGAGGAAGCCGTGTGGGAACTGGAAGCGGCAGGTTATCTGCCGAAAACAAGGCATATTTCAATAAACGGAGGAATTTAAAATGGACGAAATCTTTGAACGGCTCAACAACGTTTTCCGCGACTTTTTCGACGATGAGGAAATTGAGCTTGAACCCGAAACAACCGCCGACGATATTGAGGACTGGGACAGCCTTAACCATATCACGCTTATGGCGGCAGTAGAGGACGAATTCGGAATCCGCCTTACAATGGGCGAGGTTTCGGGACTTAAAAATGTCGGAGAGCTTGCGCAGGCAATCGAGAAAAAGCTTGGCTGAGCAGTTGTCAGACTGAACAAAAATTAACGCCGTGTTTTGGCTAACTGCTGAAATTTCACGGCGTTTTCACATTATTGCGCCAAATTTATTGACATTACTTGTCAAAAGTGGTAAAATTATATTGGATATTTTTATCAGAAAAGGGGCTTCTGAAAATGAAAACTGTAAAAGCACGGATAATCTTCCGAATGGTTACAATCATAACCGCAGCGGTACTTGTTGTGGGACTTGCTTCCGCACTTACCAACTCAAGCTCAACGTTCAGCCTGGTTGAACGCGATATGAAGGAGCTTGTGCAAATCGCCGGCGACCGCGTCGCGTGGGAAATCGACACGTTTGTAAGCGTTGCGCGCGAATCGGGTATGAATAGGGAGTATTCCGATACAAGCATGAGCGCCGAGGCGCGCGTTACCGCCCTCAACAGCAACGTTCAGGCAAGCGGACTCCAGCGCGGCGTAATTCTCGACGAAAACGGCACGAATATTTCAACGGGCGCGGATATGTCCGACAGACAATATTTTATTGACGCCATGAACGGCAAAACCCGCGTTTCCGAGCCGCTTGTTTCCCGCGTTACGGGCGAGGTTTCAATTATTATCGGCGCGCCGCTCTGGGAAAACGGCACGAAGAACACTAAGGCGGTCGGCTGCGTTTACGTAGTTCCCGAAGAAACCTTCCTTAACGATATTATGACAACCATCGACGTAAGCGAAAGCTGCCATGCGTACATAATCGACAAAAACGGCACAACCATCGCAGATACAACGCTCGAAACCGTTGCCGCGCAGCAGAATATCGGCGTTCTTGCGCAGACCGACAGCAATTACAAAGACCGCGCCGAGGTGCATTTAAAGGCGCAGGCGGGTGAAACGGGCTTTGCCTCCATTTCCGAGGACGGCATTATGAAAACCATTTCCTACGCGCCTATCGCGGATACCGACGGCTGGTCGCTGTGTATCGTTGCCGACCTCCGCGACTTTATGAGCGGAATGTACGGCTCGCTTGCGATTATTGGCGTTGCTGCGGTTCTTGCAATCGTTGCAGCCGTTATCGTTTCGACAATCTTCGGTAAGAAAATCGGCGAACCTATCCACGCCCTTGCAAGCCGCTTAAAGGGTCTTTCCGAAGGCGACCTCTCAAGCCCTGTTCCCACGGTTAAATCAAAGGACGAGCTTGCTGTTTTACAGGAAGCGACGAATAACCTCACCACGGGCGTAAGCGCGATGATACGCGACATTGACGATATTCTGCACCAGATGGCGCAGGGCAATTTCAACGTTGATACCGAACGCAACGCGGGCGTTTACGTAGGCGATTTTGCAGGACTTCAGCGCTCCGTTACCGACATCAACCGCCGTTTAAGCGGTACTCTCTCCCAAATAAACGTTGCCGCAGATCAGGTTTCAAGCGGTTCAACACAGGTTTCCTGCGGCGCACAGTCGCTCTCCGAGGGCGCAACCCAGCAGGCAAGCTCAATTGAGGAGCTTGCGGCGACTATCAACGAGATTTCCGACCACATTAACCGCACCTCCGACAACTGCGAGGTCGCTCAGCAGACCACAAAGTCGGCTTCAAGCGCAATGCAGGCGGTTATGAATCAGATGGATCGGCTTATCGAGGCAATGGACAAAATCGACCGCTCCTCCGAAGAAATCGGCAAGATTATCAAGGCGATTGAGGATATAGCCTTCCAGACAAATATCCTTGCACTTAACGCAGCTGTTGAAGCGGCAAGAGCAGGTGAAGCGGGTAAGGGCTTCGCAGTCGTTGCGGACGAGGTAAGAAACCTTGCAAGCAAGTCCGCAGAGGCGGCAAGCAATACCACCGTTCTTATTCAGGAGTCCATCGCGGCTGTACAGAACGGAAATAAGATTGTACAGGAAACTGCCCAGCAGATGAGCGGCGTTGCCGAGGGCGCAATGAAGGTCAACGAGCTTATCGACCAGATTGCGGGAGCAACGCACGAGCAGGCAGCTTCGGCAAATCAGGTCACCACGGGAATCAACCAGATTTCGAGCGTTGTTCAGACCAATTCCGCAACCGCCGAGGAAAGTGCGGCGGCAAGCGAAGAGCTTTCAAGCCAGTCGGAAATGCTCAAAAACCTTATCGGAGCATTTACACTCAAGCAGTAACAGCATATGGAAAAATCGGCGCTGAAATAAACGGCGCCGATTTTCTGTTTAGCGTTTTACGAAAAAAACCGCCCCGCTTTCTGCAAGCGGAGCGGTATTCTTTTGTTTTTACGCAAGCGTAAGGAAGCGCTTGTATTCGTTCGGGTCCTGACACTTTGTTCTTGCAAGCTCATCGGTGATTTTACCGTTGCGCACAAGACGTGCAAGGTCCTGGTCGAGAGAGAACATTCCTTCCTTTTTACCTGTCGCAATAGCGCTCGGAATCTGGAATATCTTACCCTCTCGAATGTTAGCGCAGATAGCGTCGGTCGCAGCCATTATTTCAAGCGCCGCAACACGTCCCTTTCCGTCCGCAGTCGCGCAGAGCGTCTGGGAAACTACGCCGACCATTGAGTTCG
Source organism: uncultured Ruminiclostridium sp. (assembly GCA_964520065.1). Taxonomy (GTDB): domain Bacteria; phylum Bacillota; class Clostridia; order Oscillospirales; family Ruminococcaceae; genus Ruminiclostridium_E. The sequence continues at coordinate 32,553 of CAZFMC010000009.1, forward strand.
CAAGCTGAGAACGAATCTGACCCTGCGAATGAGGCGGATAAACGTCGATGATACGGTCGAGCGTTTCAGCCGCGCCCGTGGTATGAAGCGTTGACATTACAAGGTGTCCCGTTTCAGCCGCCGTAACAGCCGCGTTGATTGTTTCAAAGTCACGCATTTCACCTACGAGGATAACGTCGGGGTCCTCACGGAGAGCTGCACGGAGCGCGCCCGCGAAGCTGTCAACGTCAACGCCGACCTCGCGCTGGTTTACCATCGACTGCTTATGGTTGTGAAGATACTCGATAGGGTCCTCAATCGTGATGATGTGGCAGTTCTTCTGGCGGTTGATGTGGTCAATCATAGCCGCAAGGGTAGTGGATTTACCCGAACCGGTAGGTCCTGTTACAAGAACAAGTCCTCTGGGCTTAAGCGCGAAATCGCCGAGGATTGAAGGGAGATAGAGGTCTTTAAGCGTAGGAATATCGTTTCTTAAAAGACGAAGCGCAACCGCGTGGTAGCCTCTCTGGCGATATACGTTTACACGGTGACGGTGACCGGAAGCGGAAACGTAGGAAAAGTCCGCGTCAAGACCCTTCTGAATAGTCTGCTTGTGCTTAATTGACGTAATCTGGTTGATTACGTTTACTATAATCGGTTCGGTACAGTCGGGATAACCCTGAACCTTCTTGATATTACCGTGAAGGCGGACGATAGGCGGCAGACCTGCTGTAAAGTGAAGGTCGGACGCGCCCATTTCTCTTACTTCGTCTAGTATTGCATTTATGTCGATAGTATTCATAGCGTTTTATCTCCTTTAGTTATACGGTATACGTTGCCTTTACAAGCTCGTCCATCGTGGTGTTTCCTGCGAGAACCATATCTGTAACGTTGTCACGAAGCAGTCTTGTTCCGTTTTTCTTTGCCTGCGCGCAGATTTCCTCTGCGGTAGCGTTCTTGGAGATAAGCTCCTTGATATCGTTTGAAGAAACGATAATTTCATGGATAGCGGTTCTGCCCTTGTAGCCCGTGTGGTGGCAGGTACGGCAGCCGCCGATGTGATGCTGGTAAATTTTAACAGGCTCGGTCTTTCCGACAAGTCTGAGGTCGGCGGGGTCGGTGAGCGTTATTTCCTCACGGCAGTCGGGGCAAAGCAGCTTAACAAGTCGCTGAGCGATAACTCCGACAAGCGAGGAAGCAACCATGTACGGTGCAACGCCCATATCTACAAGACGGAGGATTGTCGAAGCCGCGTCGTTTGTATGGAGCGTGGAAAGTACAAGGTGTCCCGTGATAGCGGCACGGATAGCGATGTCGGCGGTTTCGCCGTCACGGATTTCTCCGACCATTACGATATCCGGGTCCTGACGGAGGATAGAACGAAGCGCAGCTGCGAAGGTCATACCCGCCTTTTCGTTCATCTGACACTGGTTTACGCCGTCGATTTTCTTTTCGACAGGGTCTTCCGCCGTAACGATGTTTACATTCGGCTTTGAAAGCTCGCCGAGGGTTGCGTACAGGGTTGTAGATTTACCCGAACCCGTAGGTCCCGTAACAAGCATAACGCCGTGCGGGCAGCGGATAATCTGCTTGAACATTTCGTAGTTATAATCGGTCATACCGAGGTCGGTGATTTTTCTTGCCTTTTCATCGCCCGTAGCAAGCAGACGGATAACGCACTTTTCACCGTAAACGGTAGGAATCGTGGAAATACGAAGGTCCTGGTTTACGCCGTCGATAACCGCGCTGGAACGGCCGTCAAGCGGGATACGCTTTTCAGCGATGTTCATACCGCCGAGAATCTTGATACGTGTTATAAGGGAGTTATGAACTGCGGGCTTTACCGCCATCTGCTCCACGCACTCGCCGTCGATACGGTAACGGATTCGTGTTCTGTCCTTAAACGGCTCGATATGAATATCGGAAGCTCTCTCACGGTAGGCAGTTTCGATAATGGTATTAACAAGCTTTACAACAGGCGCGTTGTCGATACGTTCTTCGGAGTTATCGTCCTCCTGATTCTGCATGAGCGCCTCGTTCGCGTCATATTCCTTATCGATATCGTTCATAACGTTGGAAACGGTTGTTGCGGAGTAAACCTTTCCAATCGCTTCCAGAATGGACGACTTCGTAGCGAGCATGGCGTGGATTTCCATACCCGTCTGAATCTTAAGCTCTTCAAAAATATAGAAGTTTACGGGGTCGTTTGTTGCAACGTAAAGTCTGCCGTTATTGATTTTGAAAGCGATAACCGTATTTTTCTTTGCAACGGCTTCGGGAATTTTCTTAACCGCTTCCGTTTCGATTTTTGTGGTGGTAAGGTCGATAAAGGGAACCTTTAATCTCTGAGAAAGAGCCTGAGCGAGCTGTGTTTCCGAAACATAGCCCATTTCAAGCAGCATATCGCCGAGCTTCTTACCCGTTTCCTTCTGCTTAACAAGCGCGTCCTCAAGGTGCTGCTTGGTGATGTAGCCGTTTTCGAGAAGAATTTGTCCTATTGGTACGTTATTCATGCGTAAACCTCCATATATTAAAATATATCTATGATATATGTGATACAACCGAAAAAACAGTTGATATTACCGAAAAAATGTGTTAAAATAGAGTAAAACAAGCTGAACGCCGGTTCAGAGAAAGGATTTTCTATGATAAGTATTTTTGAACTCCCCACCGCCTACACCGTAACCTTTATCGTTATGGCATTCATTTTCGGCGCGGTAATCGGCAGCTTTCTCAACGTTGTGATTCTGCGCACGCCGCTGAAGCAGTCGATTGTAACCTCCCGAAGCCATTGCTGGACGTGCGGACAGCAGCTGAAAAACATTGACCTTATTCCGATTTTCAGCTACATATTTCTGCGCGGAAAATGCCGCTTCTGCGGAACGAGAATTTCGCCTCGCTACTGGATAGTCGAGCTTACGACAGCGCTTATGTATGTGCTTTGCATCTGCACGCTGGGTCTTACCGCCGAAATGCTGTTTGCAATCGTTCTCATTCCCGTGCTGATTGTACTTAGCGGAATCGACATTGACCATATGCAGATACCGTATCTTTGCAGCGGCATAATAGCCGTACTTGGAATAATCTCAATTTTCGTATTCCCGTCCGTTCCGTGGACAGACCACCTGATCGGCGCTGTAATCGTTGCCGTTCCGTTTGCTTTATTGGCAATGTTCGGCGCGATGGGCGGGGGAGATGTCCAGCTTATGGCGGCGGCGGGACTGCTGCTCGGTTGGAGCGTTGTACCTGCGGCGGCGGTTGGAATCTGCCTCGGCGCAATCGGCGGCGGAATACAGCTGCTGGCAATTCCGAAGGCTGACAAAAAAGAATTCAGCGAAAAGCTCGGAAAAATTGCAGCCGAATGGTACGAACAGCAGAAGGAGAACGGCTGTTCGCCGATCGCAAGCAAGAGCGATGTGATTTACGGAAGTATGTTCAAGGGAAAATCCGACATTGAAAAGGATTGCATTGATAAAAAGCTCTGGACAAGCGAACCCGATATAGACGCGCTCAACGCGCGGCTTGACGAAGAGCTTTCCGCTGCCGACAAATTCGGGATTTCGATTGTAATTGACGAAAACGGCATAAAATCAACCGCCTGCAAAAAGCAGATTGTTTTCGGACCGTATCTTTCCGTCGGAATCGCGGTCGGCTTCCTTTTCGGAAAACAGATTATAAACTGGTACCTTGGCTTGCTGTAAAGCAGCATTACAAAAAGCACCGTCAGACGCGCAAGCACTGTGCGCCTGACGCTGCCGCCCGACAGTTCTGTCGGGCTTTTTGCGTTTAATTTACACTGAAAACAGGAATGTAATAGAAAATTACGATGTCTTTTCCATTTTTTCCGCCGTCCTGACCGTGAACATTCCACTTACCCGTACTAACCGTTCCGTAGACGTCAAATTCCTTCTGCGTGTCGCGGCCTACGTTACGGAGCTGGAAGGCTACGCCCTCGGTAGTTCCCGATTTTTTCACGGAAAGCGGGTTGAGAACAGCCGTTTTAGCCGCAGACGCACCCGTACCCTTGGTTAAATTTTCAGCCTTGAAAAATTCCTTGTAATAATCGGAAAGAGTGGTTGGCTTAATGTAGCGGTTGTCGTCGTCAACGGGAGCTGACGGGTCGTAATAATCCTCGTCAAAGGTATAGCCGAGAATATCAAGCCGCATAAGCACGCTGTTTCTCATCTGATTCGGAACAACGCTTGTTTCGGGGAGGATAAGAAGCTGATTCCTGCTAAGGTAGAAGCTGTCCGCGAAAACCGCACCGTTAAGCTCTTTTCTTCCATTTTTGGTATTTGAGCCATTGAAAAGAAGGCTGTTAAGTCCGGAAGCGTAATTTCCGCCCGAGAAATCCGATTTGGTAATCGGGATATCATAAATTTCGTAAGACGACCTATACGGCTCGTCAACATCAGGCTCGTAGTGGAAAATCAACATTCCGCCCTTGCCCTTACCATTGGGATTTTTTGTTGTGCTGTTAAGCAGGGTTGCAATCGCCTTAACGCCCGTATCGCCGCCGACAACATCGTTATCAATGCTAAGATTCTCAACGTCCTTGGCGATTTGCACATCGATATAGCTTGCGTAAGCAAGTCTGTTTTCGATATAATCACCGATAATATTGTTCACCTGCAAAGCGTCCGCACTTGCCGCAGAGGACTGAACTATCTGCTGTACGGGACCTGTAAAAGCTGCAACAGCCGCCATAAGAACCGCGATAATTGCCACTACTATAATTAGCTCGACAAGCGTAAAGCCCTTTTTATGCCGAAGCTTCATAAGCTTTTTCATTTTATCGCCTCCTTACGGTGTGGGTGTAGTAAGCAGCTTACAGCTTACGGTTTCACCAAATGAGGAGTTTTCCACATATCTGTTCTCATCGGCAAAGCTTACACTGGGGGTTGTTGCGCCGAACCAGTATCCGGCAAGACCTGTGTTATCCTTATGACCAACGTCAAAATAGTCGTTCTCAAACGTAAAGCCGCTTCTGTAATTCACAAGCTGGAAGGTATAGGTCGAAACGGAGGCTTCCATTTTAGTGGTAATCGAAATTGAACCGTACTCTTTTACGTCGCCGCTTAACGGAATAGCGTCAACGCCCGTTACCTTCTTGAAGTCCTTTATTACATAGTAGGGCGGGAGCTTGATAACCATGGTGAAATTACCATCAGCGTCCTTAGCGTCGGCGGGAACATCTGCGGATTTAACGGAAAGCGTATATGTTCCGGGGAGATTTCCGTTTGAAGCAGCCTTGTATGAAAGGTCAACACGTATCTGACCGCCGCCCGTAGCCGTGTTTGCGTAGTAAACGAGATCCTGAAGCGTTCTTCCGCTGTCTGCTCTGTCCTTAACCTCGCCATAACGCATAGCGTTGGGAACAATACCGCTTATCGACATACTTGCGTCGCCCGTTGCGTCAGCGGCATAGCTGTTGTGATGAACAGCCAGACCGCCGCAGGTATTACACATATAACCCGCCGTACCGGGAAGGTAAGTGAAAAGCGAATCGTCTGTATGGTAGCCTGTTGACTCGCAGTCCTCGCAGGTCAGTCCGTCCGAAAATTCGATACTACACTTCGGACACTTATACTTACTTGACTGAACAAAGCTTGCTTTCGGGATATTCTTTCCGTCCGTACCGATCATAAATTCGGTATTGTTTCCGTAAAAACCGCAGTCCGCTGCGGGGCATTTTACAAAGTTCTTGTTGCCGTCAACAACGTTGTAGGTAATTGAGAAGGCGTCCGACACGCCCTGTACATTAAGCTTAAGCGTGTCGCTTCCACCCGTGTGGTTAGCCTCGTTGTATCTCTTATAGGTTTCGTCGCCGATTACATTTTCAATGAGGTTCGACAAATCCTCTTCCGACTTATTTGCTTCAACGGTCTGGGTTCTGGCGTGAGTAAGAATCATAAAAACAATCATCGTCAGCGCGCCGAACACCGCGATTGCTATAAGGCACTCAATGAGCGTGAAGCCCTTGCGGCGGAACAGGAGAACTTGCTTTTTCATATTGTTAATCCGTCCTTTCTGCTGTGCCGCAATTAGCCGAGGTAGTTAGTACCCTGATACTGCCAATCATAGCCGTACATACCCTCGCTGCCTGCCCAGGTTACGTATGAATCGTCGGGGGGAGTAGGGGGAGTATCGGGCGTTCCGGGGATATCGGGAGTACCCTCCGTACCGCCTGATGAACCTGCCTGTGAGCCGACAAGCGAACCGAGCATCTGACTGATAAGCGAAGGCTTAGGTTCAGCGTAAACATAGTCCGTCTTTTTCGCGTCATATGTCGAAACGATCATTCCACCGAATATCGGGGGAACATTACTGTTGGTATTAGCGCCAGTGAAAAACTCTCCGTTCGGTGCGTAAATATAACCACAGAACATGTTATTCTGGCGGTCATAGTTTATAGCCTTATTGCCTCTGGCGTTTGAAACGAGCATAACACGGTTCTGGTATTCTTCCTTCGGCGTGGACGTGCCTGAGTTTAACATTTCAGCTTTTAATTTACTTTTAAATGATTTGCCGTCCGTTTCTGCATGTTCGACAATATATTTAACCTGATCCTGAGTTCCGACAGCCTCCTTCTGAGCCGCAACGTAGCTTACAGTACCTATATTTTTATAATTGTTCGGGTCGTAAGGAATATAGTTATCGGGATCGTCATGGGAATAGTTTGCCATTTCAAATGTAACGTTTCCTTCGCCCATAACGGAAACGTCTGTCCAGCCGCTTCCTGTGTTATAGTTATTGCCTCTCCACGAGAAAGCTCTGGTTGACGTTTTGTTTCCGCCTTCATCACTATCCTCAACTGTAATATTATCAGCCAGAACAACCGACATCGTTTTACCCGCAGGACTTCCCTCGCCTATTTCGTACTTGATTTCGGCGTTTGAGTCAATGATACTGAACATATTGTTCGCGTCAATATCAAGGAGAATACCCTCTTCGACATAAGGAATCTTAATGGTTACGTCCTTTCTGTCGTTGCCGTTTACAACTACTTCAATATTATGGTCTATATTCTTGCTGTCTGTTACGGTAAACGTGCCTGTATAACCTGTGACTTGATTGTTTTTATCTAATTCCGCGTCAAGCTGTGAAAGGTCAAGCTCAACCTTGTTTTTATACGCTGTTTTACTGCTGGTGTAGTTTGCGTAAACGTTGCTTGTATTGGTTTTAAGCTCGAGCGCTTCCTTTACACTCACGTCCTCTTGTTTTTTTTCTTCGAATTTATCGTTCACGGTATCCGAAACACGGTTATATATGTCATTCGTTTTGTAGGAAGAGTCATAGCCGGTGCCGATATTGGTTCCGTCAGAGGGAATCTTGCCGTGACCAATATAGTTGTCCTTTCCGTTTACAGTGATTTTCGCCGTTTTGTCCGTTTTGTCGTCAGGAAGCTTAACGTATCCATGAGGATCATTTTCTCCTCCATCAGTGGTATTCATTGCAAATTCACCGGTAACGGTCAGACCGTCCTCAATCCTGTTTCCGCCTAAGTTTATGGACGTGCCATTAAGCGAATCAGCCACTTTTACCACTTCCGATTTAGCATCAAGCGCGTAATATATATTACCGGTTACATAAAGATTACCTTTAATGTTCACCTTACCAACAACGTAAAGGTCGCCTTCAACATAAACGTTCTTTGCGTCAATTGTGTTTTCACTACATGCGAGAACAAGGTTGCGTCCTACGTAGAGGCTATTTTTTTGACCAAGCGTAAGCGTTCCGGCATTTTCGCTAAGAACTAGGTCATCGCCGATAAACCAGTCGTTACCGGAATCATCTGCAATAGCGCTATCGCAGTTAAGCTGGCTAATGTAAACCGAGCCGGAAGAGGTGACTCCGCCCCTAAACCAGTTAGGTCTGTCGCCGTTGTTGATAAACGTGTACTTGTTTTCAAAGAAAGCGTCATCGGAAATTTCATCGGTGTTGATTTTTACAACACGGTCTGTCTTTCCGTAGCCGCCGTCAGGGCCGAAGTCCTGACCTGTCGCGGTAAAGAAGGTGGAGAAGCTGACATTGTTATTGCCGGGATTTCCGGGAGTTCCGGGGATATCGGGCGCGCCGGGTGTGCCTGCCTCGCCTGTTGACTTCTTAACCTTAACGGTTGTGAGATAGTCCTCAACGGAAATGCAGTTGCCGTTGTAGAAAGCCGTTGTCGTAAAGACGTAGGTATAATCGTAATAATGGAATCTTACAGGTTTGCCGGTAGCAGTGTCTGTACCGTCGGCGTAGTTTCTGTAAGTAACACCGTTAGTGGGAAGCTCGATTTTGATGGTGATACCGTCAAGCGTTCCGTCAATAACGGAAACTCCGGAATTTGCAAGCTGATTTATAATTTCACCGTTAGACTTGGTTGCGTCCGTAATATTCGGCGAATAAGCCATAACGCTTGAACCGGGGGTATTGAGGTTCGCAAGCGCTTCCTTTAACGGTTTAAAGTTGTTTGTTGTTTCTGCGTTAATAGCTGTGTCGTTAATAACCGATTCGGAAATCATATCCGCCACAGAAATCGCAGACATATAGAGCTGCGAATAGTTATAGTTGCTCACAACCGTGTTATGTGCGCCGCGCGCGGTGTAATAAGCGGTTGAAGCCATTGCGATAAGCAGCGTCATAACAGCGATTACGGCAAACAGAACCGCACCCTTTTGCTGTTTTAGCTTACCGATACGTTTTATCATCTCTTTTGTCCTCCTTTCAGAGTATAACGCAAACGTCGGCGTTATTTCCGACGTTTGCGGGTGTTGATTTTACTGATTTACAACAATTTCAGCGCTGCCTGCCTCAATTGTTTCAAGCTCTTCCATCTGCTCAACGCTCAGGAAGTGAATTTCACATTCAACCTCAACGGGTGTATCGTCCTCGCAGACAACCTCGCCCTCAGCCTTGTCGCCGCTTATGATGTTTCCTGCTTCGTCAACGAAAAGGTCGCCGCTGCTGCCGGAAACGGAGGTTGTCATAGGAATGGTGACAGACTCCATATAAGTAGCGCGGTCGAGATCGAACAAATAATCCACGAATTTGAGGTAGTTGCCGTATTCGCCCCTAACCGTGAACGAAACAGTGGTATCGCCGACAACCTGAGCTACGTCCGAGCTTACCGCGTAATTTACGAGTGCTTCTTTATAAGCGTCCTTCATCACGTCGGAATACTTGCCGGGTTCAACAACGTTTCCGTCCTCGTCGGTAATCTGGATATCCTGAAGGCTGCCTGCCGATACGGTGTAAACCTTATTGCCGTCCTTGAACTGACCTTCGAGGAGCGCGTCCTCGTCGGTTCCTCTTGCGGACTGCGAGTAAAGCTTGAGGTCGTAGACAACGGGGTTCACAACGAGCTGTTCAAGATTGAGCCGCTTGGTAGAAAGCTCGCTTGTATCAATCGTGTCAATGGTGAGGTCGCACTCTTCGAGATACGCAAGCGCGATTTCAACTGCCTCATAGGTGGTGAGGTCGGGGTAGAAGCCGCCTTCAAGAGTTTCGGCGTCCTTCTTTGCGTCCTTGATTTCGGTATCGATGGTGGATTCACGCGCAAGCTTTTCGTTAAGCTCGGTTTCCTCCTGCTTCATGGAATCCAGACGGTTGTTAGCCTTGCCGATTTCGTCGAACGCGGGCTTTACGAACATAAATATGCCTGCTGCAAGGATACCTCCGACTACGAGAATTACAATTATGATTTTTTCAATCTTAGTTAAGTTCAACGTCGTTACCTCCCTTAATTCTCATGCTGAGTGCGAAGGAGTATCTTGCATCTCCCTTTGCAAGCGCAGAAACATTGTTTTCGCCCTTTTCACCGTCAAGGCTTTCGCCCTCGAAGCCGGTGAACGTAATATTCTCGAAGTAATCCTGCTCGATAAGGCTTCTTACGTACTTTGTAGGAACGTCCTGTGAGTAGCATCTTACCGAAACATTTACGTCGTAGCCGCTTATCTGAATATTTTCAACGAGAGAAAGCTCGCCGTTTTTATCTTCGATACCCTCCATAGCCTCAAGGAGCTTTGTGCGAACGTCCGTTGTGCCTCTGGGCATATATTCAAACACGGTTTCAGCAATTTCAAGGTTCGACTTATAAAGGTTTATGTTGTCGAAAATGGTAATTTTATTGTTGAGAGCCTCAAGTCTTGCGTCCATTTCGGGGCTGTGGATACGAGTATCGATTTCATCAGCCTGCGTTGTAATACTGTTTGTGATTGAGTTGCAGGCAACCACGCCGGCGCCGCACAATGCGACCGCTGCAACCGCGCAAACGCCTACCAGAACAACGAACTTGCTTATGCCTGCCTTTTCCTTAACGGCTGAGGAGTCGAGAAGGTTTACGTGGTCGAGGTCCTTGCGGATTTTAAAGAAAGCGCCGAGCGCGTTGGCATATTCCGCAAAATCGAAGTCGCAGAAGGCAACGATATTGTTCGGGATATTAAGGATATGTGCGGGAACGTTGAGGGAGGAAACCGCGTTGGAAAGCGCGATAAAGTCCTTAACGTGACCGTAGAACATAATTTCCTTTAACGGCTTGGAATCCTTTCTCTGCTGGATAAACTGGAGGGTACGGAAAACGTTGTCGTAAACCGCCTGATTAACGTAATCGTCGTCGTTATTGTAATCATAGGGGTCGATACGAACGTAACGGTTAAGGGTAACCTGATTATCCTCGTAAATATTGATATTTACGAAGTCGGTATCAACCTGTACAAGCATAAGGGGCATAGAAGCCTCAAGCTTGGGGGTATTAAGAATAAGACGGGAGATACAGTTGTTGGAAACGTTAATCTGCTTTAAGTTAAGACCGAGCTGAGTGAACAGTCTTATGTAGCCGTCAACCATTCTCTGGGGGCAGGCGGTTGCAAGAATGCTGAGCATTTCCGTTTCGTCCTCGCCCTTTGTTTCACCGATAATAGAGTATGAAATATTGTACTCCTTGGTGATACCCATGGTATTAAGGATCATAGATTCGATAGCTGCGGAATTTGAAATCTTTTTCGGCTTCGGAACTGTAAGGTCCTTATAAAGGATAGAGCCTGAGTTGATGCAGACGATAGCGTCCTTATCCTTGATGTTCTTGGTTGCGATAATATCGGTGATTTCACCTGCAACCATAGGAATATCGGTGATGTAGCCGTTGCTTACGCAGCCCACTGTAAGGTCGCGCGTTTCCGTGTCAACAACACGGATTTTCGAGCCGCTTAAGGTTCCTCGTACAAGCTTTATCTGCTTGTCAGTAATATCAATTGATAGCATTTAGTATACCTCTCTTTTTTATTAAGTATTGCCCATACTCGCCATACCGCCGTAGAGAATCGGGAAGATACCCGCAAGAATCAAACCTACCATAACACCCATAAAGATAATCATTAAAGGCTCCATCATACCTACAAGCTTCTGGAGAGCGGTATCGGATTCGTCCTCGTAATAGTCAGCGGATTTTGAAAGGATTTCATCGAGCGCACCCGATTCCTCACCGACCATGATAATGGAGGTAAAGATTCCGGGGAAGATGCCCGTTTTTGCTACGGAATTTGAAAGTGATTCGCCGTGCTTAACGTCCTCGACAACCTGTTCGTGGAAGACCTTCTGAATGTACGAATTTCCGAGAGTATCTACGGATTTTTCGATACAGTCAACCATCTGCAAGCCCGAAGCGAAGAGGTTAGCCATAGTTCTTGCGAAACGACCCGTATAAATTGTACACATAAGCTTACCGATTTTCGGGATTTTCGTAAGAAGCTCATCGAACTTTAAACGGATAGCCTTGTTTTTAAGACATACTCTTATAATGAATACAAGGACAGCCGCAACGATAAGAAGAACCCACCACTGCTCTCTCATAAAGTCGCTTATTGCGAACAGCGCTGCCGAGAGGGCGGGGATATCGTCGCCTGCAAGCTCACGGAACATAGGCAGAATGAACGTCATAAGTGCGAAGAAGATTACGACGAGCAGGACAAGCAGAACGATAGGGTAGGTCATAGCGTTTTTAACCTTATTGTTCGTCTTGTTTGCCGAGAGGTAATGGTCTGCAACTCTCTGCATAATGGAGTCGAGGTTACCGGAGGATTCACCTGCGGCGACCATACTCACGAAGAGGTTCGGGAAAACGCCGGGTCGCGCCTGAATTGCCTCCGAGAACGAGCGTCCCTTCTGAACGTCCTCATAGATTTCGAGAAGAACAGCCTTTGCCTTTTTGTTCTCCTCCTGCGAGTAAAGAATATGTAAGCTCTTTACAAGGCTTATACCGGCTTTCAGCATAGAAGCCAGCTGGCGGCACATAAATGCTAGATCCGCCGTTTTGAATTTGTACTTTGCGTCCTGCTGTTTCTCTTCGATTTCAGTATACTGAGTACAGTAAAGACCCTTTTCCCTCAGCTTTGACGTGAGGTCGAGGTAATCCTCTGCGTACTCCTTTCCCTTGACCTTTGAGCCGTTGGAGTCAGTCGCAACGTATGAGAAATATGCCATGAACACCCTCCATTCATTTTACACCCGAACGCAAAAGCTATGCGGGACGGGCGATATTGATGTGCATAAGTATATAGGTATATTATATCATAGTAAAAGTTATATAACAATAGTTTGTTCTTACAAAATTTGTGTTTTATTTTTGGCTATTTCGTACCATTTAAGACAAAAAAGTTACACGCTTGTTTCATTTTTTCACAAATTGCAGCAGGAATGCGGCTGAGAGGCGGTTTACACGCAAATTCAGATAATTGAACGGCGGACGCTGCGGACAGAGGAACATGGCTCAAAGGCTATGTTTTACTTAAATTAAGTTTATAGATTGTGCACATTTAACTAAAAAATATTTTTTATTTGTGACAAATGCGCTATTGACAGCGGCGCAAATATACTATATAATAAGCTTGTAATAAAAAGGCAGGCTGAACGCCGCCGAAAGTGAGGTAAATATGAACGTTAAAATTTTTAACCAGCCTTCTCTCCCCAACATTCCGTGGATGGAACGCCCCGAAGGCTGCAAGGACGTAGTTTGGCGCTACGACGCTAACCCTGTTATCCCCCGCGACCTTCTCCCCACAAGCAATTCCATCTTCAACAGCGCGGTTGTTCCTTACGAGGTAGGCGACTACAAGTTTGCAGGCGTTTTCCGCGTTGACGACAAGGAAAGAAATATGGCTATCCACGCAGGCTTCTCCAAGGACGGTATCCACTGGGATATCAACGAAAAGCGCGTTGAGTGGATAAACGACGACCCCGACACTGCCGAAGCTAATCCGTGGCAGTACGGCTACGACCCCAGATGCGTTTGGATTGAAGATCGCTTCTGGATTACATGGTGCAACGCTTACGGCTGGAAGCCTACCATCGGTGTGGGCTGGACAAAGGATTTCAAGGAATTCCACCAGTGTGAAAACGCTTTCCTTCCCTTCAACAGAAACGGCGTTCTCTTCCCCCGCAAGATTAACGGCAAGTACGTTATGTTCAGCCGTCCTTCCGACTCCGGTCACACTCCCTTCGGCGATATGTACATTTCTCAGTCGCCCGATATGAAGTACTGGGGCGAGCACAGACACGTTATGGCTCCCAACAAGGGCTGGGAATCCTTAAAGATTGGCGCAGGTCCTATCCCGATTGAAACAAGCGAAGGCTGGCTGGTATTCTACCACGGCGTTCTCCAGAGCTGCAACGGCTACGTTTACAGCTTCGGCGCTTGTATTCTCGACATTGACAAGCCCTGGGTAGTTAAGTACCGCTGCTCCGAGTACCTCCTCAACCCGAGAGAGTACTACGAATGCATCGGCGACGTTCAGAACGTAACCTTCCCCTGCGCTGCACTCTGCGACGCTGACACCGGAAGAATCGCTATTTACTACGGCTGCGCTGATACCTGCGTTTCCATGGCATTCTGCACTGTTGACGAGGTTGTTGACTACGTTAAGAAGCATTCCTGCGTATAATATTATAGGTATTCTGATTTATATGAAAAAAGCACCGGCGATAAAACGTCGGCGCTTTTTTTGCGGCGCCATTTTTCGGAATAAAACAAAACACCCGCGTAAAATCCTCACGGGTGTTTTGCTGTATTCAGATATCAGGTAGACGAGAATAACATTCTGTCGTTCGCAAGCTCAGCGCCGCTGATTTCGGAGAACTTGTGGAGAAGCTGCTCAACCGTGAGGTTTTTCTTCTCCTCACCCTTTACGTCAAATATAATCCGTCCGTTGTTCATCATAATAAGACGGTTTCCGTAGGTGATTGCGTCCTTCATATTGTGCGTTACCATAAGCGCGGTAAGATTGTTTTCGTCAATTATTTTCTGGGAAAGCGCAAGTACCTTTGCCGCCGTTTTCGGGTCGAGCGCCGCAGTGTGCTCGTCAAGAAGCAGAATTTTCGGCTTCTGTAAGGTCGCCATAAGGAGCGTGAGCGCCTGTCGCTGACCGCCGGAAAGCAAGCCGACCTTGCTGGTAAGTCTGTCCTCAAGTCCCAAATCCAACGTTTTCAGTGTTTCCTTGTAGATCTTCCGTTCCTCGTCGGTTATGTGCCAGCGCAAGCCCCTGCGTTTACCGCGCCTGTACGCCAGCGCAAGGTTTTCTTCAATACTCATATTTGCAGCCGTGCCTGTCATCGGGTCCTGGAAAACACGTCCAAGAAACGCCGCGCGCTTGTGCTCGACCTGCTTTGTAACGTCCTGACCGTCAATTTCAATGCGACCCTCGTCAATTCGGAACACGCCCGCAAGCGCGTTGAGCATGGTAGACTTTCCCGCACCGTTTCCGCCGATAACCGTTACAAAATCACCCTTGTCAAGGTTAAGATTAACCCCGTTGAGCGCTTTTTTCTCATTTATCGTGCCCGCGTTAAAGGTCTTGTGAATATTTTCAAGCTTCAGCATTTCACTCTTCCTCCTTCGCTTCGGCAAATTCTTCGGTAATCTCCTCGGGAGCGTCCTCTTCGCCGTCATAGTCCACGGGCTTTGTGCTGTTTATAATAGTTTCAACACCGATAGCCTTTGTCGGCTCGCCGCCGTTTCTCTTTCTGATGAGCTTATTGACGCCCTTCTTGATAAGCGGGAGAGAAAGGCAGAACGTTACCGTAATCGAGGTGAACAGCTTCAGGTCGTTCGCCTCCATACCTGCGTTCATAACAAGCGCAATGATAAGACGGTAAATAACCGCGCCGACAGGAAGCGCAATAAGCACGCGCTTAAACGACTTTGTGCCGATTACAACCTCGCCGATAATGAGGGAGGCAAGTCCGATAACGATTGAACCGATACCCATCTGAACGTCCGCGAACGCCTGATACTGCGCAATAAGAGCGCCGGCAAGCGCAATAAGTCCGTTTGAGATAACCAGACCGATTATAATCATTGTCGAGGTGTGGATACCCTGCGCGCGAACCATCTTATGGTTGTTGCCCGTAGCGCGAATGGACGAGCCTATCTCCGTTCCGAAGAACCAGTAAATAATCACCGAAACAATTATTACAACAATAAGTCCAAGTATCAGCGCAGCGAAGTTCTTATTGGTAAGAACGTCGTAAAGCCAGCTCATACTGTCGTTTTTGTCATACTCGCCGACAAGATTCTTGAACAAATCCACCAGCGGGGAGAAAACGGTATCAACCGCCTTGCTTCCGTTTGAAGAAAGCGGAACGTTCGCACGACCCATTATGCGCAGGTTGATTGAATACAGCGCGGTCATGGTAAGGATACCCGAAAGAAGAATCGGGATTTTGAGCTTTGTGTGAAGCACGCCCGTAACGAAGCCCGCGCAGAAGCCTGCGCACATTGCAATCAGCGTAGCAATCCACGGGTTGACGCCCAGTGTAATCAGCACGGCAGCCGTCGCGCCGCCGAGGGTAATCGCTCCCTCGCAGGACATATCCGCCATATCAAGTATGCGGAAGGTGAGGTAAACGCCCAGAGTGACGATTCCCCACAAAAGACCAAGGGCAACTGCCCCTATAACAATATTAAGCATAACCTTTCACCTTTCGGGTTACGGCGCCGCCGCACAATTAACTGCCGTACTGCCGCCGCGTCTGCAAGCGGTCTGACGGCACTTCGGCAACTGCGCAGTGAAGCCTTATGTAGGCAGGCTTCCCCGCCGATAATCATTCCTTTCTATTATACACTGTTTTTTTGAAAATTTCAAGTACATTTTCAGCTTTTTTCAACAATTTTTTTGACAATCCGAATCCGGTTCTGTTGAGATATATTAAAATCTCGGTTACCTATTGCGAACCTTGCTTGTTTTTCTGTAAAAACAAACCGCCGCCCGAAATTTCTCCGAACGGCGGCAGCGTTTGATAAGTCTTATTTTACAACAATATTTACAAGCTTTCCGGGAACGGCGATTTTCTTGACAATCGTCTTTCCATCAATAAGCGGCTTGATGGAATCAAGCTCAGCTGCTGCGGCAATCATTTCGTCTTGTCCCGCGCCTGCGGAAACAAGCATACGTCCGCGAACCTTTCCGTTTATCTGAACCACGATTTCAACCTCGTCGTCCTTTGTCGCAGCCTCGTCGTACTCAGGCCACTTCTCATACGCGATAGTTCCGTCATGACCGAGAAGCTGCCACAGCTCCTCGCCGATATGCGGTGCGATACACGACAGCATCTTCACAAAGCCCTCTGCGTACTCCTTCGGGCAGCCGCCCTCTTTATAAACCGCGTTGACAAAAATCATCAGCTGGCTTATTGCGGTGTTGAAGCCGAGCGTTTCATAGTCGTCGGTAACCTTTTTAACCGTCTGGTTGTATACCTTTTTAAGAGCGTCCTTTTTCTCCTCGTTTATGTCAGCGCTTTCGCTGAAGAAATTCCAGACGCGGGTCAAGAAGCGCTTTGCGCCCTCAACGCCGTCCTTGTTCCACGGCTTAGAGGCTTCGAGAGGACCCATAAACATTTCATAAAGGCGAAGAACGTCCGCGCCGTAATCGCGTACAATATCGCTGGGATTTACGACAAATTCGGGGAAACGCTTACCCATTTTTATTCCGTTTTCGCCGAGAATCATTCCCTGGTGGACAAGCTTCTTAAACGGTTCTTCAACGGGGGAGATACCCTTTGAATAAAGGTATCTGTTCCAGATCCGAGAGTACATGAGATGTCCTACCGCGTGCTCGGGTCCGCCGATATACAGGTCTACGGGCATCCAGTGCTTAAGCAGTTCGGGGTCGGCAAGCTGCTTGTCGTTATCGGGGTCGATATATCTTAAATAGTACCAGCTTGAACCTGCGCTTCCCGGCATAGTCGAGGTTTCGCGAGTTCCCGTAATGCCGTTATGCTCGTATTTTTTCCACTCGGCAGCGTTTTCAAGCGGAGCTTTTCCGTTTTTGCCCTTATAATCGTCAAGCTCGGGAAGAATGAGCGGTAATTCTTCGTCGTCGAGAACGTGAATTTTACCGTCCTCAAGATATACGACGGGAACAGGCTCGCCCCAATAGCGCTGTCTTGCGAAAATCCACTCACGGAAGTGATAATTTACGGTTCTGCGCGCAACGCCCGCCTTTTCGAGCTTTACGGTGATAGCTTCCTTTGCTTCTTCAACGGTAAGACCCGTAAACTCCTCGGAATTGATAAGCTTGCAGCCCTTTCCGAGGTAATCCTGCTTTTCAAACGCCTTTTCGCTTACGTCCGCGCCGTCGATTACCTGAATCATCGGGATATTGTGAACGACCGCGTATTCAAAGTCACGCTGGTCGTGGGAGGGAACAGCCATAACCGCACCTGTACCGTAATTTGCGAGAACGAAATCTCCGATAAAGAGCGGGACTTCCTTACCGTTTACGGGATTTACCGCATAAATTCCCTTTAACTGGCAGCCGGACTTGGTTTTGTTAAGCTCGGTTCTGTCCATATCGTTCTTTTTGAGTGTTTCGTCGATATAAGCCTGAACCTCGTCTTTATTTTCAACGCGGGGCATAAGGCTCTTTACGATTTCGCCGTCGGGAGCGAGAACCATAAAGGTGATACCATAAATAGTTTCGATACAGGTGGTATAGATTGAGAATTTGCCGCCGCCGACGATATTGAAATCGACCTCGACGCCGGTTGACTTACCGATCCAGTTGCGCTGCATTTCCTTTGTGGATTCGGGCCAGTCGATTTCGTCAAGACCCTTTAAGAGCTGTTCGGCGAAAGCGGGCTGGTCGATAACCCACTGCTTCATATTTTTTCTTACAACGGGGTATCCGCCGCGCTCGGATTTTCCGTCGATAACCTCGTCGTTGGAAAGAACCGTACCAAGCTCCTCGCACCAGTTTACGGGCATATCTATATACTTTGCGTAGCCGTCGAGGTAGAGGTTTTTAAAAATCCACTGCGTCCATTTATAGAACTTCGGGCTGCTGGTTTCGACCTGCTTTGACCAGTCGTAGTCGAAGCCCAGTTCTTTAAGCTGTCCCGTAAAGGTTGCTATATTCTTCTCGGTGAAGCCGTTGGGGTGGTTACCGGTTGAAACGGCGTACTGCTCGGCGGGGAGTCCGAACGAGTCGTAGCCCATCGGGTGGAGCACGTTATAGCCCTGCATTCTCTTCATACGGGACATAATATCGGTAGCGGTATAGCCCTCGGGGTGACCTGCGTGCAGACCCACGCCTGACGGGTAAGGGAACATATCGAGAACGTAATACTTAGGCTTAGAGAAATCCCAGACATCGGTTTTGAACGTCTGATTATCCTCCCAATATTTCTGCCATTTCTTTTCGGTTGCGCTGAAATCGTATTTCATTTTTGCGTCCTTTCTTTTGTGCGTATTGTGCATATTGTGCGTATTATATACTGTATACACATATGCCATAATGTCGTTATCTTTTATTATAGTACAGACCGAGGAAGATGTCAAGCAAAATGTTCGGAAAAGCAAAACAGCCCGCCCGCATACTTTTCGCTTTTGCTAAACCCTCCTGCGGCGGCGAAGCCGCCGCAATGTGCGGGCGCATTCGCGCCCGCC
>CAZFMC010000010.1:0-49279 GCA_964520065.1 uncultured Ruminiclostridium sp.
ATACCATATTTCATGAAAAAAAGCCACCCTTTCGGGCGACTTTTTCGACGGGCTGCGCTCCGTAATAAAAATTACGGAGCATTTTTTATACCCAAAACAATTACATAGCAGCAATCAAGGACTTGTGAAATTCACAGGTCCTTTTTTTGTTGCCCGAATTCAAAGGAGGACAAATATATGTCAAGAGAAATTTTCGTTTTTAACAACAGAAACAACCCAGCAGAAGGCTATTATCAGATTACAGAAGCTGAGCTGCAGCTCTACAAGAAAAGCAGTGACGGAAAGCCTTTCATTATCAATCTCGGCTATGCGCTTATGGAAGTAACCGAGGCTGACTACAAGGATTTTTATAAAGTACGCCGCAGAGAAAAGTACATTCAGGAAGAAGCTATCCGTGTTGGCGAGTTCTCGTACAACGCTTTTGATACAGATGAGTATAATGGTGCTTCTTTTATTGCAGATGATAGCGAAGCACTCGAAGACAGCGTTATCCGAAAAATGATGATTGAAAAGCTTCCCGAAGCTGTTGCAACGCTGACGGAAGAAGAAAAAGAACTGGTTTACCAGCTTTACTTCAACCGTAAATCCGAGCGTCAGCTTTCGCTTGAACTCGGCGTATCAAATGTCGCTGTGAACAAGCGAAAGAACAAGGTTTTAAGCAAGCTAAAAAATTATTTTGAAATTTGTGGTTAACACACACTCGTTTTTTCGGCTTGAATAGTGAGGACGGTCAAGAACTGTAAAAGTGACGAAAAAATCCTCAGGAAATTTTCCGGACATACTCTGCATCAATTTTGCAATTTCCTGAAGAAAAAACGCTCATTTTTACAGGTCAAGAGCTGTAAAAAATCTCGCAAAAACAGACTGTTTCAGTCAGAAAGGACTATTTTATGAAGGACAAGCTTAAAAAGAAGGAACGCACCACTCATATCACCTTCAACGAGGCTGAGCCGATTATCGAGGTATTCAATACGGATTTGAAGAAGCGGCTTTACAATTACAGCAAATCCTATCCCGACTCCTGCAAGCATATCGAAACAGACGAGTTCGGCGGTGCACTGTTTATTGTAAAGAAGGGAAGATTCTGCTTCAGACTTACAAAGCCTTATTCCGAGGAACGACGAGCCTCGGCAAGGGAATATACCATAAAAATAATACCGCAAGGCGGCTGAAAAATCAGAGAAAGGTCGGTGAGAATGATGAATATTTTTGAAACTGTAAGAGAGGAAATTCCAGTCAGGACTGCAGCGGAGTATTACGGGCTGAAGGTAAGAGGCGGTATGACCAACTGCATTTTTCATAATGACCGCACTCCGTCAATGAAGCTGTACGACGACCACTTTTATTGCTTCGGCTGCGGTAAATGCGGCGATGTCACAAAGCTTGTGGAGGGACTGTTCGGAGAGCCTCCGTTTCAGTCTGCCAAAAGGCTTTGTGCTGATTTCGGAATTGAGCATATAAGAGGGAGTCCTCCGAAAGCAAAAACGAAATATGTAAGTACACAGGCGCAGGAGCAAAGAGCTTTCCGCATTCTTTCCGATTACTGCAATCTGCTTCGGAGATACCGCACAGAATATGCTCCCGAATCGGACGATGAGGACTTGCACCTGCTGTTTACCGAGAGTCTGACAAAGCTATCCGAGTATGAGTATTACTGCGAAATATTCATAACGGGCACAAAGGAAGAACGACAGAAATTTATAGAAGAAAGGAGAAATTTGCTTGGAGAACTCGAACGAAAACTCAAACTGGAACAACCCCGTTCCGCTCAGGACGGACAAGTCTGCCCTGCCTGATTTTCCGCTGACCTGTCTGCCCCTTGTCCCACAGGCTATGGCGGTCGGAGTTGCAGAAACAACGTCAACCGATATTTCGATGTCGGCAACGGCGCTACTCAGTGCATTGTCGTTCTGTTTCTCTAGTGTTTATAGAATGTTCGGCAAGGCAGACCACAGCGAGCCGCTGACCCTCTATTCCCTTATCCTTGCAAACCCTGCGGAAAGAAAATCGCCTGTGATGAGATTTGTGAAAGCTCCCTTTTTGTCCTTTGCCGAGGATTATAACAAGCGGCACAAGGACGAAATTTACACTTCTCAGGAAGCCTACAAAAAGCTTGAAGCGGAGATTACCGAAATGCAGAGCAAGAACGAAAACACAGCCGAGGAAATTGCCGCAAAACGCACCGAGCTTGACAATATGGAAAGTATGAGCTTCAGGCGGGTATGCGTTGACGATGTTACTCCCGAAGCGCTTGTGAGGCTTCTGAAAGACAACGAAACCCTGCTTATGCTCTCGGATGAAGCGGGAGCCTTCAAGAACTTCGGCGGACGATATTCAAACGGTGTTCCCAATGTAGACCTGTTTCTCAAATGCTGGGGCGGTGAGAGCTTTATGAAAGACCGCTGTAACAGCGACACGATAATTCTGAAAAAGCCGTATCTGTCGGTTTGCCTATGCGGTCAGCCGTATATCCTCGATGACCTTATGGCGAGCAGAGTTTTTCTTTCAAGCGGGCTTGTTGCACGCTTCCTCTACTGCTATCCGAAATCCTTTGTCGGCAAGAGAAGCTATGCAACAAAGGCAATCGACAGTCGCATCACCGAGGGCTACAACAATTTTGTCTACCACGCTCTTGAAACAAAATTCAATCACAAGGGCGAGGAACTGTCGCTGAAATTTTCTGAGGAAGCACAGAAAGCCTATGCGGATTATTACGACAACGCTATTGAGTCTGTTCTGCTTACAGACTTTGCCGAGTGCCCTGACTGGGGCGGAAAGTATCACGGACTTATACTGAGGCTCTGTGGAATAATTCACTGCATTAAGTGCCTGAGCGAGAATGTTTCTCCCGAAAGTCGTGAGGTTGATATGAAAACGCTGAGACAGGCAATCGACATTGCAGACTTTTACAAGCAGCAGTCCCGCTATGCTTACAGTCTTATGGACGGCGACGGCAGAACGGCAGCGGCGGAGTATGTTCTTAAAAAGCTGAGAGCCAATAATGTCAGGCAAATCAGCGGAAGGGATTTGCTTCACCTTTGCAGAAAGTTCAGGACGATGGACGAGCTTTCACATCCCGTTGCAATTCTTACCGAGCACGGCTATTTCAGGAAAATCAAAAAAGAAAACGAAAACAGAAAGACGGTCTCCGTTTTTGAGGTCAATGAAAAAGGTTAACGTACCACGTACCAAGTGTACCAAGCGTAACACCTGCACCACATGGTACATCTGCACCGTCTGGTACGTGGTACACCGATGTAAATTTATAATGAAAGGAAAAATAAAAATGATTATTAAGCACGAAAAAACTGATAAGGACACAATGAGATTTATGGAGGCATTTGCAATGAGAAATAACAAGAAGTATGAGAAGAAGAACGACGATTTAATGGAAACTATCAACAGACTTTTCCCTGTCGGAAAGGAAATGACCGCCGAGGATATCGACATTATTATGAATATGATTGTTAATATGACGCCCTATGAAAGAACCCCCGAAGAGCTTGCGGCAATCAGAAAGGAAATTGAAATGGGGCTCATTTTGGCGAATGCTGATGTGGATGAAAATGCTGTTATCAGAATTCATAAGGATGACGAAAATCTTTCGGATTTTGAAAAAGCAAAGCTTGAATTTCTCAAAGCAATCTATCCCGAAAAGGTAATCGCTCCCGAAGATATGGAGGATTTCACAAGGCTCTGGTACGGAGATTTTGTTCCGAAAAAGTTTATAAGAGCCGTCAGAAATTCTCGAAAAAGCTAATCAGCCTGCGGGCGTGGGAGTGTCATAGCAAGCAATGATTTTGTAGACACACTCCGTCAAAATCGCTTGTCGGGACTCTCCCCGAACCCCTTGGCAATCGACAATACTGTCTCGAAAAAATCAGAGATTTTTGAAAGGAACGGTGAAAAAACTATGGCAAAAAGGCTTCGTCCTGTGCAGATAAAATTCTTCGTTACCGAAGAAGAAAAAGAGCTTATCCGAAAGAAAATGAAGCTGTTCGGTATCAGGAATATGTCAGCGTATCTTCGCGAGATTGCCATTGATGGAAGGCTTATAAAGGTTGACACCTCAGCGCTTGACGAGCTGTGCCGTCAGGTCAGCGGCGTTTCAAAAAACATCAACCAGATTACAAAGCGTATCAATTCCACAAACGACATTTACGCCGATGATGTAATCGCAATAAAACAGGAGCTTGAAAAGATATGGCTGTTACTGAAATCCACGCTATCCGCACTACTCTGAACAAGGCGCTTGACTACATTATGAATCCGAAGAAAACCGATGACCGTCTGCTTGTAGACGGCTTCGGCTGTTCTCCCGAAACGGCGGCGTTGCAGTTTGAGCTGACAAAGAAAAATTTTCTCAAAGAGAATGGTATTCTCGGTTTTCATATCATTCAGTCGTTTTCTCCGGGAGAGGTTGATTACGAATCTGCTCATAAAATCGGAATGGAGCTTGCGGAGAAAGTCTTTGACGGGAAATATCAGTTTGTCTGTGCTACGCACATTGACCGAGGGCACGTTCACAACCACATCATTGCAAACTCTGTCAGCTTTGAAAACGGCGACAAGTTTCTTTCCAAAAGGCACACGATGTATGATATCAGAAAATTCAGCGACGAGCTTTGTCGTGAGAACGGCTTGTCCGTCATAACCGAGCCGAAGGAAAAAGGCAGAAGTCAGTACGAGCACAGTCTTGATAAAAAGGGCAAGAGCTGGAAGTCGCTTCTCAGAAAAAATATTGATGAAGCTATTCTAAAAACGCAGTCGTGGGATGAGTTCTTATTGTATATGCAGAAGCTGAATTATGAAATAAAGCAAGGGAAATATATTTCATTCAGAGCCGAGGGTCAGGAGCGTTTCATTCGTTCCAAAACTCTCGGAACTGACTACACCGAAGAAAGACTCCGTAAAAGAATTGTGGGAGCAAGAACAAATCCGAGCATTTCCCTTATCATCGATATTGAAAACTGCTTCAAGGAGAAACAGAGAAATCCCGAAGCATTCAGGCAGTGGGCAACTGTTCAGAATCTTAAAACTATGGCGAATACGGTAAACTATCTGACCGAGAGAAATATGCTGAGCTATTCGGCACTTTCGGAAAAGCATACGGCTTTGAAAGAAAAATACAACGCGGACCGAACTCGTATCAAGGAAATCGAGCAACGTCTGAAAACTATTGCCGAGGACATTCAGAACATCGACAATTATCGTAAGAATAAGCCTGTCGCAGACAAGCTTGAAGCAGTTGTTTTCAAGGAAAAGTTCAGGCGTGAGCACGAAAGCGAGCTGATTATTTTTACTGCTGCCGAGAAGTATCTGAAGAAAAGATTTGACGGTGGGAAGGCTCCGCTGATTAAGGAGCTTCGTGCTGAGCAGAAAAAGCTTTATGCCGAAAAGGACAAGCTGTATAGCTCTTATAATTCGGCAAAATCCGAAATCAAGGAGCTTGATACGGTGATGAAAAATGTGGATATGATTCTTGGAAAGGACAAAGAAAAAGAGCGCCAGCGTGATGTTCAGCGTAAGCGGTCGGGTGAGTTGGAGTAGAAAACTTTTGCATTTGACCGAAAAATTTCTCTCAACCACTTGACAAACGCCTCACAAATCTGTATAATCGCTTTAAAGCGCTAAATCAACTTGTAGGATAGTCTTTATGCACAAACCAAAAAACGGAGGAAAAATCTTATGAAAAAAGAGTTTACAGAGATTGTCGGCAAAGCAGAAATCTGCTATGTTCTTGATGAAAAGACAGGAACTTATCTTCCCGACTGGGAATTGCCCGAACAGCGTGAGCTTAGTCGCTACGGAAGAATGAGAGCTGAGTTCCTGAAAGAAAATCACAAGGGTCTGTATCAGGCAATGCTTATAAAAGGAACTCTGAACGAGCATTGTGCTGAGGTTGAGGATACGGCTTACGAGCGGCTTAACCGAATGGTAAAAGCTATGGCGAAGGTTGATGGGCTTACCGAAGAAATGAAGAATATCGACCCTTTACGCTGGATAGGTATGATGAACAATTATAAAAGCTGTGCGGAGGAGGTAATACTGAACGAGCTGATTTTTGTATAATACAGGAATAAAAAACCAAAAATAAATGCAAACGAAAAAGGAGGCTTGCCTATTGCGAATAATTGTCAGGGATGATAAGCGTATTGCAGAAATATGGCTTACAAATTCCGAGCAGCAAAGTGAGAATGTGCAGTCCATCATAAGCGAAAAAACTGCTGAGTACAGTGAAAAGAAATACAGAATTGCGGTGTTTCGTTCGGGAAACCGCAGTCTGTATGACTGTACCGACGGACTTCTACACAACAGCTACTGTCTCGGCGAGGGTGCTTAATGCGCCCTGTACATACCTGACAAAAGTGACAAACATTACCTGTTGAACAATAACATACACTCGTGTTAAAATTAAAGTAATATCTAAAGAAAGGACGGATTTTTATATGGATACAACCCTGAAAATTGCAGGCTACTGCCGTATCTCGGTTGACGAGGAACTGGACAGGGACAACACCTCTATTGAAAACCAGAAGGCGATTATTCTTGACTACGCAAAGCGGAAATTTCCTGCAAGCACAGTTGATTTTTATGAGGACAGAGACCGAAGCGGTTACACCTTTGAACAGCGTGAGGGCTATCAGGAGCTTCGCCGCAAAATGCTGAGCCTTGAATATGATATACTTATCGTCAAGGACTTCTCACGTTTTTCCCGACGCAACAGCAAGGGACTTGTAGAGCTTGAGGATTTGCGTGACAGGGGAATGAGAATAATCTCCGTCGGCGACAGCATTGACTACCCGACATTTGATGACTGGACGGCAATTCAGTTCCGCTTCCTCATCAACGAAATGCCTGTTACCGATACATCGAAAAAGGTAAAGTCGGTTATCAAACGCAGACAGGAAGAGGGCAAGTGGATTTGCTCCGTGCCCTATGGCTACCTTATGGTGAACAATAAAAATGCTCCCATTATCGTGGACGAGCCTGCCGCAGAAATTGTCCGTGAGATTTTCAATCGCTACCTTGAAGGCTGGGGCTACAAGAAAATCGCAAATTATCTGACCGATAAGAATTTTCCCACACCCCGAATGGCAGAGAAAATGCGTAAGGAGCAAAACGGCGAGGAGTGTCGTCTGAAAGCAAAGCGTGAGTGGAGTATCATCACCGTCAGCGAGATTTTGCAGAACGATTTTTATATCGGCACTCTCCGTCAGGGCAAGTACAAGCGTCAGCGTATCAACGGCAAGGAGATAAAGCAGAGCGAGGTTGAGCACATCGTCTTTGAGAATAATCACAAGCCTATCGTGGACTTCAAAACCTTTGCCGCCGTGCAGGAGCAGATTAAAAAGCGAAGCACAAGCTCTTATCGTGGAGTTAAGAAATATGACAACGTGTATTCGGGATATATGGTCTGCGGAGACTGTGGAGCACCGATGTTCGCAATGAGCAGAGGGGATTTAGCACCTGCCTACACCTGCGGAAGCTATCATAGACGAGGACTGAAGGGCTGTACCTCACATCACACGAGAACGGATATGCTTGATGAACTGCTGAAAGACTATATCAGGGCAATCCGTGACAACTCGGAAGAAATGATTGAAAAGCTGAAAGAGTCTCTTGAAAAAGAAAAGACGGAAACAAAGCGTAGTAAGTCCACCGTTGAAACCTTGCAGAAAAATATTGCAGACATCAAGGACGAAATCCGTATTATGCACCGAATGAAAGCCCGTGATATTATCCGTGACCCCGACAAAGAGGAAATCTTTGAGGAAATTTACGGCGAGCAGATTGAGGAGCTTACAAACCGCCTTGACGGACTTCGCAACCAGCTTAATATGACCGCCGACAAGCATAATACCGTTGCAAAGGTGAACAGGGTTGCAAAAACTGTATTTGAAATTTTCGACGATATCATAAACAAACCGAGCCTGCAAAAGAAAGACCTCGACTTCATACTGGAGAAAATCGTCATCTACGAAAACAGAATTGACATTCAGCTGAAAGCCGATATAGACGCACTTCTCACGTCGGGCAGACTTCCCGATACTGAGGAAAATCCCGTAGAATCAGAGGAGAAAACAGCCGTAAATTTTGAGTCTGACGTTAAAAATATCGTATCAAGCCGACAAATAGTCGTAACGGCTAAAAACCGAAGCGACAAGGTTTTTGACGTCAATGTTGTCAGGTACGGCGACCCCCTCGAAATATTCACCAACCCCGACGGGGAAGTTATTTTCAAGAAATATTCACCCGTAGGCGAAATTACCGACACCGCCGCCCAGTATGCCGAGGTTCTTGCAAAAATCGGCGGCTGCCCCGCGGCTATCTGCGACCGCGACCACGTCATCGCCGCTTCGGGAATGCAGAAAAAGGAAATCCTTGAACGCCGCGTTTCAAGCTCGCTTGAAGATCTCATTGAACAGCGCAAATCCCACGTCTACCGAACCTTTGAGGACAAGCGGCTCAACCCCATAGAGGGTATCGACAAATATGCGATTGCCTGTACGCCGATCGTTTCTCAGGGCGATGTGAACGGCGCGGTTATGATGCTGTCAAGCGACGGCAATGAATACGCAACACCCGAACAGCTTGCGCTCGTACAGGCGGCGGCAATGTACTTCGGGAAGCAAATGGAAGAATGAATAAAGCACGCTGTGAACAGGTTTCATGGCGTGCTTTTATGTGTGCGGCGGGCAAGTGTGATATTTTTGTGCAAATCCGAGCTAAGCCCTTGAAAAAAACAAATTTATGTGTTATAATACAATAGAAAACGTGCAGGCTGCTTGCCGGTCACGATAATGCATAATCAAGGAGGAACACCCTTTGAGCGACAACAGCTATCTTTCCGAAATTCGGAATTTTTGTATAATTGCACATATCGACCACGGAAAATCCACCCTCGCCGACCGTATCCTTGAACAGACCCAGACGGTCGCTCAGCGCGATATGGAAGAACAGCTTCTAGATAATATGGAGCTTGAACGCGAACGCGGAATTACAATAAAGGCACGCGCTGTCCGGCTTAATTACAAGGCGCAGGACGGTAAGGACTACGTTTTCAACCTTATCGACACTCCCGGTCACGTCGATTTCAACTACGAGGTTTCACGTTCTCTCAATGCCTGCGAGGGCGCAATTCTTATCGTTGACGCTTCACAGGGAATTGAAGCGCAGACCCTTGCCAACACCTACCTTGCCATAGAACAGGACCTTGAGGTAGTTCCTGTAATAAACAAAATTGACCTTCCTTCGGCTCATCCGGAGGTTGTCAAGGAGGAAATAGAGGACGTTATCGGTATTCCCGCAGACGACGCGCCGCTTATTTCGGCAAAAATGGGAATAAATATCGAAGCGGTTATGGAGCAGGTCGTAAAGTGTGTTCCTCCGCCGAAGGGTAACCCCGACGCACCATTACAGGCTCTTATTTTCGACAGCTATTACGACAGCTACAAGGGCGTTATTGTCTATGTCCGAATCAAAGAGGGAACCCTCCGCGTCGGCGATAAAATCAGAATGATGGCTACTAAGGCTGAGTTTCAGGTGGTCGAGCTTGGCTACATGGGCGCGACAAATCTGATTTCAGCAAGCGAGCTTCGCGCGGGCGAGGTTGGCTATATTGCTGCTTCAATCAAGTCTATCGGCGACACAAAGGTCGGCGATACGGTTACGACATCGGAGAATCCTGCGGCTGAACCGCTGGCGGGCTACCGTAACGTCAACCCGATGGTGTTCAGCGGTATTTACCCCGCGGACGGCGCAAAGTACGGCGACCTGCGCGACGCGCTGGAACGGCTTCAGCTGAACGACGCTTCGCTTACCTTTGAGCCGGAAACTTCAATTGCGCTCGGCTTCGGCTTCCGCTGCGGCTTCCTCGGACTTTTGCATATGGACATAATTCAGGAACGGTTAGAGCGCGAATACAATCTTGATTTGGTAACGACCGCTCCTTCGGTTATCTATAAAATTGAAAAAACGGACGGTACGACCGTCTTTATCGACAACCCGACCAACTATCCCGACCCTGCCGAAATCGTGCAGGCGTACGAGCCGATGGTCGAGGTTCACGTGTTCAGCCCGTCGGAGTATGTGGGTAATATAATGGAGCTGTGTCAGGAGCGGCGCGGCGTTTTCAAGGATATGAAGTATCTTGACGAAACGCGCGTGGATTTGCACTATGAGCTTCCGCTCAATGAAATTGTGTACGACTTCTTTGACGCGCTCAAATCCCGCACAAAGGGCTACGCAAGCTATGATTATGAAATGCTCGGCTTCTATCCGTCGAAGCTTGTCAAGCTGGATATTATGCTCAACGGCGACGTTGTAGACGCGCTTTCGTTCATCGTCCATACCGACAAGGCATATCCCCGCGCCCGCAGAATTGCCGAAAAGCTTAAGGAGCATATACCGCGTCAGCTTTTCGAAGTGCCGATACAAGCCGCTATCGGCGGCAAAATCATTGCGCGTGAAACGGTCAAGGCTATGCGCAAGGACGTTCTTGCTAAGTGCTACGGCGGCGATATTACCCGTAAAAAGAAGCTGCTTGAAAAGCAGAAGGAAGGTAAGAAGCGTATGCGCCAGCTTGGAACGGTCGAAGTTCCGCAGGAAGCGTTTATGGCTGTGTTGAAGCTTGATGAGTAACCGTTCATATCACAATAAAAATATGAACAAGCCGCGCGGATTGTATATTCACGTCCCGTTTTGCCTTAGCAAATGTCCGTACTGCGACTTCTATTCCGAGCGTTACAGTCGTTCGTTGGCTGAGCAGTACAAAAACGCGGTGCTGCGTAATCTCGCGTTTTACAATGAGTTTTTCGATACGGTATATTTCGGGGGCGGCACGCCGATTCTGTTATCGCAGGAAATATGCGAAATATTAAGAGGGATACGCTGCGTCGAAAATGCCGAAATCACAGTTGAAGCAAATCCGTGCGTTTGTGACGAAAAACGGCTTGGTGAGCTTTTTGAAAGCGGTGTGAACCGCCTTTCCATCGGCGTTCAGTCGCTGAACGAACAAGAGCTTGCCTTTCTTGGAAGAAGACATACGGCTGAACAGGCTGTAAAAGCCATCAACTGTTCACATTCGGCGGGCTTTAGGAACATCTCCGCAGATTTGATGCTTGGCTTGGCAGGGCAGACAAAGCAAAGCGTGCAGCAATCGGTTGAAGCTCTGGCGAGCCTTCCGATTACCCACGTTTCCGCATATCTGCTTAAAATTGAGTCGGGAACGCCGTTTGCGGCGAAAAAGCTTGATTTGCCCGATGATGACGAGAGTGCGGAGCTGTACCTTTTTACGGCGGAGCTTCTTGAAAAACACGGCTTTGTGCAATATGAAATCAGCAATTTTGCACGTGACGGCTTTGAGTCGCAGCACAACCTGCATTATTGGCGTTGTGACGAATATCTCGGCGTAGGACCCGCTGCACATTCATATTATAACGGCGAGCGTTTCTGTACCCGCCGCAGCCTTCGTGATTTCATTACCTCGGAACGGCAGGAAATAACCGTTACCGACAGCAACGCAGGAAGCTTTGAGGAATACGCAATGCTGGCGCTCAGGCTTACGGAGGGGTTGAAGCTTGACAACTGTTCATATTTTGAGATTGATATGAACAAACTGATTGAGCGGTGCAGAAAAATCCCCGCTGAATACGTCAATATCACCGACAGTGGAATTTCGCTTACACGGACGGGATTTCTCGTGTCGAACGCTGTAATCGGCAAAATACTGGGCTATTGATTAGGAGTGCAATGGAATATTTACATATCGGAAATGTTAAAATAAAAAAAACAGCCGCGCTTGCTCCAATGGCGAGCGTTGCAGATCGTGCCTTTCGTACGGTCGCAAAGGAACACGGAGCGGCGTATGTGGTCGGGGAGATGGCAAGCTGCAAGGGACTTGTATACAGCGACCGAAAAACGGCGGAGCTGCTGACGGTTACGGATTTTGAGCGGCCTATGGCGGTTCAGCTGTTCGGCTGCGAGCCTGAGTTTGTTCCGCAGGCTGTTCATATTGCCGAGCGGTTTTCGCCGGATATAATCGATATAAACAGCGGTTGTCCGGTTCCAAAGGTTGCGGGAAACGGGGCAGGGAGTGCGCTTATGAAAAATCCGAAGCTTTTCGCGGAGATGGTTTCAGCTGCAGTCGGAGCTACCGACCTTCCAGTAACCGTAAAAATCCGCAAGGGCTGGGACGATGAGCATATAAACGCCGTTGAAATCGCAAAAATTGCAGAAGACTGCGGCGCTGCGGCGGTTGCAGTTCACGGGCGCACACGCGTTCAGATGTACAGCGGATCTGCCGACTGGGATATAATTGCCGAGGTCAAGCAGGCGGTTTCGATTCCCGTTATCGGGAACGGTGACGTTGACAGCGCGGAAAAGTGCCTTGAAATGTACCGTTACACGGGCTGCGACCTCGTTATGATAGGGCGTGCTGCCTGCGGGCGACCGTGGCTATTTCAGCAGATTGAACATGCCATGAATGGAGAGGTGTTCACAGAACCCGCTCTTGATGAACGTTTGGCGACAATGATGCGGCAGATAAAACTGCTTGTTGAGGATAAGGGCGAATATATCGGAATGAAGGAAGCACGGATGCAGACCGCGCATTATCTTAAGGGTATGACAAATGCGGCAAAATACCGCGCGATATGCGGAGGACTTTCAACCTACGCTGATTTCGAGCGGCTTACGGAACTAATAAAATATGAACAAGGAAAGGAACAATAGTATGACAGCATTGGTTACAGGCGCAAGCTCGGGAATAGGCCGCTCAATGGCGATTGAGCTTGCAAAACGAGGGTATAATCTCATTCTTGTGGCGCGCAGAAAGCAGCGTTTATTTGAGCTGAAGCAGGAAATTACCTCCAAATACGGGGTAAAGGTTCGTTGGTTCAGCCTTGATTTGTCGCAAAAGGAGGCTTGCGTTGAGCTTTACAAGCGAGTTGAACACGTTACGGTCGATGTTCTGATTAATTGCGCAGGCTTCGGCGTTTTCGGAGCGTTCGACGAAACCGATCTTGAGTCGGAGCTTAAAATGATTGATGTGAACATTAAGGCTGTTCATATTCTGACAAAGCTTTTCCTGCGTAAGTTCAAGGCGAGAAACAAAGGCTACATTCTCAATGTTGCGTCAATCGCGGGCTTTATCGCGGGACCCGATTTTTCCTCGTATTACGCTTCAAAGAATTACGTTTTACAGCTCACAAAGGCAATCTATGAGGAGCTTCGTCATTCCCGTTCAAACGTTTATATCGGTGCGTTCTGTCCCGGACCTGTCTGCACGGAATTTAACGAGGTTTCGGGCGCAGAGTTTGCCGTTGCGGGAATTTCCGACGCAACCGCTGCAAGCTACGCAATAAGCCATATGTTCCGTCGCGAGCTTATCATTGTTCCGACGGCTACGGCAAAGCTTGTCGCACTGGCTTCAAAGCTTGTGCCGGAAAAAATCCTGCTTGCCGTAACGGGCAAGGTTCAGTACAGCCGAAAGCTTCTCGCTGAAAAGAATATGTAAAAATTGAAAATAAAACCTACCCTCGGATTTTGCCGCAGCAATCCGAGGGTTTTGTATTTCCGGACGTTCGAAAAATTTTTTCCGCGTATATTATCGCCGTAAAGCGTGATACTAAATTCAGCATTTATTTTACAGGAGGAAATGTTCTGAAAATGAAGGATAGAATTTTCGGCGTTTTGCAAAGGGTCGGTCGGTCTTTTATGCTGCCGATTGCGCTTCTTCCCGTGGCGGGTCTGCTGTTGGGAATCGGAAGCTCGTTCACGAATAACACGACGATAGAAACCTACGGCTTATCGGGGATAATCTACGAGGGCGGGCTGCTTTACACCATTCTTGATATAATGAGCAAGACGGGCAGCGTTATTTTTGATAATCTAGCGCTGCTTTTCGCAATGGGCGTTGCGATTGGAATGGCAAAAAAGGAAAAGGAGGTTGCCGCGCTTTCCGGAGCAATCAGCTACCTCGTTATGAATATGGCTATCGGAGCGCTTATTGCGGCGCACGGCGGGGTGGAGTCTATGGCTGCCAACTCGACGGCGTCCGTTCTGGGAATAACCACGCTCCAGATGGGCGTTTTCGGGGGAATAATTGTCGGACTTGGCGTTGCGGCGCTTCATAACAGGTTTTATAAAATCCGTCTGCCGCAGGTTCTTTCTTTTTTCGGCGGAACAAGGTTTGTTCCCATAATAACAAGCGTGGTTTATCTTGTGGTAGGCGCGGCAATGTTCTATCTCTGGCCTATTGTTCAGGGGTGGATTGCGGGACTTGGTCAGCTTGTTCTCAAATCCGGCTACGCAGGAACATGGATTTACGGCATAATCGAAAGAGCGCTGATTC
The DNA here is from genome assembly GCA_964520065.1 of uncultured Ruminiclostridium sp. Taxonomy (GTDB): domain Bacteria; phylum Bacillota; class Clostridia; order Oscillospirales; family Ruminococcaceae; genus Ruminiclostridium_E. Next base: position 14,357 of record CAZFMC010000010.1, read on the forward strand.
CGTTCGGACTTCACCACGTTTTCTATATGCCGTTCTGGCAGACGGAGCTTGGCGGAGCGCTGATGATTGACGGAACGCTCGTTCAGGGCGCGCAGAACATTTTCTTTGCAGAGCTTGCCTCAAAATCAACGGAGCATTTTTCCGTTTCTGCAACGCGCTTTATGTCGGGAAAATTCCCGTTTATGATTTTCGGACTTCCCGCAGCCGCCCTTGCAATGTACAAAACGGCACGTCCCGAAAAGAGAAAAGCGGCGGGCGGACTTCTTCTTTCGGCGGCGCTGACTTCAATGCTCACGGGGATAACAGAACCGCTGGAATTTACGTTCCTGTTTATCGCCCCTGCAATGTACGCGGTTCATTGCGTTCTCGCGGGACTGTCTTATATGCTGACGCACATTTTCAATGTCGGCGTGGGAATGACGTTTTCGGGCGGCGCTATCGACCTTACGCTTTTCGGAATTTTGCAGGGAAATGCAAAGACCAATTGGATTTGGATTGTTATTATCGGGCTTTTTTATGCGGTCGTTTATTACTTTGTTTTTTATTTTATGATAACAAGATTCGGCTACAAAACCCCGGGACGTGAGGCTGACGACGAGGAAACCCGTTTGTACACCAGAAAGGATATGGAAGCACGGAAGGCGCACGCTGATGCGGGCGGATTCGACGAAAGAAGCGCGCTTATAGTCGGAGGACTTGGCGGAAAATCCAACATTTCAGACATTGACTGCTGCGCAACGCGGCTTCGCGTAACCGTTCATAAGGCGGAGTCGGTTCGCGATGAGCTTCTTAAGCAAAGCGGCGCTTCGGGCGTAATTCACAAGGGAAACGGCGTTCAGATTATTTACGGACCGCAGGTTTCGGTTGTGAAATCGGCTCTGGAGGATTTTCTGGAATCTCCAGAAGCGGAAAATGTGACTATGCTGACGAACGTCAAGTCGCTTGAAGCACAAAATGCGGGACCCGCCGTTGCGGCGCATGAAACAGAGCTTTTCGCGCCGCTTAACGGCAGAGTGCTTGCGTTGGACGAGGTAGAGGATGAAGCGTTTTCGTCACGCGCTCTCGGCGACGGCGCTGCAATTGATCCGTCGGACGGGCGGCTTTATTCTCCCTGCGACGGCAGAGTGGATATGGTTTTCGACACAGGTCACGCGGTTAACCTCATTTCCGACGATGGGTGTGAAATACTTCTTCATATCGGAATTGACACGGTAAGGCTCGGCGGAAAGTATTTTGAAGCGCACGTGTCCGACGGTCAGCGAGTTCGCAGAGGTGATTTGCTTATTACCTTCGACCTTGACGAAATAAAGCGCGCGGGGTATAAAACGGTTACGCCGATTATAATCTGCAACAGCGAGGATTACAGCTCGGTTACGACAACAGCCGAGGGATATGTTAAAACAGGCGACAAGCTTATCAGCTTGAATTGAAAGGAAATAATATGATACGCTTTAACTATACGATAAAGGACGAGCTTGGAATACACGCCAGACCTGCGGGTATGCTGGCGAAAACGGCTAAGCAGTTCAGCAGCGCCATTACCGTGGCGTGCGGGGAAAAATCCGCTTCGGCAACAAAGCTGATTGCCCTTATGGGTCTTGGAATAAAGTGCGGGGATACCGTTGCAGTTACGATTGAGGGCAGCGATGAAAAGGAAGCTGAGGCGGCGGTTAGGGCTTTTCTTGAAGCAAATCTGTGACCTCCGAGAGCGTCTAAACTAATAAAAAAGCGGGTGAATATATGACAAAATATCAAGGGAAGGGCGTTTACGGCGCGATTGCCATAGGGAAAATCTCGGTTTTCAGCCGCGGCGCGGTGAGCGTAAAGCGGGAAAGAACCGACAACCCGACCGAGGAGCTAAAAAGGTTTGAATATGCAAAAAAAGCCGCCTTAGAGCAGCTTGACGGTATATATAAAAAGGCGCTCAGAGAGGTCGGCGAAGCGAACGCGGCAATATTTGAAATTCACAAGATGATGGTTGAGGACGAGGATTACAACGAAGCGGTCGAGGAGCTGATAACGGGGCAGGGCGTAAATGCGGAATACGCTGTTGCGGTAACTGGCGACAATTTTGCGGAGATGTTTTCGTCAATGGACGACGCATATATGCAGGCGAGAGCTGCCGACGTCAGGGACGTTTCAAACCGCATTATCAGCTGTTTGTCCGGTTCAGAGGGCAGCGCGCAAAAAAGCGGCGAACCGACAATAGTCTGCGCAGACGACCTTGCGCCCAGTGAAACGGTTTCGCTGGACAAGGACAAGGTTCTTGCCTTTGTTACGGCGTACGGCTCGTCAAACTCCCACACGGCGATTCTTGCAAGAAATATGAACATTCCTGCGATTATCAGCGTGGGAGAGGAGTTTCTCGGCAAGCTCCGCAGCGGCGACCTTGCGATAGTAAACGGGTTTACGGGAGAGGTAATAATTAACCCCAGCGAAGCCGAGCTTAAAAACGCTCGTAAGCGGCAGGCGGAGGAGCGCGAAAAAAGCGAGCTGCTCCACAGGCTTCGCGGAAAGGAGAACGTCACGCTTGACGGCAGGCGCATCGATATTTTTGCAAATATCGGCAGCGCGGATAATATCGGCGAGGTTCTTGTAAACGACGCAGGCGGAATCGGTCTTTTCAGAAGCGAATTTATATATCTTGAAAAGAGCGATTTCCCGTCCGAGGACGAGCAGTTTCGGATATACAAGCGCGTGCTTGAGAGTATGGCAGGGAAAAGGGTGATTATCCGCACTCTGGACATAGGCGCGGATAAAAAGTGCAGCTATTTCGGACTTCCCGAGGAGGAAAATCCGGCGCTTGGCGTGCGAGCTTTGCGAATTTGCCTTAATCGTCCCGAAATATTCCGAACACAGCTCCGCGCTCTTTTCAGAGCCTCCGCGTTCGGAAATCTTGGGATTATGTTTCCCATGGTTGCAAATTTGTGGGAGCTGGAGGAAGCGCTGTCAATATGCGACGGCGTAAAAAATGAACTTCGGAGCGAGGGTATTGATTATTCCGAAAAAACGGAGCTTGGGATAATGATTGAAACGCCTGCTGCGGCTGTAATAAGCGACAGGCTTGCTCCGCTGGTTGATTTTTTCAGCGTGGGTACGAACGATTTGATTCAGTACACCCTTGCCTGCGACAGGCAGAATCCGTATATTGACCGCTTCTGCGACGAGCGTCACGAGGCGGTTTTGCGGTTGATTTCGCTTGCGGCTGAAAATGCTCACAAAAATGGGAAGTGGATAGGAATTTGCGGCGAGCTTGCGGCTGACGTATCGCTTACCGAAGCGTTTCTGAGAATGGGGATAGACGAGTTATCCGTTGCGCCGCCGTTTGTCTTGCGCGTGCGGGAAGCGGTGAGGGGGATTCGGCTTTCATAGTATGCTGTTTATGCAGGTCGGCGGTTCGGGCAGGCGAAGCTGCGGCGCAGCCCAGCGCACAGCGTTGGTTATTATACGCTGTATTTCGGGAATATGGTATACCGGATAGGCTTCGTGACCGGGCTGAAAGTAAAATATTTTGCCCATTCCGCGCGTAAAGGTGCAGCCGCTCCTGAAAACCTCGCCGCCCTTGAACCAGCCCGTAAAAACAACATCGTCGGGCTTGGGAATATCGAAAAATTCACCATACATTTCTTCGTCGGGAATTTCAATGCAGCTTGGAACGCCCTGCGCGATAGGGTGATACGGGGCGGTACACCAGAGCTTTTCGCTGTCGTCGTTGCGCCATTTCAGCGTCATGCTCGTGCCCAGAAGCGATTTCATAGGCTTGCTGAAATGTGCGGAATGAAGCCCGATAAAGCCCATTCCCGAAAGCACGCTGTCGCGGATAAGCCGAACGTTATCGTCGGTAATTTCGTCCTGCCGCGCGTGACTCCACCAGATAAGCACGTCGGTGTTTTTCAGCAGCTCGGCGTTTATTCCCTGATTATCCATGTCGAGCGTAGCGCAGGTCACCTGTATGTCGTCCTGCTCACCGAGAAAATCGGCAATGCAGCCGTGAATCCCCTTCGGGTAGATTTTAGCAATGCTCTCGTATTCGCGCTCGTGAACATATTCATTCCATATCGTTACCTTGATCATGTTAAACCTCCGAAAGAAATTCTGCTGATTTTTTAATATATTCCATCTGGTCGGCGGCACCGAAATGCTCGATTGTGAATATTCCGCGGTAGCCGTCCTTTTTCAGTTCCTCGATAATCCTTTTCATTTTAATACAGCCCGCTCCGACAGGCGACGGATACATATTTCTGCCGTCAACGGCTGTTTTGACCTCGCAGCCCGCCTTTTTTTCAAGCGTTCTGTCCTTGCAGTGTACGTGAACGATTTTTTTTCGCAGCATTTCCAGCGCTTCAAGCTCGTCCCGAGCGCTGAACATAAAATTTCCCGCGTCAAAGGTTATTTTCAATTCGGGTATGCGTTCCGTGAACCAAAGCATTTGTTCAGCGGTGGCAATCGGACTTTTCGCGTCGTCGAAATCTTCAATTGTCGGCGTGACGCCGTTTTCTGCTGCGTAACGGCACATTTCCCGCATTGCGGCAAGCATATTTTCGCGCTCTTTTTCAGTTTGTTCGCGGCTGTCGGAGGTGTAAAATCCGGGAATTATCATAATTTTATCGCAGCCGACCTTTTTTGCGCAGTCAACCTGCGAAAATCCGACCGAACCGTTTGGATTATTTCCGAAGTCATAAAATGCGTAAATTGACGAAATCCCCAGACCCTCTTTTTTCAAAGCTTCTGCGGCTGAAATATCCTCGGACAGCACCGCGTAATCCATTTCGACCCAATCAATGCCGAGCGAGCGTACATATCGCATTATTTCAAGGAGCGGCTTGCCGCTTTGCTCCGAAGCCTCGGCGAGGTGATGATAAAAAACGGCTTTTTTTATTTTTCTCACTCCTTTTCGATTGCGTCGCCGCGAAGCTGACCGCAGCCCGCGTTTACACCGACGCCCATTTTGCGCCGCATTGTAACGGAAACGCGGTTCTTTTTCAAAATATCGTAAAACTTCATTATCTGCTCAAAATCGCTGCATTCAAAGCAGTCGCCCTCGCTTGGATTATATCGGATAATGTTCACGTAGCATTTGCTGTCGCCGATAAGCTCCGCAAGCTGTTTCGCACATTCCGTGCTGTCGTTTACGTCCTTAAGCATAACGTATTCAAGCGTTATACGGCGGTTTGTAGCTTCGGAAAAGTCTTTTAGCGCGGGAACAAGCGTTTCAAGCGGGTAACGCCTGTTTATCGGCATCAGACGGCTGCGAAGCTCGTTGTTCGGAGCGTGCAAGCTTACCGCAAGGTTGATATTGTACTTGCTTGTCTGAAGTTTTTTTATTTCTGGAACAAGTCCGCAGGTCGAAACGGTTATATGCTTCGGACCTATGCAAAGTCCTTTCTGGTACAGTGCGGTATCAACAAAAGCCATAACGTTTTCGTAGTTGTCAAAAGGCTCGCCGATTCCCATTATAGCTGCTCCGCTGATTTCACCGACCAGTTTTTTTATGTACACAAGCTGGCTCAGAATCTCTCCCGAAGTGAGGTTACGCACTTTTTTCATACGTCCGCTTCGGCAGAAGGCGCAGCCCATATTGCAGCCCGCTTGTGTTGAAACGCAGACGCTGCTGCCGTATTCGTGCCGCATAAGAACCGACTCAACCAGATTTCCGTCGGAGAGCTTAAAAAGATATTTTACAGCGTTTTCGCCGTCTATTTCCGAGATACATTCGGGCAGAGAAATTGTGAAGTGCTTTTTAAGAAGCGAAAGCGTTTTCGCGTTTACGTCAATTTCGGAAATATTTTCGGCGCAGTTCGCGTAAAGCGCACGAAAAATACTTTCCGCACGTGATTTTCTGTCGCCGTTTTCCGCCAGAAAACGGCCGAGCTGTTCAAAGGTCAAATCGTAGAGGTTCATTTTATTTTTTCCTGTTCGTTTGTATTGCCGCTGAAAATCCAGCGCGAAAGTCGTTGTATATATTGGCTGCCGAGCATAACGTTAAGCTCCTCGCCGAGAAAGAGAATGTACATACAGATATAAAGCCATAGAATGAGGAGGACAATTGTTGTAAGGCTTCCGTAAAGCCGCGAATAATCGGCAAAGTTGTTGACGTAGTACGAGTAAAGCGCGGAAAAGCCTATCCACCCCGCCGCGCTGAAAACAGCTCCCGGAAGCTTGGAAAACGGCTTGCTTTTCTGTATAGGCAGCGCGGTGTAAAAAAACAGGAACAGCAGAATGAGAATGCAGAAGCCTACCGCCCAGCGCATTGAAAACCATATCCCGTCCATTCCTTCCAACGCGGGCAGATTTACAATCAGTCTGTCGAGAATTGCCTGCCCGAAAACCAGCAGCACCAGAACAATCACAGTTGACGCGATAAAAACCAGCATATAGAACACAGCGGCAATTCTCAGGCGAAAAAAGCCGCGGGTTTCCTTTACGCGGTGAATACGGTTAAGCCCGTTGATTATGCCTATAAGCGCGCGGGAGGCAGACCAAAGAGCGGCAATTGTCGATAGCGAGAGAATTGCGCCGTTTGTTTTCGCTTCCACCTCCGCAAGAATCTGCACAAAAAGCTCGGTAACGTCGTCTGAAAAAAGGCTGATGGCGTATCCGTCCGTTTCGGGAAACACGGGCAGCTTGTTTATAAAGGTCAGTATGAGCATAAGAAACGGAACGAACGACAGCACGATAAAAAGCGCGGAGTAGGCAGCGTATTCGTTGAGGTTATCCCGCTTGAACCGTTGAGTAATACATTTTATTGCAGCGGCGAGGCGAATTATCGGGGAAAAAAGCTTCATTCGTGTTTCCTTTCAAGAAAATTTTTGTTTTTTGTCACTTTTTCGCTCTTTCAAACGTATTATATTATAGAAGGGCAATCCTCCGGTTATGCTTCAAAAAAACGGAACCCTTTGTTCATTCTGTGGTGGGAATGAACCGAAAGCGCAGCGTAAAATTTACGTCTGCGCTTTTTTATTATTTCCTGTTTGATTTTTTCTTTTTTTGTTTTCGTCGGCATAGGCGCGGCGGTATTTTTCGCGCTTTTCCTTATGCCGAAGTCTTGCGGCGTATATACCCTCAAAGGTCTTGTCGCTGACAAAGGCTGAAACGATTATTTTATTGTCGCTAAGCTCAAAGCGTACAAAGAAGCTTCCGTGGTTTTCGCACGTGCCCATTGTGATAAAAGCGGGCTTGCCGTGGCGGCAGAACGTTCCCAATGTCAGAGCTTCCTTGCAGGTGGGGCAGGGAACAGCAATGCTGCGGCAGAACGCTGCCATTCCGTCAAAACGACCGCTGAACGGAGCTTCAAACCGTACAGCCGGCTGACAAGCCGCCCAATGCGCCTGCTTTGAAGCTGTTTTAAACGTAAAAGAACCGTATTGTGCAATGCCGTCTGATAGGTTGAGCTTTTTAGCGATAAGAAAGGTCACATATGCGTCGTTAAGCGCGTCGTGCGCCTGAATATCCGAATTTGCGCCCAGCTGCTCGGCAGCCGTTTTCAGTGCAATTTGTCTTTGCGGGGTATTGGTCTGCGCGCAGAAAATGCGCTGCAAATTGTAGTGACGCGGAAGCGGAATATCAATCCCGTGAAAAGCCATATTTTCGCGAAGAATGGGCATATCGTCGTCGCCCCACGTGAACAGAACGGTATCGTCGGAAAAGTGGCGCGACATAGACGCGATTGCCTCACGGAAGCTCAGACCGCTGTCGGCTTCCTCCTGCGTGATGCCTGTCAGAAGGCTGACATATTTGTTCATTGTCGGGTAGCATACAGGCTTTATTGTAAGCCGCTCTTTGCGGATAATATCCATACCTTCGCTTACGATGAGAAATCCGAGCTGGATAATTTCGCCGTGTATAAGCGCGGGATTTCTTTCTTGGCGAGAGGAGGGCTGATTCCACTCCATGTCGAAAATGAGATATGTCATTACTTTCTTTCCTCAAGAGGAATATAGTCAAGATGCTCGGCAACGTACTTGTATGCGGGACGGATAATTTTGCCGTTGTTGATTATTTCTTCAAGGCGGTGAGCGCACCAGCCCGAAATTCTGGAAATAGCGAAAATAGGTGTGAACATTTCCTCGGGAATACGAAGCATATCATAAACGAAACCGCTGTAAAAGTCCACATTTGCGCAAAGCGGCTTGAAAAGGTGGCGTTCGGAGGCGATAACCTCTTTGGAGATTCGCTCGACTCTATCGTAGAATTCAAATTCCGCCATACGATTCTTTTCCTTTGCAAGACGGCGTGCGTATTCTTTCAGAATAACCTCTCTCGGATCGGACTTTGTATAAACCGCATGACCGATTCCGTAAACAAGACCCGTCCTGTCAAAAGCTTCCTTGTGGGTGATTTTGGTTATATACTCGCGGATAGCGTTTTCGTCGCTCCAGTCTGAGATATTCGCCTTTATGTCCTCAAACATATGTTTAACCTTGAGATTAGCGCCGCCGTGGCGGAAGCCTTTAAGAGAAGCAATTGCAGCGGCAACGGCGGAGTAGGTATCCGTTCCCGACGAGGTAACGACATGCGTGGTAAATGTGGAGTTGTTTCCGCCGCCGTGTTCGGCGTGTATTACGAGCGCAATGTCGAGAACCTTCGCTTCTAGCTCGGTAAATTCGCCGTTTTCACGGAGCATATAGAGTATATTTTCCGCAGTCGAGTAATTTTCAAGCGGATTGCGTATCATAAGGCTGTCGTGCTGCTTGTAGTGACGGTAGGAGCAGTATGCGTAAACCGAAATAAGCGGCATTTTTGCGATAAGCTGAATTGACTGGCGAAGTACGTTCTGCGAGGAAATATCCTCAGGGTTGTTATCATAAGAATAAAGCGTCAGAATACTCTTCTGAAGAGCGTTCATTATATTCGAGCTGGGCGCTTTCATAATTACATCGCGTGTAAAGTTCATTGAAAGCGTCTGGTTGTCGGAAATGAGCTGAATGAAACGCTCAAGCTGTTCCTCGTTGGGGAGAGAACCGAAGAGGAGCAGGTAGGTTGTTTCCTCAAAGGCGTGCCTGCGGTTCTCAAAGCCCTTTATAAGGTCGATGATGTTGTAGTTATGGTAGTAAAGGCGACCGTCGCAGGGGATTTTTTTCCCGTCAATGATGTCGTAGGAAACAACGTCGGAGATTTCGGTAAGTCCTGTAAGAACGCCCTTTCCGTTGGAATCTCTCAGACCGCGTTTAACGTCGTATTCGACATAAAGAGATGGGTCGATAGTTCCCTTATTCATATTTTCGAGCAACCCGTAAAGAAGCTCCTGTTCGTCCGCTTCAAGCGATACGATTTCCTTGTCGTTTCCCATTTCGAGCATTTTGGTAGTTCCTTTCAATTTGAATAATTTGCAGTGAATTTTTTCATTTTAAGCGTTCTACATTATATTATATATGAATTTCAAAAAATAATCAATACGCAAACAACAAAGTTGTAGAATTTACACGAAAAATAGGTTTTAAGGCTCATCTTTTAAGCAATATTGACGGTATAAAAACCGTGCTTTTGCAATTTTAAATTTAATTTCCTGCAATATTGCCATATAGCAGGGCTGCTTAATCATATATTTCGACCCCGCAGCATATAATCGGATATATCAAGAGCTTCATCTCAGACTCGGAATGCGGCAAACAGAGCGTTCCGAATTTGCGTTGATGTTCGGAGTTTTGGAGGGGCGAAGCCATGTCAGAAAAGACAAATTCAGCAGTAGACTACTGCGCCTACGGAACGAAACAGGAAAGATGTGTAAGCCTCGCAGAATATATCATTGACAACAAGGCAACTGTCAGAAATGCAGGAAAAGTGTTCGGAATAAGCAAAAGCACAGTTCATCAGGACATAACAACCCGACTTGAAAAAATCAATCCGGATTTGCACAGACAGGTTAAGGAGGTTCTGGAGTTGAATAAGCAGGAACGTCATATTCGCGGCGGAATGGCAACCAAAAAGAAATACGGGAAGCTTTCGGGCGAATCGTAAGAGCTGTTTACATTTGAAAATACAGGCGGGCGCTGCCAACGTCCCATCTGCTGTTGGCGGGCAGTTCGCTTCAAGCGGAGGGGGCGCGGCGCGCGCGTTTTGTGCGGCTTCGCCGCACAAAACGGTTCCTCGGGCAGCTTTGCTGCCCGAGGAACTTACATTTTGCTTCGCAAAATGTAAGACGCGCGCCGCGCCGTCTGCACGGATAGCGGAATATATCAAAAAATGCTGAAGCAGCTTAAGCTGCTTCAGCACTTTTCAATTTAAAAATCGCTTACTTTGCCTTAGCCATTTTGAGCATATCGCCAAGCTTGAGGCGGTCGCCGGTGTGAAGTACAATGTGTTCGTAAACCTTTGCTACAATCACGCAGAGAACAATAACGCTTGCAAGCAGAACCAACAGGGAAAGGCAGGCTTCTCCGAGGCTCATCTGTCCGAGCATATATGCGGAGGGCAGGCAGAACGGCGAGGAAACCGGAAGATATCTAGCAGCAATCATAAATGCGTTTGTTTCGCCGTCAACAGCGCCGATTTGCGGCATATACGCAAGGTAGAAGCCGAGTACGCCGATAAAACTCATAGGCTGAATTGCGGCGGAAAGGTCTTCCATTTTGCTGATGCTTGCACCTGCCAGACCCGCGATAAGCGCGTAAAACAGGAAGCCAAGCACGAATGTGAGTATCATAACAACAATGGTGTCAATGCTGAACGACGAGAATGCGTTCTGAATATCGGTGAGTATCTGCTGAACATCTGTTCCGACAGTCGAGTCAGCGGCAGCTTCAAGTAATCCGTCAATTTTTGAGAAAATTCCAAACGGCGAAGAAATCAGGAAGCCGAGAACGCCCGAGCAAATCAGAATAAGGAACTGCATAAGCGAAACAAGGCAGATTGCAAGAACCTTTCCTATAATAATCGAAAGGGGACTTACCGAGGTAAGCAGATATTCCATAACTCTCGACGATTTTTCGATTGCGATAGCCTGTGCAACGAGCTGGCTGTAAGCAAAAATAAATATGAACAGCACTATCGAAGAAATCATCGGTACAATCATATTTATAACGTCCTCGCCAACGCTCGTTGCTTCCTTGCCCGCTCTGAGAAGGCTGGTTGAAACGCCGCTCATAACCGTCGTCATCTGATCGGTGGAAATATTGAGAGAGTCGAGGTACTGCATCTGAAGCTGCGTGGAAAGCGTCGAGAGAATCATTGTGCAGTCGTTTGAGTTAACGGTTGAATTTTCACCGGCATAGTACGCTTCAAGCGCCAGAATCCCGTCCTTTGAAAATGCGCGGGCAAGCATTGCGTTTTCGGAGGTCGTTTCAAGCTCCGTAAGCTTTGCGCCGAAGTCCTCGGCGGTGATTTTTTCAATGGTAAAGCCGTATGTGACGGCGCTGATAGCGAAGTTTGCATTCAAACCCGTTTCATCATCAATATAAAGCTTTGAAACGGAAAAATCAGCCGCTTCGCCGTTTGCAATACTTTCAATCTGTCCGATTTCGTCCTCCAGCAGAAAAACGGGAAGAATATTTGCTGTTGCAACGATAAGAGCAACAATAATTGCGATGATAACGGTGCTGATTATAAAGGATTTCGTCTTTATCTGCTGAGCAAATGTAAAGGCGAATATGTTTTTCCAGCCTTTAGTTTTCATTTATTTTCTCTCCCTCCTGTGCGGAAGAACCGCACTTTTCAACGAACAGCTCGTGCAGCGAAGGCTCGCGCAGGTCGAATTTTACGACGTTTATTTTCTGTTCGAGCATTCTGCGCAGAAATTCCTGCGCCTGCTCGTCGCCGCTTACCTTGAAATTGGTTCCGTTCGGGGTATCCTCCACAACCGTAAGTCCGATTTCCTCTGCAATTGAGAGAAAGTCGCTGTCTGCCTTGACAGTAAGATTTACCCGTCCGTAGCTCTTTTTTATTTCGTTAAGATTTCCCTGCATAACCGTTTCACCGCGGTGGAGAAGAACAAGATCCTCGCAGAACTCCTCGATGGTTTCCATTTGGTGGCACGACATAATGATGTACTTACCCTTGTCGCGTTCCTCGCGGATAATGCTTTTGAACAGGTCGGCGTTTACGGGGTCAAGCCCGCTCAGCGGCTCGTCCAGAATAATCAGTTCGGGGCTGCACACAAGCGCGGCGGCGAGCTGAACCTTCTGCTGATTACCCTTTGAAAGCTGTTCAGCCTTCTTTTTGCGGTATTCGTTGATATTGAGGCGATCAAACAGATAGTCGATTGCGGGGGCAGCCTGCGCCTTTTTCATACCCTTCAGCGACGCGAAGTAGTACATTTGCTCTTCAACGTTGTACTTCGGGTAAAGACCGCGTTCCTCCGCGAGGTATCCGATTTTTTCCTCCAGAACGTCAAGGGATTTTCCCTTCCACAAAACGGTTCCGCTGTCCTTTTTCAGCATATTGAGAATCATTCGGATTGATGTGCTTTTTCCTGCTCCGTTTGTTCCGAGAAAAGCGAAAACGCCCGGCTCGGTAAACTGAAATGACAAGTCTTTTACCGCTTGGTGACCATTAAAGGATTTTGATAAGTGTTCAACAACCAGTGACATAGTTTCAGTCCTTTCTGTAAATTTGATTTACCTTAGTATAGCACGCAATTTTTTATTTGTCAATACTTTTTACAAAAAATGTTAAATTTTTTGTAAATTAGGCTTTTCCGGCATTAGCTGCGCGGTGAATCTTAGGAAATTCTGACGTGAAAATTCATGCCTGTTTTTTCGTCGCCGTTAATTTCAAGCTCCGAAAACGACGGAATACAAACCAGCTCCGCATTTTCCTCCTTGAAGTAAACGTGCGCGATGGCGATTGCCTTTACAGCTTGATTTACAGCGCCCGCGCCGACAGCCTGAATGTCAGCCGAACCGTTTTCACGAACGACCGCCGCGATGGCGCCTGCGACCGACTTCGGAACGCTTCTTGACGAAACCTTGATAATATCCATTATTTTCCCTCCGTTTCAGAAATACGCTGTATAGAGGTACAGCAGCCTGTTTTTTCATTTATTGAAACAACCACCCCGTTAATCATAATTTCGCCTTCGGGGTAGGTGTGCTTCTGCGGATAGTAGGTGGTTAGACGGGCGATGATAATATCCTTGTCGATTCCGAGGATTGAGCGGCGCACGCCTGTCATTCCCGCGTCGGTTATATATCCCGTGTGACCTCCGAGAATTTCCTCATCGGCGGTCTGGACGTGAGTATGCGTGCCGATTACGGCTGAAACGCGGTTTTCGAGATAGAAGCCCATTGCTTTTTTCTCCGACGTAGCCTCGGCGTGAAAATCCACGATAATATTCGGCGTTTCGATTTTCTCAAGCAGCCTGTCAACGCAGTGGAACGGGTTGTCTGAGTGTTCCATATATGACATACCCATCAGGTTTATTACCGCAACGCTTGTTCGTCCCATATCGAAAATGCAAACGCCCTTTCCGTAAACGTCGCCGAGATTGGCGGGTCGGATAATTTCGCTGCATTCCTCGTACAAATCGTTCATTTCGCGGCGGCGGAAGCAGTGGTTGCCCGTTGTGATGACGTCCGCGCCGCCTGAACGCAGTATATTTGCGGAAAATGGGGTGATACCGTTTCCGTCCGCTGAGTTTTCGCCGTTTACGATTGTCATATTGATATTGTATTCATTTTTCAGCTTCGGCAGCCTTGAAACAAGATAGTTAGCGCTTGTCTGACCGACAACGTCGCCTATAAACAGAATGTTGAGCATTCAAAGCTCCTTTCAAAAAAGTAACGGGACTATGGAAAGTCATAGTCCCGTTTTGTTCTGATTTTCTTATCTTTCGAGAATCTGACTTCTGTCGGGACCGATTCCGACCATTGCAATTTTGCATTCGCAAAGCTCTTCAAGCTTCAGAATGTAGTTCTTGCAAACCTCGGGAAGCTCGTCAAAGCTCTTGCAGCCCGAAATATCCTCGTCAAAGCCCTCGAATTCTTCGTAAACAGGTTCGCAGCCCGCAAGCTCCTCAAGCGTAGGCGGGAAGTCCTTGATAATTGTGCCGTCAGGTCTCTTATAAGCAACGCAGATTTTCAGTTTGCCTATTCCGCTTAACGTATCGAGCTTGTTTATAGCGAGCTTGGAAAGTCCGTTTACACGTACCGAGTGGCGCACGATAACAGCGTCAAACCAGCCTGTTCTTCTCGGACGACCGGTTGTCGTACCGAATTCGCCGCCTCTGTTACGGATAAGGTCGCCTGTTTCGTCCTCAAGCTCGGTAGGGAAGGGTCCCTTGCCGACTCTCGTTGTATATGCCTTTGCAACGCCGATGATGTCGTTGATAATCATAGGTCCCACGCCTGTTCCCACGCAAACGCCCGCAGAGAGTGGGTGGGAGGAGGTTACATAGGGGTAAGTTCCGAAGTCGATATCAAGAAGCGTAGCCTGTGCGCCCTCGAACATAATCTGCTTACCTGCTTTTGCAGCGTTGTAAACGATAACCGAAACATCGTCAACATACTTTGCAAGGCGCTTTCCGTACTCGGTATATTCCTTGATGATTGCTTCGATGTCATGCGCTTCGCCGCCGTAAACCTCGGTGATGATTTTATTTTTCAGTTTTCCCGTTGAACGCGCTTTTTCAGCGAAAACCTCGGGGTGAATAAGGTCGTAAACTCTTATACCGCAGCGCTCGTACTTATCCATATAAGTCGGACCGATACCTCTTTTTGTGGTACCGATATCGCTGTTGCCGCGGAACTGTTCGGAAAGACCGTCAAGGGTTATATGCCACGGCATAATAACGTGCGCTCTCGGGTCGATTTTAAGGTTATCAAAGGTAACTCCGCGCTCGCCGAGCGAATCAAGCTCTCCTATAAAATCCTTGGGGTCGAGAACAACTCCCGCACCGATCAGGCAAAGGGTGTCCTTATAAAGGATTCCCGAGGGAATAAGATGAAGCTTATAGGTGTTTCCGTCATTTACAACGGTATGACCTGCGTTGTTTCCGCCCTGTGAACGAACAACAACGTCTGCTCTCGAAGCGATGATATCGATGATTTTACCCTTTCCTTCATCGCCCCATTGTGTTCCAACTACAATACTTGCCGGCATTGCATTACCATTCCTTTCTTTTTTCACATAAAGCGTCGGAGCTTAATCCGACGAAAGACCTTATCCATTATAGCAGATATTGCATATAATTGCAAGTCATTTTCGCTAATTTTTTAACAAAATCGTTTTTTTCCGTTTTCCGTCTGTTATACGGGAGGGATACCGCCTGTACTCCACTGTGTAGGCTCGCTGCTGTCGTCTGCCGATTCGTTGTCGGAGCTGTCGCTTTCGGTTTCGTCAGAACCGTCCGCTGCTTCATCGTCGGCAGTTTCGCCGTCCTCTTCGGGATTTTCCTCCTCAAGGTCTTCTTCTTCGTCCTCTTCCTCGTATTCGATTTCGTCCTCTGTGTCAGGCTCGGCTTCGTTTTCTTCCGGCGTCGGCGCTTCGGTTTCAGTTTCAGTTTCGGGCGGCGCTTCATTGTCGTTGTCGCTGTTGTTCGCTGACGCATTTACGCTGCTTGAACCCTCCGAAGCGTACGAAATGCTGCTTGCGGAAAGATAGTTCTTAATTCCCGTAACGATTGCCGAAGCAATGCCTTTCTGATGAACCGGCGAAGCAAGCGCCATAGCGTCGTTTATTTCATTTACAAATCCTGTTTCAACAAGCACGGAGGGGAAGTCCTGCTGAAGCGTAACCTGAAAATAGCTGTATTTCGCACCTCGGTCGCGGTACGCTCCGTCCGAGTAGGCGTAATTTGAATAATATGAAGCAATGCTTTCCGAGATTTTCGCAGCGAGGGGCTGTGAGTAGGACGTGAAATAGTACACTTCGACGCCCCTTGCCGAGCCGTCTATCAGCGATTTGTTTGCATGAACGGATATATAGAGGTCGCAGCCGTAAGCGCGTGCGTAGTTCGGACGTTCACGTGTAAATAAAAATTCGCTTTCCGTTTTGAGTCGTACCGCGTTTGCGCCCGCAGCCTTAAGCTGAGAGGTAAGCTCCTTTGAAATTGCCAGCACGACCTCCTGCTCGATAACCTCTCCGACAGCGCCGGGGTCGAGAGAGGTCGCTGTTTTTCCGTAGCCGTGTCCGGGGTCAACCACAACGGTCAGACCGCTGAGCGAATTTGTCGGAACAGGGAAGGACAGCAGCAGATCTCCGTCGGAGGTATACGTGGCAGCCTGTCCGGAATAGACGCCGGGCTGACGAAGCTCCAGAATAAGGCGGAACTTTGTGCCGTTGCCTTCGGTTACCGTATCCCATTTGCCGGACTTGAACACCAGATTGTTTTCAAATGACGGCAGCTTCGTAACGCTTGTGATATTCTCAAATGTAATATAAAGGTGGGTCGCCGTAAAGGAGCGCAGATAATAATCGCCCTCCCAGTCGGTGTAATAATTATTCCCGACAAGCTGCATATTAAATCCCGTTTTGTAGTCGGTTTTTATGCGTATATAACTGTCGCCGTTCGCGGTACCGATTGACTTGACAAGAAGCGCATTTTTTTCAATTCCCGTGCCGTCAACAAGCGTTGACGCGGAAGCTGCGATACGCTTTCCCGACGTGGTAAGGTAGTAGTTGCCCGACGTTGCCTTGTAAGGCTCGATTGTCCCCGCAGGAAGCTGTGAGAAAACGGGCGACGGGATATCGTCGGCTGTTTTTCCGTCGTAGACAATCGTGTAATCGGAATTTACCTTTACATATTTAACGCTGTCGGCGCTTTTGTAGATTGATTCAAGCGTACCGATTATCTCGCCCGACCCAACGCTGCCCGCGTCGGTCATTTCCGCTTTTTTCTCTACGACAGGTTCAGGCTCTGCGTTAATAATTACCTTTGCACCGATAACCTCCATGGTATATCCGCTGTTTTCGCCGTAGATTTTGATAGTGCCGAGATCCTGCGCCTTTCCGATAACGCCCTTGGGAACGGTATAGCTGCCCGTATAGCGAACATAGGAGGAGTTGTAGTCCTCATCGTCGGTCTTGCCCTCCTGCTCGGTCATTTTCACCTTTGTGCCGTTCACCATTCCGTAAATTACCGAGCCTTTGTAGGCGGTTACGGACAGGTTGATTTTTGTACCGCCGTCAACACGGAGCGTTTTTCCTTCGGAAATCGCCTTTGTTATGGTCTGCATAACAACGATTTTCCGTTCTATTTTATATGTATATGTTTTGGATTTATGCGTAATTGTAAAGGTATTTACGCCAACCTTAAGGTCGCGTGTAAAGTAGAAATTACCCGCGTCGTTAAGCTGAATGGGGGAGTTGTTGAAATACACGGGGAAGTTGCTGTCAAAGCTTCCCATAAATGTCACGCTCGGTTCGCTTGTTGTAAAGGTAAGCTTTGCAGGCGAAACCATTTTCAGGTCGGAAAAAAGCGATTCCTCATTTATCTGTTCATTAAAATAAGAAGTAAGCGTCGAGGTCGTACCGAGGGGATTCTGAGTCAGCCGCTCGTAGGAGTTGAAAACGCTGCCGCCGTAGCTGTCAAGTTTTTTTGCAATTGTAAGCTGCTTTAGGAGCTGATCCTCCGCGCCCCAGCCGGTCGCCGCTGTTCCTATTTTTTCATTATAGTGAACAACATAAAGCGGCATATCATATTCCGCCGTAAGGCTGCCCCACCAGCCCGTAACGCTTTCAAACGGAAGAGCTTCGTCTGTCAGCGAACCGTAAGCACGGATAAGAGCAAAATCAGTGTAGCCCTTTTCTATAAAGCTTTTCGTATCCGAATAACCGTCGTAGTACGCCTGAACGGAATCGGCAGTGTCGCTTCCAAGCTCGTTTACCGACGAGTTTGCCCACATATCGTTTATCATAAAGCCGACAGCGATTGAGTTGTTGGTGAGGTGAATAATATCGGCTGCCGCGCTGAAAAGCTGCTCGGCGGTGTCGTAAAGCCAGTTTGTGTACCCCTCGCCCGAGCCGTTGTTCATATAGCCGCCGAAGGAATCGGCATTTCTCCGCACATAATAATCGTCAAGAATTATTCCGTCGCAGGGATATTTCAGCGCAAAGCGGTGAACGCGCGAAACGAGCGCGTCAATTTGTGTGTTTCCCGCTGTATCGGCTGTAAGGTGGCTCAAATCAAGCACAACGTATGGCGAAATGCCGAAGCTGTACGCCGTCTGAACCGCAATTTTTGTGGGGTCGCACTCCTCGCTGTTCATATCGACACTGTAATATGAACGTTCTTCGTATACCGTGTTGATAATAACGGTGTTCAGCCCAATCTGCGAAAAATCCGAGAATATTTCTTCAAGCTCGGCAGCAAGAAGCTCCTCGGAAATATCGTCCGACGTGCAGAAATCCACGCCGGGAGTGATAACCGAGGCACGCATATTGTCGGGCAGCGTGAACATATAGGTCGGCTCGCTTTCAACGATTTCCCCGATTTCCTCTGCGGCAGCCTCCGTTTCGGCAGGAGCTTCGTTTTCGGCAAACGTTTGTATGGGTGCCGCATTTAGCAGAAACGCCGCCGAGCATATCAGTGCCGTAAGGCTTCTTTTAACGTCCATTTTAATACCTTCCTTTATTCGGTGAGAAGCGGCTTGAAGTTTTCCGTTTCACGCTGAATTGCGTTTGTAAGATACCCGCTTGTGAACAGGTAGTTGTAGCTGTAAAGCGCTATTCCGCCGTAATTCTTGCACGAGCGTGCAAATTCAATCTGCCGTTTCAGCATTGTATCCGTGTTTGTCCATTCGTAAGCTCCCGCGCCCGCCCATTTGTCTTCTGCTCCGATTTTGTATACCGCGAGACCTATTGCAAGCTTAACGTCAGTCCCGTCAACAAGCTCGTTCCATTGTTCGGTGCAGGTCTTGAACGGCTGCGTTGAGTTTTCAAAGCCATAGTAAATCTGCGGAGCGAAGTAATCGACATACCCGCCCTCACACCAAGCCTGCGCGTCGGCGTAGAGCTGATTTATATTATTGCTCATGCTGCCCTGTGTGCTTATGCCGAAAACGGCGGTTGACGAGCATTCATGAACAGCGCTGTAAATTTCCTTTACAAGCTTGCTGCAGTTTGAAATGCGGAAGGCTGAAAGGGAAGAGCTGCCGGAAGCGGAAAATGCCTTGCTGTCGAAATACGCTTCGGTTGTGGGATAGAAGTAGTCGTCGATGTGAATCCCGTCTACGTCGTAACCCGAAACAATTTCCCGTACGCCGTCCCCGACAAGCTTTATTGCGTCGTCGTAAGCGGGGTTGAGGTATAGCGTTCCGTTAACATTCACTATATACGTTCCGTTTGCTGCGGAATCGCCGTACCATTTTTTTATGGGATAATCGCCCGAAAGCGAGCCTATATCAGCGGTGGTACAAAGACGGAGCGGATTTATCCATGCGTGTATGGAAAGTCCCTGCCTGTGCGCCTCGTCAACGAGAATTTCAAACGGGTCGTAGGAAACCTTAACTCCGTACTGTCCCGAAATATATTTTGTAAAAGGAAAAAGAGCAGAATCGTAAAAGGCGTCGCCGAAAGCTCGCGCATGAACGAAAACCGTATTCAGTCCGAGCTTTGCGCAGTTGCCATAAATGTCGCGCACTGCGCTCCGGAAATCGTCTTCGCTTTTGTTTTTCAGCAGCGTTGAAATTTCGAGATACGAAATCCACACGCCCTTCAATTCGTCATAATTCAGAGCCTTGTAGCTGTTTTTGCGGTATTCGCCGCGGTTATCTGATTTCGTTTCTGTCGTGGTTGTTTCCTTTGTGGCGGCAGCTGTGGCTGTGGTTGTAGCGGAGGTTGCTGCTTTTGTCGTAGTTGCTGCGGTGGTTACGGTTGTTTTTTTTGCGGTTGTTGCCGCAGTAGTGGTTGTTGTTGCAGTAGTGGTTGTTGTTGCAGTGGCAGTTGCAGCGGTAGTTGCAATTGAGGCAGAAGTCGTTTCGGCGGTCTGTTCGGTTTCAGCGGCGCCTGTCTGCGAATCGGATAAAGCCGCTGAAATTGAAGACGCAGTTGTTATCTGCGGAATTGGCTCGGCAGAACGCGCAGTGCTTTTTTCTGCGTCAAAGGCAATACCGCCGAAGCTTCCGTTTGCGATTGAATGTTCGGGAAGCCTTGTTTCATAGCAGCCGCACAGTATAACAGCCGCGCAAAGTAACGAGGATAATATTTTAAAGCCTGTTTTTCTCATGCTTCCTCCGTAGTATGTGATATATGCATAACTATACATTATATATTATATCCCAATTCTGCGCATTTGTCAACAGCTTCGCCAACGAAAAAAGGCGCGGAAGCGGCATATGCAGGGGTGCGGCGTCGAATAAAACGAAAAAAAGGGTCGGTATCGTGCTGCCCCGATACCGACCCTTTGCTATTCATCAGCAGAAAGGATTTTCAGATTTATAAAGCATACCCTTAGGCTGATTAAAGCCGATTTCTTCTACACCGAGATAACGGAATACGTTATGCAGTGCCTTTCCGAAATGTCCGAAGGCTACCGCGCCGTGATGCGGGAAATTGCCTTCGATAAGGACATGACGGTAGAATCTTCCCATTTCGGGAATTGCGAAAATACCGATTGAACCGAACGATTTTGTTGCAACAGGGAGAACCTCGCCCTGTGCAATATACGCGCGGAGCTGTGCGTCAGCAGTGCTTTGCAGACGGAAGAAGGTGATGTCGCCGGGGATAATGTCGCCCTCAAGCGTACCCTGCGTAACCTCCTCGGGAAGCGATCTCGCCATAATCATCTGATATCTCATCGAGCAGGCGCTGAGCTTTTTAGAGGTCGTGTTGCCGCAGTGGAAGCCCATGAACGTATCGTGAAGCGTGTAGGGGAACTTGCCCTCAATGGATTCCTTGTACATATCCTGCGGAACGGTATTGTTGATATCGAGCAGCGTTACGGCGTCGTCGGATACGCAGGTGCCGATAAATTCGCTGAGCGCGCCGTAAATATCAACCTCACAGGAAACGGGAATACCTCTGCCTGTAAGACGGCTGTTTACGTAGCAGGGAACAAAGCCGAACTGGGTCTGGAATGCGGGCCAGCACTTACCTGCGATAGCAACGTGCTTGCGGTAACCCTTGTGCTCTTCGATCCAGTCGAGAAGCGTAAGCTCGTACTGAGCGAGCTTCGGGAGAATGGTGGGCTTCAGGTTGCCTTCGCCAAGCTCGTTTTCCATATCCTTTACAACGTCGGGGATACGGGGGTCGCCTTCGTGCTTCTTGAACGCTTCAAACAGGTCAAGCTCGGAGTTTTCTTCAATTTCAACGCCGAGGTTGTAGAGCTGCTTTATGGGCGCGTTGCAGGCAAGGAAGTTGAGCGGACGCGGACCGAAGCTGATGATTTTCAGGTCGGAAAGTCCGATAATAGCCTTTGCAACGGGAACGAATTCGTGAATCATATCAGCGCATTCGTCCGCTGTTCCAACGGGATATTCGGGTATGTAAGCCTTAACGTTGCGAAGCTTTAAGTTGTAGCTTGCGTTGAGCATACCGCAGTAAGCGTCGCCTCTGCCGCCGACAAGGCCGTTGACGCTGTCCTCTTCGGCAGCTGCGCAGAACATAACGGGTCCGTCGAAGTGTTTAGCGAGAAGCGTTTCAGCGATTTCGGGACCGAAGTTTCCGAGATAAACGCAAAGCGCGTTACAGCCTGCCTTTTTAACGTCCTCAAGAGCCTGAACCATATGGATTTCGCTTTCAACGATACAGATGGGACATTCGTAAATCTCAGCTGAGTCGTACTTAGCGAGATAAGCCTTCATAAGATTCTGACGTCTTGTAACCGAGAGGGATTCGGGGAAGCAGTCACGGGAAACCGCAACAACGCCGATTTTAACCTTTGGGATATTGTTCATTGGGATAAACCTCCTTATATTGCAGCATAAGCTGTTTAATCGTTTACATTGTATCATATTTTATAAAAAAAAGCAATAGCTTTTTTGATTTTAGCAATAAAAATGAAATATTATCCCGAAATTTGTGCAGATTGACGGTTGACATATTGTGTCACGCACAGTATAATAGAAAATACAGTAACGCACAGCACACGACAGTGTTGCACTGCACATTATACAAGGAGGAGAAAAAATGAACCATGACGAGATTGTTTCGGGGCTTGTGCAGGAGCTGAGGCGCGGCACGTTGATTCTGCTTGTGCTCAGTCAGCTGAAAACCCCGAAATACGGCTATAATCTTGTAAAGGATTTACAGGAAAACGGTATTCCGATTGAGGCGAATACGCTTTACCCGCTCATGCGGCGGCTCGAATCGCAGGGACTGCTTGCAAGCGAATGGGAAACAAGCGAGGCGAAGCCACGGAAATACTACAAAATCACTCCCGACGGGGAAATCGTATTCAAAAGAACCGCCGAGCAGTGGAGCAAATTTTCTGAGAACGTAAACAGACTTATAAATGTAAATGAAGGAGAGTAATAATATGGAAATAAACGAACTTATTGAACGTTATATTTACGCGGCAACAAAGCGGCTTCCGTCCAAATCCAGAAAAGACGTAGCCGAGGAATTGCGCACGCTCATTGACGATATGCTTGCTGAACGCTGCGGCGGGGAAATGCCTGGCGAAAAGGACGTTCGGGTAGTTCTTACAGAGCTTGGAACGCCGCAGGAGCTTGCCGAAAAATACAACCCCGACGAGAAAAAATGTCTTATCGGCGCACCGTACTATACAACCTACAAGCTGGTGCTGAAAATCGTGCTGATTTGCGTTTGCGCGGGTCTGGTAATTGCGTTTGTGATACGAAACGTTGTTAATGGCGCGGATTATTCTCCCTTGCGCTTTGCTGAGGATATAGGCGCGATTTGGTCGGCGGCGCTTCAGGCTGTGGCTATTCTGACGATTATCTTTGCGATTTTCGAGTGGAAGGGCGTAAAATTGGATACGACGGGGAATCTTGACGAGCTTCCGCCCGTACCGGCAAAAAGTCTGAAAATCCACCCCGCCGAGTGCATAATAAGCATTGCTGTCTGCGCGGTTATAACAGTTCTTTTTATGTTCTGTCCCGATATTTTTCCCGTTTTCTGTAAGGTTGGCGAGGAAAGCGCAGCAATTCCGCTTTTCGACGCCGAGTTCTTTAAACAGCTTGCACCCTTTGTTTTCGTTTTCGGAGCGGCGGGAATCGCACGTGATTGCGTAAAGCTGGTCGAACGCAGATACAGCGCATTTGTTCTGGTGACAACCGTTGCAACAAATATCATTGCAGCTTTTTCAGCCGTGTGCTGGATACGTCCCGGCATTTTCAGCGACGAGCTGGCTTCATTTATGCACGGAGTTTTCACCGAAACGGGCTTTATTTTCACCGAAATCGACAGCTTCGCACATTTCTGGCTCGGCGTTATCATTTTCGCGCTTGCCCTCGATACAATTGAAACTATTGTTAAAACAATCAAAACCGGAGAAGGTTCACGGTAATCAAAACGCCCCGTTCGTAATTTTGCGGACGGGGCATATTGCGTTTTAAATTGTGCTGTGATATAATAAGGTATAAATTAAAAACGAGGTGCTGTTATGACTGAATTGTTTTCGACAGAAAGACTGATTGTTAGAAAATTCACTCCCGACGACTGCAGCGATTTGGCGGAAATATTGACCGACCCCGAGGTTACGTATTTCGAACCCTACGAAACATTCACAAGGGAAGCCTGCGTTAAGGAGGCGGCGGACTTTTCGGAGAGCAGCGAGTTCTACGCGGTCGAACTGGAAGGAAAGGTTATAGGAAAAATCTATTTTTCGGATAAGGGCTGCGGAAGCTATGAAATCGGGTACACATTCAATAGGTCGTACTGGGGAAAAGGCTTTGCAGCCGAAAGCGTAAGGGGAATGGTGAAATACGCATTTGACGAGCTTAATGTCAGACGCGTATTTGCCGAAATTGATGTAAGAAATGCGAAATCGGTAGGATTGGCAGAACGAATCGGAATGCGCAGGGAAGCGGAACACAAGGAATTGTTACCGCGCAAGGAAAACGACGGCTGTTATAACGATTTTTACATTTACGCGGTTTTGAAAAAGGAATTTGTACGCTGATTCAGCGTAAGGCGGACTGCTGCGGCACAAAAAGCCGGTATTTGTACGTAAGAATTTGCTTTTTTACCCATTTTACCAAAAATATTGAAAAAAACAGTTGAAAATTGCCAAAAAGTGTGTTACAATAATATAAAATATTATGGCAAACTGTTTTTCAGTGTGAAATTATCGCAGGACAGCGATTTGTAAAGTGAGAAATGGAGGATTTATGGAAAAGCAAATCAAATCATCGGAAAATAAAAAAGCGCCGATTACTCACGAGTCAATTTTTAAAATAATGCTGTGGGTTACTTTTTCGGTAGCAGGCGTTTTTTTGCTTATAAATCTCGTAAAGCTCAACATTCCGGGAATTATCGCGATAGGCAGCTGTCTGCTGCTGTTCGCATTAGTGATTTTATATATGCGTCGTTCGCATATCAAGCTTGAAAAGCAGGAATTTGTTGTCGCAATCGGCATTGAAATAATGATATTTTCAATTTCGCTGTTCAGCGGGGATTGCTACAGCGACGATTTTCCGATGTTCCTTGCGGTAATCGCTATGACGGGTATATATCTTGAGCCGTCTTTTACAAAGGCGCAGATTATTGTGGCTGACGTTCTGCTGATTCTGATGTATATTATCAATCCGCAAAAGGCGGAGAGCCTTTCGCAGTATATACTTTGCTTCGGTATTTTTACGCTTGCGGGAATACTGTTTCGTATTGCAATCAAGCGCGGTCGTGCGTTTATTGACATCAGCAACGAGCAGGCGAAGGCTGCGGAAAAGGTTCTTGTGGATATGCGCGAGATGGGGGATAAGATTCAGCAGGATTTCGACGACTCCTCTGTCAGCATAAATGAGAGCACCAATATGCTGAGAAGCGATTCGGCGGCAATCACCGAAAACGCAGCGACTGTTTCCGACACCTGTTCGGAGGCGCGTGTTAAGGTTGAGGATACTTCTGAGCAGATTAAGTCGCTTAACGTGCAGTTAAGGCGTTTTGAGGAAGCGCTTGCCGAAAATCGCGAGAATATGAACGCGATGAAGGAAAAGCTTCATAATTCGATATTGGGCATTGAGCAAACGCAAAATGCGGTAACAGCGATGAAAACGCAGATGAACGAGGTTGCGTCAATTGCGGAGCAGCTCAGCGATATTTCATTCAAGACAACGCTGCTGTCGCTTAACGCTTCCGTCGAAGCCGCACACGCGGGCAAGGCGGGCGCAGGCTTTGCGGTTGTGGCAACGGAAATGAAGGCTCTGTCCGAAAACAGCGACCGTTTTGCCGACAGGGTTGCGCAGGTTGTTGAAAATCTTCTTGCGCAGGTTAATAATATTTCGTCTGAATTTGAAAAAAATACAAAGGATATAGAGCTTTCGGAAACTGCCATGACGGAGCTTCAGGAGAGCTTTGAGCAGCTTAACAGCGGATTTGATTCACTTTATGACAATATCGAGCAGCAAAATGAGAGCGTTGGTGCGGTTGGCAGCATTTTCAGCCGCCTGAAAAACGACGTTGACGGAATGATAGCGATGTCCGCTGAGAACAGGGAAACCGTAGAGCAGATTGCAAGAGCGATGGATACATATAGAGAGAATATCGGACGAATTGTTATGAACACAAGGTCGCAGGAGTAGTTTTGCCGGCAGGCAGGGATTGCTTACGACATAATCAAGAGCCATTCAAAAAAACAACCATATTTAATCAAAACCACCGGTTGAGCCGGTGGTTTTGATTTTACATTATGCCTTTTCAATCTCAAAATAATTTCCGTCAATCATACCTTCATTGACAAAAATACGAATCGTCTGCTCGCCCATTACAAGATGAACCTTGTCGGAAGATACGTCCTGCCATTTTTCACAGGCAACCTTAAGCTTTGCCGCAAGCTCACGCTGATTTGCGGAAATCGAAACAGCGCCCTCGCCGCGAACGCGCAGTCTGAATGTGTACATACCCTCTTTAAGCACGTTTACCGTGTATTCCAGCCACTCGCCTGCCGAAGTATTCTTCACGCAGTAACCGCAGCCGATATCGTCGCAGTCTTTTACGCATACATTGTCGCTGCGGTAAATGCCGTCCTCGTTTTCGGGAGCGTGCTTGTGGTATGCAACGCCCTCTCCGCCTCTGTCGAAATTTTCAAACGCTATTTTGCAAGGCACGCTTGCGGCAGGGAGAATATACGGACTCTGACCACAGAGATTTTCGTTTTCGTCACTCCTTGACGGCTTGCGGATAAGGGAGTTTTCTTCGTATTCCACAACTATCTCGTTTACGGCTTCTGTAAGCTCTGCAACAAGATACAGCTTGCGGCTGAATTCCTCATAGTGCCAGCCGTTATCCGTTTTGCGGAGCGCCTGAAGAGGCCACTTGCTGTCAATAGCCTTGCCGTTCACCGTAACGCTCTTCGGTACGGCATTAACGTGGATTTTCAGTTTTATTTTATTTGCCGCAAAAAAATCGTTTGAACGTGATGTTTTTACAACAGTACGTTCACCAATATTTTCATTGCAGGCTATTTCTGTAAGAGTGAATTTGCCCTTTTCGTAATCCACGCTCTTTCCGTCATCGGCGTAAAGAGTGAAGCTGCTGCTGCCGTCAGGATAAATTTCAACGGAAATCACGCTGTTATCAAGCTCAGATGTATTGTAAATCTGCTCCGACATAGGGATAATTGCCCCGGCCTTAACAAAAACAGGAATACGATTCTGTGGCGCATAAACCGTGTAGCTCTTACCGCCCTTGTATTCGTATCCGTAGTCGAAATCGTACCACTTACCCTCGGGGAGATAAACCTCACGTTCGCATACGTCCTCCTCGTGAACAGGTGCAACAAGGATTTCGCCGCCGAAAAGAAACTCGTCCTTGATGTCGTAAACATTTTTGTCAGCAGGATAATTATACACAAGCGGACGCATAATCGGCTCGCCCGTCAGATGCGTTTTGTACACGTTGGAGTAAATATACGGCAGAAGTCTGTAACGCAGACGGACATAATGTGCAACGCTGTCGGTAACAATCTCGCCGAAAGCGTAAGGCGCAGACTCGCCTGCGTGATGAACACGCATTACGGGACAGAAGCAGGAGAACTGTATCCAGCGCTCATAAAGATTTGCATGGCGTGCAGCGTCATTCTTGTAGATGTTGCGGTTGTCATTTGCGTTGCTTGTTGAGGAGATAAAGCCGCCTGTGTCGCTTGTCCATAGCGGTACACCCGACATACCCGTGTTCAGCGCCTCGGGAATATGTGCGGAAAATGTTTTGTAATCGGAATAAACGTCACCGGACCAGATAGCTGTGCAGTATTTCTGAATACCTGCCGTTCCTGTTCTTGTGAGGATAAAGGGGCGCATTTCGGGGCAGTGTGCCTTTGTTATCTCGTTGTAGGTTTTGGTGTTCAGCAGGGAGAACGGATTGTGTACCTTGTTTCTCTCGCCGTCGTAGTATACGGTATTTTCGGGATCGCCCTCAGGCTCGGTGAGGTCAAGCCACCAGCTTTCCACGCCGTCGTCAAGTATTCTTTCAAGCTGAGGTCTGAGCCATTCCTTTGCTGCGGGATTTGAAAAATCAATAAGCTCTCCGCCGTAGTGTCCGCAGGTGATAGTGTTGCCGTCGGTATCACGTGCAAGCACGCCGGCGTCAAGTGCGCTTTCAAAAGTATCGCTGTCCTTTTTCAGCATAGGACCCGAGTTTGAAACCATAAAGTGAAGCCCCTGCTTGCGGTACTCGGCAATCTTTTCGGAGGACTTGCCCTCCCAGCGCTTGTTCCACTTGTAGTTGTTGAAATACTCCGCCCAGTCGTAGTCGAACACGATACAGTCCAGCGGAATTCTATTCTCGCGAAGCGAATCGATAAGACCGTCAACCTGCTCCCAGTTCCAATAGGAGCAGCGGCACTGAATGTAGCCCTGAGTCCACAGCGGAGGCATAGGAGGCTTGCCTGTTAAATTGGTATACTCGTTAAGAATATCACCGAAATTTTCATCGCAGAAGAAATAGAAAATCATATCTCCGCCAAGCGCCTTTTGATAGCACTCGTCATACTTTTCCTTGCCCATATCGTAAAACATAGGGTAGGAGTTGTCAGTAAAAATTCCGTATGGTTTACCGTCGCCTGTACTCATATAGAATGTTACGGGAATATCCGCAGTAACCTTGCCGATATTGATTCTCTGTCCCGTTATCATATCACGGGTTGTACCGCGTCTGTTCAGGTTGCCGAGGTAAGCGTCGTTGTCCTCGCCAAGACCGTAGATATGCTCGCCGTCTGCAAGCTTATGGGACATAAACACAGCGCCGTCATCATATCTCCCGATTTCTTTTCCCTCGCAGATAATGTTATCGTCAGCATTTACAAACACAAGTCTGATACCGTTTTTATAAACACGGACAGCTGTTTTTTCTGTCGAAGCAAGATAATATTCACCCTTGTCAGCAACTGTTACTGTCACGCTGCTGTCGGGCATTTTATCAATACTGTATGACTTGCTGCGCTCACCCTTGCCGTCAAAATCCACCCATACCTCGAGCGTTTTTTCCGATACGGCGGTAATGTTTACGGCGCAAGTACCGTCAGTTCCGATAACCGCCTTGTTTGCGGTTGCGTCGATAGTCATTGCGTTCAGTTCGCTTAATTTTATCATTATAAAACCTCCTTTACGTCATAACAACAGGAATAATCTCATCGCCATTAACCATTAAAATTCAGCCCGTCAATGCACAGCGCACGATGTCCAATTTCAAGGTCGCCGATTATTCTGTGGTGATAAGCCGATATTTACTTTTATATAGTTGAATATTTCGGGCAGCTGTGCTATAATAGACCAGGGCTTGTTGACGCTAAAATAATATGCGGATTTTTGAGATGGTTTTGACCCTTTTTAGGCAAAAATTCGTAGGTTGGCTCTGTGCCAATCAAGAATTTTTAACGACAAAAGCAGCCAAAAAGACGTGTGTTAGGCTTAGTGTCAACACGCCCTAAATAAAAGCTTTGTAGAAAGTGAGGAAAAACAGCGTGGAGCATATCATTTCATTCGGCGAAAAATTCTCGGAGCAAAGCCGTCCGTTCTATATCGAAATGGCTGGGATAACCTATCCTGACCCGAATTATCACATCGTCCGTCAGAATTCATATATCCACTGCTTTGAATACATCATTGACGGCGAGGGCGTTGTCAAGGTGGATAAGCGTACAAATTACCCCGTCAAGGGCGACCTGTACATTCTCCCAAAGGGCAGCAGTCACGATTATCACTCTCTGCCCGAAAATCCGTTCGAAAAGATATGGATGAATGTCAGCGGTTCGCTCTGTGACGAGCTTATCCATGTTTACGGGCTTACAGGTGTGCTTATCGTCAAGCAGATTGATGTATTTCCCATATTCAGGGAATTTCTCGATATATGCGAAAATAAAGAGCTTTCCCTCGATGAGGTGCATAATCAATGCTCGCTTGTTTTTCACAAGCTGATTATGAAAATTTCCGAGCGTCTTTCAGCGGACGCAAAGCGTACTTCAACTGAAATTGCAGGAGAAATCAAAGCCTACATTGACCGTAACATCTATGAGCGCATCAGCATTGAAATGATTGCACGGCATATCTGTCTTTCACCGTCACAGGTAACGAGAGTATTCAAAAAAGCCTTTGATATAACGCCCTATGACTATATTTTAAACCGCAAAATCGGCACTGCAAAGCTGCTGCTGAAAAACACCTCGCTGTCCGTCAAGGAAATCGCCTACAAGCTGAATTTTGCCGACGAGCATTATTTCTCCAACATTTTTCTGCAAAAGACGGGAGTCCGCCCGAAGAATTACTAGGGCTTAGTGTCAACGCACCCTAATAGAGCTTAGGCAGCTTCTCCTTTGTAACAGCGTAAGGACTGTTATACATTTCTTTAAGCGCCGCGTTGGTGTTGTAGTCCTCGCTTGTGCAGAATTCGTGCGACCAGGTCATATAGCTTGCCCAACCAACTCTCTCCTCTGCGATAGCCTTTGCCGAGGGGAGAGTTCCCGTTTCACCGATAAGCGTGATTTTCGGCGCGCTTGTTATCTGCATGAGGTTGTGATACATCTCGCTCCGGCTTGTATGCTCATGTGCGGGAGGGTACATATCTCTCGAAATTATATCCACCACGTCATCTCCCGGATAGCACTCGGGAACCGGCGAATTCCAAACCCAAATCAGGTTGTTAAGCTTGTGGACGTTCGTGTAGCGGTCATACATAATTCGCCACAGCTTTTTCAGCGGCTCGGCGCCCTTCGCGCCCCACCAGAACCAGTTGCCGTCGCCCTCGTGGAAAGGCCGCCATAAAATCGGTATCCGCTTGTCGCAGAATGGACGGAGAACGCCTGCCATAACGTCCATGTCGGAGATAAGCGCAATATTTTCGGGAGTGCCGTCAATAACCGCCTTTGCTGCATCAAAATCGGTGTTATCGGTGAAGAAGGACTTTGAACGTCCGCCGAGAGGTGAAAACCAGTGCCATGTGAAAGTAATCAAGCCCTTCTTTTCAGCCCACTCCCACGCTCTTTTCAGCGTACCGTAGTTCTCCGCAACCTCTTCCATACACTCATTATCGGCGTCGGAATAGTTGATATTGGGTGAATAGGACAGCAGTTCAAAGCCGAGAAGCGCGGGCTGCTTACCTGTTACAGCTTCAATGTGGTGCAGCTCCTCCTGCGCCATGTTCTGCGTGTGCTGACCTGTGATAATTTTTTCGTAAGTAATATCGGAGAGATACTTCATAACATTTTTTACGCAGTCCTGCGCGTTTATATTTGTTGGAACAAAAATCTTGTCGCTCATTTTTTCTCCTTAAACTCTTTTCGCAATTTCTTCCGTTGGAACCTTCGGTACACGTTCATCTGTAAGCAATCCGTTTGTTTCCTGTTCAACGTCGGTAAGCTGTGTGTAGCAGTATCCGCTGATATTCATTCGTTTTACAGCGTCCATAAGTGAGCCGAAACGCTCTAAAAACTCTTCATCGGTATGCACCGCCGCACCGTAGCCCCACCCCGTGGACTGAGCATAATGAGTACCGCCGAATTCACTCATTATAATAGGCTGACCCTCGTATTCATAACCGTCGGCAAAAGGCAGAATCTGTGAGTTCCGCATATCGCCGTCAGTAAGCTTTGTTTGGTTATTGTACATTGAATACAGCCGGTCTGCGTTCTGTTCATAATGATGCAAGGTGAGGATATCACTCTTTGCGTGTAACCAGCCATCATTTGAAACAACGGGGCGCATTATGTCTATGCTCTTTGTCATATAGTAAAGACCTGTTGCAAGGCTGCTCTGTGCAGGGTTTGAGGCAATGCCCCTGACGCCCCAGCTTTCGTTGAACAGTACCCACGTTACAAGGGACGGATGATTGTAATTCTGCGTAACAATATCAAGCCACTCGGCAGTAATATCCTTTGCTGCCTCATCGCAGAACCAGTGGTTTGAGGGCAGCTCGCACCACACCGTAAATCCCATTATATCAGCGTAATAATAGAAACGCTCATCCTCGTTCTTCTGATGCTTGCGGCAGCCGTTGAAGCCCATTTCCTTTGCAAGTTGAATATCCTTTACGATAGCTTCCTCGCTTGGCGGAGTAATGCCTGATTCCTTCCAGTAGCCCTGGTCAAGTACGAGCTTTGCATAGAATGGACCGTTGTTTAACAGCAGCTTTCCGTTCTTTACCGTATATTCACGTAAACCAAAGTAGCTTCCGACCGTATCGGTAACTCTGCCGCCCTTGCGTACAGTGACCTCCACATCATAAAGCGCAGGATTACAATCTGACCAGATTTCAGCCTGATAGGTGATGTTTTTGCTGTCAAGACGGACGGAAACAGTGTTATCTATATCCGCCGCCCACACGGAAGCGGTCTGAATATGCCTGCCGTCAAATGTAATATTGATACGTACTTCAACATCGTCCGCAGGGGCGCTTACTCCTACATCGAATTTAACCGAGCTATCGCTGATATCGGGAGTGATTTTCAGCTTTGTAAGGTGTACCTCGTCAACATATTCAAGCCACACGGTTTTGTAGATACCCGTTGTCTGCACATACCAGCAGCCGAAGCTGTCCTTTTCCCAGCGCTGCTTACCACGAACCTGTATCGGCAAATCGTTGTCCGTGCATTTCACAACAAGCAGCGCTTCACCCTCGCCGAGATAATCCGTCACATCAAAGGAGAAACGGCTGTATGCGCCTCTGTGAAAACCGACAAGCCTTCCGCCCACATAAATTTCCGCGTCATAATCCGCGCCTTCAAAAGTGAGGATTGTGCGCTTGCCCGCCTTGCCCGAAATCATTCGGGCATACCATACGGTATGGTGCTGAATATGGTCTTTGATTCCGCTCAGCTTTGTTTCGTAACTGAAAGGAACATTTATTGTGCGGGGAAGCCTTCCGCTCATTGCTTCATCGTCAGCAATCTCTTCGCCAAAGCCGAATTTCCACTCTCCGTTGAGGTTGAGCCAATCCTTGCGGACTAACTGCGGACGGGGATATTCGGGAATATAGCATTTTGTGTGTTTCATATTTTAACCTCCCTTGAAGCTTATTTATTGACTTAATGATAACACAAGCGGCTGAAAAATGTAATATGATATCCGACCACAAAAGTGAGGAATACACGCATTTATGTTTTTGCCGTAAAAAACTCCGCACATTAACAGATACGGAGTTCATACTATCAAATATATTTCAGAAGCTCATCTCGCACGCCGTCAATTCTGCTGTCGGAAAGTCCGAAATGTATTTCATTGGACTGTCATTCTGTGCGAAAGGCTGCCCTTGCCCTGACAAAGCGAAATCGTTATTTTCTGCTCGTTTTTATCATTTTCTCAGCAGCGAATTTTCCGCAGGTAACGGTGGTAGGCAGACCGCCGTTTGTGGTTAGCCACTGACTTCCGAGGCGGACGTTCCGGTATAAATTTTGCCGCCAAGGACCATAAATGAAGCTTCTTTCCGTTCGACTGCATCTTGAAGAACGTTCGTAAGTTCTTTTTCCAAGTCCACACTAGGGCGTGTTGACACTAAGCCTAACACACGTCTTTTTGGCTGCTTTTGCCCCTTTTGTCGTTAAAAATTCTTGATTGGCACAGAGCCAACCTACGAATTTTTGCCTAAAAAGGGTCAAAACCATCTCAAAAATCCGCATATTATTTTAGTGTCAACAAGCCCTAAATTCTTTTGCCATATTAATTTTATTTTCGCCGTTTACTATGCCATAGTAATATGGAGATTGAAATTGGTGGTTTGCGGTAAATCGGTGCACATCGTGGCACAGCTTTGTGGGGGACAGGTAGGTTGACTACTGTTTTACTACGGTTGGCTGAGGGTAAATGAAAAGTGTAAAAATGGCTCGCAGGATTGCAAAATATCTTGTGAGCCTTTTGTTTGTCTAAATGTAAAAAAATCTTTAAAACTATCTTGTCCTTAAATGACTGTTGTGATATAATTATTATAATGGATAACTGATATGTGAGTTTTGGAGGTCAACAATGATAAATCTCGGAACACTTGAAGAAATCAAAGACTTAAGAACAGTATGGCCGCACGAGGCACTGGATTTTACACCCTGGCTTGCCGAAGAGGAAAATATGGCTATTCTCTCTGATGCAATCGGTATTGATATAACTGTTGACGATACAGAGTCACCTGTCGGCGACTTTAATGTAGATATTTATGCCGTTGAAACTGGCACCGATAGAAAGATAATCATTGAAAATCAGCTTGAAGACAATAATCACGATCATCTTGGTAAGCTGATTACATATGCATCTGGCAAGGCTGCAGATATTATAGTTTGGGTCGTAAAACACGCTCGTGAGGAGCATAAGGCAGCCATAGAATGGCTCAACAACCATACTGATGACAAGATAGGTTTCGTTCTGTGTGAGATAAAGCTGTATAAAATAGGCAATTCCGAACCTGCTGTTAAGTTTGAGGTTATTGAAAAGCCTAATGATTGGGCAAAGGAAATTAAGAAGACTGCAGCGGCAAACCCGTCACAGCAGATCAGATATGAATACTGGACAGCATTCAATGCCTACGCATTCAATAATTCTTTGTACGCAAAGAACTTCAAGCAACGAAAAGCATCCACTGACCACTGGATGGACGTTAGTGTTGGCTCATCAGCTTGTCATATCGCTTACTCACAGCTTATAAAGAGAAATGTAATCGTGGTTGAATTCTATATCAACGAGGATAAACAGCTGTTTCATTCTCTCCAGCAGCATAAGGATGCAATTGAACAGGAAATGGGAATGACACTGGATTGGAGAGAACTCCCCGACAAGAAAGCAAGCCGTATCCTTATTGAGAAATCGTTTGATCTCGCTGACCGTGAACAGTGGAATGAACAGTTTGAGTGGATAATCGATGTGGCGGTAAAAATGAAGAAGGCTTTTAAGAAATATTTGTAATTATTAGGTGCGAATTCGTTCGCACCTCAGCCTGTCGAAAAAGTCGCCCGAAAGGGTGGCTTTTTTTCATGAAATATGGTATAATGTAATAGGGTGATAAAATGATAGAAAAGGAAAGAAAATCAAGAGATCAGGCAGAAATCGTCTGCATAGAAATGTTGGTTCCAAAAGACCATTTGCTGCGAAAAATCGACGCTGCAGTTGATTTTAACAAGATATACGACTTTGTTGAAGACCTGTACTGCCCCGACAACGGCAGACCAAGTATAGACCCTGTTGTGCTGTTCAATTTGTCCCGAAAATCATGTTTTAAGCTATGCAACAACCAACAGAGCCGGATACAGGGAATTTAAAAGTAAGGGCTATAAATGTGAAAAATGTTCTTCGATCGGACGCTGCACCGAAAGCTCAAAGCACGAAAAGCTTGTAACAAAGCATATATGGGAAGAATACATTGAACGCGCGGAGGATGTAAGACACACTCCGGAATACAAAGCACTCTATGGCAAGAGAAAAGAAACGATTGAGCGAGTGTTTGCGGACGCAAAAGAAAAAC
>CAZFMC010000011.1:0-4848 GCA_964520065.1 uncultured Ruminiclostridium sp.
GCCGCCCGAGGAACTTACATTTTGCTTCGCAAAATGTAAGACGCGCGCCGCGCCGACTGTGCAGGAAGCAGAATATATCGGAACGGCTGCTGCAGCGGAGCTGCGGCAGCCGTTTTGCGCACCCGCAGCGACGGCAATTTGTGGAAAAAGCAAAAAATGCCTTGACATTTCCCCGCCAATATGAGAAAATATAGGTACAGCTTCCTGTCTTATCCGTCAACCGCTGATAAAATAGGAAACAATTTCTCAGGCTGTCCCCGCAAGGCGGCAGTCCGCGAAAACAGATTCTCGGAAAGGCAGGAATTTTTGTGAAAAAAATAAGAGGCTTCATCTCGGTTCTGCTCTGCGTGTGCATAGCTGTGCCGATGTTCGTAATTCAGGCGGGCGCGGCAGGTCTTATCGAATGGGACGGAAAAAGCGAGCTTGAAGCAGGAAAAACGTACATAATCACCAACGAGGTCAAGCTGAAAAAGGAGCTTTCTATCCCGCACGGTACTAAGCTGAGCGTAAAGGACGGCGGTTACCTCAAAATCTACTCCAAGGGCGCAGTTACCGTTCACGGAGAGCTTGCCGTCGCAATAGGCGGAACGGTTTTCAATTCCGGTGAGCTGAGCGTAAAAAAAGACGGCGTTTTTAACGTTTACGGACTTTTCCAGTCCTCGGTAAGCGCGGACGTGAACCTTTCGGGCGCAATGAACGTGTACAAGCAGGGTACGGCGGAAATTTCCTCGACCGTTAAAATGTTCAAGGACAGCGAGCTTTTCAACAAGGGCTGCGTTTACTTCTACAAGAGCAGCAACGCAAAGGTCAGCGGTAATATCATGGGCGACAAGGGCAGCCAGCTTCACCTGCAAGGCGTTATGAACCTCTCGGTGAGCGGCAGAGTAGACGCTAACGGTCACCTCACCATCGGGTCGCGCTCAAACGTTCGGTGCAGCGGTACAATCACCCTCGGCACAACCGCCAGCTTCACACGCTTCCGCGTTATAACCGTAACTAAAAACGGCACGTTCATCGACAACCGCCCGAAGGACGAGTATGCCGATATGACTGTGGACATTCTCGTTGACGAGCCGCGCGTAAAGAAAAAGGGAATTGACGTTTCTTACGCTCAGGGCGAAATCGACTGGAAAAAGGTCGCGGATTCGGGAGTTGAATTTGCCATTATACGCGCAGGCCGCGGCAGGGCGGGTTCAAACAACGAGATGAAGGAGGACGACTACTTCAGGCAGAACATTGAACAGGCGCAGAAGTACGGCATCGACGTAGGCGTTTACTTTTACAGCTACGCAAGCACGGTTGCCGAGGCGCAGGAGGAAGCGCGGTTTTACGTTGACATTATAAAGGGATACGAAATCCAGTACCCTGTAATTCTCGATATGGAGGAGGAATTTCAGAACAAAATCAGCACGAAGAAGCTGACGAAAATGATTGAAGCCTTCTTTGACGTGCTGAAAAAAGAGGATTACTACCCGATGCTTTACTCATACAAGGCCTGGCTGGAATACAACCTCGATATGACAATTCTCGACAAATACGCGGTGTGGCTCGCGCAGGTCGGGGACGAGGTTACCTACGAGGGCGGCTACTACATCTGGCAGTACAGCTTCAAGGGAAAGGTGAAGGGTATTGAAACGGACGTTGACCTTGACATAAGCTACCGCGATTTCCCCACGATTCTGAAAAAATACGGACTTAACAACCTGTAAAGCATAATCCCAACACAAAACCGGTGCGATTTCCGCACAAAATTACCCCGCCGATGATTATTCGGCGGGGCTGATTTTTTTGCGGGATTATTCGTTTACAATTTTTGTGAAGGCTTCCGCGTACTTCTGCTGGAGAGCGGCGGCTTCCTCGTTTGTTTTGCCCACGGTCGTATAGTAAATCTTGATTTTGGGTTCAGTGCCCGAGGGACGGATTACAAGGCTTGCGCCGCCCTCGATATAGAGCGTGATAACGTTGGACTTAGGCAGGTCGATAGCGGTTTTTTCGCCGGTAACGAGGTCGGTTTTCTCCGAAGCCTGATAGTCAGCCATAGCGATTACCTTAGCTCCTGCGATTTCCTTGGGGTAATCGGTTCTCATACGGTTCATAATTTCCTGCATTTTCGCCATGCCGGAAGCTCCTTCAAACGCGAAGTTGTCTAGCTTATTGCAGTAAGAGCCGTACTCCTCGTACATTTTCTTTCTTGCGTCGATAAGGGAAACGCCCTGCGCGCGGTAGAAGGCTGCCATTTCGCAAATAAGCATGGAAGCGACAACCGCGTCCTTATCGCGGACATAGCCGCCCGCAAGGTAGCCGTAGCTTTCCTCGAAGCCAAAGATGTAGCGGTTTTCCTCGCCCTTTTCCTCTAAGAAGCCAATCTGCTCGCCGATAAACTTGAAGCCTGTAAGAACCTCGACAAGCTCAACGCCGTATTTTTCGGCAATAGGCTTGGTAATATCGGAGGTTACGATAGTTTTAACGGCAACGGGCTTTTCGGGCATTGTGCCGAGGGCGATTCTTTCCTTTGCGATATATTCGAGAAGCATTGCGCCAACCTCGTTACCCGTAAAGAGCGCGTAATCGTCGCCGTCGGGAACTGCGATACCAACGCGGTCGCAGTCGGGGTCGGTTGCGAGCAGGAGGTCGGGCTTTTCCTTTTTGCAAAGCTCAAGACCGAGCTGAAGAGCCTCACGGATTTCGGGGTTCGGGTAGGGGCAGGTAGAGAAGGTTCCGTCGGGCTTTTCCTGTTCGGGAACCACTACCACGTTCTTTATGCCGATTTCGTCAAGGATACGGCGAACGGGCTTATTTCCCGTACCGTTAAGAGGAGTATAAACCACCTTTAAGCCTGCTGTTGCGCAAACGTCGGGGTGGAGGGACTGCTTCTTTACCTCTGCCATATATGCGTCGATAACGTCGTCGCGGATATACTCAATTTTTCCCTCTGCGAGAGCTGTTTCAAAAGCAACGCTCTTAATTCCGCCGAAAACGTCGATTTTATTTATTTCGGCAAGCACTCTGTCGGCGGCGTCGATTGTGAGCTGGCAGCCGTCCGCGCCGTACACCTTATAGCCGTTATACTTTGCGGGGTTATGGGAAGCCGTTACCATTACGCCTGCGTCGCACTTACAAGCGCGGACTGCCCAAGAGAGCATAGGCGTAGGCATAAGCTCGGAATAGATATAGACCTTAACGCCGTTCGCAGCCATTACCTCGGCTACCGAGCGTGCAAAATAATCGGACTTGATACGGCTGTCGTAGGAAACCGCGACTGCTGCGCCCTCCGGCTTTACCTGCTTTAAATATGCCGCAAGACCCTGTGTTGCCTTGCAGACGGTATAATAGTTCATTCTGTTTGTTCCCGCGCCGATTACTCCGCGCAGTCCGCCTGTTCCGAACTCAAGCTCACGATAGAAGCGGTCGAAGATTTCCTCCTCCCGTTCCTTGATTTGCTCAAGCTCTGCCTTTAAATCGGGGTCGGCTGCCGCCTTTTCCAGCCAAAGCTCATACAGCTCTTTTGTGTTCATTTCTGCTTTCTTTTCCATACACCATTATCCTTTCCTAGGAATTTGCCGCTTTCGGTTTTCGGAGGTTGAGCTTTTTTCGCCGTTCGCGCTTTTCGTTTCGCGCTTTGCGGATTTTGTGCATTTTCACTTTTTACTCCCGACCGTCAGCCGTTTTCTTCGTTTTAATCATAGCATATTATAACACATCGGTTACAAAATTGCAACTGCCGTGACATAAAATTTTCGGCGTTCCTTTATCCTTTCTTTTGGGCAGTTTAACGGTTCTAACCCCTTTCGCCGCCTTTCAGTACGCTGCGAAGCGGCGGGGGTGGGCGGGCGGGGAGGCTGCGGAGCGCGAAGCGCGGAGCGGCGGCGGGGCGCAGAAAGGTTTAGCTTAAGGCTTGTGCCTTGGGGGAGAAGCGCGCGGAATCAGAAGTGAGCGCATTGGTAAGAAGAGAACGATAGGGAAAAGGGGGATTTGCAGTATGTGAAAAAAAGGAAGGCTTGCCTGTATAAAAATGGAGAAACAGACCAATCTATTCTTGCAGGAAAAATCTGATCTGGGTATGTCGGCGGTGAAGCTGACGCGCCCTGAACTCGAAAGGATTGGTTAAACTATGAAAAAAGCAAGATTTTCAAACGGATTACAGGGAAAAGGCTTTGCCGCCGCGCTGGTACTCAGCATTGCCGCGGTCGGACTTTCCACATACGCCGCCTACAACAGCGCGATTGACAAGCTTTCGGCGGCTGAAGCGGAAGCGGAATCGGTCGCCGAGGACAATGTTTTCCTTTTTGAGGAAGCCGAGGAGGTCGGGGCTAACCAAAATAATATTCCCAAGGAAACGGCGGCAGTTTCCGAAGCCGAACAGACCGAGGAAGCGGCTATTCTTTTCTCAAACCCCAAGACGATGCCTGCTGCCGGCGAGGTTATCAATCCGTACAGCAAGGGGGAGCTTGTGAAAAGCGAAACGCTTGACGTATGGAAAACGCACGACGGCGCGGATATTGCGGCAGACGAGGGCGCGGCAGTTTCCGCGTGTATGAAAGGGAAGGTGACTGAAATCAACAACGACCCTCTCTGGGGCGTATATGTTGTAATTGACCACGGCGATGGAATTAAAGGGCACTACTGCGGTCTTGCACAGACGCTCAATGTCAAGGTCGGGCAGGAGGTTAAAATGGGTGAGATTATCGGACAGGTCGGCAACACGGCTGAAATTGAATGCAAGCTCCCCTCGCACCTTCACTTTGGCGTCACCAAGGACGGTGCGTGGATTGACCCCATAGAATTCGTGAACGGCTAACGGCGGGCGCGAATGCGCCCGCATACTGCGGCGGCTGCGCCGCCGCCCGG
>CAZFMC010000011.1:4948-14471 GCA_964520065.1 uncultured Ruminiclostridium sp.
GCGGCGGCTGCGCCGCCGCCCGGGAGTGCGCACGGCGGCGGGCGCGAATGCGCCCTAAACCAGCAGCTCGCGCAGACAATCCAACAGCTTTTTTTCACGGCGGGAAACCTGGACCTGGGTCATACCAAGCTCCTTTCCCGCCGCGCTTTGCGTTAAACCGCGCCAGTACCGCAAATATATAAGCCGCCTGTCCTGCGCACATAAACGGCTTAGGCACTGCTCCAGCGCAATCCGCTCCGTCGCCTTTGCCTGCGGCGGCTCAACAGGCAAATCATACTCCGCGCCGTCCTCCTCAGCTCCCGTAAGCGAAAGCGCGGGCTGCGCGGCGGAAATTGCCTCGGTAATCTGCTCAGAGGAAACGCCGAAATACTCCGCAAGCTCCGAAATCGTGGAATCCCGCCCCGTTTTCAAAACCTCCTCGCGTCTTCGCGCCACTTTCAGCGACAGCTCCTTCAAGCCTCGGCTGACCTTAACCGTCCCGCCGTCGCGGAACAGGCGCTTTATCTCACCGAGTATTACGGGCACGGCGTATGTTGAAAATTTAAGCCCGCGCTCCTCCTCAAAGCCCTTCGCCGCCTTCACAAGCCCCATGCAGCCTGCTGAGTACAGCTCCTCGTACTCTATTCCTCG
The DNA here is from genome assembly GCA_964520065.1 of uncultured Ruminiclostridium sp. Lineage (GTDB taxonomy): Bacteria > Bacillota > Clostridia > Oscillospirales > Ruminococcaceae > Ruminiclostridium_E. The sequence goes on from CAZFMC010000011.1 coordinate 5,579, forward strand.
TCCGCGGAATCGGTTTGCAAGAGAATGCACCAGACCGAGGTTTTCCTCGACAAATTTATCGCTAAGCCTGTTCATTCCTGCCGCACAGCCTCTTCACCATCGTTACCGTTGTACCCTTTCCCGACCTGCTGCGAACCGAGAGCTTGTCCATAAAGCTCTCCATAACCGCGAATCCCAGTCCTGCGCGCTCCGATTCGGGCGAGGTTGTGTAAAGCGGCTCCATTGCTTTTTTCACATCTTCAATTCCCACTCCGACGTCCTTTATTTTTATGTACAGGCTATCGCCTCCGACGATCCGAAGCTGGATTGAAATATCTCCTATCCGGTCGGGGTAGGCGTGGACGATGCAATTCGTCACAGCTTCCGAAACTGCCGACTTTATGTCGCTTATTTCCTCTATTGTAGGGTCGAGCTGCGAAGCGAACGCGGCGACGCACATTCTTGCCAGGGACTCATTTTTAGAGTACCCTGCAATTGTCATTTTCATATAGTTATTTATTTCCATTTTGCTGTCCCTTCTTTGGTATCGTTGGCTGTTTAAACGTTTACTGACTTTTCTGAACCGCTATAAGGCGCTCCAGCCCTGCAAGGCGAATCATTTTTCTGATAGCGGGAGCGGCGTTTACAATCATCACACGACCGTTCCAACCCGCGACTGTACGTATTCTGCCAAGAATCAGACCTATTCCCGAGCTATCCATAAATTCGACCCCGCCGAAATCCATCACAAGCAGCCTTGGCGCGGCACGCTCAAGCTCTCCGTCTATGAAAAAGCGCATTTCCGCTGCGCTATGGTGGTCTATTTCTCCGCTGAGGTACGCAAAAAGGCACTCTCCGTCCATATTAAGGCTTACAGACATTTTACTGCTCCTTCCTTTTTCGGTTTATTTCGGTTTACTATATTTCATTGCAGCCATTGCAGCCATTTCCTTACGCTTGTTTGGCTCACAAGCAGATTATACCTCTTTTTACGCGCGGATTTTGTCACATTTGCGAAGAGGAAAAAATTTTTCCCGCAGCAGCGCCATAAATCGGGCGCATAGGTCTGTGCCCCGCTTCGCGGGGCGGGTGCGGCGGCTTCGCCGCCGCCTTTTTACTGCGCCACGGCAGCATCGGTGCAGGCGCAGCGCGCTCCTACAATGCGCAGAGCGCATTGTAGGGCAGCGGCGGCGAAGCCGCCGCTGCCGCCGCAGAAGGCGAAGCCTTCTGCGGCGCGCGCTGCGCGCTCTTCCGCTTGCTGCGACCCTGTATAGGAAGGAAAATTTGCAGCGAATGTGAACCGCGGCGTTACACGGAGGCGGGCAGGGAAGAGTGGCGTTAAAGCCGCGGCGGCAGCCATCGGCGGGGGCGCGAAGCCGCCCCTGCACGATGGCTGCCGCATAAAAAGTCCTGATGAAGAGTAAGGCTTTCCAACGCAGAATTTTTCCGAACGCAAAAAAAGAAAGACTGCCGCTCTCGCAACAGTCCTTCTCCGTGTTAAATTTTTTCGTTTGCGGCGCTAAATCGCCACGCTCGGCTAACCGACCGCTCAGAACTTCATTCCGCAGCTCTTGCAGAACTCCGCGTCAGCAGCAGACTTAGCTCCGCAGCCCGTGCAGAACTTCTCTCCACCCGACTGACCGTCGGTTTCTTCACTCGCAGCAGCCACACCGGTCGCAGCTTCACCCACCGCAGCTTCTGTCGCCGCGTCAACGGGAGCTTCAGTCGCACCAACAGGCACCGCAGCCGTTTCCGCCGGCATTTCGTACCGCGCAGTCAAATCCACAGGCTTGGGCTTGTTCATGTTTCTGACAATAACTATTACCACCGCCGCAACAACAAGAACAGCGCCCGCAATAATCAGAATCGTCGAAAGAAGCCCGCTTCCCGTCGAATATTCAAACGTCATTTCAAGGCTGTCAACATTGCCGCAGGTCACGTCCATCAGGTTCCAATAAACCGAGCCGTCCGTATCATATGTGCCGTTTGTGCTTATTATTTTGCAGTCGGGCGCAGACATTCTGAAACGAAAATCTATCATGCTCTTCATCTGGTCAACATCAGATTCATTCTGCTCCTCGTCAGCCTTCATCGTAACCACTACCTTGGTATTTCCGCCGCTTCTTTCAACCTTCATCTGAATGCTGTCGTTCGCTTCGGAAACAACATTGGTCGATAAAAGCTCGGACGCGCTTACTTCCATATAATATCTTACGCCGGAATATGTATCGCCGTCAATCGTTTTCGTCAGCGGCTCGCTCGTCCAGCCCTCCATATCCGAATCAGAACCCATTTCCTCGTTAAGACTGTCAATCGCTTCTTCGGAGGTCATTCCCATGCTCTCAAGGGCGCTGTCCTCAACAACCATATCCATAACAACTCTTGCGCCGCCGTCCTTGTTGAACGTCATTCCAATCTCCATGTCCACGCACGAACACAGAAGCGTCACCATCAGCGCAAACGCTATCGCAGCCGCGCCTTTTTTTACTTTTCTCAAGATTCCCATAAATATACCTTTCCTTTCATTTATTACGCGCTTTAATACGCTGATTTAACTATAACATATCCGACAAAATTTGTCAATTTATTTTTGCACAGTCAGGGTTATTTTTGCAAAATTGCTTGCTATTTTTTTCAAAATGTGCTATACTTGTTGTATACCATTTAAAAATATATAATATTATCAGCCTGCCGCAGTATTCCCTTTCGCGGAAAAGGCTGTCTATACAGAAAGGCATGGTCAGGAAATGGACGAAAATACCAAGGTTGTCGATCACGATTACGGCGCCGGCGACATTCAAATTCTGGAGGGTCTGGAGGCAGTCCGTAAACGCCCCGGTATGTATATCGGTTCAACAGGTCCAAGCGGACTCCATCACCTCGTTTACGAAATCGTCGATAACGCTATCGACGAAGCTCTGGCAGGCTACTGCACAAAAATTGACGTTAAAATCCTCCCCGACGATATTATCGAAGTAACCGATAACGGACGCGGTATCCCTACGGGTATTCACCCAAAAGAGGGTATTTCCGCCGCAACCGTCGTTTACACTATCCTCCACGCGGGCGGTAAGTTCGGCGGCGGCGGATATAAGGTTTCGGGAGGTCTGCACGGCGTGGGCGCTTCCGTTGTAAACGCACTCTCGGAGCGGCTTGAGCTGGAAGTGTACAACGGCGGGGAAATCCACTATCAGGAATTTAAGCGCGGTCACTACGACGAACAAATGAAGGTTACCGGTAAAACCGATAAAACAGGTACGCGCGTCCGCTTTAAGCCCGACGGCACTATCTTCCACGAAACCCATTTCGATTACGATACGCTCCTTGAACGCCTGCGCGAACAGGCTTTTCTTAACGGCGGACTCCATATCGAGCTTACCGATACCCGCGACCCCGACAATATCCGCGGAGAATCCCTCTGCTTTGAGGGCGGTATTATAAGCTATGTCGATTGGCTTCAGAATATGCGCGGCGCGGAAAAGCTCCACCCCGACGTTATCTACCTCGACGGCGTTATGGACGACATCACCGTTGAAGCCGCTTTCCAGTACAATACCGATTTTAACAGCGAGGCTTTCCGTTCCTTCGCCAATAATATCCACACCATCGACGGCGGTACTCACGAAATGGCTTTCAAGCGCGCTCTGAGCAAGGTCGTGAACGATTTCGTAAAGGCGTATCAGGAAGCTAATCCCTCTAACAAAAAGTCCAAAAAGGCGAAAAAGGGCGAGGAGGAGAAAAAGGAATTTGTCGCTCTTTCGGGCGAGGCTATCCGTGAGGCTATCAACGCAGTTATCTCCGTAAAGCTTCCCGAATGTGAATTTGAGGGACAGACAAAGGGCAAGCTCGGCAACCCCGAGGTAGGTCCCGTCGTCTACAAAATAATTACCGAAAAATTAACCTACTATTTCGAGGAACACCCCGAAACAGCAAATATCATCGTCACTAAGGCTATCAACGCTCAGGCGGCGCGTGACGCAGCCAAAAAAGCAATGGAAGCCAAGAGAAAATCCGTCGCGGACGGAGCAGGACTTCCCGGTAAGCTCGCCGACTGCTACGAAAAGGATACCACGCGAACCGAAATCTATATCGTCGAGGGAGATTCCGCGGGCGGTTCGGCTAAGCAGGGCAGAAACAGCGCCTTTCAGGCTATTCTCCCGCTTTGGGGCAAAATGCTAAACGTCGAAAAATCACGGGTTGACAAGGTTTACAACAACGAAAAGCTCGTTCCCGTCGTTAAGGCGCTCGGTACCGGTCTCGGCGAGGACTTCGACATTTCAAAGCTGCGCTACGGCAGAATTATCATAATGGCCGACGCCGACGTTGACGGCGCACACATCAGAACGCTGCTGCTGACGTTCTTCTTCCGCTTTATGCGCCCGCTCATTGAAGAAGGTCACGTCTACCTCGCTCAGCCGCCGCTGTTCAAGGTCAGCAAGGGCAAGCAGGCACGCTACGCATTCTCCGACGAGGAACGCGACGCTTATATTGCGGAGCTTGCAGGCGAAAACGGCGCAAAGGTTGACGTTCAGCGCTACAAGGGTCTTGGTGAAATGAACCCCGAACAGCTCTGGGAAACAACTATGGACCCAGAAACAAGAACCATGCTCCGCGTAAGCCTTGACGACGCGATGAAGGCCGACCTTATTTTCTCAATTCTTATGGGCGATAAGGTTGAACCGAGAAGAGAATTTATTGAAACAAACGCGAGATACGTTCAGAATCTCGATATTTAAGGTATTAATATGAACTACGAGGACGAAGAAGAAAACAAGAAGCAGCTCGATAAGCTGGCGCGTATGGAAAAAATCTATTCCGACAGCGAAAAACACGAGTCTGTAATGTCGGAGCTTGAAGAGGAGGAGGACGTATGCGCCTTTCCGCGCAGACTTTTTAAGTGGATTATGGCGGTCACGTGGGCTGCCTGCGCCGTGGCAATTTTCGGCGGCGTCGATATGTCGCTCGCTCTTTGCGGAATGCTGTTTTCACTTGGAATTTACTGCGGGCTTTGCATTACGAAGTTTTTGCAGAAAAGAAAAATCGCGGACGCGGTAATTTCCGCGCTCGTCTGCGCGGGCTGCGTTATGCTCGCGGTGCTGCTGCTTGTAAAAGGATAAAATTATGGCAAAACTGTTCGATATTCGATTTACCGCCGAAACGCCCGAAATTGAAACGGGCTATAAGGCTTTTCAGAACCGCTATCTGCTGAAAAGAAAGGTTCTTTACACGATTGTGTACATTATCGTGCTTGTTCTGGGAATAGACCTCATTGTGAAAAATCCGTCGGGTATCCCCGGCTACATCGCTTCGGGGCTTGCTCTGGGAATATTGCTGTTCAACTGGATAAAGCCGGTCATGATACGCAAAAAGCTGATGGCTTCGCTTGACGCGCTGGGAACCAGCGAGGAATATGAAATGTCGTTCTACGACAACCGTATTGAGGTCGAAACTATTATCGACCCGAACGCTCAGACCGAAACCGTGGCTATTACCGCGAACGGAATTTACACCGTTGAAGAGGGGAGCGAGGCTGAAAGAGAGCTTCCCGAAAATGTAAGGGAGCAGGATAGGGCGGCTGAGGTTGAAAGATCGGTTTACCGCCTTTCGGAAACGGAGCTGACGCTCGACGAAAAGAACGGACTGCTGCTCGTTTATATCAACCGCTCGAATTTTCAGACAATACCGCTGCGCTGTCTTTCCGAGGAACAAGCCGAGCTTGTGAGAAGCTATTTTTCGGAAAGAGGCCTTACGGCGTAAAATATCGCCGCTTCAACAGGAGCTTGTCCCGTCATTTAAGGCTTCGCCGAAAAAAATCGCGGTGAAGCAGGCAAAACACAACGCCCGAAAAAGGGAAGCTCCTGCCTGAGCTACAACGAATGAAAGGAATCCATTTAAATGGAAAATCTTGAACCACTTGAAAGTATACACCCCGGCGAAAAGCTGTTTGGGGTTGACCTTGAAAAGGAAATGAAAAAATCCTTCCTTGAATACTCGATGTCCGTTATCGTTTCACGCGCGCTGCCCGACGTAAGAGATGGTCTTAAGCCCGTTCACCGCCGTATTATTTATACAATGAACGACGCGGGAAATACCTCCGATAAGCCGTACAGAAAAAGTGCGTACACCGTCGGAGAGGTTCTCGGTAAGTACCACCCTCACGGCGACAGCTCCGTTTACGACGCTATGGTGCGCCTGGCGCAGGATTTCTCGCTGCGTTACCCCATGATCGACGGTCACGGAAACTTCGGCTCAATCGACGGCGACCCGCCTGCCGCTTACCGTTACACCGAAGCAAGACTCTCCAAAATGGCAGGGGAAATGCTTTCCGATATCGGTAAGGATACTGTTGATTTTACAACTAACTATGATGATAAGCTGAAGGAGCCTACCGTGCTGCCGTCGCGCTTCCCGAACCTGCTTGTAAACGGCTCGACGGGTATTGCGGTTGGTATGGCGACGAATATCCCGCCGCACAACCTCGGTGAAATTATCGACGCGATAAATGTTCTTATCGACAATCCCGACGCGGGAATCGAAGAAATTATGAACTGCGTTAAGGGTCCCGATTTCCCGACGGGCGGTATTATTATGGGACATTCGGGTATTCGCTCAGCTTACTACACGGGACGCGGAAAAATTATCCTGCGCGGACGTGCGGAAATTGTCGAAGAAAAGACCCACACGCGCATTGTCATTACGGAAATTCCGTATATGGTAAACAAGACGAGATTGCTTGAAAGCTTCGGCGCGCTTATTCGCGATAAGAGAATTGAGGGTGTTTCTACGCTGCGCGACGAATCCGACCGAAAGGGTATGAAAATCGTCCTTGAGCTGAAAAGAGAAGCGAACGCGAATGTTGTTCTTAACAAGCTGTACTCCTACACGCAGCTTCAGGACACGGTGGGCGTTATTATGCTTGCGCTGGTGGACGGTCAGCCTAAGGTTCTGCCGCTGAGAGATATGCTGACGAATTATCTCGATTTCCAGTGCGATGTTATCGAACGCAGAACCCGCTACGACCTGAAAAAAGCAAAGGACCGCGCGCATCTTTTACAGGGCTTTATGCTCGCAATCGACAATATTGACGAGGTTATCTCAATCCTGCGCTCCAGCAAGACCGTTCAGGAGGGTAAGGAGCGATTGATGGAGCGGTTTAAGGAAGCCGACCTTTCAACGCTGCTTAAACGTGCTATGGACGAGCAGTATCAGGATATTCAATTTGAACACACAATCGGACTTTCCGAGCCGCAGGCTGACGCTATCGTGCAGATGCGCCTGGGACAGCTGACCGGACTTGAACGTGAAAAGGTTGAATCCGAGCTTGCCGAAATCATGGGCAAAATCAAGGAATATATGGACATTCTCTCCGACCGTGCGAAAACCTACGAGATTATCCGCGAGGAGCTTGCCGTAATACGCAAAAAATACGGTGACGAGCGCAGAACAAGCATTGAGCAGGTAAGCGGAGAGGTTGATATTGAGGATCTGATACCTGTTGAGGAAAGCGTTATTACGTTTACTCATCTGGGCTATGCAAAGCGGCAGGCGGCGGAGGTTTACAATCTCCAGAAGCGCGGCGGCCGCGGCGTTTCGGGTATGAAGCAGCGTGAGGAGGACTTTGTTGAAGATATTTTCATTGCTTCCTCTCACGACAACATACTGTTTATAACGAATCTGGGAAATATGTTCAAGCTGAAATGCTACGAAATTCCGGAGGGTTCAAAGCAGAGCAGGGGTACAAACATTGTGAACCTCTTACAGCTTGCGGAAAACGAGCACGTTGCAGCGATGATAAAAACGAGCGATTTTTCCGAAAACAAGTACTTTATCTGCATTACAAAGCAGGGTCTTATCAAGAAATCGTGCCTTGCGCTGTTCAAAAACATACGCAAAAAGGGCTTGCGGTGTATGAATTTCAAGAACGAGGGCGATGAAATTGCAGCGGCTTTCCTAACCGAGGGCGACAGCTCGGTAATTGTTGCTACCCACAACGGTATGGCGATTCGCTTCAACGAAATGCCCACCAAGCGCGACGACGGCACGGAGAGCGGCGGAATACGTGCGCAGGGAAGAACTGCGGGCGGTGTGCGGGCTATAAAGCTGCGTGACGGCGACTACGTTGTAGGCGCGGCGAAGGTTTACGACGAGAATATGACTATTCTCACCGTTACCGACAAGGGTATGGGTCGCAGAACGGCTGCGGCTGACTACTCAATCAAGAACCGCGGCGGCTACGGACAGAGAAACTACAAGGCTGACGACGAGAAGGGCTATGTTTGCGGAATACGCTCGCTTGGAACGGACGACGACGTTATTCTTATCAGCACTGACGGCGTAATTATTCGTATTCGTGCCAACGACCTGCGGTCTATGTCAAAGTACGCGCGGGGTGTGCGCGTGATGAGGCTTTCCGAGGACGCGAGGGTGGTTACGTTCAGCAGGACCGAGCATGACGAAACCGAGGAAACGGAAGCGATTGAGCAGCTTTCCGAAGAGGAGCTTAAAGCGCAGGAGCTTGAAGCGGCTGCGGAAGCTGACAATGACAACGACAATGAAGCTGCCGACCCCAACGAGGTTGATGAAGCTGACGAAGCTGATGAATCTGATGATGCAGACAACTTAGAAAACGAGGAGTCCGAGGAATAAAACAATAGCAGACAGAATCACTGCGGGATTTGCGGTGATTCTGTTTTTTTATGGAAGGTACTGTGCAATGGGAGGGAAAGGGCGGCGGCGCAGCCGCCGCATACTGCGCGCCCTTCGGGCGCGCTGAGAAGGTTCGGCGAAATGGGAGGGGAAGGGCGGCGGCGCAGCCGCCGCATACTGCGCGCCCTTCGGGCGCGCTGAGAGGGTTCGCCGAAATGGGAGAGGAAGGGCGGCGGCGCAGCCGCCGCATACTGCGCGCCCTTCGGGT
>CAZFMC010000011.1:14571-43995 GCA_964520065.1 uncultured Ruminiclostridium sp.
TAAATGGGAGAGGAAGGGCGGCGGCGCAGCCGCCGCATACTGCGCGCCCTTCGGGTGCGCAGGGAGGGTTCGGCTAAATGGGAGAGGAAGGGCGGCGGCGCAGCCGCCGCATACTGCGCGCCCTTCGGGCGCGCTGAGAGGGTTCGGTGAAAGCGACAAAGAAAGTTTGTTGTTATCGAAATTTCCGCATTGTACTCATTTTTCTTGACTTATTGCCGAGATTAATGTATAATGGATATGTTCAGGAAATTATTCATTTTGGACAACTACATCTTGTATTTTATTGTGTTGTTCACACCACATCTTGATTTGTTCCACGTGGAACATCAGCAGGAACAGTGCAAAATGTTCCACGTAGAACATCTAAATGAACGTTCCACGTGGAACTTCGATAGGAACAGAGAGGACTTGATTTGTATTTTTGAAGCAGAAGCTTATAATATAATAGTCGTTGGCGCGGGTCACGCAGGCTGCGAAGCAGCTCTCGCCGCAGCCAGACTCGGGAAGAAAACCGCAGTTTTTGTGCTTTCCCTCGACACAATCGCTAATATGCCCTGTAATCCGTGCATCGGCGGTTCGGCAAAAGGTCAGTTGGTTTGCGAAATCGACGCTTTGGGCGGCGAAATGGGAAGAGCAGCTGACGCTACCTTTATCCAAAGCAGAATTTTGAATAAAGGTAAGGGTCCCGCCGTTCATTCACTGCGCGTTCAGTCGGATAGAATAAAATATCATTCTTATATGAAACACACTCTTGAAAACGAACCGAATTTGTCGGTAAAACAGGACGAGGTAACTGAAATCTGCACCGAAAACGGCAAGGTTACGGGCGTTAAAACACGTCTTGGTCTTATTTACCCCGCAAATGCGGTCATAATCACAACGGGAACCTACCTCAACGGTGAAATTCACATCGGCGAGCTTAGCTATTCCTGCGGTCCGGACAACGTTGCACCCGCAATACCATTAACGGAAAGCTTGAAAAAATTAGGACTTGACATTCGTCGCTTCAAAACGGGAACTCCCGCGCGCGTGCATAGAAGAAGCATCGACTTTTCCTTGATGGAGGAGCAGGAGGGCGACGAGGAAATTACGCCTTTTTCGTTTGACAACAAACTGCCGCTTGAAAATAAGGTTAAGTGCTACGTGACTTACACAAACGCTGAAACCCACCGCGTAATTCTGGAAAATCTCGACCGCTCGCCGCTTTATTCGGGACGTATTCACGGAATCGGTCCGAGATACTGTCCGAGTATTGAGGATAAAATCGTCAGATTTAAGGATAAAGAGCGCCATCAGCTGTTTGTTGAGCCGATGGGTCTTGACACCGACGAATACTATTTGCAGGGAATGTCAACCTCGCTGCCGATTGACGTTCAGATTAAATTTCTCCGCACAATTAAGGGACTTGAAAACGTTGAAATAATGCGCCCCGCTTATGCGATTGAGTACGACTGCTGCAACCCCTTGGAGCTGTTTGCAACGCTTGAAACGAAAAAAATAAGCGGGCTTTACGGAGCGGGGCAGTTTAACTGCACGTCGGGCTACGAAGAAGCGGCTGCACAAGGTCTTATTGCGGGAATAAACGCAGCGCGGAAGCTTGACGGAAAAGAACCGCTGATTCTCGACCGCGCAAGCTCATATATAGGAACGCTGATTGACGACCTTGTTACAAAGGGCTGCGTTGAGCCGTACAGAATGATGACCGGCAGAAGCGAATACCGACTAATTCTTCGACAGGATAACGCGCCTGAACGTCTGACGGAAATCGGACATACAGTAGGACTTATCAGCGAAGAAAGATACGGGCATTTTCTCGAAATGCAGCGGACTGTCAGTGAGGAAACAGAGCGCATAAAGCGTGCAACGATACACCCAAGCGAAGAGCTTAATAATTTTCTCACGCAAAAGGGGACAAGTCCGCTTACGCAGGGAGTAAAATTTATCGACCTGCTCAGGCGTCCGCAGCTCGGCTACAATGATTTAAAGAAATTTGACAAAAAAGCGCCGCAGCTTTCTGCGGACATTGTGAGCAAAATAGAAATCAATGTAAAATATGAGGGTTACATCAAAACGCAGGAGGCGCAGATTAAGGAAATGAGGCGGCTTGAAGGCAAGCTGCTGCCGACCGACCTTGACTACAAGCAGATAAGCGGGCTTCGTCTGGAGGCGCAGGAAAAGCTGAACAAGCACAAGCCGCTCAATATTGGTCAGGCGGGGCGCATTTCGGGGGTAAATCCTGCGGACGTTTCGGTTCTGCTCATCTGGCTTGCGGCAAACTCAAAAGCAAAAGGGGAGGACGATGAGAATGAAAATGCCTGAAATGTGCGAAAAATTCAGAGCGGCAGGGCTAGAGCTTGATGAAAAGCAGCTTTTTCAGCTTGAAACTCTTACGGATTTTATGCTGGAATACAACCAAAAAGTCAATCTCACACGGATTACCGAACCTTCCGAAATAATTGAAAAGCACTACATTGACAGCATACTGCCGCTGACGATGGTTGAAATTCCACGTGGAACATTGTGTGCGGACATTGGTACGGGCGCGGGCTTTCCATCGCTGCCCATGAAAATTTTCCGTCCCGACCTTGATTTTACGCTTATCGACAGTCTTGGCAAGAGAATAACGTATCTTAACCTTGCCTGCGAAAAGCTCGGAATTTCCTGCCGCACAATTCACGCTCGAAGCGAAGAGACTGCAAAAAAACCTGAACTGCGCGACAGCTTTGGTTTCGTGACCGCAAGGGCTGTTGCCGCGCTCAACGTGCTTTGCGAATTTTGCTTGCCCTACGTAAAAAAAGGCGGAATATTCGCCGCTTTGAAAGGCGCGGACGATGAAACCAAATCGGCTGAAAAGGCTATTCAATGCCTGGGCGGACAGCTTGAACAGGTTATCACATATTCTTTACCGTCGGGCGACTCCCGACATCTTGTCGTTATACGTAAAATTTCCGAAACCCCTTCCGGATTCCCGCGGGCAGGCGGCGTTATTTCAAAGCGTCCGCTTTAACCCAAGTACGGACTTCCGCGTCAGCGGACGCGGTAAAAATGCCGCCGATTAAAGGAGGTTATAAAAACGAAAAAACTGCTGAGAGTAATAAGAAAAAACTGGCGAATGTGCGTGGTTGTCGTTGTGCTGATGACAATCTGCGGATACGTTCTCGCCGCGTACGGAATGAAAAAGCATTTCGTCACAACCTCTGAAATATACATTGAATCTACCGACGGAACAGCTCCGAGCGAAAAAGCCGACACCTGTATGCTGCTTTTTACCAGCCCGCAAATGTACAACGCCGTAAATGAAACGCTCGCTTCGGGGTTTTCCTACGCCGAGTTTGATAAAATGTTCTCCGTAAAAAAGAAATCGGGTACTCAGATTCTCGAAATTTCCACCGACTGCGACAACTCCGACGCTTCCTATAAGCTTATGCTTCGGTTTATCGAGCTTATGCCGTCCGTTATCGACAGCTACAACGCGGGCGCTTCCTTTACCATTCTCCGCGAACCGACGCAGCCGTCGGAACCGAGCTTTCCCAACGAAACCGCCTTTGCCGCCTGCGGAAGCGCCATAGGCTTTGCAATTTCCTTTCTTGCCGTTATCGTTATCTGGAAGCTTGACAACAGCATCACCGCTGATGATAATCTTTTGGAACAATACAACCTTACCGTGCTGGGAGAGGTTCCCGATTTTGATTCGGAAATAGATTATTTAGGAAGATAAATTTATTATTTTTTCAAAAAAATTAACATCTGCTGAAGCTTTTTCAGCAGATGTTTTTTTTAAGGCTTCAACGCACAATTATTGTCGTGCGATTGAGCCGTCAGATTTTTCGTCAGATTACACAAAGGCGCGAGCCGTTAATTGTGCGGTAATTCATTAAAAATCCGGCGTCATTTCAAGCGTTTCGCAGCCCTTTTCCTGCGTAAAGCCCTCCAATCCAAGCTCCGCGCAGTAATCCACAACCTTTCTGTACTCGAACGTGGTGATTTTTCGGTTCAGCTCCGCATATTCCACCGCCTTATAACACGGCGTATACTGCCGCATTATGCTGACAAGCGGACGGTTTTTCAGCTCGCTGATTTTTTCCGCAACCCTCATGCTGTCCTTATAACAGTTCGGCAGAACAAGATGACGGACTATTACCCCGCGCTCCATTATCCCGTTTTTTATTACAGCGCCCGTCTGCTGCCGCGTCATTTCCTCTATTGCCGCATACGCTTTTTCAAAATAATCGGGTGCGGCGGAATATTTGCCCGAAAGCTCGCTGCTGTAATACTTTAAATCGGGAAGATAAATATCCACCAAGCCCTCCAGCCGCCGAATCACCTCAACCCGCTCATAACCGCCGCTGTTCATCACAATCGGAATTTTCAGCCGCGGTTTCAAACGCTCCAGCAGCGGGATAAGCGTGTTCAGATAGTGCGTTGGGGTCACCAGATTTATATTATGAACATTTTTTTCCTGCAAAGCGAGAATTTCCGCTTCAAGCTCATTTTCGCTTATTTCCCGTCCCTTACCGCCGTGGCTTATAGGGTAATTCTGGCAAAAAGGGCATTTCAGGACGCAGCCGCTGAAAAAAACCGCTCCGCTCCCGTTTGTTCCTGAAATAACAGGCTCTTCTCCGCGATGAACCATTATTTTAGCAACCTTAAGCTGCTCCGGGCAGCCGCAAAAGCCCTTTTTCTCCGTTCTGTCCACCCCGCATTCGCGCGGGCAAGCTCTGCATTCCATTACCTGTTTATCTCCTCAATTGCTCTCTCCGCCTCACCGAAAGCCAGCACAAGCCTTTCTTCATAGGTCGGAAGGTCGCGGTACATCTCAATTTCAAGCTCAGATAGCGTATGGCAGAGCGAAATTATCGAGCTGTACTGCTTTAAACGCAATACTTTTTCATAAATATTCCAGTAATTATTTATCATACGTTTTCTCATCAGCGTTTTCATTTTTTCACTGCTGCAAAGCGCACGGTCAAAGCTGTACGCAAGGGCAGTTCCGCTGTAAAAAAGCGTATAATTTTTTCTTATTTTAACAAGGTCAACCCCGTCAAGCGCAGGCATTTTCCACGCCGCCAGCGTTTCTGCCATTTTCACGAAAACGTCGGTAATCTCCACGCCGTTTCCATTGCAGATAATATCTATAAAATCGCCCGCAAGCTGCGAAAATCTCTCGCTGTCCTCCCCGACAGTGAAAATTCTGTCCGCGCTGTAAAGCTCCTCCGCCGAAACTCCCCGACACGCCATCGCATACAATGCGGTAAGGTTCAGCCGCTCATTCGTTTCGGAAATATCAGGAAAAATGCTCTTGCTTTTTAAAATTCTGTTAAGCTCCTCCGGCGAAATCGGGCGGGTATTAAGCCGCAGCCGCGTATTAAAGCGGCGATAATTCATTTTATCGATAAGCTCCTTTTCAGAGAGAGCCTTTTTCATATAATATTTCGTCACGGCAAGATGAATTGCGTCAAAATAATGCGTACTGACAGCTGAAACGGGGTTGAAATTTTTCCTTGAATTTCTTTCGGCTGCCCGTAAAATCCGCGTATTCACCCGCTTAAAATCCGTTCTCGCTTCTATTATATTTAACCGCAGCAGCACGGGTTCATTTACGAAAATCTCGTCCTTTTCGCGGTGCAGGGGAATCAATCTTACCGCCCTGCCGATATACAGAAAATTCACCAGAAGCGCCAAGCGCACAAGCTCCGCCGCTCCCTCGCTGACCTTTTCCATATACTTTTTCACGTATTCAAGAAACGGTCGTTCATATACGAACAGTAATGTGAACAAATCCAGACCGAGCAGCTCCGCCGCTCCCGTTGTATCCGCTCCGAACAGGAACGGCTTCATTTTTTCAAGAAAATCGACGGTTTCTCCGTCCTTAATAATTCCCTCAACCTTTATAAAACGCTTGGTTAAGGGCTTCGGAACAGCCGTTACCGTTATTTTCAAAGTCTGCGCCATTCCGTTTCACCTCATTACTCATTGACTAATTTTGTATAAATTTCACTCTTTGTATATTTTGTCTGCTTAGCGGCTTCCTTACAAGCCTCGGAAAGCTTCATTCCGTCCTCGCAAAGCCGACGCGCTATTTCGCAGGCTTCGTCGAGAGTTTTTTCCTCAGCCTCGTTTTCCTCGTCCGCACCCGCAACTACCAGCACATATTCACCCTTTGGACTTTTCTCGCGGTAATATTCCAGCATTTCCGAAATAGTGCCGCGCAAAACCTCCTCGTGGATTTTCGTAAGCTCACGGCAAAGCGCAATTCTTCGGTCGCCGAGCTGTTCATATAAATCCTGTAACGTGAACAAAAGCTTGTGCGGCGCCTCGTAGAAAATCAATGTCCGACGGAAGCCCTTTATCTCGTTCAGATGCGCCTGGCGCTGTTTTTTTGTAACGCTCAGAAATCCCTCAAAGCTGAAACGCGACGTCGGAAGCCCCGAAATTGCCAGTGCGGACATTGCCGCGGTAGGCGAAGGGACTACCTTAACCTCCACCCCGCGTTCCGCGCAAAGCCTTACCAGATCCTCGCCCGGGTCGCTTATGCACGGCATTCCCGCGTCCGTAACCACCGCGCAGCTTTCGCCGTTTTCGATACGTCCGAGGATATACTCGCCGCGCTCGCGTATGTTGTGCTCGTGGTAGCTTATAAGCGGCTTCTGAATACCGAAATGGGTCAGCAGCTTAAGCGTTACCCGCGTATCCTCTGCGGCAATAAAATCCACGCTGTTCAGCGTTTCAATTGCTCGTGGGCTGAAATCCGACAGATTTCCTATCGGCGTTCCTACTACATATAAAACTGACATGGCAATATTTCCTTTTTTTACACTTTTTTTAACAGCCGCTTTTCAACTTTTAAAAGACGTAAACAAGCGGTTTTTTAACCTTTTCAACCGAGTTTTCCACAATTTTCAGTGCAAAGACGGACATTTTCAAGTACTTTTCAACACTTTCAACAGGAAAACCTGTTGAAAACCCGATTTTTACATTTTGTAATATTTATTTTTCCTTATTTTTTTACGTTCTGTAAATTTAATCTGAAAATTTCTTTTTTGTCAATTCCCGCAAACCCTATTGTTTATCAGCCAAAATCAAGTGTAGAAAATTGACATAAAACGCTGTCTGAATTTGTCTGTTTTTACTATATGAGTTTGTCCACCGCCGTCGTGGAAAATCGCGCAAAACTTTTTCCCTTTTCAACTGTCCAAACCCTTTAAAAACGTTACTTTTTAACCTTTTCAACCGAGTTTTCAACAATTGCGCGTTTTTTAACCGTTAAAAAACGGGAGTTTTCAACACTTTCAACGGGAAAACCTGTTAAAAAATATATTTTTAACGTTTAGGTTACAGTAAAGTGACAATAATACAGAAAGTAGAAAAAAGGAGGAAAATCAATGAAAGGTGTAAACAAAATGGTAATCGAGGTAAAATCGGACGGTCAGTACTTTGACCGAGCGCTTTTGTTCATAAAACCCGACCGGGTGAACGCTCCGCAGCGTGAAATTACCGACGGTGCGGACAGGCTTTTAAAGGAGCTGACTGCGAAAAAGCCCGTACAGCGCGGCAGGGCGGCGCTTGCAGCCGTTTTAGGCACTCTTGCGGGCGCAGGAACAGCTTCACTTCTATTTCTTTTTCTTACGCCTTAAACCTCTTTCTTATCGTATCGCCGCTCACATTCGTGACGTAGACCATATCACGGCACACGACGAAGCATTTCGGCATATCAAGCGAAACGTAATAAACCTTGCCCTTTTTACGGACCGCTTTCAGGTATTCTTTCATATATTTGTCAACCGTTACCCGTTCTATATCGAAGATTCCGATTATATCCGCGCTTTCAACGAGAACGTCGCTTCCAAGATAAACGTACATTTTATATCCTCTCAAAGCTGCCGTTTTCAACGTTCCAGACCGCTCCGTCGCTTACCTTATCCATATCCGACATATTACAGGAAGTAATAAATGTCTGCAATTTGTCAATATGGTTAATTATAAAGCTGCGGCGAAAGGCGTCAAGCTCGCTCAGAACGTCGTCCAGAATCATAACGGGCAGGTCGTCGCTTTTTTCGTATATCATTTTTGCCTCGGCAAGCTTCAGCGCGATAGCCACGCTGCGCACCTGTCCCTGCGAACCAAAATCGCGGGCGTTCATATTATTGATTTTAAAGAACAAATCGTCGCGGTGAGCGCCGACAACGGTATATTTCATTCTCTGCTCACGCTCCGCTGTTTCGTGAAGCCGCTGTAAATACGTGCTGTACATCAGCTCCACATTCTCCGTCGTATAAGGGATATCCTGCATTATCGTGCTTTCATATTCTACCGAGAGTTGTTCATTATTCTGATTCAACTTACTGTAATAATTTTTTGCATATTCCGCAAGAAAACCGAAGTATTTCAAGCGTCCGCACATTACGTTTACTCCGAGCCTTGCAAGGGTTTCGTTCCAGCTTTCGAGCATTGCCGTCAAAGAAGCAGGCTCATAAAAATCCGACTTTGCCAGCAGGTTATTTTTCTGTTTCAGCGCCTTGTTATACTCGTTGAGCTTTGAATTATGGACGCGGTTAATCATATTCGACACAAAATCGAGGTAATCCCGTCTTTTTTCGGGGTTACCCTTTACTATATACAAATCTTCCGGTATAAAAGAAACATATCTTAACGCTCCGTATAATTCTTCGGCATTGCTCATTTCCAGACCGTTAAAGGTAAGCTTAACAGAACCGCCCTTCTGAACGTAAAGGATACGGTTTTCGCGGTCGTTTTTATCAAATGAGAAAATCAACTCTGCGGAGGTTTCAATTTTCGGGTCGCTTCCGAACGGAACAAGCTCCGGCGGCTTTGAGGAACGGAAGCTTTTTCCAAGACATATTGAAACAGCCTCGCACAAATTTGTTTTTCCCTGGGCATTATTCCCTGTAAACACATTTACCTTTGGGTGAAAAACGAAATCCGCCGAGGCGATGTTTCTGAAATTACGGATTGAAAGAGCTTTTAGAATCATTCTTCAATTACGCAGACATACTCCTGCGTTTCCTCTTCAAAATTAACATTTACAACGTCGTTATTATACAGCTTTTTTCCTCGCATTGTGCAGACCTCGCCGTTTACCGTTACAATACCGTCGTTTATCATAAGCTTTGCCATTCCGCCCGTTTCTGCTGCATTGGCAAGCTTTAAGAACTGTTCAAGCTTTATAAAAGGAGGCTTTACCTTAATTTTTTCCATTTTATTTTCCTTTTTACATTTACTTATTTCTTACGGGGAGGACAATTCCTACATAGCTTTCGTCCTTAAGCGGCTTTACGCGGATAGGGGAGAGGGGACCCGAAAAATCGAGCTTAACCTCGTCGCACTCGCTGTTGCGGAGCGATTCTATCATATATTTCGCGTTAAAAGCAATTTCAATTTTTTCGCCGCCGTACTGTACGGGAATTTCGTCGCTCATTTTACCGAGAGAGGTTTTTATATCGATAAGGAGCTTATCGTTTTCAAAAACGCAGATAACGGGGCATTTATAACGCTCTGTATTAAGCAGGAGGGTTCTGTCCAGCGACTCTGCAAATTCTCTTGCGTTTACGATAGCGGTCGAGGTTTCCTTAAAATTCATTATACGGTTATAATCAATGAAATTTCCCTCAAGCAGGCGGGAAATGATGACATAATCGTCCTTTGAAACGCAAATCTGGCTTCTGTCGATACAGATTGCAGCTTTTTTTTCGGTTTCCTCATCGGAAAGCATTCTCATAAGCTCGCCGAGGGTTTTACTGGGAACAACGAAATCAATATCGTTATATTCTACGTGCTCGACTCTCTTTGCCATTCTCACGCCGTCAACGGAAACAACGCTGAGGGTATTATTCTCAATATGGAATTTACTTCCCATATGAACCGCCTTGATATCGGTGGTTGCGATAGCGTGAAAGGTCTGACGGATCATGCTTTTGAGGGTAGCTTCCTCTATATAAAAGGTAATATCGTTTCTCAGCTCGGGGATATTCGGGTACTGGTCGCCGGATACGCCGGAAATATTATAAACTACCCGTCCCGAACGGAGGGTTACAACCTCTCCTTCGGTGGATATTTCTACCAGTCCTGCCGGCATTTTTCTTATCATTTCGGCGAAAACCTTTGCGTTTACTACAATTTCGCCTTCTTCGATTGCCTCGGCGGGGTCGATTATACATTTTATTCCCATTTCCAGATCGTAGCCTGTTACGGTAATTTTGCCGTCCTGCAAATGGACAAGCACACCCTCAAGAGCGGGGATCGACGAACGTGCGGAGCTTGCCTTTGAAGCGTTCATCAAGGCTTCGGAAAGCGTATTTCTTTCGATTGTGAATTTCATATTTTTTTACCCTTTGTGAAATATAAGTATGATTAAAATTTTAAGAAAAATTTTTTTTTTGAATTTTTTTCAAATGGGAGAGAAATGAAAAAACAAAAAACAAACCATAAATATTATATTATTTTGGTGGTCGTAGTAGGGGCGGGAAAACTGTTGAAAAGTCCGTCGGGCTTTTTAAACAAGCCATTTTCCGGCGGGAAAAATTAGTGCGGTAAAGGTTAAAAATGTGGAATTTTTTCGGACATTTTCCGACATTCAACACGCTGTTGAATACGGTTGAAGGGAAAGTTGAATAAAATAAGGAAAATAGTAAATAATATAAACTACTGTAAGTATAAAATACCACTTGATTTTACTATCTGTAAACTCACTTTTCCACACTTTTCATATTTTCCACGCGTATAACCTGTTGAAAATCCGAAAAAAACGCTGACAAAAACGGACATTGCTGTTTTTCAACATTTTAACAGGGAAGGTTTAATATTTTTTTCGAGCTTTTTCAATTCTTCTAAGCCTTGCAGAGAGAAAAAAATTACATATTCCCGATATTTTTTATTAAATCTTCAACTGTTGCGCGATATGCGGGGTCCTTCTGCATCACGGTTTTCACCTTATTTGTAGCGTAAACGATTGTAGAATGATCGCGTCCTCCAAATTCCTTGCCTATTGATGTATAGGAAAGTCCGGTAACCTTGCTTATAACGTAAATAGCAACCTGCCGCGCGGTAGAAACCTGCGAATTGCGGTTCTGGGAACGTATTTCCTCCGGAGAAACGTTGAAAATATGAGAAACCTCGGTAATTACCTTTTCAACGGTAATCGGAATCGGCTGCTGCTCGGTCATAACGTCGCGAATTATATTCTGCGCCATAAAAACCGTGGGAGTTGTTTCGGTGAGCATTGACATTGCGTTCATCTTGACGATTGCTCCCTCTATCTGACGGATATTATTTTTCAGCTTATCTGCAAGAAGCTCCATTACATTATTTGGAACGTGCATATTAAGCAGCTCCGCCTTACGCTTTATAATTGCAAGCCTTGTTTCAAACTCAGGCGGCGCGATATCCGCGAGAAGTCCCCATTCAAAGCGGGTAAGAAGTCTTTCCTCGATATCGTTGATTTCCTTTGGCGGGCGGTCCGAGGTAAGAATTATCTGTTTACCTGCTGCGTGAAGCTCATTAAAGGTATGGAAAAGCTCGTTCTGGGATTCCTTTTTACCTGAGAAGAACTGCACGTCGTCCACCAGAAACATATCCGCGGTACGGTATTTTTTCTTGAAATCGTCTGTTTTATTGGTACGGACGGAATTTACAAATTCGTTTACAAAGGTTTCCGCCGACACGAACACTATATTATAATCGGGGTGGTTAAGTAAAATTTCATTTTTTACCGCGCACAGGAGGTGGGTTTTTCCAAGTCCCGGCTCACTGTAAATATATAGCGGGTTATAATTTCTTGCCTGTCCCTGAGCGATAGCCTTGCAGGCTGCGCAGGCGAGGCGGTTGCTTTCGCCGACTATAAAGGTGTCGAAGGTATGCTGATAATTGCTGTTTTTTTCGGTTTCGTGGAGCTTATGAACTATGTAGGGGTCGTCCTGAAGCTCCGGTATAGGTTCGCTGTAATCCACGGCGTCGCTGGTATGAATCTGAACCTTATCATCGTCGCAGATATATTCAATTTCGACGTCGAAGCCGAGGATTTCCTTAAGCTGCACCTTAAATACGTCGTTATAATTCTCCGAAACAACCTTTTTAACATAGCTGTCAGCTATATATAAAACAACCTTATTATTATTAAGCTTGACAGGCTTGATAGGATTTATCCACAGATTCATAGCTGTTGGAGAGAGGTCGAGATTACTCTTCATCAATTCAAAAATGTCGTTAAACGAATTCATTATCCATTTCCTTCCACAGGGCATTAAACCGAAAAATAAGACAAAAAGGCGGTTTTGCCCAAAAATTTAAACTCAGATTTATTTTATCACAAAAACACGCTTTTTGCAAGCACAATTACGGCAAAATAAGAAATTTTATTCTATATTCTGAATTTGTTCGCGTATTTTTTCAATTTCACTCTTTGCGTCAACGACAATTTTCGTTATTTCAAGGCTTTGCGCCTTTGAACCGATGGTATTTATTTCGCGGTTAAGCTCCTGCACGAGAAAATCAAGCTTTCTGCCGATAGGCTCGCTGCTTTCAAGCATTGAGCGGAACTGGGAAAAATGGCTTTTAAGGCGAACTGTTTCCTCGTCAACGGCTGTTTTTTCGGAAAAAATTCCCGCCTCAAGTAAAATTCTCTCCTCGGGAATATTTCTGTCGCCAAGAACCTCGCAAAGCTTATCGTACAGCTTTTTACGATAATTTTCGACATTTTCGGGAGAAAGAATGCAGACCTGTTCAACCATTTTTTCGATATTTGAGAGCTTTTCAAGCAAATCTGCGCGCATTTTCACGCCCTCCGCCTCTCGCATTGAAACAAAATTGTTCAGCGCCGCTTCAGCTGTTTCCTTAACGCTGTTCCAGAGCAGCTCCTCGTCCTCTTCGGGTCGGGAAATTGTAAAAGCGTCGGTCATATTGAAAACGTCCTTCAGCGTGAGGTCGTCGCTCAGTCCGCAGTTTTTTCCGACTTCCCTCAGAGCATTTACATAGCTTTCAATAATAGGTTTATTGACGGTGATGGCGGCTTCCTTACCCTGAACGTTAAAAATGAAGAGAATAAGCTCTGTTTTTCCGCGGGTAACGCTTGTTTTAACGAGATTTTTCAGCTTATCCTCCATAAACTGGCAAGAGCGCGGAAGCCTTGCGGAAAATTCAAAATATCTGCTGTTTACCGAGCGTATTTCAACGCTGATGTCGTAATCGCCGATAACGCGGCGCTCTCTGCCGAAACCTGTCATACTTCTTATCATTTTTGTATCCCTCTTTTTAATCAGAATTTATTCATATACCATTATTATATAATACGAAATCAAAAATGTCAATGAAATGATTAAAAAAGCTTCAATAAGGTTGAATTTTTTCAATAAAAATGTTCAATAAGTGCATTACCACTCTTTCTGAGAAGAGGGGATAGCTTGTCTGAGCTATGATAAAACGATTACAGAAAAATTAACCGAGAGATATATTAATTTTTGAATTTACAAAATGTATAATTTAAGTCTTATTACTTAATAAAAATTTTTAAAAATATTTTTTTACTTTTTTTAAAACGTTTTCATTTAATACATTTAAAGTAATCTATATCTTGTGTTTAAAGTCCCTTTTTCATCAATATATATGATTATTTTCGTCAAATCTACGAAAAATTAACACGTATTTTGTACATATTGTTTAAAATGTCGCAAAGCATATAAATTGAGTAAAATGTTTTTATAAATATTGACAAAACGCATAATATTTGGTATAATAGAAACGTGTCAATAGGGCAAATTGACGCTATCCTGTAAAAAAGAGGAAGCCTATGGAAGTTGTTCTGAAAGCCGAAAATGTATCCAAAAGCTTTAATATAGGCGACGGAAATGTTGTAAACGCGCTTACCGACGTTAATATTACCGTCAATGAGGGGCAGCTCGTCTGCCTGCGCGGACGTTCGGGTTCGGGTAAGACCACCCTTATAAATATCCTCGGCGCACTCGATAGACAGGATAATGGTAACGTTTACTTCTGCGGAGAAGATATAGGAGCATTGAGCGACGAAAAGCGCGACGCACTGCGAAGAAAAAGACTTGCCTTCGTGTTTCAGTCGGTCGCTCTGATCTCTACAATGACCGCTTACGAAAATGTCGAATTTGCACTCCGTCTTGCGGGAACTCCCATTTCCGAACGAAGCGGGAGAGCAAGAGAATGTCTGGCAAGAGTGGGTCTTGAAAAACGTATGAAGCATCGTCCCGGCGAGCTTTCGGGCGGCGAGCAGCAGCGAGTCGCAATTGCGAGAGCTGTCGCACATAAGCCGAAAATAATTTTCGCCGACGAGCCAACCGCCGCTCTCGATACGCAAACGGGAATAGCTGTTGTTAAGCTGTTTCAGGAGCTTGTGAGAGAGGACGGAATAACTGTTGTAATGACAACGCATGATGAAGCTATGATGGAGCTTGCGGACGTTGTTTACACGCTCGACGACGGAAAAATTACGGACATATCCGAACGCACTATACCATTATAATATATATAAGGAGATAATATGCCGAAAAGAGTTCTTCTCGCGCCTCCCGAAAATGTGATGGTAAGGTGCGATAATCTCGTTAAAATATATAAAACCACCGAGGTTGAGGTTATGGCGCTGCAAGGGCTTGACCTTACCGTTGAACGCGGAGAAATAATGGGAATTGTCGGCGCAAGCGGTTCGGGTAAATCAACCCTCCTGAATATGCTCGGCGGACTCGATAAGCCGTCCGCAGGCAGCTTGTTTATAGACGGGAAGGATATGCTGAAGCTCGGTGAAAAGGAGCTTATCGAATATAAGCGGCGAACGGTAGGTTTCGTGTGGCAGAAAAATGCCAGAAATCTTATTCCGTACCTTACGGCAGTTGAAAATGTCGAAATGCCGATGCTTCTGAGCGGTTACAGCAACCGCAGAAAAAGAGCGGAGGAGCTGCTTGATATGGTGGGTCTTTCCGCCAGAAAAAATTCGCTTTTAGGTCAGATGTCCGGCGGTGAACAGCAAAGATGCGCTATCGCTATCGCACTGAGCAATAACCCGAAGCTGCTGCTCGCAGACGAGCCAACGGGCGCTGTTGACACAAAGACCGCTAACAATGTTTTAGACGTTTTTAAACGTTTAAATAAAGAAACGGGAGTTACCGTTATCATCGTTACCCATGATACGAATCTCTCAAAATCAATCGATCGCGTAGTTGCTATACGCGACGGTAAAACCTCAAGCGAGCTTATCAGAAGAAAGCCCGTTTCCTACGACGGTATTTCATTTGAAAAGCTCGGAGAGCTTAAACAGCAGGAAATCCGCGATATGCAGGAAAATCAGAGCCACGATGAACTGATTGTCCTGGATAGGGCGGGACGGCTGCAAATTCCGAGAGCTTATCTTGAAGCGCTTGGATTAAAGGGCGGCGATAAGGTCTGCGTAGAGCTTGAAGAGGATAAAATTTCTATTTATAAGCAGTAATGCTTTTCAAGGGTCAACTCAAAGAGAAAGGTGGAGCTAATTTTGGGCAACAAGAAGAAAAAATTGCTTGCCGCTATGCTTGCGGCAGCTATCCTGGTAACCTCTCAGCCTGCTGTTTTCGCAGAGGAAGAAGCAGCGGCAGAGAATGAACAGGTGCAGTCAGCGGATAATCCCGCGGAAAATGGCGGTGAGGTTTCTACTATCACCAACATTATGAGTACGGGAAACCGCGATAATACGTACAGCGCGTATTATACAAAGTACAGCGGAGAAAATGCTCCCAATAAGGAAATCGTTATCAGCGCTAAGGACGCAGAGATTTCCGAGGGAACAGACGGCGGACTTCCCGAATACTCAATCGAAAGGTACGAGGGAGAGGACGACTGCTTCGTCTGGACAAACAATCAGGGAAAAATAAGCTTTGATTTTGAAGTCGAGGAAACGGGAATTTACAATATGGAAATGTTGTATTTCACGATTGCGGGAAAAAGCACAACCGTTGACCTCGGAATTATGATTGACGGAGAATATCCCTTCACCGCCTGCAAGGACATCACTCTCGACCGCTACTGGATTGACGCAACCGCAATCCGTAAGGACAGCAGAGATAACGACCTTAAGCCTACGCAGATTGAAAAGGATATGTGGGTGAATTACCCCATTAAGGATAAAGAGGGTCTTTTTAACAACCCCTACATATTCTACCTCGAAAAGGGAACTCATACCCTTACCCTTGAGGGTATCCGTGTAAATATTGCCCTTAAATCAATTACCTTTAAAAATTATGAGGAGCTTCCCGATTACGAAAAGCCCTCCGTTACGGCAACTCCCGCCCTTACAAATGTGAACGATATCGGTACAAAAACCATTCTCGTTCAGGCGGAATCGCCCCTCTACAAAACTTCCTCTACACTTTACGCAACCTACGACAGAACCTCCAGCAAGACTAACCCCTCGCACCCCACCAAGCAGCGTTATAACACTATCGGCAGTGCGACCTGGAAAAAGTCAACCCAGGCTATCACCTGGAGCTTTACGGTTCCTAACGACGGTTACTACAAATTTGCGTTCAAGGCAAGACAGAACACAATGCGCGGCTTCTATTCCAACCGCCGTATCTATATTGACGGCGTTGTTCCGAATAAGACCCTTGACTGCGTAGGCTTCGCTTACGACGCAAACTGGTATACACAGGTTCTTAAGGACGATAACGGCGAGGATATGTATCTTTACCTTACGGCAGGAGAGCATACCATTACAATGGAAGCTGTCCCCGGCGATATCGGTGAGATTATGCGCCGTCTTGACGACCTCGTTTACACGCTTAACTACTATTACAGACGTATACTTATGATTACAGGTCCCGACCCCGATGAGTATAACGACTATATGGTAGATATTCAGATTCCTGAGCTTATCCCGACCTTTGAATCGGCAATTGAAACTCTTTACGCTGAAAAGGCAAATATTGAACAGCTCGGACAGGGCTCTGAAGCTTCCTCGCTCCAGTCGCTTGCCGTTATTTTACAGCGCTGCTGCGATAAGCGCGACGATATCCCGACAATGGTCGGCACTCTCAAGGACTATATCGCTTCCGTTTCCGCTTGGATGCGTGACTACCGCGACCAGCCCTTAGAGCTTGACTACTTTGAAATCTACACCGATAACGAGCAGCCCTCCGCTGCTAACGGCAACTTCTTTGAGGAGTTCGCTTTCGGCTTCCAGTCCTTTATCGGTTCCTTCTTCGAGGACTATACAATGCTTTCCGATTCGACCGAAAAGTCCATCAACGTATGGGTTTCGCTCGGACGTGACCAGGCAACCGTTGTTAAAGACCTCGTTGATAACGACTTTAACCAGAACAATCAGGGTGTAAATATCTCCATCAACCTTGTACAGGGCGGTATCCTTGAAGCTACCCTCGCAGGAAAGGGTCCCGATGTCGCATTGTTCCTCGGCGGCGACTTCCCGATTCAGTGTGCGGCGCGTGACCTGCTTGTCGATATTTCGACCTTCAACGACTACGAAGAAATCGTTGAAAACCGCTTCACCGACAACATTATGACGCTTTACACCTACAACGGCGGCGTTTACGGACTTCCCGTTTCGCAGTCCTTCCCGATGATGTTCTACCGTACCGATATTCTTGAAGAGCTTGGCGTTGACGAAATTCCCGAAACGTGGGATGAGCTTATTGATATTATCCCTGTTTTACAGCGTTCTTACCTGACGGTAGGTCTTCTTTCGCCCGCTTCCAACCTCTCAAGCTCGGTATTTGAATCCGGCGATACCTTCTCAATGCTCGTTTTACAGTCCGGCAACAATATGTATGTTGACGACCTCACAAAGACAACTTACGATAAGAAGGTTGTTGTTGACGCATTCAAGCAGTGGACAGATTTCTACACAATTTATGACTTTGAACAGACTTATGACGCATTCTCACGTTTCAGAACAGGTGAAATGCCAATCATAATCCAGAACTATACGTTCTTTAACCAGCTTACGGTTTCCGCCCCTGAAATTAACGGTCTTTGGGACTTCACACTCGTTCCCGGAACTCCTGTTGTTGACGAAAACGGAAACAAAACAGGCGAAATCTCTCACGCAGCAAACTCCGGCAGCGCGGGCGCGGTTATCTTTAACAAGTGTCCCGATATCAACGCCGCTTGGACGTTTATAAAGTGGTTTACCTCCGACGAAATTATGGTTCAGTACGGACGTACCATCGAGGGTCAGATGGGTCAGATGGGTCGTTTCGATACCGCAAACGTAAACGCACTTTCTCAGCTCCCGTGGTCAACCGCAGAATATAACAAGATTTCAGCCCAGATGAACCAGACAGTTGAAATTCCGATTATCCCCGCTTCCTATGCGACAACACGTCACGTGAAAAACGCTTTCCGCGCGGTTGTCAACGATACATGGAATCCGAGATATGCGCTTTCTTCCTATAACAGAGATATCAACTCCGAAATCGAAAGAAAGAACACCGACCTTTCAACGTTCGGCAATTAACAAAAGAGGAGGAATCGAGCTTTGGCTAAAAAAGAACAGGCAATGTATATCGAGGATAATAAATTCCGGTATACGTTGATGCAGATGAGAAGAAATATCGGAGTCTACGGACTTATCGCTCCGTTCTTCATTCTGTTTACCATCTTTACACTTATTCCCGTATTGATTTCGCTCCCGATGGGCTTTACGAACTTCAATATGGCGCAGTTCCCGCAGTGGGTAGGACTTTCAAACTTCTACTCGCTGTTCCTGGAGGACGAGGTTTTCTTAAAGGCAATCGAAAATACGCTCGTTTTCGCGGTTGTAACAGGACCGCTCAGCTACTTCCTTTGCTTTATCCTCGCCTGGCTTATAAATGAGCTTCCCGGACCGCTCAAAACGCTGTTTACCTTCGTTTTCTACGCTCCGACCCTTGCGGGTAATATCTACTCCACATGGCAGCTCATTTTCTCCGGTGATACCTACGGTATCGCAAACGCTTACCTTATCAACCTCGGTATCACAAACGGCGCAATCCAGTGGCTTACCGACGCTAACTACATTATGGGCGTTCTCATCGTCGTTCAGCTCTGGATGGCTCTCGGCGCAGGCTTCCTCGCTATCCGTGCAGGTCTTCAGGGTATCCCCCGCGACCGTTACGAGGCAGGCGCTATCGAGGGTATCAAAAACAGAGCGCAGGAGCTTATCTACGTAACTATCCCCGCTATGGGCCCGCAGCTTATGTTCGCCGCGGTTATGCAGATTACAAGCTCGTTTACGGCGGGTGATATCGGTCGTTTCCTTACGGCATTCCCGACAACCGACTATGCAGGTCATACAATTATGACCCACGCATTCGACTACGGCTCTATCAGATATGAAATGGGATATTCTTCCGCAATATGCTTCGTGCTGTTTGTGGTAATGCTTGTAGCAAACTGGGCTATCAAGAAGATACTCGGCAAATATCTCGATTAACTACAAATTTGAAGACAATAAACTTCTGAAAGGACGGTAGTCATGAGGATTAGAAAATCCAGAAAAAAATATGGCGGAAGCCTCGGCGGCGATATTGCCATATTTGTACTCTTAACACTGCTCGGACTGTTTATGCTGTTCCCGATTTATCTTTCAGTTATTCAGTCCATCAAGCCCCCCGAGGAATTGTTCCTCTTCCCGCCTAAGCTTTACGCTATGGCGCCCACAAATCAGAACTTCGTTGACCTTATGAATACGGCTTCCAATATGTGGGTTCCCTTTTCACGTTACATATTCAACTCCGTTTTCGTTGCAATCGTTGTAACCGTGGCGCAGCTCGTATTCTCCTCCTCGGCTGCATATGCGCTGTCTAAGGTTTCCTTCCCCGGAAAGACCGCTCTCAATAAGATTATCGAGGTTGCCCTCCTGTTTACCAGTACTGTTCTCTTTATCATGCAGTATATGGTTATGGCGACAATCGGTCTTATCGATACCTACTTCGCAATCACTCTCCCCTATATAGCAACTCCTATGGGTCTGTTCCTTATGCGTCAGTTTATGGGTCAGATTCCCGACGCTATGATTGAAGCCGCTCACCTCGACGGCGCAGGACACGCAAGAATCTGCTGGCAGATCGTAATGCCTAACGTTAAGCCCGCTTGGCTTACGCTTATGATTTTCGCCTTCAACGGCGCTTGGCAGATTACAGGCTATTCCTTCATCTATAACGAAGCATTAAAACCCATTCCCACTGTTTTACAGCAGATTACAGCTTCAGGTATCGCCCGTGCGGGTGTTGCCGCGGCGGCTGTCGTAATCTTAATGATACCGCCTATGCTGATATTCGTTCTCTGCCAAAGCTCGGTTGTCGAAACAATGGCACAGAGCGGTCTTAAGGACTAATCATAATGAAGAAAGGAATGATTTTAATGCGGTTTATGAAAAAGCTTACCGCTTTTGTCTGCATAGGCGCTGTCGCGGTTACTTCTCTCGCGGCTACAGCTTCGGCAGATGAACCGTATACCGGCTACAACTACGACTGGTGGGGCGACCCGATTCCCTCGCAGAACGGCTTCGTTGTTGATAAAACGGTAAACGGTACGGACCTCGGAGTAGGCTCTCTCTCCGAACCGAGCGATATGTACATTGATATGGATAACGAAAGGTTCTACATCGCGGACAGCAAAAATAACCGAATCATCGTTACCGACGAGGATTTCACCGCCGAAACAACCTACGTTATCAGCCAGCTCTCTTACAGCGCGGAATATCCCGAAAGTAAAAGTACAATAAAGCAGACAACCTTTAATCAGCCTACGGGCGTTTATGCAAGAACGGATAAGGACGGAAACACCCTTATCTATGTCGCCGATTCCGGCAACCAGCGCGTAGTCTGCTTTAACCTCAACCTTGAAATTGAAATGGAATATGTGCGTCCGTCAAGCGACGTTTACGACGCGCAGGTTACCTTCAATCCGAAAAAAGTTACGGTTGACAGCGCTTTCAACGTTTACGTCGTTGTTCCTTCCATTACGCAGGGTACTGTTCAGTTCTCCGCAGACGGAACATTTAACGGCTACTACGGCGCAAACCGTGTAAACGCTACCGCAGAGGTTATCGCTCAGCAGTTCTGGAAGCTCATTTATACCCGTGAGCAGATTATTAAAATGAGAAAGAACGTAGCGATTGAAATTTCAAATATCGATATCGACGACGAGGGCTTTATTTACACCGTAACCGAAAGCCGTACCTCCGATACCGATATTCTGAAAAAGCTTAACCCCGCAGGTACTAACATCTTCACAAACCTCGGCTACGACCAGTATACCTACGGCGATTACGCGCAGTATTACTACAAGGGTAAGAATTATACCTCCGCAATCTGCGACGTTGACGTAGACGAAAACGGAAATATCTACCTGCTCGACTTCGCAACGGGAAGAGTTTTCCAGTATACCGACGAGTGCGACCTGCTGTTCATCTTCGGCGGAAAGGGTACTCAGAAGGGTACGTTCACTTCCGTTTCGTCTGTTGAGGCGCATAACGGTAAGGTTTACGTCTGCGACTCCCGTAAGAATAACATCACAGTGTTCAAGCAGACCGAGTTCGGCGGAATTGTTCAGAACGCAATTGAGCTTTACAACGAGGGTCTTTACGACGAGGCAAAGGGTCCTTGGGAAGAGGTTCTCCGCCGCGACGGTAACTACTGGCTCGCTTACATCGGTTTAGGTAACGCTTACCTCAACCAGGGCGACTACGGCACCGCGCTCGATTACTTCTACCGCAACTCCAGAGCAGGCTACAACAGAGCCTTCAAGAGCTTCAGAATCGAGTTCATCAGAGCAAACTTCACATGGATGCTTATCGCAATTCTTGTGATTATTCTTGCACTGGTTATCTGGAGTATGGTTAAGAAAAGACGGCTGAAAAAGAAAAAAGGGGGTAACAAATAATGAGATTTGATCTTGATTTGCCCGCATGGAAATGGCCTTTCTACGTGGCAAGACACCCCTTTGAGGGCTACGACGATTTACGCTGGAAAAAGGGCTACAATATGAAGGTCGCTTGGGTTATTGTCGCGCTGTTCTTCCTTATTACGGTAGCGCAGGCGCAGCTTACGGGCTTCCTTTTCAACGATACCTACGTTAAGGTGTTCAACATTATTCCGTATTTCTCATCGTCGGTTATTCTTTTCGTGACGTGGGTTGTCGGAAACTGGTCGCTTTGTACGCTCTTCGACGGCGAAGGAACTATGAAGAATATCTTCTGCGTTTCCGCTTACGCGCTCGTTCCTTACCTTATTACACAGGTTATCTGCATTATCGCAAGTAACGTGCTTTTAAGAACAGAATCCGGCTTTATGTTCTTCTTCCAGTACCTTGGAATCGCATGGTCGGTTGTTCTGATGATTTCGGCGATGAAAACCGTTCATCAGTACAGTATCCCGAAAACACTGGTCGCAATGCTGTTCACAATCGTGGCGATGATTATTATCCTCTTCCTCGCGGTTCTTTTACTTACATTGTTCCAGAACGTATTCGTATTCGGCTACTCCATTTACACGGAGCTGATGTACAGATTCAGTATCTAGCGCAGAAACGATTCACACAAATCTATTAAATGGTGGTGTAAAAATGCAAATTATGAGAAAAAAGCTCTTATCCGCTGCCGTCGCAGCTGTAATTGCCGTTTCTGCCGTTCAGGTTCCCGCGTGGTCGGAGGACGCTCCCGCTGAAACAAGCGAGGCCGCTTCCAACGAGGAAGCAATTCCCGCAGAGGGCGATTTCGTTTCCGAGGAAGAAGCGTTCGCGGCAATGGAAAAGCAGGCTGAAAACGGTGGGCTTGCGCTCTACGTCGACACGGATAAGTACACCTTTATGGTGGAAAACACAAAGACCGGTCAGAGATGGTGGTCAAGCTTCTACAACACCGACCCCGGTCAGAAGGTTCAGGTCAGCAGAAGAAGCACGCTTATGACGGTCGAGGTTGTCGGCACGGAAAGTAAGGCTATGGAAAGCTCCAGAGCTTACGACAGCAATGTTCAGAAAAAGCTTTCCAAAATCGACAACGGTATTCGTATCGACTTTACCTTTAATAAGTACGAGATGGAAATTCCGCTTGAAATCGTGCTTAACAGCGACGGAACCTTTACGGCAACTGTTCCTACCGCTGAAATCAAGGAAAATCGTCCCGAAAATGACGAAGAGGGAAATACAGGCTATCAGCTTATTTCCATTCATATTCTTGAAAACCTCGGCGCTGCCGACCATAGCTCGGACGGTATGATTATCGTTCCCGACGGTTCGGGCGCAGTTATCAACTACAATAACGGCGCTCTCGCGGGCGATAACAACACCTACGAATCCGTGGTTTACGGACGCGATATGGCGGTTGGTCTGCTTACCGCAGATCCGGTTGCCGAGCAGGTTACAATGCCTGTTATGGGCAGAATTACCCGCGGTGAGAACGGCGATAACGGATTGGTAATGATTGCTACGGACGGCGACGAATTTTCAACCGTTCACGCGTCTGTTACAGGTCAGAACGTTACCGACCTCAACAACTGCTGGTTTGAATTTATGACCAGAACGACCGATAAGTACTTTATGGGTTCGGCTAACGAGCCGCTCACGGTTTACGAATCCAACGGCATCAAGTCGGGCGACGTTTCGGTTACCTACTACCCGATTTCGGGCGACGAGCTGAGCTATACGGACGTTGCGGGCGTGTACCGCGATTACCTTACGAACGTGCTTGGCGTACAGAAAAAGACGGAAGCAAATTCAGCTCCCTTCTACCTCACGCTTTACGGCGGAACTGTTAAAACTCAGTCGATTCTCGGCTTCCCCGCAGATATTCAGACAACCGCTACAACGTACAAGCAGGCGCTTGAAATTGTAAAGGCTCTTGAAGAACGCGGCGTGTCCAATATCAAGATTATTTACGAGGATTTCAACGAGGCGGGAATTACAGGTAAGATTGCGGCTTCCTTTGAGTATTCCTCAAAGCTTGGCGGTAAGAACGACTATAAGGAATTCAGCGACTATGTTACTTCGCAGGGCTACGAGATTTTCCCGAGCTGCGATATTATGGAGCTGAATCAGTCGGGTAACGGCTATTCCTTCACGCTTAACGCTTCCAAGCAGATTACCAACTCCTACGCAACTCAGACTCCGTTTGACCTTGCTTTCGGTATTCCTCATCAGACGAAGGACAGCTGGACAATTTTAAGTCCCTACTACTTTACAGACCTGTTCGAAAAGCTTTCCACCTCCTTCCAAAAAGAGGGAGCAGCGGGAATTTCGCTCAATCAGGCTTCCTACAAGCTTTACAGCGATTTCAGCCGCAGAAATGCCGACGGAAGATATTATTTCATAAGAACCGACGCTAAGGAAATCATTGAGGCGGGCTATGAAAAGCTGGAAAACAGCGGGCTTAAGGTCCTCACCGAAAACGCTAACCAGTACGTTATCAAGTACTCCGATTACATCAAGGACGTTCCGATGTATTCGTCAAATTACGATATCATCGACTACGATATCCCGTTTGCTCAGATGGTTCTCCACGGACTTGTTCCGTACACCACCAAGGCAATCAACAAGAGCGCGAACGCTTCCGAGCTTCGCCTTATGTCAATCGTTACGGGAACTCCCGTTCAGTACGAAATGATGTACACCGACCCGAATAAGTTCACCGACAGCGAATACGACGTGCTTTATTACACGGGTTACGAGGGCTGGCTTGATATCGCGGCAGGCGAATACAAGCTGTTCAACGACGTAATGTCGAAGGTTTCCGACTGCACGATAACCGACTACGAAAGAATTTCCGA
The DNA here is from genome assembly GCA_964520065.1 of uncultured Ruminiclostridium sp. Lineage (GTDB taxonomy): Bacteria > Bacillota > Clostridia > Oscillospirales > Ruminococcaceae > Ruminiclostridium_E. The sequence continues at coordinate 39,339 of CAZFMC010000011.1, forward strand.
CGTGGAATATCAGTCAACGTTCTCAGACGGAACTACAATTTATGTAAATCTCAATACCGAGGAAGTAAAGGTCAACGGCGCTTCCTATGTACTTGCGGATTACGGATTGGGGGTAAGCGATTATGAGTGAGCTTGAAAAAGACTTAAACACGGAGCAGGAAAATGTTGAGTTGTCAACAGTCGGCGACGTCGAAGCTGTTCCGAACGCTGAACCCGAAATCGCAGCGGTTGAGGAAATCGACCCCGCCGCTGAAAACGCGCGGAAGTACGCGGGTCATATGACTGCTTCGGCAGCTGCTCTTAACGCGGCGGGCGAGGTTGATATCCGCCGCAGAAAACCGCGTGTGGAAAAGAAAATCAAGGAAAGCAAGATTTCCTATGAGCGCAGAAAGGGTCTTTACGGCTACGGCTTTATCGCACTCTGGTTTGTCGGAGTTGTGTATATGTTCCTTATCCCGCTTGTTCAGTCGCTCTGGTATTCGCTCAGCTACTGCGAGCTTGTAAGCCAGCCCGACATTATGGAAAAGTACGGAATGGACGGCCCGGGTATCTACACCGAGTGGAACGACTTTGGAAACTACAAGAAGGCGTTCACCGAGGACCCGAACTATCCGCAGAACCTTGTTTCTTCTCTTGGTGAAACTGCGTACTCTGTTCCGCTTATCCTTGTTTTCTCCCTTTTCGTTGCGCTTTTGCTTAACGACAAGTTTAAGGGAAGAACCTTTGCGCGAGCGATTTTCTTCCTGCCGGTACTCATTGCGACGGGTCCTGTTTTACAGGTTATCAACGGTGATATGCTGGCGCAGGGCGTCGGCGACGCTTCGCAGTTCAGCGCGCTCTTTAAGGCGGACTTCGTTCAGGAATTCTTACAGTTTATGGGTCTGAACAACATCAGCCAGTCCTTTGCGGACATGGTTTCCGAGATTACGGGTACAATCTTAAACCTCATCTGGGATTCGGGTATTCAGATTCTTATATTCATCGCGGCATTACAGCAGATTCCTGTTTCCGCTAAGGAAGCGGCTTCTATGGAGGGCGCTACGGGCTGGGAATTCTTCTGGAAGATTACCTTCCCGACAATTTCGCCGATGATTTTCGCAAACCTCATTTACACGGTAATTGACGCGTTTGTAAAGACCGACAACCCTGTAATGCAGCAGGTTATGAGCTATGCGCGTTCTTGGGACTACGGTTTCTCGTCGGCTATGGCTTGGGCGTACTTCGCAATTGTTGCGGTCGTACTCGGAATTATTTCCGCAATTGTATCAAAGTTCATATTCTACCAGGTAGATTAAAGAAAGGAGAGCTTCAATGGACAACAATGAATTTGAAAAAGAATCGGTTGCTTCGGAAGAGGTTACTCCCGAAATGCCTGTAACCGAAGCCGAGCTTCCGAAAATCGAAGCGCAGCTTCAGCCTGAATCGGCTGAAGTGAAGGCAATCCCCGTAAAAAAATCAAAGCGTCAGCTTAAAAAGGAAGAAAAGAAGCGTCTTAGCCAGTACCATGTCGGCAGCTGGGAGATTATCACCCACTACTTCAAGTACAACGACGATGAGAAGAAGCATTATCGCTATATTCTCGGCAGACGTGTTTCGGAAAAGGTTTGGCCTGTTTTCCGCTTCCTTATCCTCTTTGGACTTGCTTACGTTATTCTGTATCCTATTCTTTATATGGTTTCGTGCGCAATCAGACCGCAGGCAGAAATGTCCGACCCGTCTATCCTCTGGATTCCCAAAACCTTCACGATTGACAACCTTGTTGAAACGTGGAACGCTATTGACTATCCGAAGCTTGTGTGGGACACGGTAAGCGTTAACGTTGTCTGCTCGATTATACAGGTTCTGACCTGTTCAATTGCGGGCTACGGCTTTGCACGATTCAAGTTTAAGGGCAAGGGGCTTCTGTTCGGAATTGTTTTAATGCAGATTATCGTTCCGACGCAGGTTATCCTTATCCCGCAGTTTATGCAGTTCCGTTACTTTGATCCGTTCGGACTTGTTTCGCTGATTTCGGGCGAGGCGCTCAACCTTGCGGATAAGCCCTGGGCGCTTTATTTACAGGCGTTCTTCTGTAACGGTATCCGCGCAGGTCTGTTTATCTTCCTGTTCCGTCAGTTCTTCCGCGGACTCCCCAAGGAGCTTGAGGACGCTGCGTACTTAGACGGCTGCGGTCCCTTTGAAACCTTCGTTAAGGTAATGGTTCCCAACGCTTCCAACTCCTTCCTGACCGTATTTATTTTCTCGGTTGTATGGTACTGGAACGACTCCTATGTTTCGGGTATGTTCTTCACGAAGTCGAACACCATTGCACTTCAGGTTTCCAACCTCTACAACACGATTTCCGCTTTCTTCAACAACGGTACTCCAACGGGTATCGCTTCCGACTGGCTGGTATGGATTGAAGCAGGCTGCTTACTCTCCATTCTGCCTATCCTCATTATGTATGTCTTCCTTCAGAAGAACTTCGTTGAGGGTGTTGAACGTTCGGGTATCGTAGGCTAATTTGTTTTCGCAAAGGCTGCTGCGTTTATTTCGCAGCGGCCTTTTCGCTTTATCGGCGGAGCCGGCGCGCCCGCCGCCGGGGGTCGCGGCTTGCCGCGACCCCCACTAGGCGGGCGCGCGTTTTCCGCTTTCGCGGTGGTTTCAATTGCAGCGGGGTCAGCACTATTTCCGGACCCGCCGTTAATCAAAAATGAAAATAAGTCAAGACTTTCAAAAGGCGGTGCCGTTCGCGGCGTGCAATCCCCGCTTGGGATTGCCGACGCGAACGGCAAAAAATCACTGAGTTTTTCAAAAAAAGAAAGTATCAATTTTTTTTCGCCGATATAGCTTAGGCAAGGCGCTTAATGAAAGGCTTTAAATAAGCCGAAGCTATATATAGAGTGAACAGCCGTCGGCGGCTCGCGGGCGGCAACTCCGTCGGAGGGCTCGAAGCAGAGCCCTCACGCCGTAGTTGCCGGCGGCGCGGCTTCGCCGCGCCGCCCGTTCGTTCCGCTGCGCGGAACGAACGGCTCGCCGCCTCTTGACAATTGAGAAAAAGTATTGTATAATGAAAAGCATAACAGACGAGATAAACCTGCATACGAAAGGAACGTGCGTATGAAAAACAATAACACACCTGCGGCGAGAGGCGGAGCATCCGGGGTAATAATCCCTGTTTTTGCGGCTGTTGCACTCATTATCAGCTGCGCAATTTATATCGTTTACAAGCTCGGTCAGCAGGAGGCTGCCGAAAAATGGGCGGACTACGACGAGTGCGGCTGGTCCTGATATGAATAAATTAAGAACGCTGCTGACAACGCTGATTGTGCTTACTATAACCGCAATCGCCGTTGTCGGCTTTATTCTTGCATGGGATATTTTCGACTTCAGCGGGAAGCTTGACGCCCTTCTTGATACCGACCTTTATGGCGGGGAAAAGTCGGTTCACCTTTCGGACGTTAATGTTACCGTTATCCCGTTCGCTTCGTCAAATGTCCCCGAGGAGGAAAGAGCCTGTTTAGAAAAATTTTTTTCACTTTATTTCGCTTCGCTCGGCGGGTTTTACCGCGAGGATATTTCCGACTGCTTTATTTTTCAGTCGGAGGACGGGCTGATCGACGCGCTTGCGCTGGATTGCGAAATTAACGCCGCCAAAAGCTCCGCCGTGGATTTGTCTTTTTCAGAATGCAGCGTGAATTACACAGCTCTGGCACGTGAAACCGACCGCGAGGGCAACGTTACGCTGAACGTTCGCTGCATATTTGCGTTTGAGTACGCGGGAGTCGGCGTCCAAACGAGCGGGGAAGAGCATCATACCTTCGTTCTGGCGAAAAGCGGGGAAAACCGCCTTATTAAAAAGCACTCCTCCGACCGTCCCGCCAGAAAAACTGCCGTAAAAGCTCTTGACGCCGCACTTGCCGAACACGGATATACTCAAAGCGATATGTCTTATACATATTACTCACCGTATATCAAGCGGGCGGAGGCGCTATGCTCGGAGTGGAGCGGCGGACTTACCGAAAAAATTCGGCAGGAGAGCGCCGAGGCGATTTTTACAGCGGAGTACGACTACGACAGGACAGCCGCCGCGGAATACGCGGAGGCATCGCACGGTAACTCGTCAAAATACGGCAGCTACGAGGAAAACGACGTCAATTTCTGCTCGCAGTGCCTTATAGCGGGCGGGATACCGATGGACGCGCAGGGCGACAAGCTTACGCAGTGGAAGTGGTACGGTTACGAGGAGAATAACGCGCGTGAACACAGCGGCTGCACAAGGTCGTGGTACGAGCGCGGGAGATTCTGGACTTACGCAACCGAGAACACAGGCTTCGGCTTAGTCGCTGAGGAATCCGAAACCGCCGACGTCGGCGATATTATCCAACTTCTCGATAACGGCGAGCCTTTTCTTCAGGTTATAGTGACGAGGATAGCTGAGGGTGAATACTTGGTCTGTACGGATAGCTTAAAAAATATCCCGCTTAGCACATTTTATGGCGGGGAGCTGCGCATTTTGTCCGTCATTGGCTACAATACGGCGAATATTTAAGCAGGCTGCAATCGGGGAGGGCGCGCCCCTGCGGCGGGGGGGCGGGGCACACACCCCCCCCCCCCCCCGCCCCGGCAAAAACCCCCCCCGCCGGGGGGAAATATGAGCACAAAAAAACAACCCCAC
>CAZFMC010000011.1:44005-46502 GCA_964520065.1 uncultured Ruminiclostridium sp.
GGCTGCAATCGGGGAGGGCGCGCCCCTGCGGCGGCGGCGCGGCAAAGCCGCGCCGCTCCGCCCTGCGCGGGCAAAGCCCGCGCAGGGCGGGTGAAATTGCAGAGCAATTTCACCACGCCGCAGGGGCGCGCGTGTTCCGTGAGGCAGCGTGCCTTTCGGAAGCAGCAAGGTCAGCACTGTATATTGCCGCGGCATTTGTCATTGTGCGGATGAACATGAGAATAACGAAAAACACGGTACAATTTAATAAGGAAGCAGATATGATAATATACAACGCGAAAAATATTGCGCTTTATTTCGGCGCAGAGCTTTTATTTAAAAATGTGACCTTCGAGGTCGATAAAAACGATAAAATCGGGCTTGTCGGCAGAAACGGCTGCGGAAAAACCACGCTCTTTAAGCTTATGCGCGGGGAAATCCCTACCGACGAGGGCGAATTTGTCAAATCACAGGATACCACCCTCGGCTATATGGAACAGCACGTTGTGCGCGACAGCTCCGTCAGTATGTACGACGAGGTGCTGAGCGTTTTTGCGCCCGTTGCAAGGCTCGAAAACGAGCTTGAACAGCTCCACAGCGAAATAGACGGGGGAAATACCTCGCCCGAAATGCTTGAAAGGCAGATGCTTCTGCAAGAAAGGTTTGAGGCGATGGGCGGACTTACCTACCGGACGCGCGCAATGAGCAGCCTGCTTGGACTCGGCTTTTCACAGGAGGAACAGAATAAGCCCGTTTCCGTGCTTTCCGGCGGCGAAAAGGCTAAGGTTCAGCTCGCAAAGCTGCTCCTTTCCGGCGCAAATCTCCTGCTCCTCGACGAGCCGACCAACCATCTCGACATTCCCGCCCTTGCGTGGCTTGAAAAATTTCTTCTCGACTACAAGGGCGCATATATCATCATTTCACACGACCGATTTTTCCTCGACCGCGTAACAAGCCGCACCTTTGAGCTTGAAAATAAGCGCCTTACCGCCTACAAGGGCGGGTATACAATGTACCGCAAGAAAAAAGAGGAGGATTTGGAAATTGCTTGGCGCCACTACGAAAATCAGCTCGAGGAAATCAACCGTATAAAGGGCATTATCGAACAGCAGAAGCGTTTTAATCAGGAGCGCAACTATATCACCATCGCCAGCAAGGAAAAACAGATAGAGCGCCTTGAAGCCGACCTGATAAAGCCCGAAGCTCCGCCGAAAAAGCTGAATTTCCGCTTTCACTGCGACGAACCCGTAACCGACGAAATTTTAACCGCCGAAAATCTGAGCATATCCTTTGACGGCTCGACCCTGTTCAGAAACGTGGATTTTACCGTAAGAAAAAGAGAACGCGTCTTTATTATGGGGGCAAACGGCTGCGGAAAAACCACGCTCTTTAAGCTGCTGATTAAGGAATACAGCGGCGACAGCGGGCGCGTTTACTATGGTCCAAACGTAAAAACAGGCTACTACGACCAGCTTATGACGGGTCTTTCCGACGAAAAAAACGTCCTCAACGAGCTTTGGGACGCTTACCCGAAAATGACTCAGACCGAGGCGCGGACGGCTCTGGGCAGCTTCCTTTTTAGCGGCGAGGACGTTTTCAAAAAAATTTCCACGCTTTCCGGCGGCGAAAAGGCGCGTATCGCACTTCTAAAGCTTATGCTCAGCGGCTGTAACCTGCTCCTCCTCGACGAGCCGACCAACCACCTCGATATAACATCGCGCGAGGCTCTCGAAGCAGCAATCGACGGCTTCGACGGAACAGCCCTTGTCATTTCTCACGACCGATACCTTATCAGAAAGACGGCTACCCGCCTGCTTCGCCTGACCCCGAACGGCGTGGAGGAGGTCGCGGACATGGAAGCGTTTTTTGAGCAGTCGGAGGAGCAGAAAATCTCGGCGGCTAAAAAAGAACCGACCACCGCGAGCGCGAATAAGGCTGATTATATGCGGCGAAAGGAGCAGCAGAGCGAGATTCGGCGGCTTAAAACGAGAATTTCCCGCGCAGAGGAGCGTGCAGAGAAGCTTGAAAATGAAATTTCCGAGCTGAATAACGAGCTTCTTCTGCCCGAAAATGCGTCGGATTACGAAAAAATAACGGCGATAACCGAACGCCTTGGCGCGGCGCAGGAAGAATTGACCGAGCAGACGAACGAGTGGCTGGAGGCAAGCGAGCGTCTGGAGCTTATTGAAAATGATGGCTGACGTCATTTTTGTTGTGCATTTTTGCCAACGGATTTTCGGTTTTGGGGACAAAAAGCGACCGTGTTCGACAAATTGAAAAAAATGTAAAAAAAAGGGTTGACTTTGCCCCTTGATTGTGGTATACTAATCTAGCCGACGAAAGAGAGGCAAAAAAGTTCTGAAGAATGTCGAAAAAACTTTTTGAAAAAATTTCAAAAAAGTACTTGACAAACTTCAAAAACTATGATATAATAAATATCACCCGCTAAGAGCTAATCTTCGGGACAAGCACCTTGAAAATTGAACAATCGAAACGAATTAACGACCCTTGAAATTCA
>CAZFMC010000012.1:0-44948 GCA_964520065.1 uncultured Ruminiclostridium sp.
CCGCCCGAGGAACCGTTTTGTGCGGCGAAGCCGCACAAAACGCGCGCGCCGCGCCGCCGCCGCTTGAAGAGAGCGTCCTTGAAGTGTAAAGAAAGCAGACCGCTTGATTAGCGCACGCAGTCCTATATATTATAATAGTATCCCCCGCCCGCCGCCATAAAGTTACACGGCTGAGAATTAGCAGGCTGCAACTACCGTTTTTGGCGAAAGTGAAACATAAAAAGCGACAAATCTGTAACTTTTGCACCAATATTTTTGACAATTACGAGCCAATTCTTTGTAAATCTTGAATAAAATTTAATAAAGATTAAGAAAATTTTGCAAAAGGGTATTGCAAAATGAATGGCAATGCGATATAATGTAATTACAGCAAAGGGAAGTAAACCGCGGGTTACACCGAGGTTACAATCCGAGCTGAAAGGGATATAATCCTGAGGGATTATACATAACAAAATTTTTAAGGAGGAAAAAACCAATGATTAAGTTTTTCCAGAAGCTCAAGGCAAAAAAAGGCTTTACACTCGTTGAGTTAATCGTAGTTATCGCGATTATCGGTGTACTTGCCGCAATCCTCGTACCTACCATGTTAGGCTACGTAACAAGCTCCAGAGTTACTTCCGCTAACTCTACCGCTGCGTCCATCAAGAACCAGGTTGACGCATTCCTTACCTCTGCTGATACAGCAGGCTACGGCATGAAGCTCTCCGACAAAGCTATGGCTGAAGTTGGAATTACTGTACAGGCTAATAACGGCGACCCCAAGTGGTCTGTTTCCGTTAAGGAAGTTACTGCTTGGTCCGCAGGTGAATTAACTACTTCGTTCAAGAAGGGTTCTACCGGTCACTGGGAAGCTACCGGCGAAGCTGTTGCTGCTACTAAGAAGGGCGCAAGCGAAAACGTTACAAGCGATTTAGCAGTTGAACTCAGAAGCCTCTTCCCTGATATTAAGAATGCTTGCATTAAGGTATTCCTTCAGGGCGGCAAGGCTAAGTACTGCTGGTATACTGCTGACGCAGACAAGTTTGATTCAATAGTCAACGCTCCTAAGGGTGCTGACTTTGGTAAGGAAAAGTATGAATGGGACGGTTCCACAGCAGGTGTTACTAAGGACGGTTTCATTTTAGGTACTGCTCCTGCTCTCGCAATCGGTGGTACTGCTTCTGCCAATCCGTAATTCATTGAGAATTAACTAACCGATAACCACTTTTCCCCGACGGGAAACCGTCGGGGAAATTAGTGATTATAAAGCTTTTCTTCCTGCCCTGCCGCGCGCAAGGCTGAAACAAGAGCTTTTAAAATGCGGAAAGGAATACAGTTTATGGACACAATCAGAAAGCTAAAAAGCCGTAAGGGCTTTACCATGGTCGAGCTTATCATCGTAATCGCAATTATCGGCGTTCTCCTCGCTATGATTCTACCAAGCCTTATGTCTAGCAACAAGGATACGCAGGGCAAGGGCTTCGCTAAAGAATTTTACTACAAAACGCAGGACTTTATGAGCCGCCGAAAGCTTGCGGACGATGTTGCGAATCCCGCTATCGACGCGGCTATTGCCGACGACCACGCTATCTTTTACGCTCAGTTTTCCCGCGGCGGCGACCTAAAGGAAACGGGTATCATAAAATATCAGAACGGCGGAAGTTATGCCGCTTCCGACCTCACCAGCCGTACCGCTATTGACTCAGACTCCGCTTTTTTCGCTTCCTTCAAGGAGCTTATGTCAAAATTCGAGAGCGAGGTTGAATCCTACATCACCTCCACCGATTACGACTGCACTTTCTACGCGCTCGTTGACAGCAATTACCGCGTTCAGGCTGCCTACTGGACAGACGGCGCATGGAGCGACATTGTAAGCGGAAACGGTGCGCTTGAATACACCGACGATTGTATCACCGGAGATTATTACAGCTGCTCTTACCCCGCTGAACTCTGTCGGTCGGGCAAAAAAATGTTTGTTTACTAAGCTCATAAGAATGCCCCGTAATGAAAATTACGGGGATTTTTCTGAAAATACAATTACATGGGAGGAAATATTAAATGAAGAAGCTCACCAAACGAAAAGGTTTTACCTTAGTTGAACTAATTGTAGTTATTGCGATTATCGGCGTTCTCGCCGCAATCCTCGTCCCGACAATGCTCGGATACGTCACAAGCTCGCGTGTTACCGCCGTGAACAATATTGCAAGCGGGGCGAAAAAATCAATCGACATTTTCCTTACCGAAGCCAACACGAAGGACTACGGAATGTTTAAGTCAAGCTCGTCCTCAACCGAAGGCACGATCTCAATTACAGGCGGGGTGTGGACGGTTACGATTACCGACCCGGCCGTTTTTGTACAGACGGGCACGGTTCAATGGTCGGGCACGGGAACATACACGAACGCTCAGAGTACGAACTACTCCAACGCCGAGGACTTACTTGCGAAGCGGCTCGCGAACGAATTTCCGGATATAAAAGACGGTTATTTCGGATTTTTCCTCAAGGCGGGGACGTGCTGTGCCGCCTACGCTACCACCGAAACCGATCAGCCTATTACAATTCAAGCTTTCGGCAATGACGGTTGGAGCAGCGAAAAATACATCTGGGACGGCAAAACCGCAGGCGTCAACTCCGACGGCTACTACGTCGGAACTGCGCCCGTTCTCCTCCTCGGAGCATAACACACAGGCAAAAGGCTGTTGCAGCACGCTGCAACAGCCTTTTTTATATATTCTGCGGTCACTCACAGTCGGCGCGGCGCGCGTCTTACATTTTGCGAAGCAAAATGTAAGTTCCGCGGGCAGCAAGGCTGCCCGCGGAACGTTTTGTGCGGCTTCGCCGCACAAAACGCGCGCGCCGCGCCCCCTCCGGAAGAAGCAAGCGCCCGTCAACAGCGCAAAGCCAACAACAATTGAGTTTGCAGGCGGTGATTATTCGCTTGCCGCAGTTTCAGTGTCGTCAAATTCCGAACGCACCAAACCGAAGCGCTCCACGTCCTCGCACTCGTCAATCCAACCCAGATAATAAGCCGTAATGTCAGTGATCTCCTCGGAAATTTCGAAATAAGAGCGCTCGTCGGGGATATACCCGTTCGTCGCAAACATTATATCGTTCTGATTATTCTCAACCGTATAGTCCGCGTATTCCTGCGTAATTCCTTGAATATCGCGCCCCATGTACAAATCCCGCGCCCCGAAAAGGTGCAGAAGCTCGTGCGCATATACAAGCGGCGAATACACAATGTCGTCTTTTCGATAACCGATATAAGCTGCTTCAAAATCATTGTCGTTATAATATCCGTAAGGCTCGGCGTAAGCGCCGCCCTCATAGCCGCAGGGCGTGTTGTGAAGGGAGTAGAAAACCACTCCGTCCGCGCCGTATTTCTCCATCAGCGCCTCGTAGTCGATGGTTAAGCTAACCGACCGACTGAATTCATACCCCGCCGAAAGGCTGTTATACGAATTTTCGACGGGAATGTTGCGGAAGTAACGCAAATCCTCGTGTTCCTCCCAGTCGTACACCATTTCCAACGCTTTCCCGTACCGCGCCGCCTCGCTTTCGAGATATTCCATCGCCGTGCCTATGTAATCATGGATTTGCGCAGCGACCGCCATATCGTCGGCGCTCTCCGCGTCCCACTGCCGCTCAAAATCGCTGCAAAACACCGAAATCACGAGAATACGCCCCTCAAGCCGCTCACCTGTGCCGTGCGGGTACTTTTTTATTTCAGCCTGCGGCGCTTCCTCGGCTGCGCACCCGCATAAAAATGCCGCCGTCAGCAGAAACGCCGCCGCCTTTGCGCCCCTCACCTTTCCTCAAGTGCGGAAATTTTCCCAACACGCACCGCGTGCCTGCCGCCCTCAAAGTCAGTGTGCAGAAAAACGTCCAGCATCTCGACCGCCGAGCCTGCGCCCGTGGTTCTTCCGCCGAAGCAGATAACGTTCGCGTCGTTGTGCAGGCGAGTGTACTTCGCCGAGTACCAGTCCGCACAAAGCGCCGCACGAATGCCCTTAATCTTGTTCGCCGCCATGGAAATGCCTATACCCGTGCCGCAAACAAGCACGCCTTTGTTTTCGCCGCTTTCCAGCACCTTTTTACACACCTTTTCGGCAATGTCCGGATAGTCAACGCTCTCTCCGCCGCAGCCGAGGTCGCTGAACTCAAAGCCGTTCGCCTCCAGATACTTTATCAGCTCAAGCTTGAGCTGATAACCGCCGTGGTCGCACCCTATGTAAATCATTTTTTTACTCCTTCTTTCCATTTTTCTGTTCACGTTCCAACCGTTCGCGCTCTGCCTGCGGAAGCCGCAGATATGTCGGCATAAGCGCGGCAGGGTCAACGTCGGGAAGCCTTTCCGCCGCAAAGCAAACCCCGACCGCGCTCTGATAGCGAAGTCCCGCCGGCGCAAGCGTTAAATTTCCGTTTTCGCCGAGCCGATTGTGAACAAGCTCCGCGCCATCTCCCGCAAGAATGATTTTCCCGCCGATTTCGCCAAGCTCCGCGCCAAGCTCGTCAATGAACATCGCCCGATCCTCGGTAAGCCGCTCCACTGCGCCGTTTTCTACGCGGAAAAGCGCGTTGTAGACCTGACTGCACCGCGCGTCCATAACCGCGCAGACAACTCCGTCCGCAACAGTGAAATTGTACGCCATGCCAAGCAGCGTAGAAACCGCGCGGCACGGCTTTTTCAGCGCGTAAGATATACCCTTTATCGCCGAAACGCCGATTCGCAGCCCCGTAAACGACCCCGGACCTACCGAAACCGCAAAAGCGTCAATGTCCGCAAGAGAAATATTGCCGCTCCTGAGTAAATTCTCCATAAACGGTATCAGCGTCTGCGAATGAACCTGCTTTGTGTTAAGCTGCCCCGCCGCGATAACCAACGGCTTTTCGCCGACCTCGCAGACCGCGCAGGAAGCAGCCGCCGCAGAGGTGTCGATTCCTAAAATTCTCATAATTTCACTTCTTTAAAATGGTAAATTTTCGGCTGTTCTCGCCGATTTTTTCAATATCAACCGTCCACACGCTTTCCAGCTCTTCGGCAAGCGCAGGAATATTCTCGCTCCATTCAACCGCAAGAATACCGCCCCTGTCAAGGTAGTCAAAAAAACCGATTGCGTATAGGTCGTCAAAAGTATCTATTCTGAACAGGTCAAAGTGAAAAACGCTCATTTTTTCGCCGTGATATTCGTTCACAAGCGCAAACGTCGGACTTGACACGCCCTGCTCAATACCGAAATGCCGCGCGATTCCTTTTGTAAAATGCGTTTTCCCCGCGCCCATTTCGCCCGTATACAGCACAACATCGCCCGCGTTAAGCTGCTCCGCGAACCGTTCTGCCGCCTTTAGCGTTTCCTCAACCGAATTTGTTTCAAAAACCATCAGAAAAGCCCCGAAATCGTTCCGTCGCCCGAAACGTCAATGTTATTTGCCGCAGGAACCTTCGGAAGCCCCGGCATCGTCATAATATCGCCCGTCAGCGCAACCACAAAGCCCGCGCCCGCCGAAAGCTTAACGTCGCGCACGGTAATTTCAAAATTCTCGGGCTTGCCAAGCTTCGCAGGGTCGTCGGAAAGCGAGTACTGTGTTTTCGCAACACAAACGGGAATATCGCCGCAGCCCAGCTCCTCGATTTTCTTGATTTCCTTTTCCGCCTTTGCCGTGAAAATAACTCCGTCCGCACGGTAAATTTCCTTTGCGATAATGTTAAGCTTTTCCTTTATCGACAGCTTTTCGTCGTAAATCGGCGCAAAATGACTTTCCTTTTCCTCAATTGTCTTAACGACAGCCTTCGCCAGCTCAACGCCGCCTTCGCCGCCCTTTAAGAAAACGTCCGAGAAAGCAACCTCAACGCCCTTAGCCTTACAGTAGTCCGTAACAAAAGCAATTTCCGCGTCCGTATCGGTATAGAAGTGGTTTACCGCAACAACTACGGGAACTCCGTATTTCTGCATATTTTCAATGTGCGTTCCGAGGTTTACAATACCCTTTTCAAGCGCCGCCAAATTTTCCGCCGAAAGTTCGGTCTTAGCCACGCCGCCGTTGTATTTAAGCGCACGGATTGTCGCGACAAGAACCACGCAGTCGGGCTTAAGTCCCGCAAAACGGCACTTTATGTCAAAGAACTTCTCCGCACCGAGGTCGCTTCCGAAGCCCGCCTCGGTAATGCAGTAATCGCCGAGCTTAAGCGCAAGCTTTGTCGCTCTTACGCTGTTGCAGCCGTGAGCAATATTAGCGAAAGGACCGCCGTGGATAATCGCAGGGTTGTTTTCAAGCGTCTGAACAAGGTTCGGATTAACCGCGTCACGAAGCAGCGCCGCCATTGCTCCGACCGCCTTGAGGTCGCGCGCGTAAACAGGCTTGCCGTCGTAGGTATATGCGACAAGAATGCTGCCCAAACGCTTTTTAAGGTCGTCAAGGTCGTCCGCAAGGCAAAGTATCGCCATAATCTCGCTCGCTACGGTAATACAGAAGTGGTCCTCGCGCGGAACTCCGTCAAGCCGTCCGCCAAGCCCGACAATACAGCTTCTCAGCGCACGGTCGTTGATGTCAAGGCAGCGCTTGATCTGAATCTGCCGCTGGTCAATGTTAAGCGCGTTTCCCTGCTGAATATGGTTGTCAAGCAACGCACAAAGCAGGTTGTTTGCAGCCGTTATAGCGTGCATATCCCCCGTAAAGTGAAGGTTAATATCCTCCATGGGAACTACCTGCGCATATCCGCCGCCCGCAGCGCCTCCCTTTACTCCGAAAACAGGTCCCAGCGACGGCTCTCTGAGCGCCAGCACGGAGTTTTTGCCGATTTTGTGCATTCCCTCCGAAAGACCGATACTTGTGGTTGTTTTACCCTCGCCTGCGGGGGTAGGATTGATAGCGGTAACAAGAATAAGCTTCCCGTCCGGCAGAGCGGAGCAGCGGTCGATACACGCCTGCGAAAGCTTCGCCTTATAGTGTCCGTAGGGTTCAAGCTCGTCCTCGGAGATACCGAGCTTCTCGGCAACGTCCTTGATTTTCAGCATTTTTGCGTTCTGGGCAATTTCAATGTCGGTAAGCATAGCAAATGTCCTTTCTTGTAGGTTATCGTTGTGTTTTCATTATATCACGTCTGCAATAAAAATACAATAGAATTATTCAAATTCCAGCTGGTCAAGGTTGAATTTAACCGCCGTTCCGGCAACGGGAATGGTTTTTGTCACATATTCTTCGGGGTGCTTTACAACGCCCTCGGCAAACGGTCTTGCACTTTCAAGCTGCGCTCTCGTCAGCCGCATTACCTGAACGCCCTGCGTATCGCGTGAAGCCTTGGGCAGAACCAGCATTGTCGAGAAAATCAGCAGCTTACCCGCGTCCGACTGTAAAATAAAGTCCGCGTCCCCGTCAACCTTATACATTGCAACAAGCGGCGAGCCGTCGTAGTACGCGCCGGAAAGCTTTTTGCGCTTCGTCTTTGTTTCAAAGGACGAGAGCGGCACCTTGGCGCACTTTCCGTTGCGGAAGAACAGCACAAGATTTTCATGATAATCGTTCGTAGCGATAAGCTGAACTATCTTTTCGTCGGGGTCAAAATCCAGCTTTGCGGGGATATAATCGCCGAGCGTGCTTATCTTCGTGTCGGAAAAATCGCTTACCCGCGACTTGTACACCTGAAATTTATCCGTAAAGAACAGCAGCTCCGTGCGGTTGGAAAGCTCCTCCGCAAAAACAAGCGAATCGCCCTCTTTCAGCTTATGCTCGCCGCTCATTCTCAGCGACTGCGGCGTAACGCGCTTGAAATAGCCCTCGCGCGTAAGGAAAATGTTAAGCGGATAATCGGGGATTTCCTCCTCCGCCTCCTCCGCGTCAGCCTCAGCCTCCGCAAACTTCGTGCGGCGCGGCTGACCGTATTTTTCAGCAATTTCCGTAAGCTCACGGACAATCAGCTGCTTTATCCTGCGCGGACTTTCGAGCGTTTCCTCCATATCCGCGATATCGTCCTTTAAGCTGCCGATTTCGTCGGTGCGCTTTAAAATATACTCCTGATTTATGTGGCGAAGCTTTATTTCCGCAACATATTCCGCTTGAATTTCGTCTATTCCGAAGCCTATCATAAGATTCGGAACAACCTCCGCTTCTTCCTTGGTTTCACGGATAATACGAATAGCCTTGTCGATGTCGAGCAGAATTTTCTGCAAGCCGAGAAGAAGATGCAGCTTATCCTTTTTCTTGTTCAGTTCAAAAAATACCATTCGCTTAACGCATTCCATACGGAAGGCTATCCATTCCGTGAGAATGTCGTAAACGCCGAGAACGCGCGGAGTTCCCGCAATAAGCAGGTTGAAGTTTGCGGAAAAGCTGTCCTGAAGCGGCGTATAGCGGAACAGCTTTTTCATAAGCGCTTCCGCGTCAACACCCTTTTTAAGGTCGAACGTCAGCTTAAGACCCGAAAGGTCGGTTTCGTCGCGCAGGTCGGAGATTTCCTTGATTTTTCCCGCCTTTACAAGCTCCAGCACCTTGTCAATAATTGCTTCAACAGTCGTTGTCGGCGGAATTTCGGTTACCTCTATGCAATTTTCACTCTTGTCGTAATTATACTTTGCGCGAACCTTGAACGAGCCGCGCCCCGTGCTGTAAATCTTCCGCATTTCCGCGTCGTCGTAGAGAATATACCCGCCGCCGGGAAAATCGGGACCCTGTAAGGTGGTTGAAACGTCATGCTCCGGGTCCTTCATAAGCGCAATAGTCGTTTCGCATATTTCACGGAGATTGAACGAACAGATATTACTTGCCATTGAAACAGCAATACCTATGTTGTTGTTGACAAGAATAGTCGGAAAACGCACGGGAAAGAGCGACGGCTCAGTCATCGTGTTGTCGTAGTTGGGAACAAAATCAACCGTGTCCTTGTCAATATCCCCGAAAAGCTCCGCGCAGATAGGGTCAAGCTTCGCTTCGGTATAACGCGAGGCGGCGAAAGCCATATCACGCGAATACGCCTTGCCGAAGTTTCCCTTGCTGTCAACGAACGGGTGCAAAAGCGCCTCGTTGCCGCGCGCCAAACGCACCATGGTTTCGTAAATCGCCATATCTCCGTGCGGGTTGAGCTTCATCGTCTGACCGACAATATTCGCGGATTTCGTTCTTGCCCCCGTAAGCAGCCCCATCTTGTACATCGTGTAAAGAAGCTTGCGGTGAGAGGGCTTGAAGCCGTCTATTTCAGGAAGCGCACGCGAAACGATAACGCTCATAGCGTAGGGCATATAGTTCGTTTCCAGCGTTTCCACGATATTTTTCTGTTCGACAATTCCCGCGCCCTCGATATAAGCGTCGATTTTCTTCGGGGAGGAACGTTCGGTTTTTTTCGGCGTCTTTTTCATACGTCTTTCTCTCCTTTCAGCTTAAATCGAGGTCGTCAAGATACCTGCTGCCAAATTCCTGTATAAAATCCTTGCGCCCCTGTAAATTGTCGCCAAGAAGCAGGTCGAACATCTCCTGCGTTTTCTGTGCGTCGGTCGGCAGAACCTTTATAAGCCTGCGTGTTTCGGGATTCATTGTCGTAAGCGACATCATTTCGGGTTCGTTTTCACCCAGACCTTTAGAACGCTGAATCGTGTACTTCTGACCCTCAATTTCCGCAAGAATTTTCGTCTTTTCCGGCTCTGTATACGCGAAGTAGGTCTTATCCTTAGTATTTATTTCATAAAGCGGCGATTCCGCGATATAAACATAGCCCTTTTCAATAAGAGTAGGCGTAAGGCGATAGAGCATCGTCAGAATAAGCGTTCTTATCTGAAATCCGTCAACGTCCGCGTCGGTGCAGATAACAACCTTGTTCCAGCGCAGCGCGTCCAGATTAAAGCCCGCAATATCCTTGTTCTGCTTAGCCTTGACCTCAACCCCGCAGCCTAGCACCTTTATAAGGTCGGTGATAATCTCGCTTTTGAAAATCTTGTCGTAACCCGCTTTAAGGCAGTTGAGAATTTTTCCTCGCACGGGCATAACAGCCTGATATTCCGAATCACGCGCCAGCTTTACCGAGCCTAACGCCGAGTCGCCCTCCACGATATAAATTTCCCGCTTTGACGTGTCCTTGCTGCGGCAATCGACAAATTTCTCAACGCGATTGCTTAAATCCAGCGTTCCCGTCAGCTTTTTCTTGACGTTCTGACGTATGCGGTCGGCATTTTCTCTCGCTCGTTTGTTAATGATAATCTGTTCGCAGATTTTAAGCGCCTCGTCGGGGTTTTCTATAAAATAAACCTCAACCGAGTGCTTGAGCCATTCCGTCATCGCCTCGTAAACGAATTTATTTGTAATTGCCTTTTTTGTCTGGTTTTCGTAGCTCGTCTGGGTGGAGAAATTGGACGAAACGAAAACCAAGCATTCTTCAATATCCGCAAAGGTTATCTTCGCGTCGTCCTTGTTGTATTTGTTGTTTGCTTTAAGATAGCTGTCGATTTGCGACACCAGAGCCTGCCGCATTGCCTTGTCGGGACTTCCGCCGTGTTCCAGCCAGCTGGAATTGTGGTAATGCTCAATCAGCTTGACCTTGTTGGAAAAAGCTATCGCTACGTGCAGCTTTACCTTGTATTCGGGTTTATCCTCACGGTCGCGTCCCTGCCGCTGCGTACTCCAGTCCTGCGGTGTTCCGATAGCCGTTTCACCCACGATTTCCCTGAGATAGTCGGTAATTCCATGCTCATAGCAGAAACGCTTCTCGTCAAACGTCCCGTCCTCGCGTTCCGCGCGGTAAATAAACAGCAAGCCGTCATTTACAATAGCCTGTCTGCGGAGGATATCGTCAAAATATTCATCGCCGATGTTTATGTCGGTAAAAACGTCAAGGTCGGGCTTCCAGCGGATAACAGTGCCGCTTTTTCCCGCAGACTTGCTGCGCACAAAGCCCTTTTCTTCCTTTTCAAGCGTAACGTTAAAGCCCTTTTCAAAGCGCAGCGAGTAATGCCAAGTCCCGTTGTCCGCCTCAACCTCCATATATTCGGAGGAAAACTGCGTTGCGCACAAGCCCAGACCGTTCAGACCAAGCGCAAAGGAGTAATTGTCGCCGCTGTTGTTGTCGTACTTTCCTCCGGCGTAAAGCGTGCAGAACGCAAGCTCCCAGTTGTACTTTTCCTCATTCCTGTTAAAGTCAATCGGAATACCGCGTCCCTCGTCGGCAACCTCAATCGAGTTGTCAAGATAGCGCGTAATTGTTATCGTATTTCCGTAGCCCTCACGCGCCTCGTCTATTGAGTTTGACAGAATCTCAAAAACCGAGTGGCGGCAGCCCTCAACGCCGTCCGAACCGAAAATAACGGCAGGGCGTTTGCGTACCTGGTCGGGTCCCTTCAGGGATACCAGACTGTTGTCATCGTAATTTTTTTTGCTCATTTCACCATTCCTAACTACTTTTTTAAACAAGTACTTTCATTATACCATATTTTATAAATTTTTACAAGTTTTTTACGGAAAATTCGCCCTGCCTCGGCGGGCGAACAAAATGTTTCACAAATTTTTTCGTAAGGGGTTGAAAAAAATCGTCAAATGTAGTATTATAAATATGTGTACAAAAAAGGAGATATATAAAAAATGTCAACAGAAAAAAATAAATATAAAATTGATATGTGTAACGGGAAAATCCTCCCGAAGCTGCTTAAATTTACACTTCCGCTTATGCTTTCAAGCGTTTTGCAGCTGCTTTTTAACGCAGCCGACATCATCGTTGTCGGGAATTTCGCCAGTGATAATTCCCTCGCCGCGGTCGGTTCAACCAACGCTCTGGTCAATCTGATTACCAACCTCTTTCTCGGTCTTTCGACCAGCTCAAACGTCCTCTCCGCAAGCTATATGGGCGCGGGCGACGACGAACGTGTAAGCAAAACCGTACATACCTCCCTGCTTATAAGCGCTATAAGCGGACTGGTTCTCACCGTTATAGGCGTTCTCTTTACCGAACAAATGCTTATCTGGATGCAGACCCCCGCCGAGGTTCTCGGACTGTCCGCGCTCTATCTGCGGATTTACTTCTGCGGAAGCGTCGCAATGATGATTTACAACTTCGGAAGCGCGCTTTTGCGCTCAAAGGGCGATACCAAGCGACCGCTTTACTACCTCGCCGCAGCAGGCGTGATAAACGTTATTCTCAATCTTATTTTTGTAATTGTTTTCAAAATGGACGTTGCGGGAGTTGCGCTCGCAACCGTTATTTCGCAGTGCGTTTCGGCATTTCTCGTCGTGCGCTGCCTGTATAAGGAAACGGACGCCTTCCATTTCGATTTCCGTAAGCTGAAAATCGACAAATTTATTATGAAAAAGATTTTCGGCATAGGTATCCCCGCCGGCTTTCAGGGCGTCGTTTTTTCGCTCTCCAACGTTGTTATCCAATCCTCGATAAACGGCTTCGGCCCCGTGGTTATGGCAGGAAGCGCGGCTGCGGCAAGCATCGAAGGCTTTGTGTGGGTGTCAATGAACTCTTTTTCACAAGGCGCGCTTACCTTTACAAGCCAGAATATCGGCGCGGGAAAATACAGCCGAATCAATAAAATCGCGCTTACCGCCTGCGGCTGTGCAGCAGTAACGGGACTCGCTTTCGGCAACCTCGCTTATCTTTTCGGTACATTTCTTATCGGAATTTACGACCCGCGCCCCGAAATCATTGAGCCGGGACTTATAAGAATGAGCCTTGTTTGCGTGTTCTATTTCACCTGCGGACTTATGGACTGTATCGTGGGTGCAATACGCGGAATGGGCTACGCGGTTACGCCGACAATTGTGTCGCTTTTAGGCGCGTGCGGACTTCGCATTCTTTGGATTTTTACAATTTTCCGGCTCCCCGAATTTCACACCGAATTCTGGCTGTTTGTTTCCTACCCCGTTTCCTGGACGATTACTTTTCTTGTTCACTTTATCTGCTATATATTTATGCGAAAAAAATTCCCGAAAACTGACGCTGCCGCCTAGCGGACAACAGCGATTCTAACTGAAAGGACAGACTGATATGATGGATTTTACAAGCTTCTATGCAGGCGGCTGCTTTGAGGCATACGAGTACCTCGGCGCGCACGTCGGAAAGTGGGGAACAACCTTCCGAACATATGCGCCGAACGCCGTTAAGGTCTTTGTTATCGGCGAATGGAACGGCTGGGAGGAAACCGATGAAATGCTCCCCGTTGTTGACGGAAAATTTTTTGAAGCAGACTGTCCGCGCGCAAGAGCCGGTATGCTGTACAAGTACCGCATTTACCGCTACGACGGAAAATATATCGACCACTGCGACCCTTACGGCTACGGAATGGAGCTGCGCCCGAATAACGCTTCGTATATCCGCGACCTGAGCAAATATGAATTCGGGGACAACAGGTGGATGGAAAATCGCGGCAATTTCGCCGAAAAGCCGATGAATATTTATGAGCTGCACCTCGGAACGTGGCGCAAAAAGGACAACGACAGCGAAACGGGCTGGTTCAATTATGAAGAAATCGCCGTTCCGCTTGCCTCCTACCTTTCGGAAATGGGCTATAATTACGTTGAGCTTATGCCTATCTGCGAACACCCCTCCGACCAGTCGTGGGGCTATCAGAACACGGGCTATTTCAGCCCCACCTCGCGCTACGGAACTGCCGAGCAGCTTATGTACCTCGTTGATACCCTGCACCAAAACGGTATCGGCGTAATTCTCGACTGGGTTCCCGTGCATTTCGCGGTGGATAACTACGCGCTTGCCGATTACGACGGAACACCGCTTTACGAGTACGACGGCAAGGACGTCTGTATAAGCGAATGGGGCAGCTGTAATTTCAACCACGGAAAGGGCGAGGTTAAAAGCTTTTTGCAGTCCTCGGCAAAGTTCTGGCTTAAGGAATTTCACTTTGACGGGCTGCGGCTTGACGCTGTCAGCAGAATGATTTACTGGATGGGCGACGAAAAACGCGGCGTGAATCAGTCGGCTGTGGATTTTATAAAGGGACTCAATTTCCGTCTGCGCGATATGTTCCCCGACTGTATTCTTGTCGCCGAGGATTCAACACAGTACGGCAGGATGACCGTCCCCGTAAACAGCGGCGGGCTTGGCTTTGATTTTAAGTGGGATATGGGCTGGATGCACGATACGCTTGAATATTTCCAGCGTTCTCCCGCCGAGCGGCGCGGCTGCTATCACAAGCTCACCTTCTCGATGATGTATTATTACAGCGACCGCTTCCTGCTTCCGCTTTCGCACGACGAAACCGTTCACGGCAAGGCGACCATTTTACAAAAAATGAACGGCGAATATCCCGAAAAATTCCCGCAGGCACGCGCGTTTTATATGTATATGATGGCGCACCCCGGAAAGAAACTGAGCTTTATGGGAAATGAGTTCGGTCAGCTCCGCGAATGGGACGAGCGGGTGGCGCAGGACTGGTTTCTGCTGAAATACCCTATCCACGACGCATTCCTGCACTTTATGCGCGATTTGAACAAGCTGTACCTGAATAGCCCCGCTTTCTGGGCAAGGGATTACCGTGAGGACGGCTTCCGCTGGACAGAGTGCAACCGCACCGAGGATTCGGTTTACGCATTTGTGCGCACCGACGGCGAACAGGAAATTCTTGCGGTGTTCAATCTTTCCGACCGTGAGCAAAAATATTGGCTTCCTAAACCGTGCGAGCTTCTTTTGTCCTCCGAAAAGGACAACTACGGCGGCTCGGAGCACGAACCGGAAAGTTTCCCCGCCGAAAATGAAATTACAATGCCGAGATATTCGGCGAGATATTATCTGGTGAAATGATAAAAACGCACAATCAGCAGTTTTGTTATCGCTGCTAATTGTGCGTTTTTCATTCAATACGTGGCTTAACCGTCATTATATCTGTCTTTTAATTTTATTGAGCGCGCCTTTTTCCAGGCGCGACACCTGCGCCTGACTGATTCCGATTTCGTTTGCAACCTCAACCTGCGTCTTTCCCTGAAAAAAGCGCAGATTGAGGATTCTTTTTTCACGGCTGCCCAACGCGGCGATAGCTTCCTTGAGGGCGATTTCCTCCAGCCAGTTGGCGTCGTCGTTTTTATCGCCAATCTGATCCATTACGTATATGGTGTCCCCGCCCTCGGAAAAAACAGGCTCGTAGAGGGAAATCGGTTCGGTAATCGCTTCAAGTGCAATTACAACGTCCTCACGCCTGCAGCCGACAAGCGCGGAAATTTCCTCAATTGTCGGCTCGCGCTTTTTTTCGGCTAAAAGCTGCTCCTTCGCCTGCATTGCCCGATATGCAAGGTCGCGGAGTGAGCGGCTTACGCGAATCTGACCGGAATCGCGGATATGCCGCTTGATTTCACCCAGAATCATCGGCACGGCGTAGGTTGAAAACTTAACGCCGAACTCAAGTGAGAAATTGTCTATCGCCTTAATCAGCCCGATACAGCCGACCTGAAAGAGGTCGTCGGGATTTTCACCCCGACCCTGAAAACGCTGGATAACGCTCAGCACAAGCCTGAGATTACCGTTTATAAGCTCCTCGCGCGCTTTTTTGTCGCCGTCCGCAACGCGCTTCAGCAGTTCGACCTTTTCCTCCTCCGTAAGCACCTTTAGCTTTGAGGTGTTGATACCGCTTATTTCAACTTTTCCGTAATACATTCCGCTCACTCCCCGAAGATTTGTTCAGAAAAAGTATTGACGGACATCGCGTCAATATTCGGCTGAAACGGGTGGTAAATTCTGCATACGGAATAGACGGCGGCTTGCGCGCTTTTTTTGTGAACGCCATTATAGAGGGCAGCGCTTCGCGCGCCCCCGTCGGGCGTTCACCGCGGCTTGTAAAGCTCCGCTTTACCCCAAATCACAGTTAAAGCCGCGGCTCGGGGACACTTCTGCCTCACGAGCGCGGCTGCGCCGCGCCGGACCCCGCCCACCCGCCCCGCGCGCCTGCGGCGCGCCTTCAAAAAAATCCCTGCAAAATATTGCAAAGAACTGCATAATGTGATATAATAAATCAGGCGGAACAGAAAAGCTCCATTCCGCCGATTTATTCAAAACAGAAAAGAATACGGCACGGCTATTCACGAACAGCAAGGCTGTTACCGCGCCTCTCTTCTGCTTTTTATCAGTTTATGCGGAATGCACGTTCGGTGTACACCGCGAATAAAACGAATTTGAAAGGAACGCATATGCCTACAAAGGAAGAATTTCAGCGCAGAATTAACCTGGAAACCGAAAAGTACGAAGCTCTGTTGAGCAGAAAAAATGAAAAAACAGATTTCTATAACGGCATTTACGACAGATATAAATACCCTGTCCTCACCGCCGCTCATGCTCCCCTTATCTGGAAATATGATTTTAATTACGAAACAAATCCGTATTTTATGGAGCGGCTCGGCATAAACGCAACTCTTAATTCGGGCGCAATCAAGCTCGGCGGGAAGTACTGCCTCGTCGTAAGAGTCGAGGGCAACGACCGCAAGTCCTTTTTCGCGGTAGCCGAAAGCGACAACGGTATCGACGGCTTCCGCTTCCGAGATTATCCCGTTCAGCTCCCCGACACCTGCCCCGAAGAAACCAACGTCTACGATATGCGCGTCACACAGCATGAGGACGGCTGGATCTACGGCGTTTTCTGCTCCGAAAGCAAGGATACCGAAAATCCCGACCTTTCCGCAGCTGTCGCTCAGGCGGGAATCGTCCGCACAAAGGATCTCGTTACGTGGGAAAGACTCCCTAACCTCAAATCCCGCTCGCCTCAGCAGAGAAACGTTGTTCTCCACCCCGAATTTGTGGACGGAAAATACGCCTTCTATACCCGCCCGCAGGACGATTTTATTCAGACGGGAAGCGGCGGCGGAGTGTGCTTCGGTCTTTGCGAGGATATAACCAACCCCGTAATCTGCACCGAAGAGGTCGTTATCAGCCCCAGAGTTTACCACACCCTCACCGAGGTCAAAAACGGCGCGGGCGCTGTTCCGATTAAAACACCCAAGGGCTGGATTCACATTGCACACGGCGTTCGCAATACAGCCGCAGGTCTGCGTTACGTCATCTACGTTTTCGCTACCGACCTCAACGACCCTTCTAAGCTCATAGCTTCACCGTCGGGACTGTTTATCGCACCCCATGGCGAGGAACGCGTTGGCGACGTTTCAAACGTCGTGTTCACCAACGGCGCAATTGCCGACGACGACGGAACGGTTTACATCTACTACGCTTCCAGCGATACAAGGCTGCACGTCGCGACTACCACAATCGAAAAGCTTATGGATTACACGTTCAATACTCCGGAAGACCCCCACCGCTCGGTTGACTGCGTAAAGCAGCGCTGCGAGCTTATAAAGAATAATCTTGAAGTTCTCGGAAAATAATTTTTTAAAAAGACTTGACAAACCGTCAGCCGTGTGTTATAATACTATTGCTGTTCTAAAGACAGCAGGTCGTTCTTTGAACGCTAACGGGAAACCGCCTGCCGAGGAATGGGAAGATATGAAATTATCGTCCTGCCGTCTTTAGCGGCGGGACTTTTTGTATTTCCTGCTTTGTTTTCGGACAGCGAAATTCAATAAGGAGGAAAAATTATGGCAAGCGAGAAGATTTTACAGTCCAAGCAGCAGTACGTTGACGAACTCGCGGCAAAGCTCGAAAAGGCAGCCGGCGGCGTAATCGTTGATTACAGAGGCATCACTGTTGCCGAGGATACAGCACTTCGTAAGCAGCTCAGAGAAGCAGGCGTTGAATACTTCGTTGTAAAGAATACCCTGTTAAAGAGAGCGGCTGAAAAGGCAGGCATCACCGGTATCGACGAACACCTCGAAGGTACAACCGCTATCGCTATCCACGAAGACGACATCATTTCTGCTCCCAAGATTCTCTTCAAGCAGGTTGAGGCGTCCGGTGGAAAGTTCAGCATTAAGGTAGGCTTCATCGGTAAGGAAGCAATCGCTCCCGCAGTCGTTGAGGAATACGCAAAGCTCCCCAACAAGGAAACCCTCGTTTCCAAGCTTCTCTTCATGCTCCAGTCTCCTATGCAGAGACTTGCTATCGCAGCAAGCGAAATTGCAAAGAAGAAGGAAAGCGAAGAAGTTGCATAAGCTTTTATGCAAAAACGCAGCGTGAGGCTGCATAATTAACAAAATATTGAATATGGAGGAACATTAAAATGGCTTCAGAAAAGGTTTTAAAGTTAGTAGAAGACGTTAAGGAATTAACAGTTCTCGAACTCAACGATTTAGTAAAGGCATTAGAGGAAGAATTCGGCGTATCCGCTGCCGCTATGGTTGCAGCAGGTCCCGCAGCAGGCGCAGGTGCAGCAGCTGCTGAAGAAAAGACCGAATTTGACGTAATTCTCGCTTCCTTCGGCGATAAGAAGATGGACGTTATCAAGGCTGTTAAGGATATCTGCGGTCTTGGTCTTAAGGAATCCAAGGAACTCGTTGAAGCAGCTCCTAAGGCTCTTAAGGAAGGCGTTTCTAAGGCAGAAGCTGAAGAAATCAAGACAAAGCTTGAAGCAGCAGGCGCTACTGTTGAACTCAAGTAAGTTTTTACACAACAACAAAATCGGCTGCCGCGGCGAAAGCTGCGGCAGCTTTTTGTTTTCAATTCGGCAAAGCCAACCCTTGCCCCTATAATAGCTCAGTAAAATCGTAAATGTACCTTTCGGCGAGCTTGCGCAGCTCCGCTTCATTACCCGCCGAGGTTTCATCGTAAACCGCGACCGTGTGAAAGCCGCCGTCAACCGCGCCCTTTATGCCAAGCAGAATATCCTCGAAAACAACCGTTTCCGCAGGTAATACGCCGCCCAGCTTTTTACACGCAAGCAGATAAATATCCGGAAAGCCCTTCTTGCGCTCAACCTCGTCGCTTGAAACAACCGCGTCGAATAAATCCGCTATTCCCGTGTGCTTTAGCGCAGGCTCAAACAGCTCCCGTCCATTTGCAGTCGCAACCGCCAGCAGAATCCCCTGCTCCCTGAGCTTCCGCAGATATTCCCCCGCTCCCCTTTTTAAGGTCACCTCGTTGGAGTAAAAATCCAGCGCCATTGCGCTCCACTCCGCAATAAGCTCTTCGGGAGCTTCGCTGAAACCAAATCGTTTTTTTGTGTACACCGCCGTTTCATACAACCCTAAGTGCGCAATCGACAGCATATAGTCGTCGGGAATCGGAATCCGCCTTTTCTCAAAAAAACGACGGTCGATGTCGCTCCAAAGACGCATCGAATCAAACAGCGTTCCGTCAAGGTCAAAAACCGCAGCTCTGATATTTTCCATTTATCCCCCTCATTCGCCTTCAAGCGGAATCCTGCTTATAATCCTTTTGCTGATATAAATGTAGAACCCAACGCAGCAGGCAAGCGACATAAGCTCGGCAATCGGGAACGACCACCAGATAAGCTCAATATTTCCCGTAAGCGACATAAAATACGCAACTGGAACAAGCACGATAAGCTGACGAGCCGCCGATTCAATAAGGCTTAAAACGCCGTTTCCGAGCGCCTGAAAAACCGCGCACATTACAATGCAGACGCCCGCAAGTATAAAGCTTACGCTCATTATCCGCAGGGCGGGAATCCCCATATCAAAAAGCGCAGTGTTGGCTTCGCCCTCTGTCGCAAACATACCGATAAGCTGTTCGGGGAAAATCTGGAAAATCGCAATGCACACCATCATGATGCAAAATGCGTAGGTAAGACTTAATCTGACTGTTTTTAAAATGCGTTTTCTGTTCTTAGCGCCGTAGTTATAAGAAATTATCGGTATCATACCGTTATTCAGACCGAAAACAGGCATAACCGCGAAGCTTTGCAGCTTGTAGAAAATTCCGAAAACGTTGGTTGCGGTTGTTGAAAAGCCGTCGAGAATCTTGTTTATCGCAAAGGTCATAACCGATGAAATCGCAACCATTACAATAGACGGGAAGCCGACCGCGTAAATCCGCTTTATTATCGAAGCAGACGGACGGAAGCCCTTCACCGAAAAATCAAGCTCCTTATTCTTTTTCAGGTTCAGCGTGAGCGCCATCAGCATCGCTATTATCTGACCGATAACCGTAGCTGCGGCAGCGCCCGCAATCCCCATTTTGGGAAAGCCGAAGCAGCCGAAAATCATAATGGGGTCAAGAATTATGTTGATTATCGCGCCGGTTGCCTGTGTAATCATGGTGAAAAGCGTTTTTCCCGTCGCTTGAAGCAGACGTTCAAAAAGTACCTGTCCGAATACGCCGAATGAAAGCGTTGTGCAGATGGTGAGATATTCCGTTCCGTAGTCGATTACCGCCTGAACGTTTGTCTGCGAAGCAATGAACGGTCTTGCGCCGAAAATTCCGACAAGCACAAACAGCAGCCAGCTGAAAAAACCGAGCAAAATGCCGTTTTTTGCAACATTCGACGCAAGTCGGCGATTTCCCTCGCCAAGACTTTTGGAAAGATACGAGCTTATTCCGACGCCCGTTCCCGTTCCAACCGCCATCATCAGATTCTGCATGGGAAAAGCAAGGGTAACGCCCGTAAGCGCGTCCTGACTCAGCTGCGCAACGAACATACTGTCAACGATATTGTAAAGCGCCTGCACAATCATTGAAATCATAATAGGCAGCGACATCGACATCAGCAGCTTATTTTCGGGCATATAGCCCATTTTGTTTTCTTTCTGTTCCATTTCTTTTGCTTCCTTTATTTTTTCAACAAGGAATGAGCCGCACGAGAGCTTGCCGTGCGGTTCATTTCCGTTTTATTTTATTTGCTTAAATTTCTGTTTTATTTTCTTAAAAAATGCTCCATAAGCGTAAAGCCCTTTTCAACGTATCTTCCCGTCTTTTCAGCGCTCTCCTCACAGAAACAGTCAACGCCCTCCGCAGGCGCGGTGCTGTCGTAAATCAGATACGGAACGGGCGCGTTGGTATGGGTGCGAAGCTCAAGCGGAGTCGGGTGATCGGGACAAATAAGCACCCTCAGCTCGCCGCTGCCGAACGCGTCAAGAACAGGTCCGAGAATAAGCTCATCAATAAGCTCAATCGCCTTGACCTTGTTCGCAACCTCAAAACGGTGACCACATTCGTCGGGCGCTTCAACGTGAATGTACACAAAATCCGCGCCGTCCTTCAGCGTCTTTATCGCCGCCTCAGCCTTTCCGCTGAAATTCGTGTCGATATATCCCGTTGCTCCGGGAACATTGATAACCTCCATTCCCGTGAACTTGCCGATTCCCTTAAGCAGGTCAACCGCGCTTATCATCGAGCCTTTAAGCCCGTATTTTTCAGTAAACGGCATAAGGCTCTTACGAACGCCCTCTCCCCAGAACCAAAGGCTGTTCGCGGGGCGAAGTCCGCGCTCAATACGCGCCTTGTTTACGGGGTGGTCTTTAAGAAGCTCGTAGGATTTTTTCATCATTTCAAGCAGCGGACGGCTGTTTTCGTTGAAGCCAAGATAATTCTTGATAGGCTTGCCCGTGATGTCGTGAGGCGGCGTAAGCGTTCCCACGTCAAGCGTTCCGTTGTTCCAGATAAGGCAGTGGCGATAGCTTACGCCGCTGTAATAGTGGAATTCGTCGGTATCAAGCTTATCTGCAAGAAATTTCACAAGAATTTCCGCTTCCTCGGTGGAAATATCGTCCGCGCAGTAGTCGAGAATCGTCTTATCCTCGTATACAGGCTCGTCCGAGAGCGTAACAAGATTTGCACGGAAGGAAACGTCCGTGGGCTTCATATCAATGCCGATGCTGCCCGCCTCAAGCGGAGAACGTCCCGAATAGTAAATTGCAGGGTCGTATCCGAGAACAGAAAGGTTTGCAACGTCGCTTCCGGGCTTGATACCATCGGTAACCGTCTTTACAAGACCAATCTCAGCGCTTTTTGCAAGCTTGTCCATATTCGGCTTTTTTGCGCAGCCCATCGGCGTTTTTCCGCCAAGGTCGTCACGCTTTAAGTCAGCCATACCATCGCAAAGCAAAACAACATATTTCATTTTTTCCAGTCCTTTCTTCTGAACCTTTCCAGAAACCATATATTTTCAGCGGTAAATTCCCTGCCGTTAAGGTAGTTCAGAATCCCGCCGTCTGTCGTGAATTTAAAAATCAGCTTATAGCTGTAAAGCGCCTGATACGGATAGCCAAGCTCACGGTTTATTTTATTCGAGCCGTACTTTCCGTCGCCAAGCAGAAAATGTCCGAGATAAGCCATATGTGCGCGAATCTGGTGGGTTCTCCCCGTTATAAGGTCAACCTCCAGAAGGCTGTTCCCGCCGTTTACTTCAAGCACGCGGTATTTCGTAACAATAGTTCGGTTCTGCGGGGTCTTTTTTTCGGAAATAACAACGCGGTTCTCCCGTTCGTTTTTGAAAAGATACGCGGTTTTAACCGCTTCTCTCGGTTCGGGAACGCCGTGCACCGCGCAAAGATACAGCTTTGTAAGCTCCCTGTCGCGCACCTTCTGATTGAGAATACGCAGGCTCTCCGCATTTTTCGCCGCAATTACAATTCCGCCTGTGTTACGGTCAATGCGGTTGCACAGGCTCGGCGCAAATGAAAATTCCTCATCGGGTCTGTACTCGCCCTTTTGGTAAAGGTAGCTTTTTATGCGGTTTATAAGCGTATCGCGGGAATTGTCGTTGTCCTCGTGAACCACCATTCCGACAGGCTTATCAACCAGCAAAATATTCTCGTCCTCGTAGATTATGTCAAGAGAGCTGTCCGCCGTAAGAAAGTCGTCCTCGCCCGCCTTTTTTTCCTCCAGCAGCTCGTCCTTTATGTAAACCGTCACAACGTCGTTTTCACAAATTCTGTAATCCGCGCCAACCCGCGTTCCGTTGACCTTTATATCCTTTTTGCGGAGGGTTTTGCACAAAAGTCCCTGCGACAAGGCGGGAAAGGTTTTGAGCAAAAAACGGTCAAGCCGCTGCCCCGCTGCGTTTTTGTTTACGGTGAGCTGCTTCATCGCTGAATACGCACAAATCCGCTGCTCTCGAAATGCTCAACCGCAGCCGAAAGAAAATCGTTCGGGTGAGTGCAGCCGATTCCGACGGTGTTCAGTGAGCCCACCGCCTTTTCCCACTTCTTTTCCGTTTCAGCGTCGTCCTCGGCGGAAAACCAAAGCTCGCTCTGCCACGTCCCGAATTTCAAGCCGATAATATAAGGTTTTTTCATTTGTTAATTCCTCCTGCGGCGATTACGCCTTTCCCTTGCAGCCCTTGCTGCCGCCGAACGAAGCGTTTTCGAGAATATTCGTATCAAAAGAGAAGCTGAGCGACTGCGTTTCCCGCTGACGCTTGAACGCCAGAGAAATCATCTTGTCAAGCAGCTCGGAATACTTCATTCCAAGCGGCTCCCAGAGGTAAAACGCAAGGCTTCCGGGGATAGTGTTTATCTCATTGAGATATAATTTGCCCGTTTCCTCGTCCAGCATAAAGTCGATACGCGCAACGCAGCTGCAGCCAAGCGATTTGAAAGCCTTTACCGCCAGCGTGCGTACTTCCTCGCGCAGCTCGGGGGATATATCAGCGGGAATTTTCCGCTTTAGCGCAGCCATACCCTTTGAGCCTTTTGAACCGCCGACGTATTTGTCCTGATAGCTTAAAATTTCATCGTTTGCGACAGGCTCTTCACACTCGCTCGCCTGCGCGTCCTCGTAATCGCCGAGAACCGAGCAGTTGATTTCCTTCAGCTTGGTTACGGCGTTTTCGACCAGTACCCGCAAAGCAAAGGTAAACCCGTATTCCAGCGCTTCGGTAAGCTCCTCGCGATTTTTCGCCTTGCGGATTCCCACGCTGGAGCCTAAATTTACAGGCTTTACAATAACGGGATAGGTTGTCCGACTCTCGATTGCCGCTAATATTTCATCGGGATTTTTCGTGTATTCTTTAACGTTTACCACCGCGCAGGGCAAAACAGGAATGTCATTGTCCTTAAACACGGTTTTCATAACGTATTTATCCATTCCGACCGCTGAGGAAAGCACGTCGCACGACGCATAGGGGACGCCGAGCGTCTGCAAATACCCCTGAAGCGCTCCGTCCTCAACGTTTGTACCGTGAACGGCAGGAAGCACAACGTCAAGCTGTCCCATAACGTTCTCGCCGAATTTTTTCATGGGATATCGCATAAGCTTCAGCCCGCCGTCCTGCACTGGAATTACCTGCGTGCTGTTTTTGAGAAGCTCGTTTATGCGGCGGTACGCTTCTATTTTTCCGACCTGTTCGCCTACGAAAAAGCGACCGTCCTTTGTGATATAAACAGGGATAACCTCGTATTTTTCCTTGTTCATTGCCGCGCACGCCTGAAGCCCCGTAATTACCGACACCTCATGCTCTACGCTTTTTCCGCCGAAAAACACGCCGACTCTGATTTTCATAGCTGCTGTTCCTTTCTTTGTATATCAATAGTTATCGGGGAGATCGTTTTCGAGAAGAATCGTTCTCGGCATACCCGCCTTTTCCCCATACGCGATTTTTAAGCCGTCGTTCAGACTTACGCAAACGTGGATTTTTTCCTCGGGGAAGCCGGCTTCAAGCAGACCCTCGCGAATCGGCGGCGCCTGTCGCTCTCCTACAAGAACCGCAATGTCGCAGCACCCCGCCGCGTATTCCCCAAGCTCTTTATTAAGCTGATATTCGCGCTCGCCAAGCTCAACCATTCCCGGCGTTACCAGAACACGAAGTCCTTCAAAGCCCGACAGCGTTTTAAGCGCCGCACGCGCACCCGCAGGGTTCGAGTTAAATGCGTCGTCAATTACCGTTATACCATTGCCCTTGTCGAGAATTTCCATTCGGTGCGGTACACATTCCAGCCGCTTGACGGGAAAAACAAGCTCCGCAAGCGATATCCCGAAGCTGTTCGCAACAGCTATCGCCCCGACAATATTCTGCACGTTGTGTTCGCCGAGCAGACGCGTGGTAAAGATCTGCCGCTCCTCGCCATGAAGCACCGTAAAGGTCGTACCCTTGCGGGAAACGGAAATATCCGTTCCCGTGTAGTCGTATTCTCCGCCGATTCCGTAGGTGATTTTGTTTTTATCGGTTTTGCGGTTTCGGATATATTCGTTGTCGTAGTTGAGGAAAACCGTGCCGTCCGTTATGCAGTCGGCAATCTCAAACTTGGTTTTTATGATATTGTCAAGCGAACCGAAGGTTTCAAGGTGCTGTTCGCCGATTGACGTAATCATACTGTGCTTCGGGTGAACAATATCGCAGATTTCCTTGATTTCACCCACGCCCTTCGCGCCCATTTCGCAAATGAAGAACTCGTGAGAAGCGTTGAGCGAACCGCGAACCGTTTTTACCACGCCCATCGTCGTGTTGTAGCTTTCCGGAGTCATAAGCACGTTGTATTTTGCGGAAAGAAGCTTGTTGAGATAAAATTTCGTGGAGGTTTTTCCGTAGCTTCCAGTAATTCCGATAACGGTCGTGTTGGGAAGCTCATTTATAATACGCTTTGCGTCGTTGATGTAGTGGTTGTTCACGCCCTTTTCAACGGGCTTGTTGATGAAATTCGCAAGCATCGGCATAAGCAGCGAAAAAACCTGCCACAAGCAGAGAACGGGGAGATACACACGTCCATTCCACAGAAAAATCATTGACAGCGCACAAACCGCGCCGTACACAACAACGCTCGTAACGCACATTCTTATAACGCGCGGGGTGAAAACCAGCTTCTTCTTCGCAGGCTTGCGCTTAGAAAAAAGCGCGCCCGCGCACAAAAGCGCCGCACAGACAATCAACGCGGGTATTTCGCCAAGGTTGACGAAAAATATCTCAAAAAACGCGAAAACCGCCGCAACAAGCGCGAAAACGTGCCGTAAAGCGATATTGCCCACGTTCTTTTTTATCCACTCTCCCTGCTCGAACGCAGAGTAGGAATTAAGCTGAAACATATGCATATAATGCACAAAATTAAGCGTAAAACTGAGGAGAAGAGCTGCAAAAAATAAAATAAACGACCCGATAAGCATAATAATTGTCCTTTTCAGTCTATATTCAGGAATGAAGAGATAATCCGCAGAAATCTGTACTGCTGTTCAAGAAAGGCATAGTGCCCCGCCCCCGCAAGCGTCACAAGCGCGGCGTTCGGCATTTCCCTTTCCATCGTCTGTCCGTCGGAAAGCGGCGTGGCGTCGTCGTTTTCGCCCCAGATGAGCAGAACCTCCTGTTGCACCAGCGGCAAAAGCTGAGATAAATCCTCATTCACAACCTTAACCAACACCTGCCGCATCATCGGCGAAGCTGCGCGGTAATCAGCCGAGCCATGCCTGCTGCGGAATTTTTCAAGAGCGTTCGGAAACAGCTTTTTCATTAGCGCCGACGACAAAAAAGCCTTGCCGCGCTGATAAGCCCTGACCTTCTTTTCAGCCTTTTCGGAGCGCGGCGGCTTTATACCCGCGCTGCCCGTCAAAATCACCTTTTCAACGGCAATCGGGCAGTCCTCGCGGGAAAGCAGCTTTATAATCACCCGCCCGCCGAAGCTGTGTCCAAGCAGAACGGTTTTTTCAATGCCCATTTTACGGCAAAAGGAAATTATAAAATCAACATACCCGTCAACGTCCCACGGCTCTTTCGGCTCGTCCGACCCGCCAAACCCGGGAAAATCGACCGCGTAGACGGTATAGCATTTTTTTGCCGTTTCAATTATAGCGGAAAAAAGGGAAAGGTCAGCGCCCCAACCGTGAAGCAGCAGCAAATTTTCGCCGCAGCCCTCTTTTACGTAATTTACAGAAAGTCCATTAAGCTCTGCCGTCAAAGCAAACCCCTCCCCCATGAAAATCAATACCTCTTTTTATTATACTCTTACCCGCGCCGTTTGTCAAGAAAAAACGAAGAACCCGCGCCGTTTTGCGGACGCGGGCAGTGCTTTCGCCGCCTGTCATATTTTCCGTGCAGCCTTAAGGCTTCACCGCACAATTATTGTCGTCCTAGTGCGAGGTAAGATTTTTCGTCAGATTGCACGAAAATGACGTAGGAATACTTGATGTGTTTCAAGGAATTTTCGTACAGGATGGCGGAAAATACACCCGCAATAGGGCGGCAAAGGCGCTACCGTTAATTGTGCGGTGACGCATTAAATCGGAAGCTTAAAATCAAGCGCTATGTACAAAAGCGCAAGCAAAAGCGACGTGTCAGCGCCCTGTTTGAACAGGATAAACGCCAGCATAAGTAAAAGCGCGCTGTCACTGTCGGCTGACAGAAGCTCAGCGACGGCTCCCATTGTGCGACTGTCCGCATTTCGGGCAGCTCCCGCCGTTGTGCCTGTTTACGTAGCCGTTAAGCGACTGCGGCTGCGAAGCGGGCTTCTCACGTTCCTCGTTCATCTGCCCGTAAACCCTGCGCATTTCCTCGGTCTTATCCGACATTTCCGCGAGAATTTCCGCCGCGCGCTTCAGCCCCTCCCCGCTTACCGTGCCGTTCTCAGCCGCCGTCAGCAGCTCTTCCTTGTCAAACACCCCGAACGTCGTTTTTTCCTCGTCACGCTCCGCCTTTGGTTCAGGCTGCGGTTCTTCTTCGGCAATCTCGGCAGCCTGCTCCTCCGCCTTTGGTTCAGCCTGCGGCGCTTCCCCGGCAATCTCGGCAGCCTGCTCCTCCGCCTTTGGCTCAGCCTGCGGCGCTGTCGGCTGCACGGGAGGTTCCGAAAAGCCCGTTCGTGCAGCCTTTTTTGCCATATTCATCGCCGCCTCGATATATTCGCGCTGTCTGCGTTCCATTTCCTCTGCCGTAATGTTGCTTCTGCTCCATTCCATATAATTCTTTTCCTCCTGTCAGAATAAATTATCCCCAAGTCCGCTCTCACGCAGCAGCATAAAAACAGACATAAGCTTCATAAGCTTTACCGCCTTGTCAACCTTCGCGCGGTTTTCCTCCCGCAGATGCGGCTTAAGCGCAAGGAGAAGCTCGGTGTTCTTGTCGGAGCTGCCAAGCTGCGTGAAAACGTCCATAAGCTTCATTATCGTTTCAATGTCAATGTCGCCGAATATCCCGTTATCCTCGCCGTTCCCGCCCTCTTCGCCGCCTTTTTCGGAGGAGAACTGACCGAGAAGCGCGGAAAGCTCATCTAAATCAACCACGCGTTACTCCTCCCCGCAAAGACCTGCTATTTTCCCAAAAACTGCTTCCTGAAACGTTCCGCAAGCTTCGGGTTGTTCATAACGGCGTTGATTTTTTCACGGTCCTTTTCACTGAGCTTTTCCGTGATTTCCGAAATATTTCCGTCGCTGAGCGCCCCGCGAAGCTTCTCCGAGGATACGCCCAGCCGCTTGCTCGCCGCGCCTATAAGCTCGTCAATGTTGATGTTTCCCATAGTAAAAACTCCTTTTCCCGTAAAACTATATGCCGCATTATCCCGTAATATTCACGCCGACCGAAATGTTACCGATATTACGCAACATAGCTAAAAAAGATTGTGAAATTTTAGATATAATTGAGTTTGACAACACCTCCCTCGTGTGTTATAATATTTGTATTATATAGCGTTAGGAGTTTGGCTGATGAAAATTGTTGTTGTTGCGGATACCCATAAGAATTATAAGGAATATAAGTCTGTTGTCGAAAAAAACGACGACGCCGATTTATTTATCCATCTCGGCGATGGCGAGCATGAGTTTATCGACGTAGCGCGCGAGTTCCCCGATAAAAAGTTTATTTTTGTGCAGGGCAACTGCGATTTCGGAAACTATAAGACTATGGAAATCGTTGAAGCAGGCGGCTATAAGCTCCTTTGCGTTCACGGACACGAGTATAATGTTCAGGGCGGTCTTGACGCGCTCATCAACGAGGCTAAAACGCGCGGCTGTCAGGTTGCTCTTTACGGTCATACCCATATGTACAGAACCGAGTGTATCGACGGCGTTTACGTTATGAACCCCGGCGCGGTAGACTCTCCCCGCGGAAAAAATAAGCCCTCCTATGGTCTTATTCACATTGACGACGCGGGAAAGCTTAAAATGAATATCGTCGCAATCAAGTAACACAATAGTATATGCAGAGCGTTTGTGGTTTGACACAAGCGCTCTTGTTAATTTTATACAAATTGTACGCTGATATGCCATAAAATTTGCCGCAAGTTGACAAATTTAAAAAAATTACAAAAAACGCTTGATTTTTTAGCGGCAAGTGTATATAATATAAATCAGTGGTTAGCACTTAACCGCTGAGAGTGCTAACACTCGGTAGAAACGAGTGCTAACAAAACTATTTTGCAGGAGGTACACTGAAATGAAAATAAGACCGTTAGCTGACAGAGTTGTCATCAAGTTCCTTGAAGCAGAGGAAACCACAAAGGGCGGAATTATCCTCGCAAGCTCTGCGCAGGAAAAGCCGCAGGTTGCTGAAATTCTTGCCGTAGGTCCCGGCGGAGTCGTAGACGGTAAGGAAGTTAAAATGGAAGTTAAGCTCGGAGATAAAGTACTTATCGGAAAGTACGCGGGAACAGAAGTAAAGGTTGACGGCGAAAAGTATACAATCGTTCGTCAGAGCGATATTCTCGCAATTGTTGACTAATACAGAACAGAGAAAGGATTGATTTATTATGGCAAAGCAGATTATTTACGGCGAAGAAGCACGCAAGTCCTTACAGGCAGGCATTGATAAGCTTGCCGATACTGTTAAAATAACGCTCGGACCTAAGGGAAGAAACGTTGTTCTCGACAAGAAGTTCGGCGCTCCCCTCATCACCAACGACGGCGTTACAATTGCAAAGGAAATCGACCTTGAAGATCCCTTTGAAAATATGGGCGCACAGCTCGTTAAGGAGGTTTCCACCAAGACCAACGACGCAGCGGGCGACGGTACAACAACCGCAACCCTCCTTGCTCAGGCTCTTATCCGCGAGGGTATGAAGAACGTTACCGCGGGCGCAAACCCCATGGTTGTCAAGAGAGGTATCGAAAAGGCTGTCGAAGCAAGCGTTGAGGAAATCAAGAAGAATTCCCGCAAGGTCGGCAATAACGACGAAATCGCCAGAGTCGCAACAGTTTCCAGCGGCAGCGAAACTGTCGGAAAGCTGATTGCTGAGGCAATGGAAAAGGTATCCGCCGACGGCGTTATCACAATTGAGGAAAGCAAAACCGCTGAAACCTACAGCGAGGTTGTTGAAGGTATGCAGTTCGACAGAGGATATATTTCTCCTTATATGGCTACCGACGCCGATAAGATGATCGCAGACCTTGACGATCCGTACATTCTCATCACCGATAAGAAGATTTCCGTTATTCAGGATATTCTTCCCCTGCTCGAACAGATTGTAAAGACAGGCGCAAAGCTCCTCATCATCGCTGAAGACATCGAAGGCGAAGCGCTTACCACCCTTATTCTCAACAAGCTCAGAGGCACGTTCAACTGCGTAGCCGTAAAGGCTCCCGGCTTCGGCGACAGACGCAAGGAAATGCTCAAGGATATCGCAATCCTCACAGGCGGTCAGGTTATCACCTCCGAGCTGGGCATTGAGCTTGCAGACGCTACAATCGATATGCTCGGCCGCGCTAAGCAGGTTAAGGTTTCCAAGGAAAACACCATCATTGTTGACGGCATGGGCGATACTCAGGCTATCAAGGACAGAGTAAACCAGATCAGAAACACAATCGAAGATACTACAAGCGAATTCGACAAGGAAAAGCTTCAGGAACGCCTTGCAAAGCTCGCAGGCGGTGTTGCCGTAATCAAGGTCGGCGCTGCTACCGAAATCGAAATGAAGGAAAAGAAGCTCAGAATCGAAGACGCTCTCGCCGCTACAAAGGCTGCCGTTGAAGAAGGCATCGTAGCAGGCGGCGGTACAGCTCTTATCAACGCAATGCCCGCTGTTGAAAAGCTTATTGCAACGCTTGAAGGCGACGAAAAGACAGGCGCAAGAATCGTACTCCGCGCTCTTGAAGAGCCTGTTCGTCAGATTGCCGCAAACGCAGGTCTTGAAGGCTCTGTAATTATCGACAACATCAAGAGAGCTGACAAGGCAGGCTACGGCTTCGACGCTTTCAAGGAAGAATACGGCGATATGATTTCCGCAGGTATTGTTGACCCTGCAAAGGTAACTCGCTCCGCACTCCAGAACGCTGCTTCCGTTGCGGCTATGGTTCTCACTACGGAAAGCCTTGTTACCGACATCAAGGAGGAAGCTCCCGCAGCCGCAGCTGCTCCCGGAATGGGCGGCATGGGCGGAATGTACTAATATCCCGATACTGATAAACAACGAGGACTGTTACGGCGAATGTCGTAACAGTCCTTTTTGGTTGTATCAAGCCTGCACATTGCGTTATTATGCGAAATTTTGTGCAAGTATTTGTATTACTCCTCCGCGCCTGCAAATTGACTGGGGTGCTTGGTGAAAAAGTCAACACGCGGTTCGAGGAATTTCAGCTTGTGGTCGCTTCCGTCCGTGAAATCCGAAATTGAATCAAAAATTCTGTCCCAGCTCCAGAAATCCGCGCCAAGCTGAAGATATTCAAGTATCATCTCGGTACCCTTAGGAGCCATCGGGTGCAGCAGTACCGCCGCCGTTCTTATCATATGGAAGAGCTGAACAAGCGTTCTGCGGCGAAGCTCGCCGTCGTCGTTCTTATCCGCGTCGCCGAGATTCTTCGCCATATATTTGCTCGCCTTGCGAATGTAGCTGTCCAGAACATAGGTCGCCTGATGGAACTCAAAACGATACATAAACCGTTCGTAATCGAGAATCGCCTTCTTCGCGTCAGCTAAAACCTGCTCGTCAATCTCGCCAACCGGCATAACGCCGTCGCAGTACTTCTGGCAGGTATAAATGCACGTGCGGATTATGCGGTTGAAAACGTTCGACAGTAAAAATCCGTCCTTTACAACAGGGTCGGGATCTTCGGGCTTAGCCTGCGGGTTAAGAGGCTTCGGCTGGAAGCTTACGCTGCGCTGCCCCAGTCCCAAGCCAAGATAGTGCATTCTCAGCTGTTCGGCGGTATAGTAATCGAGCAGCTCGGCAGCCATCGGCGGCTTTACCGCGCCCGAGCTTGACGCTTTTTTGTCAAGAAACAGAATATGGTTGTTGGCGCAGAGTATCGGCAGCTGCATTTCGCCGTCAGACGGGTCAGCAGTCTTTTCACCGTTCTGCAGCGCCATAAACATTGCCATTTCCGCAACGCCGTAAAAGTAAATGTTGTCCGCGCCGATAAACTGATAAACCTGCGCGTCCTTCGAGCACCAGAATTTTTTCCAGTCCTCCATATCCTTACCCTGCTGCTCAAGCGCAGCCTTCGTAAAGGAAATCGGCGCCCAGAGCGATTCGGGCCATACCCATATCGTCAGCGGGTCCTCGCCCTCTAAAACAGGCGCTTTAACTCCCCACTCGATGTTGCCCGTAAGACGGAACGGAACAAGCGTTTTACCCGTGCGGTAACGGATTCCGTTCGCCGAAAGCACCGCGCACGCAGCGTTCATTTCGTCCAGCGTCTTAAAGCAAATCGTAAACGACGGCTTCTTCTTCTCCTCGATAAGCTCGTGAGTGGGAAGGTCGTTTTTAACGCTGTCGTATTTTTCGCGCAGCTCGTTCTTTATGTGGATAACAGGGTCGCAGAGAAATTCCGAAATCGTGCTTGAAACAAGCGGTCTGACGTTTTTCTGCTTGGAGATTTTCGCCGTGTATTCCTTTAAAAGCGCATTATACGCGGGAAGGTCGAAGTACCAGTTGTCCACGTTCTTCATTACGGGCGTTTCACCCGTAAGCGTGCTCTTCGGGTCAATAAGGTTTTCCGGCATATACTGATGTCCGAGGTCGCACTCGTCCGCGTACCCTTTTTCGGAATTACAGCCGTCAACAGGGCATTTTCCGATAACCTGCCGTCCGTTAAGGAAGCAGCCCGCCTTCTCGTCGTAGAACTGCTTTGTGCTGATTTTGCGCAGACAGCCGTTTTCATACAGCCTGCGGATAAATTTATCCGAAACCTCGTCGTGTATCTCGGCGGTTCTGCCCAATCCCGACGCTCCGAAAACATTAAGACTTATCATATAATCGTCAAGCGTTTTCTTCTGCGACTTATGATTCATTTCAACAAAATCGTGTATCGTGCCGGCAAATTTTCCCTCGGCGCAAAGCTTGCGGTAGCTCTCCGCAATCGGAGAGCCGTAGCAGTCGGTTCCCGAAACGAAAATAACGTTTTCCTTTCCGATTCGGTCGCGTAAAAAACGCGCGTAAACGTCTGCGAATACAAACACACCGCCGATGTGCCCGAAATGAAGCGTTTTGTTGCCGTAGGGCATTCCGCCGGTTATAACAGCGCGCTTCGGAAATTCAGGGCGCGGAATCTCGCGCTTAACAAATTCCTTTTTCTCCTCACTCATATCGAAAACCTCCGTTAAAGCCTGTTCAAGGCGGTTTTTAGCCGCTTCAGGCTCTCTTCCCTGCCAAGTACGTCCATAAGCTCGGTTGCTCCGCCGGGAGTAACCGCCATTCCCGAAACGCCGATTCGTATAATCCACATAACCGCGCCCGCTTTAAGCTCCTTTTCAGCCGCAAACTGCTTGAGAGCTTCAAAAAGCGCGTCGTTGCTCCAGTCGCCGAGCTGTTCCAGAACAGGTATCGCCGCCCCTAACACGTCCTTTGCCATTTCAACCGTGGTCTTGTTCTTCTTATTAATATAAAGCTCCGCGTCAAATTCGGGAAGCCCCGCAAGAAAAGCAGCCTTTTCGTTCACCTCGGGCAAGGTGGAAACTCTGCTCTGAACCATTCTCGCAACGCGCGGGTCGTCCGCGAACGCTTTAAGCTCGTCGCTGTAATACGGCTTTGCCATTTCAATAAACTGCGCCTCGGGCAGCTCTTTTATATAGTGGCTGTTGAACCAGAGCAGCTTCTCATAGTCGAAAACTGCGGGAGATTTGCTTATTCCCTCAATTGAAAACGCCTTTTCAAGCTCCGCAAGCGTGAAAAATTCCTCGTTGGTGTCTTTCGGACACCAGCCGGTAAATGCCATATAGTTTATGACTGCCTGCGGAAGATAGCCGTTTTTAACAAGCTCCTGAAAGCTTACCGAACCGTGGCGCTTGGAAAGCTTGCTTGTCGAGCCGTCCTCGTTCTTGCCCATGAGCAGAGGGAGATGGCAGTAAACAGGTCTTTCCCAACCGAATGCGTCATAGAGAAGGACATATTTCGGCGTTGAAGTAAGGTACTCGCAGCCGCGTACAACATGAGTCACACCCATCAGATGGTCGTCAACAACGTGGCAGAAATTATATGTCGGGAAGCCGTCCGCCTTCATAAGAATCTGATCCTGCATTTCGCTGTTTTCGATTTCAATATGCCCGAAAACAACGTCGTCATAGCCTGTGCTGCCTTCAAGCGGCATTTTCTGACGGATTACAAACGGCATACCCGCCGCCAGATTGCGCTCAACCTCCTCCTTGGACAGGTCGCGGCAGTGGCGGTCGTAGCCCGCGCCGACCTCGCCGTCCTCGTGAAGCTTTTCAAGCCTTTCCTTAGTGCAGAAGCAATAGTAAGCATAGCCCTTTTCAACAAGCTCTTTCGCATACTTCATATAAATATCCTTGCGCTCGCTCTGAATATAAGGACCGTTCGCGCCGCCGATGTCGGGACCCTCGTCGTACTTAAGTCCCGTCATTTCAAGCGTGCTGTAAATAACGTCAACCGCGCCCTCGACAAGGCGTTCCTGGTCGGTATCCTCAATACGGAGAATAAATTTTCCTCCGTTTGCCTTTGCAATAAGATATGAATAAAGCGCGGTTCTTAAATTCCCTATGTGCATAAAGCCCGTGGGGCTT
This sequence comes from uncultured Ruminiclostridium sp., assembly GCA_964520065.1. Taxonomy (GTDB): domain Bacteria; phylum Bacillota; class Clostridia; order Oscillospirales; family Ruminococcaceae; genus Ruminiclostridium_E. The sequence continues at coordinate 34,612 of CAZFMC010000012.1, forward strand.
GGCGCAAATCTTGTAACAACCTCAGCCATCGTAAAATCCTCCATTACTTCCTTGAAACAATAAGTCCGAAATCAAACGGCGATACTCTGACCTTGCCGTCGCCGCGCGCTGTTCCGTGTAAAATCTCAGCGTTCGGATACTCCGTAAGACAGTCAAGCTGCCGCTCGATTACCCTTCTGGAGCGGTTCATAATAACAACCGCCTGCTCGCCCGATTCGCGATCCGTTCTGCTGAACACCGCGTATTCCTTTGTAACCTCGATAAAGCGGAGGTCGCCCTTCGCAAACGCCTTTACGCTTCTGCGCAGCTTACCGAGCAGCTTTGTGAAGTCAATAAGCCTCTCGTCCTCGCTTCCCCAAGGGTAGGTGCGGCGATTGAACGGGTCCTTATAGCCCTCCTGACCCGCCTCGTCCGCGTAATAAATGCACGGAACGCCGGGCAGGAAGAACTGAAGCACCATAGCGCAGCGCATAAGCGTGATTCCGAAAACGAACTGCTCATCGGAAAGATAGCGTTCCGCCTGCCATTCGCGTCCGTTCCAGCCCACATCTTCGCCTGCAAGCCGCGTTATCGCACGCTCGGTGTCGTGCGTGGAGAGAAAGTTCATCAGTATATCGGTGCAGGGCTTCGGATAATGCTCCACAATCGTCATAACGCCCTCGGTAAGCTCCTGCGGATTGCCGTGCTTGACGTAGTTGAGGATAGCCTCCTTGAACGGATAGTTCATAACGCTGTCAAGCTGACCGCCGATAAGGTAGCGCCTGCGCACGCCGTAGCTTTCCTTATTTGTCGCGTCCTCCCAGACCTCGCCGTAAATAACCTTGTCGTCGCCCTTCGCCTTTACCGCCTTATTGAGATTGTCAATAAACTCGTCAGGCAGCTCGTCGGCAACGTCAAGCCGCCAGCCGCTCGCTCCGAGGTCGAGCCATTTCTGCAAAATACCGCCCTCGCCGCAGATATAATTCGTGTATGCGGAGTTATTTTCATTGACGTTCGGAAGCGTTGTAATTCCCCACCACGATTCATAGGTGTTGGGGTAATTCGAGAAGCTGTACCATTCGCGGTACGGGCTGTTCGCGTCACGATACGCGCCCGTATTATCGCCGTATCTTCCGAATTTGTTGAAATAAACCGAATCCGCGCCCGTATGCGAAAAAACTCCGTCAAGAATAATCTTTATTCCGCGTTCCGAAGCCGCGCTGCAAAGGCTGACAAAATCAGCCTCCGTACCGAGCAGCGGGTCAATCCTGGAATAATCCGCCGTACAGTAGCGGTGGTTCTCGTGCGACTCGAAAATCGGATTCAGATAAATCACGGTTACACCGAGCGATTCGAGATACGGAAGCTGCTGCTCGATTCCCTTTAAATCGCCGCCGAAATAGTCGTTGTTAGTAATTTGACCGCGGCTGTCGGGCTTCCAGACAGGCGTTTCCGACCATTCGGTGTGCAGCTGACGGTCAGCGGGGACATCGTTATGATAAACGCCGCTTTTTGCGAAACGGTCGGGGAAAATCTGATACATAACCCCGCCCTTAAGCCAGTCGGGCGTAGTCATTCCCTTTTCATAAACGGTAAGCTGGAAAAGCTCCCCGTTGTCGATTACGCCAAGGCTTGCGCCGCTTTTCTTGACGTAGTGGCGATTATGATTGAGCAAAAGCGAAAAATAGTAGTAGTGCAGTCCCTTGTCGTCGGGCGCATACTTGCAGCTGAACGTTTTGGTGCTGTCGGTGGACTCGCAAATCTCAAGGCGGATAAAGCGCTCCTTAAAGCCGGGGCGATAGGAAACAAGCGTAACCTCCTCGACCAGCGCGTCAAGCGGAAAGCGCAGCTTAAACTCGATTTCCGTGCCGCATTCGACCGCGCCGAACGGCTTTTTATAGGATTCGCTGAAAGCGTCATAGATGGGTAGCATAGTTTTTCCGTTCCTTTCAGAAAAACAGCGAAAGGGCGCAGCTGCGCCCTGTTGCCGTTGTGTAATTATAAAATGTGCCAGATGTCGCGCGCGTAATCGGTAACAGCGCGGTCTGCGGAGAAAATACCCGCACCTGCAATATTTGCAAGCGACATTTTGTTCCACTTAATAATATCGCGGTAGGTTTCGCTCGCCTTAGCCTGAGTTGCGCGGTAGCTCTCAAAGTCTGCAAGGCACATATACTGGTCAACATAGCGGATAGCGTTTGCAACCTCGTCGAACTTCGCGCCGTTGAAGCCCTTGTACATTGCGTCGATTGCGCCGCGAATAACGTCGTTGTGGTTGTAATAGCCCTCGGGCAGGTATCCGTTCTGCTTCATCACGTTGACCTCGGGCGTTGACATACCGAAAATGAAGATATTGTCATCGCCGACCTGCTCGTGGATTTCAACGTTTGCGCCGTCATATGTTCCCATAGTAATCGCGCCGTTGAGCATAAGCTTCATATTGCCCGTACCGCTTGCTTCCGTACCGGCAAGAGAAATCTGTTCGGAAATCTCGCTGGCAGGCATAAGCATTTCGGAAAGCGTTACGCGGTAGTCCTCAAGGAACACGACCGCAAGCTTTTCGTTAAGCTTCGGGTTCTTCTTCAGTTCCTCGCCGATGCACCAGATAAGCTTGATAATCTGCTTTGCCATATAGTATCCGGGAGCAGCCTTTGAAGCGAAAATGTAGGTTTTCGGAACAAAATCCGCGTTGGGATTGTTAATGAGGTAGTTGTACTCGGAAATAATGTTCAGAGCGTTTAGCTGCTGACGCTTATACTCGTGCAGACGCTTTACCTGAACGTCAAAAATACTGTCAAGATTAAGCTTCGTACCGGTTGTATTGTACACATACTTTGCAAAATCAGCCTTATTCTCGCGCTTGATTGCGGAAAGCTTGCGGAGAACGCTCTCGTCGTTGTCGAACATTCTCAGGCGCGAAAGCTCCTGCGCATTCTTCTTGAAGCCCTCGCCGATACATTCGGAAAGCAGGCTTGTAAGGCGCGGGTTGGACTGGAGCAGCCAGCGGCGGTACGCGATACCGTTTGTAACGTTTTTGAACTTAGTCGGCTTATCCTCGTATTCATCGCGGAAAACGCTGTCCTTGATAATTTCGCTGTGGAGCTTGGAAACGCCGTTTACGGAATGTGAAGCGTCAACGCAGATATTTGCCATCTTGATTACATTGTTATTGAAAATGGACATTCTCTCAACCTTTTCGTAAGGCAGACGGTTGGAAAGTCCCTCGCAGTAGCGGCGGTTGATTTCGCAGATAATTGAGTAAATTCTCGGAAGAACGCGCTGAATAAGGTCCTTATCCCACTTTTCAAGCGCCTCTGCAAGAACGGTATGATTTGTATATGCAAAGGTATTTGTAACGATATGCCACGACTTCGACCAGCTGTAACCGCAGTCGTCGAGCAGTATACGCATAAGCTCGGGAATTGCAAGGGTCGGGTGGGTATCGTTAATCTGAATAGCAACCTTATCGTGGAGGTTATCAAGCGTGCCGTAAACATTCATATGGCGCATAACGATATCGCCGATAGAAGCCGCGCACATAAAGTACTGCTGGCGCAGACGAAGAGCCTTACCCTCAAGGTGGTTATCGTTCGGGTAAAGAACCTTTGTAAGCGCGTGAGCGATATTATTTGCGCCGAGCGCGCTTGCGTAGTCACCCGCGTTGAAGGCGCTCATATCAAACGACATACTCTGCGCGCTCCAAAGGCGGAGCTTTGAAACGCCCTCGCTGTCGTAGCCGGAAACGTACATATCATAAGGCACAGCCATAACAGGCGTGTAGTTTACATGAGAAATATGGTGGTATTCGTTATCCCAGTATTCACGGATTTCGCCGTCGAAATGAACCTCGATAGCCTGGTCGGGAACAGCCATAAGCCATGATTCGCCGCCGGGAAGCCAGTTGTCGGGAAGCTCCGTCTGCCAGCCGTCCATAATTTTCTGCTTGAAGATGCCGTATTCATAAAGGAGCGAATAGCCCGTAGCAGGATATGCGCAGGTTGCCATACCGTCCATATAGCACGCTGCAAGACGACCAAGACCGCCGTTGCCAAGACCCGCGTCGGGTTCCTCGTCGTAAACGGTATCGATTTTAAGGTCGTAATCCTTCTTGATAACCTTTTCCGCAACCTCGTTAAGACCAAGGTTGAACAGGGAGGTTTTGAGCGAACGTCCCATAAGGAACTCCATAGAAATGTAGTAAACCTGCTTCTTTCCCTCGGAGTTGCACTTAGTCATAAACTTATGACGCTTTTCCTTAAGGTGGTCGACAACGATATTGGAAAGAGCCTTATAAATCTGCGTGCTTGTAGCTTCCGCAGGGTTTATGCGGAAATTATACTCAAGATTATCCTTGAGCTTCTTGCTGAGTTCTTCAGCGGTAAAAGGTGAAGTCATCTTTTTATCCTACCCTTCTTGCAAATTACAATTAAACAATCATATTATACCCTAAAACCCCAAAAATTTCAAGTGCTTTTTTGGTATTATAGACGTTTGAACAAAATTATTGCCCGATTTCCGTTCATTTTAACATAATTTCAATAAGTGAATCGGTAAAGGCAGCGCCGTTCGCGGAAGCGGGCGTATCCGCCGTGCAGGACTGTCCGAGGCGCGGTATTACGCCATTTTTCTTAATTTAAGAGCGCGTCTAACATCGCCGCTTGAATCTACCGTTGAAACAATCAGCAGCTTATCGCCCGCCAGCAGCTTCGTTTTACCACGCGGGATTATAAGCTCCTCCTCGCGCGTTATCGAAACAATGTTGCAGCTGTCGGGAAGCACAATTGACTGAAGCTCGCGGCCTGAAAACGCGAAATCCTCCGGCAGGTCAATCTGATAAACCGCCGCCTTTCCGTTGTTAAGCGGAATAAGCTCCTTTATCGTGCTGTGGTCAACCTCGCGTTCAAGCAGGCGGATAATGCTTTCCGTTGCGGAAATTACAATATCCACCCCCAGTCTCTTCATATTTTCGACATTCTTCGGGTTGTTTGCCTTGGCAAGCGTTTTCGGCGTGCCGTAAAGCATTTTCACGGTCTGGCACGCGATTAAATTCACCTCGTCGCGCCCCGTAACAGCGATAAACGAGCTTGCGTCGCGGATTCCCGCGCGTTCAAGCACGTCCGCGGAGCTTCCGTCCCCCCAGACAACGGGAACATCGAGCGTATTCGCAACCTCCTTGCAAATTTCCTTGTTATTCTCAATCAGAACAATTTCCCTGTTTCGCTCCAGAAGCGCACGTGTAAGGTAGTAGCCTACCCGTCCGCCGCCTACGATTATCATTTTCTTTCCCATAGTTCCTCCACGTCAGTCAATCAGCTTCGAGAACACCATAGTTTCTCCCTCGTTCAGCACGAAATTGTAGTTATTAACAAGCCTCATACGCCCGTCGGCGGCAATCATAGCGTACAGAATCTCTCCGTCCTCTAGCGTTATTTCAAGCGCGCGCTTGCCGTAAAGCTCCGGCGGAACAGGAATCTTGAACATTCTCAGCGCGTGATTGTCAATACGGAAATATTCCTCGTTCTGATACCCCTCAAAAGCCGACAACAGCGAATCTACCGTAAGATTTGTCGGGCAGACGGTGGTTATGCCCGTGGTGCAGAAAATACTCTCCTTTTCACTGTCGCTCACGCGCACGATTACCTTTGGAATACCGAAAACCGTTTTAGCCAGCTGCGCAGTCATAAGGTTGAGGTTATCGTCCCGCGACGCGGCAAAAAGCACGTCGCAGCTGCGCACGCCCGCCTTTACCAGTACGTCCTCGTCAATCGAAATCCCGCAGAACGTCAGCCCGCCGAAGCGGTCGGGGAGGTTGTCGAAGTTTGACTCAGCCGTATCTATAACAATAACGTCGTGTCCCATATCATGAAGCCGCGAAGCCAGCTCCGCGCCGATTTTCCCGCAGCCCGTCACAAAAACATTCATTAAAACTCAAGCTCCTCTCCCGTCTGAAGATACTGTATACGGTCGCCCAGACGCGCCTTCATTATCCCGTAGCCCGTAAGCCCCGTGCAGTGGCAGGTATACAGCGCACCTGTTTCAATCGCCATAATTTCGTTTACTGTTTTATCAATATATTCGGGCGTGCAGCAAAGCGACTTTTCGCTGCTGCCCATCATATGAAAGCCGCCGACCACCGACAGAATCGGCGAATCGGGAAATCTCATTTTCACCGTTTTAAGCACGTTCACAATCCCGCAGTGAGCGCAGCCTGTAACAACCACGCAGCCGCCGTCCCTTTTCCCGTCGGGGAAAATCACAAAAAAAGCCTCCTGCGAAAAATCGTCGTGGGTAAGCTTACGCCCGTCCTTTCTGAAAAGGCGGTTGTCCTCGCAGTACATAGTGTAATCGGGAATTTCATTGCACATAGCGAAAAACCCGTCGCCCAGCTGCTGAAAGCTGTTGTAGAACACAAAGCGTTCGGGCATTTCCTCGTAAAGCTCGGAGATATGTCCGGACGGAACGCGCAGCAGTCCGTACTTGACGTAAAATTCGTCGTTTGCCGCCCTTCTCGCGTAGGCAAGCGAGCTTGGGTTCAGCTTGAAAAGCGCTTCAAGCCCGCCTGTGTGAGCGGAATGGTTGTGCGTAATAAGAATATTGTCAACCGTTTCAAGCGGTATTCTCATTCTTTTCGCATTGGTAATAAGCTTGTCGGAAGCGCCCGCGTCTATCAGATATTTTTCGCCGCCGTTTTCGACGTAAAGCGAAAAGCCATGCTCCGCTTTAAGCCGCTCGGTTGCGCTTGTATTTTCGATAAGTGCGACAATGCGCAGCATTTCATCACTCCTCCAGCGTTATAAAAACCAGTTCGGGACGGTTGAATATTCTCGGAACGACAAGATTGAACAGGTGACGGTAAAGTCCTCTGCTGACTATCATAACCGAGCCGTTTTCTTCATATCTTCCGCCCGCGTACTTCGGAAACAGTCCCTCGTCGGGCGAATACACCCCGTTTATCAGCCACGGAATACGCCACTGTCCGCCGTGAGCGTGCCCCGACAGAATAAGGTCGAAGCTGTCGGAAAGCTTTGGGAAGGCTGTCGGGTAGTGATAAACAAGGATATTGTATTCGTTCGGGTCTGCCTCGCCTTTAAGCGACAACGCCTGTTCAATACCGTCCGCGCCGAAAATACGCAGACCTCTTCCGTTTATTTCAACAGCCTGCGAATCGCCCGAAAGCACCGTTACGCCGTGCCGCGCCATTTCTTCCTTATAATAGTCGGACTTTCCGTTTCTGAACTCGTGATTTCCGAGCGCGTAAAAGCAAGGGTACTCCCCCGCCAGCGCGTCAACCAGCGCCCATGAGTTTTCTTCGCTCTGACGCTCGTCAAAAAGGTCGCCGCCGAATATGACAATATCCGTTCCCGCCTTTTTCACCCCGTCAACCAGCTCGCTTTGCCCGTTTCCGTAAAAGCTCGCGTGAACGTCCGATAAAAAGGCGATTTTCACCCTGCCGCCCGTTCCCGTTTTTACGCTGTAATCGACGGTTTTCAAAAGCGGGTTACAGGCGATGGCTGCAAGGACAATCACCGCCGCAAGCGCAAGCCTGGTTCGTTTTTTCATCGCGGCAGCTCGACAAAGCCAACCTTTTTATACACCTTTTGCAGGGTCTTGCGGGAAGCCTTATATGCCTTCTCCGCGCCCTCGCGCATACAATCGTTGATGTAGGCTTTATCGCCGATAAGCCTTGCGAAATTCTCCTGCATCGGCTTCAGCATATCGGCTGTCGCCTCTCCGACCGCCAGCTTGAAATCGCCGTAGCCCTTTCCGCTGAATTCACGCTCGATTTCGTCAAATTCCTTACCCGTAACAGCGGAATAAATCGACATCAGATTGTTAATGCCGTCCTTGCCCTCTCTGTAACAGATTTCCGCGTCGCTGTCGGTAACCGCACGCTTGAATTTACGGATAATTGTATCGCGGTCGTCAAGAACGGATATGCTTGCGTTGGGATTTTCGTCCGACTTGCTCATCTTCTTGGCGGGATCCTGAAGCGACATAATCTTGGCGGTCGTTTTGATAATATACGGTTCGGGCATTACAAAGGTTTCGCCGTAAACCGAGTTGAAACGCTGAGCGACGTTGCGCGTAAGCTCCAGATGCTGCTTCTGGTCAACTCCCACGGGAACGAGGTCAGCCTGATAAAGCAGAATATCCGCCGCCATAAGCACGGGATAGGTGAAAAGACCCGCGTTGATATTTTCGGGGTGCTTCTCGCTCTTATCCTTGAACTGAGTCATTCTCGAAAGCTCGCCGAACTGCGTGGAGCAGGAAAGCACCCACGAAAGCTCTGCATGAGCGGGGTTATGCCCCTGAACAAAAGCAATCGACTTCTTCGGGTCAACTCCCATCGCAAGCAGCAGCGCAAAGCTCTCGATTATCTGCTTACGGAGCTTCTGCGGGTCCTGACGAACGGTAATGGAGTGGAGGTCGGCAATTGCATACGCACAGTCGAACTCGTCCTGTAATTTAATCCAGTTCACGAGAGCGCCGAGGTAATTTCCGAGATGGGGGGTGTTGGTAGGCTGAATCGCGCTGAAAATGCGCTTTTTTGCTGTTTCTTCCATAGTATATCCTTTCTGTTATGCTGTATTATTTGTACATCGTAGCGGCAACCGAAGCAAGAATATCCGTGCCGCGTTCAATCTGTTCGTCGGTCGGGGTGGAGTAGTTTATGCGGAACGAGCGGGTAACCTGCGATTCGTCAACAAGAAACGCATTTCCCGGAACAACCGCGACCTTATTTTCAACCGCTTTTTTGCAGAAGTAGTTCATATCTCCTTCGGGAAGCGTGCCCCAGATGAAAAGTCCGCCGTCAGGCTCGGTAAAGGTTATGGAGCGCGGCATTTTGTATTTAAGGCAGCTCAGCATAAGGTCGCATTTTTTACGGTAAAGCTCACGCAGACCGCTGATATGCTCCGCAAAATCATAGCGCGTAACAAACTGATGAACAATGCGCTGTGAAAGAATGCTCGTGTGAACGGTGGAAACCTGCAGCGCGCAGATTGCTTTTGCAATTATGCTCTTGTCCGCGCACATATACCCGACGCGAAGTCCCGGCGCAAGGGTTTTTGAAAATGTTCCCGCGTAGATAACGTGTCCCTTTGCGTCGAGCGAGCGTATACTCGGAACATCATCTCCCGCAAACCGCAGGTCGCCGTAGGGATTATCCTCCAGAATAAGCACGTTGTATTTATATGCAAGCTCAAGAATAGCCTTGCGGCGCTCAAGCGAGGTAGTTTTTCCGGTGGGATTCTGGAAATTCGGGATAACGTAAATGAAAGCGGTGCGCGGGTTCTTTTTCAGCGCGTCCTCCAGCAGTGTCAAATCCATTCCCTCGTCGTCCATAGGCACTCCGACAAGACGGGAATTGTACGAACGGAAGGCGTTCAGCGAACCGATAAAGCTCGGCGCTTCGCAGATTATCGTGTCGCCCTCGTTGCAGATTACCTTTGCCGCCATTTCAATGCACTGCTGCGCGCCGGCGGTGATGATAACGTCGTCGTTGTTCCAGTTGAAGCAGCCCTTTGCGTAGAGGTCGTCCTTTATCCAATCGCGCAGCGGCGTATAGCCCTCGGAAACTGAGTATTGAAGTGCGCCGACGGGGTCGCTGTCGAGAATGGAGTCGGTAATCTCGCGGATTTTATCGACAGGAAAGGCTTCGGGAGCGGGATTACCCCCGGCGAAGCTTATAACGGAGGGGTCTGCGGTGAATTTGAGGATTTCACGTATTGCAGACGGCTGAAGCCCCTGTATACGGTAAGAAAATGCGTTCATAGCTATGCTTCCTTTCATTTTACGGCAGCTGAAAGGCTGTCGGCGGTAGAGTATATGCCTATTATATCACGTCCGCCCGCAAATTTCAAGTGTTCGCGGTTTTCTTTGAAAAATATATCGGCTTTGGCGATTTGTGCGGAAAAGCCTTGACAAATGTTGAAAATGGTTGTATAATGTCAATATATTATTTGGGATTTTCCAAGAAGGAGGAGCGTATGTTTGTTAATTCAATGGAGGAAATTGTCCGTCAGCACGTTGACGAGCTTATGGAAACGAGCGATTGCTGCCGATGCGAGCAGTGCGTCGCCGATATTATGTGCCTTGCGCTGAACAGCCTCCCGCCGAAATATGTCGCAACGACAAAGGGCGGGCTTTATTCCAAGCTCTCTCAGGCGATGATAAAGCAGCATTCAATTGACGTGAATATTGCCTGCGTAAACGCCATCGAATTTGTAAAAACACACCCCAGACACGTAAATTAACCGCCCTGCGGCTTTACGCGGCGTTTGATGGGCGGCTCACTGCAAGCGGAAGGGGCGCGGCGCGCGCGTTTTGTGCGGCTTCGCCGCACAAAACGGTTCCTC
>CAZFMC010000013.1:0-43128 GCA_964520065.1 uncultured Ruminiclostridium sp.
GCTGCGTCGCTGCACCTTGACATTTCGGAGGTTTTGTGATATGATGAACAAAACAGCTTTGGTTGGGGCTGTTCGGATTATTTCCAAAACCGAAAGGAAATTTATATGAATAAAAAAGTATCTGCAATTTTAGCTGCGATTCTTATGTTCTCTCTTGCGGGGTGCGAGGGCTCGGGAAGCGGTTTTACAACAACCGCCGCAACCGAAACGCCCGATTCGCGTCCGGAAGCGCCTAATCTTGTCGGTCTTACGCTCGAACAGATTCAGATGCGCTATCCGGAACTGTCAATAAAAACAGAATATCGCTATGATGAAAATGCTGCAAAGGAAACTGTCCTTGAACAAAGCATTGCCGCGGGCGCAAGGTATGACGAGGGCGCAGTGTTCACGCTTGTTGTCAGCAGCGGTGCAAAGCTTGTTGAAATTGATGATTATACAGGCAGACATATCGACGATGCTCAGACCTTGCTTGAAAAGCAGGGACTTACCTGTGATATTGTCCGTGCCGAGGATAGTGAAATCCCCGAAAACTGCGTAATCCGCACTCAGCCTGCCGCGCGCGAAATGGTTGAGCCGGGTTCGAGCGTTGTATGCTATGTAAGCCTTGGTTCGGGCGAAACGGAGTCGGTTGTTCCTAAATTTGTCGGACTTTCCGTTGAGGACGCTACAAAGCTTGCCAAGGAAAACAATATCGCGCTGACAATATCTTACAAGGAGGATTCGGGCGACGCTGAGCCGGGTACTGTTCTTGAACAGGGCGTTGGTCCGGAAACGATAGTTGAACCGAATACGCGCGTTGAGGTTTTCATAGCCGGAGAGGGCACTTCAACAGCGCGGAAAACCACGATTTCCGTTTCAGTAAAGAACAGCAAGCTTGAGGGCGAGTTCCAGCTCAAGTATTACATAGACGGAACGCTTGTCGAGGATAAAACCGAAATCAAGGAGATAAGCCTTACAAAGAAAATCGAATGGGAGGTAAGCGGCACGGACATTCACACCTATTCGATTGTCGCAACCTCGCTTGTGACGGGCAAGAGCGGCGTTCTTTATGAAATGGAGGTTGACTTTACGCAGGACCCGCCTCAGAAGGACGACCACGATACGCTTGATGTGGGCCTTTTCTCGGATCTGCTTAAAGAATGAAAGCGCCATAGGCAAAGGGACAGCTGCAGCAATCGCTGCAGCTGCCCTTTTTAGCATATTTTGTCACTGCACAGTCGGCGCGGCGCGCGTCTTACATTTTGCGAAGCAAAATGTAAGTTCCTCGGGCGGCAAAGCCGCCCGAGGAACGTTTTGTGCGGCTTCGCCGCACAAAACGCGCGCGCCGCGCCCCCTCCGCCTGCAGTAAACCTTCTGCCGCCGTCCGTTGGTGCGCGGACGGCGCACCAGTGATTTTTCGATTTGCGATGCACGCTTGCCTGCAACTGCGCAGACTGCTTATGCTTCGACGCTTTCGGCAAATGGCGTTTTTTCGGTCAGAATAAAATCAATCAATCCCGCTGCAACATCAGCCTTCACGCATTTTACCCTAACACGGTCGCCCATCGTGTACACAGTGTTTGAAAGTGTTTCAACCAGTGAAATTCCATCGCGGACCTCGTATGCTCCCTGCGGCAGGGAAAGAGTATCAACCTTGCCCTCAACCGTGTTTTCAAGCTCTACAAAAAAGCCTGTGCCTATAACGCCCGAAATGTAGCCGTCAAATTCTTCGCCAACGTGTCCGCGCATATATTCCGCCATATAGAATTTGTCGCAGTCGCGTTCCGCCGCAACGGCTATAAGCTCCGTCGTACTTGCCCGATATGCGCTTTCGTGCGCAAATTTGCGGTACTTACGCGTGAGCTTCTCCTTTTCCGCGCCCGCCGTGTAGTCTGACAGAATACGGTGAACGGAAAGGTCGGCGTAACGCCGGATAGGCGAAGTGAAGTGGCTGTATTCCTTCATTACAAGCCCAAAATGTCCGAGCGGCTCCTCGCTGTATTTCGCCTTCATCATCGAACGCAGAACAAGGTTGCTGACAACCGCCGCTCGCGGGCTGTCCTTAGCTGCGCGAAGCACCTCGGCAAGGTCGCGCGCAGTGCTTTTTTCATTGATTCCGAGCGGATTTTCACCAAGATTTACAAGCGTTTGCTGAAGCTGGAGAAGCTTGTCGGCGTCGGGCGCTTCGTGAATACGATAAACAAACGGAAACTCCTTTTCCATAGCAAGCTTTGCCGCGCAGTTGTTTGCACAAAGCATAAATTCCTCTATTATTCCCTCGGAAATACCGCGCGCGCGTTCCTTGATGTCAACGCAGACTCCGTTTTCGTCGCATATAAGCTTGCTTTCGCGCGATTCGATTTCGGGAGCGCCGCGCGCAATCCTGTTCTTCACAAGAATATCGGAAAGCTCCCGCATTACGGGAATGCAGCCGATAACCTCGGCGTATTTTTCTTTTATAGCCTCGTCAGCCGTCCCGTCGAGAATTTTATTAACCTCGGTGTAAACGCCCTGAACGCGGGAACGGATAACAGTTTTGGCAAATCGGAAGCTTTTTATTGCCCCTGAGCAGTCAAGCTGCATAAGACAGGAAAAAGCAAGCCGTTCAACTCCCGGGTTAAGCGAGCAGATTCCGTTGGAGAGCTGTTTCGGGAGCATGGGAATAACAAGATCGGCAATATAAACGCTCGTTCCGCGGCGAAAAGCCTCCTTGTCCAGAGCGCTGCCTTTTTTGACGTAGTATGAAACGTCGGCAATGTGTACGCCAAGCTCATAGCCGTTTTCGGTTCGGGCGATGCTTATCGCGTCGTCAATATCCTTTGTGTCAGCGCCGTCAATGGTGAAAATCGGCAGCCCGCGCAAATCCTCGCGCGCGGCAAGCTCTTTCGATTTTATCCCGCCGAGTTCGATTTTTTCGGCTTCCTCAATCGTTTCGTCGGGGAATACCAAAGAAACGGCTTTTTCTTCAAGATATGCGTCAACTGAAACACGCGCGAAATCGGCGTTTCCGTAAACCGAAGCAATGTCGGCGGTAATGTCGGAATGGTGTTCGGCACGGTCGTGAACAGTGAACTTAACCTTATCGCCTGCGTGAATTTCGTTTCCGCCGCGGCTGATTATGCGAAGCGGGTCGGCGGCAAAGCTGTCGGGACGAAGCCGAAGCTTACCGTTCACGTCGACAATAGTACCCGTAAGAATCGAGTCGGTTTCTTCACGTATAAGAATAACCTCTGCGGTATCGGAGGGGTGCGTTTCGTCCTTCAGCTCCGTAATACGCGCAAGTACCGTATCGCCCGGAATTGCTCCTAGAAGGTCGCGTCCGCGAACAAAAACGTCCTCTTCGGTTTTATCGTTTCGTATAAAGCCGTGAGAGCGCGCAGCCTTGACAACCGTTCCCTCAAAGAAGCGTTTTCCTCCCTTTAGCTTGACATTGCCCTTTGAACGTACAACGATTCCATCGCGAATAAGCGCGTCAAGCACGCCCAGAACGCGTTTTTTGTTCTTTTTTGAAACCTCCAGCTCCGTAAGAAGCTTCCCTTCGCTCATACCGCCCTTTTTCGCCGCCATAAGCAGGTCGATTATTTTTGTTCTGTAAATATATTTCATATTCTTTCCTTTCGCCGTTGTCTTAACTCTAATTTTATTATACACCATTTTTCTGCATTTTTCAAGCACTGTATTGTAAATAAGACGTAAAACGGGTAATAAGGACAATTTTTAATTTTTTTTATTTTTTTTCGAAAAGTGATGGAAATTTATGAAAAAGTGTGCTATAATAGGTTAATAAGTATGTTTCATTTTTTTCAAGAAAGGGAGTTTGGATTAAAATGAAAAGTATAAAAAAGCTAATTGCACTTTTCCTGAGCGCGGCAACGCTCATCTGCTCAGGCTGCAGCGGCGGTGAAGCGGCGGAAAGCTCCGCGGAAACAACCGTGCCCGCAGCGACCGACGAAAGCGGAAATGTCATCACGGACGAAAACGGCAATCCCGTCCCCGAAGAGCCGGAGGAAGAAAAGGTATGGCGCGTAGGTTTTCTCTACAACGGCGAGGTTGAAAACGGCTCAACCGCCAAAATATTTGAAAACGCACGCGCGCAGCTCAAACGCACGCTTGCCGTGGAAACCTGCTATATTGAAAACGTGCTTGTTTCGGATATTCCTGCCGCTGTATACGAGCTTCGCGAAAACGACTGCGATGTAATAGTGTCGTGCAGTCCGCGCTTCGCTACGTCAATCGAAAAGGAAGCGAAGGCGGCAAAGGATACATATTTTATAAGCTTCGGCGGAACAAGCAGCGCTTCCAATCTTTCGGGGCTTTGCGGCGAATTATATCAGACCGCTAACGTCTGCGGAATTGCAGGCGCATATAACACAAATACAAATGTCCTCGGAGTCGTTGCAGACCCGGGCTGCTATAATGCTTACGCCGTTATCGACAGCTACGTTCTCGGCGCAAAGGAAATATGGGGAACACAGACAGACGTGCGCCTGAACTGGGTCTGGTCGGATAACACCGAAAAAATCGAGGCGGCAATAGACGACCTTGTTTCGCAGGGCAGCGACGTTATTATGTGCTATACCGAAAACGACTATGCTCCCGAATATGCAGCTTCAAAGGGGGTTAAGGTTATCGCAAACGCCTGCGATTTGCCTGAGCTTATTCCCGAAAATTACCTTACAGGCTTTTTCTTCAATCCCTCAACCTTTATCATTGATACCGTGCGTTCAATTAAAGCGGACGTTTTCGTTTCCTCTGTCCATTCGGGCGGAATTGCCGCAGGAACGGCGCGCCTTGTTCAGATTTCAGAAAACAGCGCCGAGGGAACAGAAACAATTGCAACGCGCCTTTACGACTATATTAAGAGCGGGCAGGCGTATGTTTTCACGGGAGAAATAAAGAACCGTGAAAATAAGGTTATGGTTAAAAAGGGTCAGCAAATGCAGCCGTCCGGCGTCTTTGAAGTAGACTGGCTCGTTCAGGGAATAACTGCTGTCGGTGATTTTACAACGGTTAATTATGAGCCGCAGCCCTGTGATCTTGTAATAAAGGAGTAAATATGGAGCGTTTCGGGAACGGCGAATTGCTTAAATCCCGAAAGCAGCCCATAATTGCTGTTTTTTCGACAGACCTTGCCGCAGCAGCAGTCTGTCAGAATATGCTCAAAACCTCCGCCGTTATGTACAGATGTATTTATATGAAGCAGTGCGTTCAGTCGCTTGCGAGCTTTTCGCGTGTTTTTGGAAAGCCTGCTTTGATGGTTGCGGACGGCGACTGCGGCAGGCTTGATGAGTTCCTTTGCGACGCTTCAAATCAGCCTTTTTTCAGCGACGTTCCGTGCATTGTTGTGTACAGCGACGAAAACCCAAATCCACCGTGCTGCACGGATAAATCCGCCGTGGCTGTAAAAATTTCCGAATCGGGTGAAGAACTCCTTCCGATTATCGGAAAAATCGCTGACGAGCTGCTTTAGCTTTTTTCCACATTTTGCAAAAAAATTCAAAAAAACTCTTGACAAGTCCCGAAAAAAAGGGTATAATACTATTGTAATCTAAATTAGGTGGACGCGGGAAGAAATTCCTGAGGAAAGTCCGAGCATCATAGAGCAGGGTAGCTGCTAACGGCAGCCGAGGGCGACCTTAGGGCTAGTGCAACAGAAATATACCGCCTGTTTACAGGTAAGGATGGAAAGGCGAGGTAAGAGCTCACCGGAGCGGCAGAGATGCCGCTGCCATGTAAACCCTATCCGATGCAACGCCGATTGGTTCGGAGAATAACGCTTCTGCTCGGAGCGCTTCGTTTAAGGCGGCTGGAGCTTATCGGCGACGATAAGACTAGATAGATGTTCACCCAACGACAGAACTCGGCTTATCGATTTAGTTACTTTTTTCGGTAATAACCTTATGGTTATTATATATTCATCATTTCCCCCGTATACATGTGTAAAGCGCTTTGCACTTGTATAATATCCAAGTTGTTATATTCATTTTCCTCTCCCCCTGCCGGATGGCAGGGGATCTTTTTTTTCTTAAAATCTCCGATTAAATATCGGGGATTTTTTTATGAAACAATTTTCCCGTCGGCAATTTCAATTTTTCTTCCTGCCGCAGCGGCAGCGTTTTTGTCGTGCGTTATAAGAATAATCGTTTTCCCACGCTTGTTTTCGTTGTGTAAAAGCTCCATTATGCGATTTCCCGAGCGGCTGTCAAGGCTTCCGCAAGGCTCGTCGGCAAGTATCACGGGTGCGTCTGCCGCAATTGCACGTGCAATTGCAACGCGCTGCTGCTGACCGCCCGAAAGCTCCGTCGGCTTGTGGCTTGAACGCATTGACAGCCCGACCATTTCAAGCGCGTTTTCCGCGCGCTCAATCGCTTCGTGCTTTGACGTGCCTCGGTATATCAGCGGGAGCGCAGCGTTTTCGGCTGCTGTAAGCGCGGGAAGAAGGTTGAAGCCTTGAAAAATAAAGGCAATTTTTTTGTTTCTTACGTCTGCCTGACGCGCCGCGCGGAGTGACGATACCTCCTCGCCGTCGAGAAAATATTCTCCCGACGTTGCGCTGTCAAGGCAGCCCAGAATATTCATAAGCGTTGTTTTGCCTGAACCGCTCGTGCCGGTTATTGCGACGAATTCGCCCGCCGAAATGTCAAGCGATATATCGGAAAGCGCTTCGACCGCACCTGCGCCCGTATTATAAAGCTTACATATTTTCCGCGTTCTTATCATTTTCACTTTTCCTTTCCTCGTAATAACAGCACGGCGATTCAACCGCGTTTGTAATGACAGCCCGACCGTCAAGACAGCAGTAACCGTCGCGTTGGTGCGTGCAGTTTCTGCTGCAAATAATCATATTCATAAGCTTACCGACCTTTCTCTTTTTGCAGAAATATTTTGCGGCAAAATATTTTATTTATTCGGTCATATTCAGCCTTTTTCGGTAAAAGCTAGAAGTGAAGTTTTTGAAAGGCAGGGATTTTTTATGAAAAATTCGGTAAAGCTTGCGCTTATCGCGGCAATTGTCGTAGCAGGCATATACTCCGTGGCTTCAATGGAGGAAAGGGTTGTTTCGTCCTTAAAGGCGGTCGAAACTATGACTATGAACCGAACGTTATTCCGAAAATCGGTCAGCGCGCGGGGAAATATTTACAATGAAAACAACGTCTGGTACGTTTCCGCCGCCGTTGACGAGGGCGACGCGGGTATGGTCAGAGTGGGTCAGTCGGCGGCTGTTACGGGAGCGGCATTTTCCGGAACGCTTGACGGAACCGTTGAAAGTATATCCGACGCGGCTGTTTCCGAGGGCGGCAAAACTCTTGTTCCCGTTGTTATCAGAATAAACGGCGGTGAAAACCTGAAAAGCGGTTACTCTGCGCAGAGCAGCGTTTATGTAGACGACGCGCGTCTGCTGAACACGCTGCCATACGACGTAATCCGTCAGGACGACGAGGGTGAATATGTTTACGTTTACGACAGCAATAAGGCTGTTATGAAGCGTATCGAAACAGGCGTTGAGCTTCTCGGAGAAACGGAAATCGTCAGCGGAATTTCCGAAAAAAGCGAGATTATACTGACCCCCGACGAGGTTTCTGACAACGCGCTTGTCAGAAGGGAGGAAAAATGACTGTAATCAGAAACGCGCTGCGCGGAGGGCGTTCAGCTTTGACTGTTGTCGGTATAGCAATAGGCGTGTTTGCAATCGTGCTGATTTCTGTGGTTAGCGAAACAGGCTCTGCGGGAATTTCGCAGGCAATGGCGGATATGGGCATTAACTCCGTGATGGTGCAGGCGCAGAGCGATTACGTTTCCGACCTGTCCGACAAGGATATAGAGGTTTTGTCGCATATAGGCGGCATTCGTAAGGCAATGCCGCTTATGGGCAGCTACACGGAAAGTATGCTTTGCGGGCAGACGGGTGAATGTATGGTATGGGGCGTAAATAACGAGGCTAATGAGATTATTTCCCTTGACGCGAGGTATGGCAGGCTTATAAACAAGGGGGACGTTGAAGGTGAAAAAAAGGTTTGCGTTGTTGACGAGGAGCTTGCCGTTGCCGCCTACGGACGTAGCAACATTGTCGGCAAGGCGATACGGCTTTATCTCGGCGGGGAATATCACACGTTTTCAGTGACCGGCGTTGCGAGGTCAGGTGTTTCTTCGCTGCGAAACACACTTTCGGGTGTTATTCCGAAATTTGTATATATACCCTACACAACTATGCAGGAGCTTACCGGAAAAAGCAGCTACGACAGGATAGCGGTTCTTACCGAGCCGACAGCTGATTCCGAGGCAATTTCCGAGCAGATTACACGCGGACTTTCGCAGAACCGCATCTCCGACGAGGGGATAAGCGTCAACAATCTTCAGCAGCAGAAATCGCAGCTTGACGGGATTCTTTCGACGCTCAAGCTTCTGCTGTCGCTTGTTGCGGGAATTTCACTTTTGGTTTCGGGGATAACCGTTATGACCACAATGCTTGCCAGCGTAAGCGAACGGCGGCGGGAAATCGGCATAAAGAAGGCGATTGGCGCAAAAAACAGTACGCTTGCAGCGGAGTTCCTGCGGGAGGGCTTTTTTATAACGTCTGTCGGCGGACTGGCGGGCATAACATTGGGATTTGCGGTATCGCTGACGGGCTGCGCAGTGCTTGGAGTAACAATGCGGGCGGATTTTGGTTTGATTGCTGCTTCGTTTGCGGCGGCTGTACTCGTTGGGATTGTATTTTCTGTATATCCCGCTATGAAAGCGGCTTCACTGCACCCCGTTGAAGCGCTTCGGGAATAACCTGGCAAATTGAATAAAACACCGCACAATCAACGCATAGAGGTTAATTGTGCGGTGTTATTTTTATTCAAAGTGTTCGACAGTGCCGCCGAGCTTTTCGATTATTTTATATGCGACCTTGTAAACGTCGCCGCAGCCGAAGGTTATGACCAAATCTCCCGCAGCAGCGTTTGCGCAGACATAATCAGCAACCTCATCAAAGGCTGCAAAGTGAACCGAATCGGGAATTTTTGCGGCAAGGTCGCTGCTGTAAATATTGTAAGTGTTTTTCTCGCGGCTTCCCATTATTTCCGTAAGAACAACCTTATCGGCGATTTTCAGCGCGTCTGCAAACTCGTTCAGAAGCGTTGCCGTGCGCGAATATGTGAAGGGCTGATGAACCGCCCAGACGCGTTTGAAATTCATTTTTTTCGCCGTTTCAAGCAGCGTTTTTACCTCGGTCGGGTGGTGCGCATAATCGTCAACGATTGTAATTCCGTTCAGCTCGGCGAGCTTTTCAAATCTTCGTACAGCGCCGAAAAACGTTGAAAGCCCCTTGTTGAGCGCTTCCTTAGAGCAGCCCAGCTCCAGAGCGGCTGCGCAGGCAGCCACCGCGTTCATAACATTATGCGCGCCGGGAACATGAATAGAAATGCTGTCAATTTTTTCTCCGTGCCGCATAAGGTCAAAGCGTGTATGAAAATCGGAAAGCTGTTCAATGTTTTCGGGATAGTAGTCGTTGTTCGGGCTTCTGCCGAATGAAATCCGTCTGCCCGAAAATGTGCTGTTTGATAAAGCGATTTTTGTATTTTCATCGTCGCCGTTGTACACAATCATATCGGTTGTCAGATTGCAGAATTTGGTGAACGACGCGCGAAGATTATCCATTGTCTTGAAATAGTCGAGATGATCGCAGTCGATGTTCAGTATAACCGAAGTGTTCGGATACAGCTTTAAAAAAGTGTCAACAAATTCGCACGCTTCGCACACCATAGTGTCGCTTTTTCCGCAGATACCGCTGCCGTGAATTGCTTTAAGCTTGCCGCCGATTACAGCCGTAAGGTCAACGCCGTCAGCAAGGAAAATGTGCGTAAGCATAGACGTAGCGGTGGTTTTTCCGTGAGTTCCGCAAACGCAGACAGCGTTTTTATATCGGCTTGTTATAAGCCCCAGAAGCACCGAACGTTCTATTACGGGAACTCCGCTTGCCCTTGCGGCGATAAGCTCAGGGTTATCGTTCATTATCGCGGCGGTATGAACGATTAAATCCGCGCCTTCAATATTTTCGGCACGTTGTCCTAAAAAAACGGGGATACCCATTTTTCGTACAGCGGCGAGGGTTTCGGTTTCGTTGTTATCCGAACCCGTCAGGTAGAATCCCTGACCGTGCAGGATTTGTGCGAGCGGATACATTCCGCTGCCGCCGATACCGATAAAGTGAATGTGTTTTTTTCCGGTTAAAAAATCTTCCATAAAAAATCCTTTCAACAGAAGTATTGAGAAAAAAAGTTTTTTTATACAAATATATGAATAAAAAAGCGTGCTATGTAAAAAATATATGCAGACCGAATAAGAAAGGACTGCACTTATGAATATCAGTGACATTCGTATCAGAAAAATTTTACAGGACGGACGGCTTCGCGCTGTGGTTTCCGTGACGGTGGATAATTCCCTAGCCGTACACGACATAAAAATTGTACAGGGCGACGATCGGCTTTTTGTGGCTATGCCAAGCAGGAGGGACGAAACGGGAGTTTACCGCGACATAGTTCACCCGATAAGTCCGAATGTGCGCAAGGATATCGAAACGCGCATAATTGCCGCCTACGAGGAGCATTTGTCAGCTCAGCAGAACGAAGGCTTTTAAAAGCGCAAGCTGCGTTTTTGCGTCCTCAATTTCGTTGTTCATTACCATTTTGACCGCCTCGTCAAGCGGAATGGTAAGAACGTCAAGAAATTCGTCCTCGTCAAGGCTCTGCTGCGATTTATGCAGTCCCTCAGCGAGGTACATATAAATAATCTCGGTGTCATATGCGGGGGTAGGGTAGAGCAGACCCAGCGAGCGGAAGCTGTCAGCCGTAAATCCCGCTTCCTCCCGAAGCTCACGCCTGCCGCATTCCTGCGGATTTTCGCCGTACTCAAGCTTTCCCGCAGGTATTTCCAGAAGAACCTTTTTGTGCGGGTAGCGGAACTGTTTTACAAAGTAAACCTCTTTTTTTTCGTTCAGCGCAACAACGCACACACCGCCCGGGTGACGTATAACATCGCGGCTTGCCTCCTTACCGTTTTCAAGCAGAACCGTGTCCGAATAAACCTCGAGAATACCGCCCTTATGGGCGAGAATGCTGTTAGTTGTTTGTTCCTGAAGATGCATAATGCCTCCTGTTAGAGCTTGTTCACATTAACCGAAATGCTCGGATTTTGAAACGAATTTTTTGCAGAACAAGGCGAAAATTCGCAGACGTACTTTATGTACTTCAAGAATTTTCAACGCAGTTATGCGAAAAATACGTCAAAAGACGGGCGTTGAGCATTAATGTGAACACGCTCTAGTATATAACCGCGCCGTATTTTTCAACAGCCTTTTTAAGTGTTTTTTCGTCAAGTTCGCAGGTGCTGTCCACAAGCGCGCGTCCCTGATACAGCATCAAAGCGAGCATAAGCGTTATCTCGTTTTCCGTGCTGAACATAACCGGCAGAGTTGTCATATGCGCGTGTTCCGAAAACGTTATTGCGTCCTCCGGTTCGTCGAGCTGTATTTTAAGCACGTCGTAAGCCTCGTGCGACGCGCCGAGGATTTCCTCCTCCATTCCCTCGCTGCACTCGATTGCTTCGGAAATTTCCGTAGTGTCAGGCTCCAGAAAAAAAGCGTCGCGTTCATTTGCAAGCAGCAGCGCGGTTTCATTTTCTTCGGGCGGATTGCACATCAATCCGTTTTCGTCTGAGATAACCGAAAAGCCTTTTTGTTCGAGAATACTTCGGGTTTTTTCGGTAATAGTTCCTTTTTCAAGCCTTGCCAGCAGCGGAATTTTCGCAAGTCTTGCAAGTCTGTCCATGCCGTATATAACGGTTTCCTCGTCGGGGACGCATATACCGAAGCCTGAAAGACCCATAGC
Source organism: uncultured Ruminiclostridium sp. (assembly GCA_964520065.1). Taxonomy (GTDB): domain Bacteria; phylum Bacillota; class Clostridia; order Oscillospirales; family Ruminococcaceae; genus Ruminiclostridium_E. The sequence continues at coordinate 11,850 of CAZFMC010000013.1, forward strand.
CTGTAAAATGATCAGCGCGGCGTCCGCAGGCAGCTGCGCGCTTGTCATAAGCTCCTCGTCAACATTGATAATGGCGTAAGCGGGCTTTTTTCTTTTTTTACATTCAATAAGCGCGCCGCGCAGGTCTGCCGCAAGGCTCATTCCGTCAAGAATAAAGCATTCTGCGTCGGGCGCGGAGCTTATTAGTGCGGAGTAGTGTTTTTTAAGCTCGGTGAAGCTGTGTTCGTCGTATGGTTCAATCATCATACCGCTCTCACCGAGCCGCAGGGCGTTATACGGGTCGCTGCCGTCGGGCAGTGTATATTTACCGGTACAACTGTCGCTTTTCATAGTGTTATCCTTTCCTGTTATGTTACATTTTTTCAGGTGCTTCGACCTTAAGCAGGTTAAGCATATTTCTGAAAACGATTTTTACAGCTTCGCAAAGGGCAAGACGCGACTGAAGCACGTTTTCTTCTTCTCCCTTTATCTTGCAGGTGTCGTAGAATTTATGGAACAGCTGCGCAAGCTCCTGAACGTAGCGCGTTACTATCGAGGGGTTGTAGGTTTTAGCCGCCTCGGTAATTTCTTCGGGCAGGGAAGCTATTTTGCGGATAAGCGCAAGCTCGGCAGGCTCAGTGAAAACAAGCTCGTTGGCGGAAAGATTCTTGCGTTCAATTCCTTCCTCGCTCATACGTTCAAGAATACGGCAGATTCTTGCGTGTGCGTACTGAACGTAGAATACAGGATTCTTTGAGCTTTCCTCGATTGCCAGATCAAGGTCGAATTCGAGATGCGTGTCGGGGTCGCGCAGATTAAAGAAGAAGCGTGCCGCGTCCATCGGGATTTCGTCGAGAAGAGTTGCAAGCGTAATCGCTTTTCCCGAACGCTTGGAGAGCTTTACGGTTTCGCCGTTGCGCACAAGCCGAACCATCTGCATAATAACAACGTCAAGCCGCTTCGGGTCGATTCCCAGCGCGGTGAGAGCCGCCTTCATACGTGCAATATATCCGTGGTGGTCTGCGCCGAGAATATCAATTGCAATGTCGAAATTACGCGTAACAAGCTTATTGTAGTGGTAAGCGATATCGGGAACGAAATACGTCGGAACGCCGTTTGCACGAACGAGGACTCTGTCCTGGTCGTCGCCGAAATCGCTTGCCTTGAACCATATCGCGCCGTCCTTTTCGTAGGTGTGTCCCTTTTCCTTGAGAATTTCAACTACCTCGTTCACCTTGCCGCTTTCGTGGAGCGAGCTTTCCTTAAACCAGGTATTGTAGTTGATACGATATTTTGCAAGATCGTCCTTAAGCCCCTGAATATTTATCGGCAGGGCGTATGCAACCAGAGCGGCGCGGCGATTTTCTTCGGTATCGTTCATATATTTGTCGCCATAGATTTCCGCGAATTTTTCCGCGTGGTTAATAATATCCTGTCCGTGATAGCTGTCCTCGGGCATTTCCACATTGTCGCCGAAATGCTGACGATAGCGGTAATCGAGGCTCAGACCGAATTTATTCACCTGATTTCCCGCGTCGTTTATGTAAAATTCACGTTCTACATAGTAGCCTGCATATTCAAGCAGCGAAGAAAGGCAGTCGCCGATAGCTCCGCCTCTTGCGTTGCCGATGTGCATAGGTCCCGTCGGGTTAGCCGAAACAAATTCCACGAGTACGCGCTTGCCGTTTCCGACATTAACCTTTCCGTAATCCTCACCGTTTTTGAGAACCGCTGAAACTGTTTCGCCGAACCAGCCTGCGCTGACAAAAAAGTTGATAAAGCCGGGACCTGCGACCTCGATTTTGTCAAACATTGTTCCGTCCGTAACGGCGTTTTCCGCGATGATTTGTGCGATTGCGCGGGGATTGCTTCTGAAAGCCTTAGCGGAAACAAGCGCGGCGTTGCAGGAAAAATCGCCGTGCGACGAATCGTTTGGAATTTCAACCGTAAAATCGGGGATAGGCTCTGCGGGGAGCTTTTGTGCGGCAACGCCTGCGCCGATTGCGCCGAGTATAATTTCCCGCACCTCTTTTTTTGCAAGTTCAATCATATTGTTCATTTCAGTTGTCCTTTCGTCATTCTTTTTTTTCGATTTTGATGTGTAATTTATTTTCGGAGATAAAATCGTTGTTCATATCAAGCCCGTATCGGACAAGAAGCGTCCCGCCGTTTTCACCGAGCCTGTTGTCTATTTCAAAGGTATTTATACCCAATGTAAAATCGCCGTAGGGAGTTCCGTAAACGCATTCGTGCTTATGCTTTTTGTCAATGTACAGCATAGAGCTTGCGCTGCCGCTTCTTTCGACAATTACAAGCTCGGGCTTTGCCGTGATGGCAACACAGCAGTTTTCGTAGCCCATATCCGCTTTTTCGCTGTATCGTATAACGAATCCTTCATCGGTAATTTCATATTCTCCCACCGTAAAAAATTCGCTTTCATCGCACCCCTCGTCGTTTTTTGCGCAGGTGCTCATAAAAATGTCAGCCTTCATATTCCTTCCTTTTCTTATCCGTCAATAGCCGAGGAAATCAGCATATCCAGCATTTCCGCGTAGCTCATTCCGCTTTCCCGCGTCAGTGTCGGCATTGCGCTTTCTTCGGAGAAGCCGGGGAGAGCGGTTACGCGCCTGAGAAGAATTTCGCCGTCATTAAGCACAAAGGTCATTTTTGCAAAGCCGCTGAAATTGAGGATTTTATATGCGCGCACGGCGTAATCGGAAATCTGTTTTTTTTGCTCGTCGGTCAGCTCCGCGTTCGGAACAAATTCTGCCGTGTAGCCCGCAAAATTGCTTTTAATCGGATTCTTCACCGTTTCGCCGATGTGCGAAACCCGAATATCGTAAGCGCCGCCCGTGACAATGCAGCAAAGGCTTCTTCCCGTCAAGAACTCCTCAACAAGCGCGGTATGGTGATGTGAAAAAGCTATTTTTGCCGCTCTTTTCAGCTCGTCGGTGTTTGCGGCAAGGTCAGCGCCGATTGTCGATGAACAGCTTGAAGCGGAAACGTAAACGGGGTAATTTAGCTGCGCCTCAACTTCCTTGATTTTGCGGTCGATTTCATTCAGCTCTCCGCGTTCGAGGCAGGTGAATTTCGGGACGGGAATCCCCGCTTCTCTTAGCAGCGCGTGGGTCATTTTCTTGTCTATGCAGTAACCTGCCGTGTCGGGGTTGCAGTCGCAGTACGGAAGCTTTGCAAGCTTTAAAAGGCTCTGGATTCTCCCGCCTTCTCCGTACTTTCCGTGAAGCGCGGAAAATACAACGTCGATTCTCTTAATTGCGGTCGAACCGTCGTCCATGATGGTAAGTATTCCCGAATGAAGCGGGTCGGGGCTTATTACTGCGGAGCAGCAATCGCTGTTATTTTCCCATTCGCCCGTAGGAATTTCCGAATAATCTCCGGGAAAATAAAGCCATCTTCCTCCGCGCGTTATTCCGAGCGGGGTTACATCATATTTTTCCTTTGAAAGACCGTTCAGAACGGAAAATGCCGAACGGAGAGAAAGCTTGTGATCTTTTGTTGCGCCGCCGAATAGTACGGCAACTCTGATTTTTGCCATAACCGTGTTTCCTTTCTTGGAGAGGTCTTACACCATATTATAACATAGCCGCCGACAAATTTCAATAGCTAAAAAAGAATTTTTGTGATTATACAAGGCGCATAAGCAGATAATATATCGGGAAGCGTCAATTTGACATAAACTTTACAAAACAATTCTTTCTGACTTTACAAAAAGGCGGTATAATTTCAAGTGTCAAAAGGAAAATAGAAAGGACTTGATAATAATGAAAAAAACAATCGGCATTCTGACCGCGGCTGTCGTACTCGGAGCTTCACTTTCTGCCTGTTCAGCGGGAAACAGCACGGTATCAACAGACGGCTCAACATCTATGGAGGCGGTTATCGGCGTACTTGGCGAAACCTTTGAACAGGAAACCGGAGTTGCCGTAACCTACAACCCCACCGGCTCAGGCTCAGGCATTAAGTCGGTTGCTTCGGGAACCTGCGACATCGGACTTTCCAGCCGTGCGTTAAAGGCGGAGGAAAAAGAACAGGGTCTTATTGAAACTGTTCTTGCATACGATGGAATATCAATTATTGTAAATAACGAAAATCCTGTTGCAGACCTTGATGTGGAAACGATAGGCAAAATTTACACGGGCGAAATCACAAACTGGAGCGAGGTTGGCGGAAGCGACGCTGAAATCGTGGTTATCGGGCGCGAGGCGGGAAGCGGTACGCGCGACGGTTTTGAGGGTGTTACGGGCACTGAGGAAATGTGCGTTTACCGACAGGAGCTTACCTCGACGGGAGATGTAATTGCCTCGGTTGCGGGAAATCCCGACGCGATCGGTTACGCTTCGTTCGCTTCCGTAAAGGATAACGTAAAAACGCTTTCGGTTGGTGGAATTGCACCTTCGGAAGCCGCCATAAAGGACGGCAGCTACGTAATTCAGCGTCCGTTTATGCTTATAACCAAAAGCGATACGCCTCTTTCGGAATCCGCGCTTGAATTTTTTAATTATATAACCTCCGAAAAGGCGTGCGAGGTAATTTCATCGGCGGGTGTTGTAGCCGCATACACGGAGTAATTATGAAAAAAAGCAAGCTTATAGAGCGCATAGTGCATGGCATATTTCTTATCCTCGGTCTTGTTACGGTAGGCTGCGTGCTTCTGATAACGATATACCTTGTGATTTCGGGGATTCCCGCGATTAAGGAAATAGGTCTTATTGATTTTCTTTTCGGAACAAGGTGGGCGTCAACCGCCTCCGTGCCTGAATTTGGGATACTTCCGTTTATTCTGACCAGCGTTTACGGTACGGCGGGGGCGATTGTGCTCGGAGTGCCCGTTGGATTTTTCACAGCGGTTTATCTTTCAAAGCTTGCCAAGCCGAAGGTTAAAGCCTTTATGGAAGGCGCGGTAAGTCTGCTTGCGGGTATTCCGTCGGTCGTATACGGTCTGGTGGGAATGATGGTGCTTGTTCCGGCGGTTCGCGAGCTGTTCGGGATTCCCGACGGAGCAAGCCTGTTTTCAGCGATAATTGTTCTTGCAATTATGATTCTGCCGTCAATAATTAAGGTTTCGGTAACTGCGCTTGACGCTGTTCCGAAAGAGTACGAGGACGCTTCTCTTGCCCTTGGCGCAACGCCCGTGGAAACCTTTTTCAGGGTTTCTGCTCCTGCCGCAAAAAGCGGAATTGCCGCAGCGGTAGTGCTTGGCGTAGGACGAGCGATAGGTGAAGCGATGGCGGTTATGATGGTTTCGGGAAACGCCCCGAATATGCCCTCGCTTTTTCAGAGCGTGCGTTTTCTTACAACAGCGGTCGCAAGTGAAATGTCCTATTCAAGCGGACTTCAGCAGCAGGCGCTTTTCTCGATTGCGCTTGTGCTGTATCTTTTCATTATGCTTATAAATGCTGCTCTCAATTTCTTTTTGAAGAAGGAGAAGGACTGATGCTAAGTAAAAAAAGGAAGCTGTATATAAGAGCAATGAAAGCGGCGATGTATATATCGGCGGGACTTGCCGCCGCGCTTGCGGTGTTTCTTGTTGTATATGTTTTCGTTAAGGGTCTGCCGCATATCAGCTGGGAGCTTTTATCCACAAAGCCCAGTTATATAAGCGGCCGTATCGGTATTCTTCCCGATATTCTTAATACCCTTTACATTGTGATAGCCGCTCTGGTTTTTGTAATACCCTTCGGGGCGGGCGCGGCAGTTTATCTGACAGAATATGCAAAAAACAAGCGTGTTGTTGCAATTATAGAGTACGCTGCGGAAACGCTTTCGGGTATTCCGTCAATTATCTTCGGTCTTGTGGGAATGTTGTTTTTCAGCGAGCTTCTGGGCTTCGGAAAGTCGCTTCTTGCGGGAGCGCTCACGCTTGTTATTATGAATCTTCCGACGGTTATGAGGACAACTCAGGAGAGCCTTAAAACAGTGCCGCAAAGCTACCGTGACGGCGCTTTTGGACTGGGCGCGGGGAAGTGGCGTGTGATTCGCACGGTTGTTCTTCCCGACTGCATAGACGGTATTATAACGGGCTGTATTCTTTCGGTCGGACGTATTCTCGGCGAATCTGCCGCGCTGCTTTTTACGGCGGGCTTCGCACATTCGCTTAACGGATTCATTGAGGGCTTGTCAAGCTCAGGCGCTACCCTTACGGTAGCCATGTATTTCTACGCGAAGGAGCAGGGCGAATTTGACATAGCCTTTGCTATCGCGGCGATTCTTATGATACTGACGCTGCTTATAAATCTGTCCGCAGAGCTTGTGCGGCGGCATTTTTCAAAAAAGGGTGAAAAGAAAGGCGGGAAAAAATGAGCAATATACTTACAGCCGGCAATCTTAACTTGTGGTACGATAAAACGCAGGCGCTCAAAAACGTAAATATCGAAATCCCCGAAAAAAGCATTACAGCCTTTATCGGACCGTCGGGCTGCGGAAAATCGACATTTCTCAAAACGCTGAACAGAATGAACGACCTCGTTCCGTCCGTAAGAATTACGGGCGAGGTCTGCTATAAGGGAAAAAATATTTTCGACAGCTCGGTTGACGTAAACGAGCTTCGGCGGGAAATAGGAATGGTTTTTCAGAAGCCGAATCCGTTTCCGATGAGCATTTACGACAACATAGCATACGGTCCGCGCACTCACGGTATAAAGTCGAGAGTAAAGCTTGATGAAATTGTCGAGGAGTCGCTTCGCGGAGCGGCAATATGGGACGAGGTAAAGGACAGACTCAACAAAAACGCTCTCGGAATGTCGGGCGGGCAGCAGCAGAGATTGTGTATTGCGCGCGCTCTTGCGGTTAAGCCGCAGATTCTTCTTATGGACGAGCCTACGTCTGCGTTAGACCCGATTTCAACTTCTAAAATAGAAGAGCTTGCAATTCAGCTGAAAAAGAGTTATACTATTGTTATCGTCACGCACAATATGCAGCAGGCGGTTCGTATTTCCGACAATACAGCCTTCTTCCTGCTTGGCGAGCTGATAGAATTCGATAAGACGGAAAGGCTTTTTTCTCAGCCGCGCGACAAGCGGACGGAGGATTATATAACAGGGAGGTTCGGATAATGAGAAGCAGATTTGACGAGCAGCTTGCCGCTCTTAATACGGATATGATTGAAATGGGTGCGTTATGCGAGGAAGCTATCGCTCTTGCGGCGCGCGCGCTTACAACGGGTGAGCTTTCAAAGGCGGAGGAGGTCGAGCCGATTTCAGCGGATATTGACCGGAAGGAGCGCGATATAGAAGCGCGCTGCCTGAAGCTTCTTCTGCAGCAGCAGCCCGTAGCGGGCGACCTGCGGCAGATTTCGGCGGCTCTTAAAATGATCACCGATATGGAGCGTATCGGTGATCAGGCAGAGGATATAGCCGAGATAATCACGTACCTTGACGGAAGAACCGCCGAGGAAAAAATCCATATCCGCGATATGGCTGCGGAAACGATTGTGATGGTTACGGACAGCGTTGACGCTTACGTAAAGCGCGACCTTGAGCTTGCAGGAGCCGTTATAGCTCACGACGATAAGGTTGACGAATATTTTATAAAAATAAAAAACAGCCTTATAAAAATGCTTGCGGAAAGTCCCGAGAACGGCGAATATGCGCTTGACCTGCTGATGATTGCGAAATACTTTGAACGTATCGGCGACCACGCGGTTAATATCGCCGAGTGGGTTATTTTCTCGGTTACGGGCAAGCATGGCTGAACCTGAAGGAGATGGTTTTATGATATGGTGCGTTGAGGACGACGCAAGTATTCGGGATATAGAGGTATACGCTCTTAAATCAACGGGGCTTGAGGCTGTCGGCTTTGAAGAAGGCGACAGCTTCCTTTCCGCGCTGAAGAGCGGAAAACCCGACCTTGTTATTCTTGATGTAATGCTCCCCGGAAAGGACGGAACCGAGCTGCTCAGGCTGTTGAAGAATACTCCCGAATATGCGGACATTCCCGTTATTATGGCTACTGCCAAGGGAGCGGAATTTGACAAGGTTCAGGGACTTGACCTAGGCGCGGACGATTATCTTGTAAAGCCGTTTGGAATGATGGAGATGGTGTCGCGCGTCAAGGCAGTGCTTCGCAGGTGCAGCCCGAAGTCGGAAACCGTTGTTATGCAGGCGGAGGGAATAGCGCTTAATCCCGTTGAAAGAACGGTAACGGTGGACGGCGAGAGCGTTTCGCTGACCTACAAGGAGTTCGAGCTTCTTTCTCTTTTTATGAAGAACAGGGGACGTGTTTTTACGCGGGAAGCCTTGTACAACGGGATATGGGGGTCGGACTTTATCGGAGAAACCCGAACTGTCGATATGCACATAAGAACGTTACGACAGAAGCTCGGCGAATACGGCGAAATGATTGAAACCGTCCGCAATGTCGGCTACAAATTCGGGGGCGGCTATGGTAAATAAAATTTTCAATTCTATACTTATAACCTCCGCCGCAGTTCTGATAGCCTCTCTGGTGCTGATAACCAGCTTTCTGTACGAGTACTTTGCGGGAATACAGGCAAATCAGCTTACCGACGAGCTGACAATTGCGTCAACGGGAATGGAGCTGGCGGGAGAGGAATACCTTAAAGCGCTTAGCTACGATAATTTTCGTCTGACGTGGGTTGCCGCCGACGGCTCGGTGCTTTTTGATTCGCAGGCTGACGCGGGGACTATGGACAATCACCTTGAACGTGAAGAAATAGCGGAGGCTTTTGAAACAGGGCAGGGGAAAAGCTATCGGTATTCCTCGACCCTTACCGAAAAAACGCTGCATGAAGCCACGCTGCTGTCAGACGGTACGGTACTCCGTATTTCGGTTAATCGTGTGAGCGGACTTTCGCTTGCAATGGGAATGCTTTACCCGATAATTGTTGTAATGGTAATTGCCGTTATTGTATCTACCATACTTGCGCACGCGATGGCAAAGAGGATAACCGACCCTCTTAACAAGCTGGATTTGGACAATCCGACGGAAAACGACGCATACGAGGAAATTGCACCGCTGCTCAGCCGTATTCACAGACAGAATATGAAAATTGAGCGTAAGGCGGCGGAGCTTAAACGAAAAAAGGACGAGTTCGATTTTATCACAAAAAATATGTGCGAGGGACTTGTTCTGCTTGATAAAAACAAGAACGTTCTGACTATAAATTCCGCAGCCATGACGGTTTTCGGCACGGACGAACGCTGCGTAGGAAGCGAGTTTATAAATGCCTGCCGACGGCACGAAATTTCCGCTGCCGTAGAACGTTCGCTTGCCGACGGTCACAGCGAAATACGTGCGTTTTTCAACGAGCGTGAATTTCAGTTTGACATAAGCCGAATCGATACAAGCGGAGAAACGGTCGGCGCGGTTATTCTTGCGGTCGATATTACCGAACAGGCTGACGCGGAGCGCTCCAGACGCGAGTTTACGGCGAACGTTTCGCACGAGCTGAAAACTCCGCTTCAAACCATTATGGGCAGTGCCGAGCTTATTGAAAACGGGCTTGTTAAGCCGGAGGATATGCCTCGTTTTGTCGGGCATATAAAGGAAGAAGCGCAAAGGCTTGTCGCGCTTGTCGAGGATATTATCCGTCTTTCTCAGCTTGACGGGCAAAGCGAAATGCCGAAGGAAACGGCGTCTGTACGTGAAATTGCAGACGAGGTATGCGAGGTTCTCGGCGCAAGCGCGGAGAAAAAGAAAATTACCCTTACCGTTTCGGGCGAAGGCGGCGAGCTGTTCTGTGTTAAGCGGCTGATTTTCGAGATAATCTATAATCTTTGCGACAACGCTGTAAAATACACTCCCGAAGGCGGCGAGGTCAGCGTGAATATTTCCGAAAATGAAAAGGAAATCACGCTAACGGTTTCCGATAACGGAATAGGAATCGCACCCGAACATCAGCCGAGAATATTTGAGCGCTTTTACCGCGTAGATAAGAGCCATTCAAAGAAATCCGGCGGCACCGGTCTTGGTCTTTCGATTGTAAAGCACGCCGTTTTGTACCACGGCGGCAAGCTTTCGCTGAAAAGCGCGCTAGGAAGCGGCACAGCCGTTACCGTTGCTCTCCCGAAGCTCAGCGCCGAAAACAATGGCTGAAATCCGCTCAGGTGATTTTTTCAAGCTCACGCCTGAGCCGCTTGATGATTCTCTTTTCAAGCCGTGATATGTAGCTTTGTGAAATACCGATGAGGTCGGCGACCTCCTTTTGTGTAAGCTCCTTCCCGTCAACAAGACCGAAGCGCTTTTCCATTATGAAGCGTTCCCGCGGGGGGAGCTTTGCTATTGAATCCATAAGCAGCTTGCGTTCGACCTCGTTTTCGATATTCTCATTGACAACGTCGTTGTCCGTTCCCAGAATATCCGAAAGCAGAAGCTCGTTTCCGTCCCAGTCAATATTCAGCGGTTCTTCAATCGAAATTTCGCTTTTGTAGTGGCTGGACTTTCGCAGAAACATCAGAATTTCATTTTCAATGCACCGAGAAGCGTAGGTTGCAAGCTTGATATTCTTGTCGGGGCTGAACGTGTTTACAGCCTTGATAAGCCCGATTGTCCCTATGGAAATAAGGTCCTCCATACCAATACCTGTCGATTCAAATTTTTTTGCAATGTACACAACAAGGCGAAGATTATGCACAATCAGCATATCGCGTCCCTTTGAAAAGTCCGTTTTAAGGAGCGAAAACGCCGTTTCCTCCTCCTCTCTCGTAAGCGGCGCAGGCAGATTGTCCGCGCCGTTTATGTAATAAATTCCCAACGGCTTTTCCTTTTTAAGTATCCTTTCCAGTATCGCTGTAAATCGTTCAGCCGTAAGCTGCATTAAAATCAACCCTTTCCTTATATCAATATTCTAGGATTAAGAACTGCGTCAAAATCCTCGTTTTTCATTGCATTTTCACCGACGCCGATAAGCGCGTCTATTCTTTTTCCGTCAACCGTTATTTCATCTGCGCGGAATGCTGCGATAACTCCGGTGCTGCTTATGGTCGAGTAGGGAATCAGTCTGATTCCCGCAGGCGGCTCGCTTTGCGAACGTTCAATTCCCTCGGGCGCAAGCTCGCTCACCGATGAAAGACGGCATACAATAACGGGCAGTCCCGTAAAAAAGTCGTGCAGATTATTTCCGCTGTCAGAAAATGCGGTAAGCTGCACGGTTTTTCCGTTTCGTTTAATTATCAGCAGATAGCTTTTCTGAACGTCTGTTCTGTCAAGGATACGTCTGAAAACCGAAAGCGTCAGATACGCGGCGGTTGTTGCAAATATCAGCGTGAGAACCGAAATGTCCAAATAAATAAAGCCGCCGACCTGCGCAAAAAAAACGTTTCCCGTAAATTCACGAAGAGCGATTACTGCGCCGCATAAAATCAGACTTACCGCATACGCTGTAAATACGCGAAGCAGCAGGCGCTTTATGTCGGAAAAGCCGAACGCCGCCAGAACGGGAAATGCCAGCAGCACGCACCGAACGGGTACCTGCGCCCAGACGGGCAGGGGCAGCACTGCCGCGGCAGCCGAAACGCCTCCGATAACCGCCCCTGCAATAAGCCTGCCCGTTTTCAGCCTTGTACGAAGCATTCGCGCTGTTGCTTTAAGCAGAAAGTAGGTAATGTAAAGGTTCACGATAATAAGCACGTCTATGTACACAATCATTTTCATCACCTATTACATTATAACCGCAGCGGGACGAAAAAAATGTCGTTTCAGACAAGCGGAAAAGGAAAAAGATTGACGAAACAGAACTGTTGTGGTATAATTAAGGCAGCACCTGTTCTCATTGCGTTTAACGCGAATAAGCCTTCGTATCACAGGGAGGAACGGCTATGCTCAGCGATTTTAATGAAATCAGGCACGTTCAGTATTTACATTCCAGAATGCATAAGATAAAAAATACCTATAAAACCGCGTTTCTGTTCGGATTCGGGATTTATGCCGCATTGCTGGTGTATTTTATCGGGTATACGTATACAAAATTTATTGTTCTCGGCTTTGCTTACGTTAGTCATGCTATGAGCGAAGCTGTTTACGACGGCGTTAATTTTGCGTGGGTGCCCGACGCGCTCCAGTCCGTCTGCATTGTCGCCGCATTTGCGCTTAGCTTTTTGGCTTTCAGAATGAGGAGAAAAATTCCAAAGTTCTTGCTGCCCGCAGACAACCTGATTCTTTGCGTTGTGTCTGCTGTGAAGCTGCTGCGGGGCGAGGATTTTAATATTTCCGTTTTTGCAGTCTGTTCGAGTATCGTTTCGACGGTGTTCTGCATTGTATGTATGCGGGCTGACGCCGAGGAAGCGAAAATGTCTGAAATAGAGGGCTATCCGCACTTCGACCCATTGCTTATGACGGAGCGCCCTTCGGAGGAGCAGTTTTTGTATCGCTTCGACGACAAAGCCGATCTCGACGAGTTAAGCGAAAAGCGCGATATCGAATATTTTGAGGAGCATCCGGATTCTGAAGGCGCACGGATTTATTATCGCCAAAAGGAAGAAGAGCGCGAGCAGAAAATAGACAGCTGGCTCGATTCGATTATCGGAGAGGACGAAAAATAATTCTTGCGGACGCTAAAGATACGGCTGTTTCTGACGATATAATAAGTGCAATTGTAGGCACTTACTTTGCTTGGAAAGGGTGATTTTAATGATCAATTCTTTAAACAGTACATTTTACACATCAATGAGCAATGTTCTTACACAGTGGAGCGATTTCAAGGTCAGCAAGAACCTTTATAAGGCTTATTTTGATATGCAGAAGTCGCAGAATACTTCTTCTTCGGAAACCGCTTCCGAAAAGAAAACCACAAAGACCAAGAACAATGTTGAGGATAAGCTCGGAACGCTTTCCGACAGCGTTACAAAGGCTTTCGGCAGCCTTGAGAGTGCGTTTGCGATTGATTCGAAAACGGGCGAAATGGATTATGACAAGGCTTATTCGGCTGCGAACAGCTTCGTGAACAGCTATAACGACCTTGTAACCTCCATAAAGGGTTCCGGCGATAAGTCGATTTCCGGCAAGCACGAGTTTATCACCAATATGACAAATGCTCAGACGAAAAAGCTCAATAACGCAGGCATAAGCATCAATTCCGACGGTACTCTTACCTTCGATAAGGACAGCTTTATGACCGCGGACACTGCTCAGCTTGAAGCGATTTTCGGAAAGAAGGATTCCTTCGCAAATTTCGTTTCGCGTCAGGCAGCGCAGCTTAAAGCGTATTCGCAGGTTGAACATACCGTTAATCAAAGCAAGACATACACCCAGACGGGCAATGCGACCAGCTTTTCAAGTATAAGCGGTTCGTTCTTCAATATGCTTGGCTAAAAAATAAAGGCAGTACCGTTTTCGGTACTGCCTTGCCCGACAGAATTGCAGTGCCGCAGCTCTGTCGGGTTTGTATTGATTTTTTTATTAAGAAAGGGAAATCGAAATGATAGAGTTCAGATACGACACGCAGCTTTTAATCGAAGGTGAAAACCTTGACGAGGACGCAATTCACGACTATTTTATCGAGAATTTTGTTGGCGACAGCCTTCTCGCAGTAGGCGACGAGGAGCTGATCAAAATCCATTACCACACCAACGAGCCGTGGAAGGTGCTTGAATACTGCGCTTCGCTCGGTGAAATCTGCGACATCGTTATCGAAGATATGGACAGACAGTCGCGCGGCTTACACGGCTGAGCGTGGCGTTTATGCGTTCTGCTCGCTCTCCTCGCTTTTTTCTGCGAAGTCAATAACCTTTTTAAGCAGGAAGAAGCCAACAACGGCGCAAAGAACGCAAAGCAGCAGAATGTAAATCGGCGCGCTGAAGCATTCAACAGGGAACAGTTCGGGAATTGAACCCGCCATAAATCCGAGAATTACAAGATAAGTCCCCTGAACGTGGCTGCTGAGCAGCTTGTCAAGCGCTTTCGCTGTAAGAAAGGTTCCGATAAGCAGACCCAGTCCGGGAGCAATCAGCGCGGGAATGTCAAAATTGCTTATGCTTGCTATGATACTTTCATACATACCGAGCATATAGAGCATATGTGACGCGCTTATTCCGGGCAGAACCAACGCAACGGCTATAATAAAGCCTGCAAGCAGCTGAAGAAAGAAGCCGCCTATTCCGTCGGAAGCGGTGAAAAGCCCCGCAGGAAGCAGTCCAATCAGCAGAACTGACGCAATTCCCGCAAGAGGACACAAAATTACGGCGGGGGAAACGCGCTTTACGTTTGTTTTTCGGAAAATGAGCGGAATACTGCCTGCCACTGCTCCGAGGAAAAAGAAACGGAGCGGAAGACTTGCAACAGGGTCGCTGAGCAAAAAGGATATGAATTTGGAAAGCAGAATAAAGCCCGTTCCTGCTCCAAGACAAAATTTAATCAGGAAAATTATGTTCTTTTTCGGCTCGCTGAAAAAATTGCTGACCGAAGAAATAAGTCGGTCGTAAATATTGACCGCGATTGCCATAGTTCCGCCGCTTACGCCCGGAACTGTCATCGTAGAGCCAATCCACAGCCCTTTGAGTATTGTAATTATTGTGTCTCGCATAAATCCTCCAATATGTGAACGCCTGCGTCGGCAGGCTGTAAATATCTATATGAACAGCGTTAATCGCTGTTATTTTTTTTCGTAAATGCGATTAACCGCTCAATGCAGTTGTCGCAAACCTCGACGACAACAAAACGAATGTTTTCGTAGTCAACGTGAGGCGGATTGGTTACATCTTCCGGAAGATACCCCAGCAGATTCGTTACAAATCCCGAAATCGTGTCGTAGTCGTGTCCGTCGGGCAGGGTAAGACCGAAAAGCTCCATAACCTCGTCGGGGTCGGCTTCTCCGTTGATTTCAAATTTATCCTTGCCGATTTTCTTTATCATTGCGTCCTCGTCGTCGTACTCGTCCTGAATGTTGCCCATAACCGATTCAATCAAATCCTCAAGCGTTACGATTCCCGCAGTTCCGCCGTACTCGTCAACAACCACCGCCATACCTGTTTTCTGACTTGTCAGCAGCTTAAAGGCGTCGCTGCAAGGGCAGCTTTCGGGAATATAAACGCTTTCTCTTATAAAATCCCTCAGCTTGAATTTTTCAAGATTCTTTTCGCCTACAAGGCACAGCAAATCCTTTACAATTATTATTCCGACAATTTTGTCAATATCACCGTCAAAAACAGGCAGTCTGGAAAATCCCTTGTCGAGCGCAAGATAAATAAGGTCGTCGAGAGCTTCGTTTATATCTACCGCCACGATATTTACGCGGTGGGTCATCACGTCTGACGCGCATAAATCGTTGAACTCAAAGATATTTCCTATCATTTCGGCGGACTCGTCCTCGATTGTTCCGCCCTCGTTTCCCGCGTCAATCATCGACATGATATCGTCCTCGGTAACGCTGTCGCCGCAGCATTCTCCGACGGTTTTGCGAAGAAGTGCGCTTATTCCCTTATTAAGTAAAATGAGAGGGGAGAGCAGCGCTCCGGCAAGCTTGTTCTGTTTTCGGGCGTCAGTATCCATTTGGAAATAATCAATCCTTTCGTTTCGTTTTTTTGACAGCTTTTTATTGCTGTTTAAGGCTTAAGACCAAAAAATTCCGCTGCGTTCTTGTTGCAGGCTAAAATTGCTTCATCGGTCGTAATTCCCTTGATTTGCGCAAGCTTTTCCGCCGTAAAGCGAACCATACTGCTGTCGCATCGCTCTCCGCGGTGAGGGACGGGCGACATATACGGACAGTCGGTTTCAAGCATTATCCGTTCAAGCGGTATAACCTCGCAGGCTTCAACCGCTTTTCTTGCGTTTTTAAAAGTCAGAACCCCCGTGAAGCTGATCATAAGCCCCATTCTGAGAAGCTCCTGTGCGGTTTCCGCGCTGCCTGAAAAGCAATGCACCACCCCGCGCGGACATGTTCTGCTCAATATGTCAAGCGTATCCTTCACCGCGTCGCGCGAGTGAATAACAACAGGCAAATCAAGTTTTTTTGCAAGCGCAAGCTGCTCTTCAAAGCAATGTATCTGCTTGCAGCGGTCAAACCCCTCGTAGTGGTAGTCAAGTCCGATTTCGCCGATTGCCTTTACCTTTTCGTTTGCAGCGAGCGTTTCGATTTGCTTGAGATAATCCGACGGAACGTTTTCGCAGTCTTCGGGGTGAATACCTACCGCCGCGTACATTCTGTCGTATTTTTCCGCAAGTCTGACGGCAGCCTTGCTGCTTTCAATTGAGCAGCCCATCGTTATTATGCTGTCAACCGATTCGTCGAACAGTCTTGTCAGAAGCTCGTCGCGGTCGCAGTCGAAATCGTTCACGTCGTAGTGCGCGTGTGTATCGGTAACCTTTATCATTGTATTCTTTTTACGCTGTCCCTTTCCACAAGCTTTCCCGTCACAAGCACGCGTCCGCACTTGTAATTATTGTCGCGGATTTTGCGGATAATGATTTCAACCGCCTCGTGCGACATACGGTAGCTGTTTACGTCTATTGTCGTAATTCTTGGGTTGGAAATTGTCGAGTAAATGTGGTTGTCATATCCGACTATCGAGATATCTCCCGGAACGGAATAGCCCTTTGCTTTAAGCTGATTGATAAGGGAATATGCCGTTTCGTCGCAGTTGCATACAAAAGCGGTCGGCATTTCCGTAGGCAGCGAAAATTCGGGATACGAGAGTCCGTCCGCGCTTCTGTCGTCAATTATCCAGTTCGGATTGACGTGGATTTTATTCTCGATATGGGATTTGTAGTATCCGAGGTAACGGTCCTGTATGCTTGAGGTTGAGGCGATTGTGCCGACAAAACCTATTTTGCGGTGACCGTTGTTGATTAGGTAATTTGTCAGCGTGTATGCGCCGAAAAAGTTATCGGCAAGCACCGTTTCCACATCGTTTTTCCCGCTGTAAAAATCCAGAAAAACTGTCGGAACATTCGCCTGAAGGAGCGTATTTACATAGTCTTCGCTGAATTGACCGAGAACGATAACGCCGTCAACCTTTTTATCAATAATGGAATTCGGCATTTCGCAGCTCTGTTCGTCCGGCTCCGAAATAACTTCAAGTATACCATAGTAGCTCTGCTTCTGGAGCAGCTCGACAATATAGCGGTAAACGACCCAGTAAAATGCGCTTTCGCTCTGAATGAAATGCTTCGCAATAACAACGCTTATGCTGTATGTAAGGTTATCCTTAACCGATTTTGAGCTGTTACTGAAGCGATAGCCCATTTCGTTCGCTTTTTGCTTTATACGTTCGCGCAGCTCGTCGCCCACGCCGTCCTTGTCGCCGAGTGCCTTTGATACGGTAACGGTGCTTACGCCAAGCTCCGCTGCTATATCGCTCATGGTAACCGATTTTTTAATCATAACGTCCCCCGAATACAGTTATACGGTAAAGCCCGCAGGCTTATCCGCAGAAAAAATTATCGCTTTCACTGAGTGATAAATGAAACCCGTCATAACTTTCCTAAGTTATATTTTAAGTTAAAAATAGAAATTTGTAAATAAACGAATGTTACAAATTTTCAGCGTTTGTTTTATATAAATAGTACAAATTGTTCAGCCTCTGTTTTGCGGCGCGAAAATACATTTTCAAAAAATGTGGTTAAATTTTGTTTAATGTGTACATTGTAAACCGTTACACAATATGATATAATTAGTATAATTTAGGAAAAATCAGTCAGATAGAATATGAGGTGACGGAATGAGTGTTACAATAAAGGACGTTGCAAAGGCGGCAAATGTGTCGGTTGCAACCGTTTCACGAGTTCTCAACAAAAAAACGAATGTTTCGGACGAGGCAATTGAGGCAGTCAACAAGGCAGTGCAAAGTCTGGGTTACAGCCCGAATTTTCTGGGCCGCGATTTGCGGAAAAGTGAAACGCGGCGTATTCTTGCAATTATTGCGTCAACGGAGCAGTCTTTTTATTCCGAGGTCCTGCGCGGAATGGAGGAGGCGGCAACAGCCCGCGGCTACGATGTCCTGATTGCGACAACCCGTGATGACCCGAAGCATGAAATGCACCTGCTGGGTATGCTTTTTTCGCGCTCGGTAGACGGTGCGGTTCTGCTTGGTCCAAAGCTTGACGCGGCAACCATTTCCGCGCTCGCGGAGAACCATAATATCGCAATGTGCCTTGAACGTTTTGACGACTGCAACGTTCTTTCGGTTACGGTTGACAATATCAAGGCGGGCAGGGACGCGGTTTCCTACCTTATAGAAAAGGGCAGACGACGTATCGGTCTTATTACGACAGGACTTCGCAGTCAATCCTCCATCGACCGTGAAAAGGGATATTGTCTTGCTTTAAAGGAACACGGTCTGCCATATGACGAGCAGCTGGTTTTCCACGGCGACTATTCGGTTGAGTCGGGCACGAGAGGGTGCGCAGCGCTGATGAGTCTTGAAAATCCGCCCGACGCGATTTTCTCTATTTCGGATATGATGGCCATAGGCGCAATGAATTACGCTCTTGCCAATAATATTAAAATAGGTAAGGACGTCCTCTTTTTCGGCTTTGACGATATACAGTTTTCGCATATTTTTGTGCCGCATCTTTCCACCGTTCAGCAGCCTTGCTTTTTGCAGGGTAAGCTCGTTGTTGAAAAGCTTATAGAAAATATGAAGGCGGAGGTTCCCGATAAGTCGCTTTATATGCTTCCGCACAGCCTTATTCTGCGCGAAACTACCGGCGATTAAAACAGTCTGAAAACACTGAAAGGTTAATTTATGAATAATATTGTTTATTTCAATGCGCCCGGCGATACCGATAAGTGGGAGGAAAGCTGTCTTCCCGTAGGAAACGGCTACATGGGCGCAAGCTTTTTCGGCGGTGTTTCCGAGGAGCGCGTCGTTTTAAATGAAAAAACGCTTTGGATAGGCGGCCCTTCGCCGCAGCGTCCCGATTACAACGGCGGGAATCGCAGAAATGTCTATCCGACTGTAAAAAAAATACAACAGCTTCTTCACGACGGTAAATATGACGAGGCTGTATCGCTGCTGCCTGAGCTGACCTGCGAGGGTACGGGGTGGGGTTACGGCTCGTATCAGCTTTTATGCGACGCAATTTTCAGCTTCCCGACGCTGAACGCAGTTGCGGTTTCCGATTACCGCCGTGCGCTTGATATGGATAAATCGCTGTACAGCTGCACATTTACGGCAGACGGCGTAAAACACACCCGCGAGGCGTTCGCCTCCTATCCCGACAGAGTAATCTGCATAAGGCTGAGCTGCGATAAGCCGTCCGCGCTTACCTTTTCCCTTTCGCTTGACAAAATGCAGGAGGGCGCTCAGGTCAGCGCTGTCGGAAATCGTCTGGATTATTTCGGAGCGCTGCCCGACAACGCATTGCGTTACTGCGGCAGCTTCGCGGTAAAAAACACGGGCGGTCAGCTGACGGCTGAAAACGGAAAAATTACCGTTACGGGTGCTGACGAGGCTGTAATATATTTCTGCGCGGCAACGGATTATTCCGACGCGTATCCCGCCTACCGAAACGGAATAGACCCGATAAACACAACCACGGAAATACTTTCCGTATGCTCTGGTGAAACCTTTGACGCGCTTTACGACAGGCATTTCCGCGACTATAACGCGCTTTTCAGCCGTGTAAGCCTTACGCTTAACGGCGCGCAGGGAGAGCCTCTGCCGGCTGATGAGCTTATTTCGCAGTATCGCGAGGGTACTTCGTCGGAAATTTCTTCGCAGCTTGAATCGCTTTATTTTCAGTTCGGCAGGTATATGCTTATTTCATCTTCGCGCGAGGGCTCGCTTCCTGCCAACCTGCAAGGCGTGTGGTGCGATAACAATTGCCCCGCGTGGTGCTGCGATTATCACATAAACGTGAATTTGCAGATGAATTACTGGGGCGCATACAACACCAATCTTGCCGAAACAGCCAAGCCGCTTATCCGCTATCTTGACTCGATGCGTGAGCCGGGACGGGTGACGGCGGCGGAATACTACGGGATTGAAAGTACGCCCGAAAATCCCGAAAACGGCTGGATTGCGCATACTCAGGCGAATGTTTTCGGCTGGACAGCGCCGGGCTGGGATTTCTACTGGGGCTGGTCAACGGCGGCGGTTGCGTGGCTGATGCAGAACATCTGGGAGTATTACGAGTTTACGGGTGATACGGAGGTTCTTCGGCGCGATATTTACCCGATAATGCGTGAAAGCGCGCGTTTTTACAGTCAGTGGCTTATTTACGACGATAAGCAGGACAGGCTTGTTTCTTCGCCGACATATTCTCCCGAACACGGTCCCGTTTCGATAGGAAATACCTACGAGCAAAGCCTTATTGAGCAGTTCTATTCCGATTTTATTACCGCTTCCGAGCTGTTGGGCTGCGACGATGAGCTGCGGAATTTGATTCGTGAGCAAAAGAAAATGTTAAAGCCGTTCCGCGTTGGAAAATGGGGACAGCTTGCGGAATGGTACGAGGAGGACGAGCCGGATTTCGATATTGAAAAGGTTCAGAAAAATCACCGTCATATTTCGCATCTGCTTGCGCTGTATCCGGGAAAAGCGATTAACCGTTCGACTCCCGAGCTTATGCGCGCGGCAATTGTTACGATGAACGACCGCGGCGATGAATCGACAGGCTGGGCTAGAGCCTACAAGCTGAATCTGTGGGCGAGAACGGGCGACGGAAACCGCGCTTATAAGCTGCTTCACGGACTTCTCAGCGGCTGTACCTTCCCGAATCTGTTTGATTTCCACCCGCCTTTTCAGCTGGACGGAAATTTCGGCGGCAGCGCGGGAATTGCGGAAATGCTGCTCCGCAGCCACGAAGGGTATATTGAGCCGCTTGCCGCTCTGCCCGATTGCTGGAAAAGCGGCGAATACAAGGGCTTATGCGCGCGCGGCGGATTTGAACTTGATGTTTTATGGGAAAACGGTTCTCCCTTAAGTATAACCGTAATCGCGCATAAGGGTGGAATTTGCCGCATAAAGCTTGGCGGCAATTATACCTCGGCGGGTATACCGGAAAATGCGGTATACGACGGCGAAATTCTTACCTTCAGCGCAGAAAAGGACGGTGTTTACAGGTTTGAATTTTAATTCAGAAGCTTCCGAAGAAAAAATGTGCTCCTTTACAGGCTATCGTCCAGGCAAGCTTCCTTTTTTGAACAACAGACAAGACGAAAGGTACGTCTTTCTGTACAATGCTCTTAGGGAAGAAATAATCAGACTTGCCAAAAAGGGCGTCGTTAATTTCCAGACGGGAATGGCGCGCGGAATTGACCTGATGTGCGGCGAAATAGTGCTTGAGCTGCAGCAGACTATGAATGTACGTCTTTTCTGCGCTATCCCGTGTCGTAATCAGTGTTATGGTTGGAGAGCGGCGGAGGTTGCCGTGTATAAAAGGATACTTGCGGGCGCTGCGGGAGTTGTATACGTTTCGCCGAACGACTACGCCGACGGCTGTATGCAGAAACGCAACCGCTATCTTGTCGATACGGCGCAGTATGTAATTGCCGTATATGACGGGCAGCGCGGCGGAACAATGTCAACCGTTAATTACGCAAAAAGAAAACAGCGCACTGTTATTATAATAAATCCGACGGATTTCACAAGGATTGAGTTGCTTCATAGCAATGAGGAAGGAGTTCTTTATGTCTAAAAAGCTGTTTAATGACAATTGGCAGTTTGCGTTAAAGCCGATTGGAACAGAGCTTTCCGTGATGGAATACGAAACCGACTGGCATAGCGTTGAGCTTCCGCACGACTGGCTTATCGGAGATACAAGCCGACTTTACGAAACCGGCGAGGGCTGGTACAAAAAACGGTTTTATATCGGCTGCGTCGGCGAAAACGACGCTTATATCCTCGGCTTTGACGGCGTTTATATGAACAGCACGGTTTATGTCAACGGGGAAAAAGCAGGCGACTGGAAATACGGCTATTCTTCGTTCAGCTTCGATATTTCAAGCCTTCTGAAAAGCGGTGAAAACACAATTTACGTCCGTGTTAAGCACGAAGCGCCAAACACGCGCTGGTATTCGGGCGCAGGCATTTACCGTAACGTCTGGCTCCGCAAAACCAGCCGTGTTCATATTCTCGAAAACGGCGTTTATATTTCGTCAATGAAAAGAAATGAAAACAGCTGGCTGATGACGATTGAAACACAGACAACCTGCGGAGGCTGCGAGCTTAGGCATACTGTTTTGAACAAGCGCGGCGCTGTTGCAGCGAGGATTTCGGGCGGACTTTCGGGAACGTTCAGCAAAATGCAGCTGTGCGCCGAAAATCCTACGGTATGGGATATCGAAAGCCCCTATTGTTACACGCTGAAATCCGAGCTTCTCATTGACGGAGTTGTCATTGACGAGGTTACGAACACCTTTGGCTTCAGAACCGTTGAGTTTAATCCCGAAAAGGGCTTCATTTTCAACGGCAGACATATGAAAATGCATGGCGTTTGTATGCACCATGATCTGGGCGCGCTCGGCGCGGCGGTGAATGTTCACGCGCTCCGCAGACAGCTTGAAATTCTCAAAAGCTACGGCGTAAACGCAATCAGAACCTCGCATAATATGCCCGCGCGGGAGCTTGTCGAGCTTTGTAACGAAATGGGATTTTTTGTGGACAGCGAAGGCTTCGATATGTGGGAAATGCCGAAAAACTCCAACGACTACGCAAGGTTTTTCCCCGAATGGTATCAGACGGACGTTAAGGCGTGGGTGGAACGCGACCGAAACGCACCCTGCGTAATTATGTGGAGTATAGGCAACGAAATTGCCGACACTCACCACAGCAAACGTGGCCTTGAGGTTGCAGAAATGCTTTGCGAGGCGGTGAAAAAATCCGATCCGTATGAAAATGCGGTCTGCACTATCGGTTCAAACTATATGCGCTGGGAAAATGCGCAGAAGGTCGCCGATTATCTTAAGCTTGCGGGTTATAATTACACCGAGGATATCTATGACGAGCACCATGCCGCTCACCCCGACTGGTTCATTTACGGCAGTGAAACTGCTTCTACGGTTCGTTCGCGCGGAATATACCATTCTCCCGCCGATGTTCCGCTTCTTGTTCACGAGGATATGCAATGCTCGGATTACGGAAACAGCGTTGTCGGTTGGGGTAAATCCCATGAAAAGGCTTGGATTGACGACCGCGACCGAGATTACTGCGGCGGTCAGTTCATCTGGACAGGTTTTGACTATATCGGCGAGCCTACGCCTTACAGTACGAAAAACTCCTATTTCGGAATAGTTGATACGGCAGGCTTCGCTAAGGATTCCTACTATCTTTACAAGGCGGTCTGGACGGACGGCGAAAAGAATCCTTTTGTTCATATCCTTCCGCACTGGGACTTCAACAGGGGAGAGGAGATTGACGTTTTCACCTACTCAAACGTTGAGGACGTTGAGCTGTTTTACAACGAAACCTCTCTCGGCAGACAGCATATAGATTTACAGCACGGCTCTGTTCTTCACGGAGAATGGAAGGTGACGTTTGAAAACGGGGCGCTTACTGCAAGGGCTTACAGACCCGACGGAACGCTTGCAGCCGAGGAAACAATCCGTTCGTTCGGCGAGGGCGCTTCGATAGAGGCTGTGCCCGATA
This sequence comes from uncultured Ruminiclostridium sp., assembly GCA_964520065.1. Classification (GTDB taxonomy): domain Bacteria; phylum Bacillota; class Clostridia; order Oscillospirales; family Ruminococcaceae; genus Ruminiclostridium_E. The sequence goes on from CAZFMC010000013.1 coordinate 35,330, forward strand.
AAACGACCTTTGCCGCCGACGGCCGCGACCTTATTTTTATTGAGATAAGCGTCAAGGACGAAAATGATGTGCCCGTAGCAAACGCAAGAAATCGCGTGAGAGTTACGGTCGGAGGACCTGCAAGGCTGGTCGGACTTGACAACGGCGACAGCACCGACTATGACAGCTATAAGGGAGATAACCGACGTCTTTTCAGCGGAAAACTGCTTGCAATTGTTCAGTCCACTCTCTATTCGGGCGCGGTTACTGTTACGATTGAAGGCGAGGGTCTGACCGAAAAGCTGCTTGTGCTTGAAGCGGAGGAATGCGAAGCTCCCGACGGAGTTTCGGTTGTTGAGGATTACTATCCCTTTGCAGCTTCGGCTTACCGACCTGAAATTCCGCTTAGAAAAATTGAACTGTGCGCTGACAGAAACGTTCTCGACCCGGAAAATCCCACCGCACGCATAAAGGCTGTTCTGAAGCCTGAAAATGCGGATTACAGCGATGTTGCGTGGAAGTGCGTGCTCGATACGGGCGTCGAGGTGGGTCTTTCCGATGTTCAGCCGACAAAGTACGGCGCTCTTGTTACTGCTAAGGGCGACGGAAAATACCGCCTGCGCGCTGTTTCAAAAAACGGCGGCGAAATCCCGCAGATTGTGTCTGAGCTTGCTTTTGAAAATGTCGGCTTCGGCAGCGCTCTTGTAAATCCGTATAATTTTATTTCCGCAAGCCTTTACAGCTTCAGCAACCGACCGCTCAATGTGGTTGCGCGCGGCGCGGTCAGCGGTATACGCGAACGCACGGTAATCGGCTTTGACAATCTTGACTTCGGCAGCTTCGGCAGCAATAAGCTGATTCTCCATTGCGGATATTGCGACGACAATTACACCTCTGCGCAGATTGAGGTCTGGGAGGGAAATCCCGACGAGGGCGGACGGCTTATTACCACGGTTGATTTCAAGAACAACAATGAGTGGGACGGCTTTAAGCCGCAGGAATTTGAACTTCCCGAAAAGATAAAGGGAATACGTTCTCTTTCAATTGCGCTTTCTCAGTCGGTAATTGTCGGCGGAATTGAGTTCAGGCCGCTTGAAAAGGCGTTTGAACAGCTTGCGCCCACTGAACATGACGCGCTTTACGGCGATGAGTATCACGTTGAAGAAACGAGCATTGTTGGAATCGGAAATAATGTGCTGATTTACTTTAATGGAATGAATTTTGGAAGCGGAACGGAAAAAATAACCGTTTGCGGCAGAACTCCGAACGATGTTAATACAATTCAGCTTCGCTACAATGACGACAACGGCGTTCAGCAAACGCAGCTTTTACCTTTCCCGAAATCGGACGATTATACCGAGATTGAGTTCCCGCTCGAAAAAATTGCGGGAATGCGCGATATAAGCTTTGTGTTCCTGCCGGGAAGCCGATTTGACTTCAAGTGGTTCAAATTTGTAAAATAAAAACAGCCCCGCAGGCGGTGGAATTCGTAGCTATATGTCGAACACCCCGCCTCCCCCTGCAATTATTTTCCGAAAGTGATATAACTTAGGCAAGATGTCCCCCGCCTTTAAGGCGGCGGGTTTCATTTGCCATTCAGTAGGGGATACTATCCCCTACTGAATGGCAGGTTGGCAAAGCCAACTCTTGCCACGTTAAATGACGTGGCAAGCCCCTTATTGAATACCCTTACGGAATACACGCTTCGGAGGAAACGGAAATGTCAAATCTTACTAAATCTGCAATTAAGGCTTCGGTTCTGAAGCTGCTGGAGGAAAAGCCCGTAAATAAAATTACCGTAAAGGACGTCGTCGAGGACTGCGGAATTAACCGCAATTCTTTTTACTATCATTTTCAGGATTTGCCCGCGGTGATTGAAACAATTGTCACCGAGGACGTTGAAGCAATAATCGAGCGCTATCCGAATATCGAAACGCTTGACCAATGCCTTAATGTTGCCGTCAGCTACGCGGTAAGTCACCGAAAGGCGGCGTACCACGTTTTCAACTCCGCAAACCGCGAGCTTTTTGAACGCTGCCTTTTTAACGTCTGCGAATACGTCGTAACCGCTTATATGAGCAAGCTTCCCGAAGTCGAAAAAATCGGCGAAAAGGACAGAGCCATTCTCACGCGGTTTTACAAGTGTATGTGCTTCGGTCAGGTTATCGACTGGATGAGCAGCGGAATGAAGGAATCCGACCTTAACGATTTCCGGCGGCTTTTCGTTATACGACAGGGTATTGCAGAGCAGCTCATAGCCCGCTGCGCCGAAGAAAAGTAAGGATACTGCCGCGTAATTCATACAAACCCGCGTTTTTGCACAAAATTTTAACATAACACTTCCCGTGTCTTAATTTCAGACACGGGATTTTTTTTGTCCGTTTCCAAATTCTCCCCCGTGAGATATAATATAGACAAAGGAAAGGGGTGAGTAAAATGAAATCACCATTACCCGTTACCGCCGCAAAGGTCGGCTACATCGTTATGTCGGCTTTCCTGTGCCTGCTCGGAATTATTTTTATTCTGAAACCGAGCGGCTCGGTAAAGGTTATCGGAATCGCTCTTGGCGCGGCGCTTATTCTTTTCGGCGCTGTAAAGCTGGTCGGATACTTTTCAAAGGATTTGTTCCGTCTGGCCTTTCAGTACGATTTGTGCTTCGGGGTAATTTTTATCATTCTCGGAGCGGCGATTATAGCCAACGCCCAGAGCGCAGCGGGCTTTATCAGCTGTATTGTCGGGGTCGCGGTTATTTCCGACGGGATTTTCAAGCTTCGCATTTCCGACGATTCACGCCGCTTCGGAATCCGGGGCTGGTGGCTGATAGCGATTTTCGCGGTGCTGTCGCTTGTCGGCGGGATACTGCTGCTGCTTTTCCCGTCAAAGGGCGCGGAGGTTATGGTTGTGCTGCTTGGTATTTCGCTGCTTGCGGACGGGCTGCTTAACCTTATAACAATTCTGATAGCGGTGAAAATCGCAAGAAACCAGAAGCCCGACGTCATTGAAATAACTATTGACGGGCAGGACTGAAATTTATGACGTAAGGAAAGGGAGGTGCTGTTATGGACGCGTGCGATTGCTCGGCTCTTATAATTATGACCGCGATAATATCTTTTCTCGGCTTTGTTGTTGAGGATACGTGGATGCTTTTAAAATACGGGTACATCGACAACAGAAATATGACGCTGCCTTTTTTGCTGGGGTATGGTCTGGTTGTAGTCGGAATGTTCGTGCTTTTTGGCGTTCCAGATTCGCCGAGGCTGTTCGGGCTGAGCTTCGAGGGCTGCGGCAGGGCGACCTGCTGCGCGGTTTATTTTCTCATCTCCTTTTTCGTCGTAAGTCTGGGCGAAATTGCGCTGGGGCTTTTTGTTGAAAGGTTTTTCGGCTTTGAATACTGGAATTACAGCGATATTCCGCTGCATTTTACAAAGTACACGTCCGTCCCGACAAGCGCAGGCTTTGCGCTTCTTATTACGGTTTTTATGGGCGGATTCTTCGAGCCGATTTTCAGTGCGGTTCGCCGGATTCCGACTGCCGCCTCCAATATTGCAGCCGCAGTACTCGCGGCAATGCTTATTGTGGATTTTTTTGCAAGCTTTGCGGTAATGTTTCGGAAAAGGGGACTTAATCCAAAATGGAAAAAAGAAATAACGTTAAGTAGAAAAGAAGAAAGGAAAGACAGAGTATGAAATTTTCAAAGGCGGTTGTAAAATACCGCGTGCCGATTCTGATTATTACGCTTGTGCTGATGATACCATCGGTTCTCGGAATGATTGGAACCAGAATCAACTATGATATGCTTGATTATCTGCCGGAGGATATGGATACTGTAATCGGGCAGAACGAGCTTATGGACGATTTCGGAAAGGGCGCGTTTTCGTTTATTGTCGTGGAGGATATGCCCGACAAGGACGTTGCCGCGCTTGCCGATAAAATAAAGGACGTTGAACACGTTGACACGGTTTTATGGTACAGTACTCTTGCGGATATTTCAATTCCTATGGAGCTGCTGCCCGACAAGCTTTACAACGAGTTCAACAAGGACGGCGCGACAATGATTGCCGTTTTCTTTGACAGCGCGACCTCGGCGGACGTTACTATGGACGCGATTCGCGAAATACGTTCCGTTTGCGGGAAGCAGTGCTTTGTTTCGGGAATGTCGGCGCTTGTTACCGACTTAAAGGATTTGTGCGAGCAGGAGGAGCCGATTTATGTTGCGCTTGCTGTTGTCTGCGCGTGCGTGGCGATGGTTGCGCTTTTAGACGGCTGGCTTGTTCCGTTTGTATTTCTGGCGAGCATAGGAATGATGATACTCCTTAATCTCGGAACAAATTTCTTCTTCGGCGAAATTTCCTACATAACAAAGGCGCTTTCCGCGGTATTACAGCTTGCGGTTACGATGGACTATTCAATTTTCCTCTGGCACAGCTACAATGAGCAGCTTACGCGCTGCTCCGATAATAACGAGGCTATGGCTGCCGCGATACACGAAACGCTTACCTCGGTTATCGGAAGCTCTTTAACGACCGTTGCGGGCTTTATCGCACTTTGCTTTATGAGCTTTACGCTTGGCTTTGACCTGGGACTTGTAATGGCTAAGGGCGTTATCCTTGGTGTAATCGGCTGTGTAACGGTATTGCCTTCGCTTATTCTTCTGCTTGACAAGCCGCTCAGAAAGACTAAGCACAAGTCGCTTATACCCGACATGGGAAGGTTTGCCGCGTGGGTTACAAAGGCTTTTCCCGCATTTCTCATTGCATTTGCAGTGCTTATTGCGCCCTCGCTTTACGGCTACAATAAGACAAATGACGAGGTTTATTACGATATGGGGCAGTGTCTGCCGGAGGATATGGAATACGTAATTGCCAACTCGAAGCTTTCCGAGGACTTCAACATCGCTTCAACTCATATGGTTCTGGTCAGTGCGGATTTGCCTGCGAAGGACGTGCGTAATATGCTTGATGAGATGGACAAGGTGGACGGAGTCAGATATGCGTTGGGTCTTGAGAGCGTTGTTGGCTCTCTTGTTCCCGAAGAAATTCTCCCCGAAAGCGTAAGCGGGGTTCTGAAAAGCGATAAGTGGGAGCTGCTTCTCATAAATTCGGAATATAAGGTTGCAAGCGACGAGGTAAACGCGCAAATAGACAGCCTTAACGAGATTCTGAAAAGGTATGACGAAAAGGGAATGCTTATCGGCGAAGCGCCCTGTATGAAGGATATGATTGAAACGACCGACCGCGATTTTCAGGTGGTAAACACGGTGTCGATAGCGGCAATTTTCGTGATAATTGCGATTGTAACGAAGAGCGCCAGCCTGCCGTTTATACTGATTGCGGTAATTGAGCTTGCAATATTCATCAACCTTGGAATACCGCATTATCTCGGTCAGTCGCTTCCGTTTATTGCGCCAATTTGCATAAGCACAATTCAGCTCGGCGCTACGGTTGACTACGCTATTCTTATGACAACGCGCTACAAGTCCGAAAGAAAATCCGGTGCGGACAAACGTTCAGCGGTTACGACCGCCCTTTCCGCGTCTGTTCCTTCAATAATTGTAAGCGGAACGGGACTTTTTGCGGCAACGTTCGGAGTTGCGCTGTATTCGGATATTGACATTATCGGTTCAATGTGTATGCTTATGGCGCGAGGCGCGGTTGTAAGTATGCTTTGTGTAATATTTATTCTGCCTGCGCTGCTTATGCTTTGCGACAAGCTTGTAATTGCGACAACGGCGGGAATGAAGAAAAAAGAACAGTCGGCTGTAAACGACTGAAAAAAAGTGATTTACGAAAAGAAAGGAAATCATTATGTGCATTAAATCAAAAAAAGTCATTGCGGCTGCGGTAAGCGCGGCGGTTATATTAAGCTCTGCGGGCATTGTTTGCGCTGCGAGCGGCACTAAAGACGAAACGGCGGCTGAAAACGCCGTTCCCGCCGCTGTTGAGTCGGAGAAAACCGACCGTAAGGTTCAAAAGGACGAAACGGTTTACGCATTCATTGACGCGGACGGAAGCGTGAAGAAAACAATTGTCAGCGACTGGCTAAAAAACACATACGGAGAAAACGAGCTTAGCGACTGCTCCGAGCTTGACGGCATTGAAAACGTGAAAGGAAGCGAGAGCTTTTCGGGCAGCGGAGAGATGACGTGGAGTGCGGACGGAAAAGATATTTATTATAGCGGCACTGCCGATAAGGCGCTGCCTGTGGATATTGAAATAACCTATTTTCTCGACGGTAACGAAATTTCCCCAAGCGAGCTTTGCGGAAAGAGCGGGCGGGTCGCAATCCGCTGGAAATTCAAAAGCGACGAATATGAAACCCGTACTGTCAAGGGCGAGGAGAAGAAAATCTATGTTCCGTTTGCAGCGGTGACGGGAATGTTGCTTGACAATGACGTTTTCACGAATGTTGAAACTGAAAACTGCCGTTTAATCAATGACGGCGACAGGAGCGTGGTTGTCGGGATTGCCTTTGCGGGTCTGTCGGAAAATCTGGAGCTTGACAGCGATGAGCTGAAAATACCCGACGGTTTTGAAATCAGCGCTGATGTTGAGAGCTTTTCGCTTTCAAACACCTTTACGGTTGTGACGAACGAGCCGTTCAATAACATTGAAATTGACGGTTTTGATGAACTTGGAGGTCTTACCGACGCCGCAGTGCAGCTGAATGACGCGATGGAAAGGCTTATAAGCGGTTCCGGAGAGCTTGCTGACGGATTAAAAACGCTCAAGGACGGCTCCGCAGCGCTTGCCGAAGGAGCGGGTGCGCTTGGCGACGGTTCTGCAAGGCTTGCAGCGGGAGCGTCGTCCCTATATACGGGCGCAGCCGAAGTTAGCGTTGGAGCGGAAGCTCTTTGCGGCGGACTTGAACAGCTTGACGAGAACAGTGCAGCGCTTAACGCGGGTGCGAAGCAGATTTTTGATATGCTGATCAACTCGGCGAACGAGCAGTTGAAGGAGTCCGGATTGCCCGTTCAAGCAATTACGGCTGAAAATTACGCCGAAACGCTTGATGGGGTTATCGCACAGTTGGGAAATGGCGAAGCGACTGCTGCCGCACGGGAAAGTTTAACCGCGTTAAAAGCGCGGCTTGACAGCTACAATGGATTTTACAGTGGACTTACTGCATATACGCAGGGTGTAGCGTCTGCAAATGAGGGTGCGAAGCAGCTAAGCGCGGGTGCGAAAACGCTTTACGAGGGCGCAAAAACGCTTTCGGACGGAGCAATGGAGCTTGACGGAGGCATAAAATCGCTGAACGAGAGCGTTCCTGCACTTACCGACGGAGCTTCACGGCTTTACGAGGGTGCGAAAGAGCTTAATGAAGGCATAATCAAGCTGAATGACGAGGGTATTTCAAAGCTGATTGACGCAATTGACGGCGACATTGAGGGGCTGATTGAAAGGCTGGAGCTTACGTCGGAGGTTTCCTCGGGATATCGTACTTTCTCGGGTCTTTCCGATGAATCGGACGGTCAGGTAAGGTTTGTGTACCGCACGGAGGCAATCGAATAACGCAGTGGTTATGTGTGTGATAATATATTATAATGGTATATGTAATATAGCTTAGGCAAGACGCCCCGCCGCAGGAGAGTTCAGCAAAAGTGAAAAGTAATCGCGCGGGCGCGAACGCGCCCGCATATTGCGGCGGCTTCGCCGCCGCAGGAGAGTTTAGCCAAAGTGAAAAGTAATTGCGCGGGCGCGAACGCGCCCGCATATTGCGGCGGCTTCGCCGCCGCAGGAGAGTTCAGCCAAAGTGAAAAGTAATTGCGCGGGCGCGAACGCGCCCGCATATTGCGGCGGCTTCGCCGCCGCAGGAGAGTT
>CAZFMC010000014.1:0-42889 GCA_964520065.1 uncultured Ruminiclostridium sp.
GCGGGCAGCTTCGCTGCCCGAGGAACTTGCATTTTGCTTCGCAAAATGCAAGACGCGCGCCGCGCCGACTGTATGGCAGCAGAATATTCGAAAACGGGCTGATGCAGCATATGCTGCATCAGCCTGTTTTGCTATTATTCAATTCATTGCAACGTCATAGTCCTTTTTGAAGCCGTGCGCACCGAAAATCTGCCAGCCTCCCGTGCCAAGCCGCTGCATAATTGCCGCACGCTCACGCGCGCAAAGCTCCTTGTCCGTGTCAACCGACGTCATCAGAATAGGCGCGTACTTGTTATAGCGCGCCTGCTCGGGCGTGTAGCCGCGTATATTTACGTAGATGTCGCCCGTAAAAGCCAGCTTATGCTCGTAATCTATAAGCGCAAGCTCGCCGCGCAGATGCCCGCCCTTACCCTCGTATACCTCGAAGCGGAGGTCGCCGAAATCGAAAAAGCCCGTCTGTACAAGCGGACTGTCGCTGTCCTCGCGCCCCTTGTGGATAACCTTGATTTTTTCGGGAGCAGGCGGAAAATAGCCCGTCAGAATCTTACAGATGTTAATGTAGGGCTTGTGCAGCCTGTTCGACTCGCGGAAGCCGTCCTCGCCGCGATATTCCGCGTTAAGGCACTCCGCGCTCCTCTCGCTGGCTATTATTTCGTCGAAAACAGGCAGCAGTCCGCAGTGGTCAACGTCCGCATGGGTAATTAAAATAGTCTTTTTCATCGCGTCAAAATCGGGCAGTATACGTCTGAAAATCTCAAGCATTTCTTCCTTGTAGCAAGCATAGCCGCAGTCCACGAAAAGTGTTTCCTCCCCGTGACGAATAATGGCGGTGTTGCTCCCGCAGGGCGGCTCTATCAGCGTTATCTCGGTTTCGTCCGTAATTCTGTGCGAGGTTATTCTTGGGAGAAAGGCTTCGCCCTTGCAGGAAAACAGCAGCTCCGCAAAGCGTCCTATGCTGTCAAAGGTGCGGTACGGCGACAAGCCCTGCTCGTCCAACGTCTGCATCGCCAGATTCGTGTTTATAAGAAGCTTGTCCCGCATCTCGTCCGAAAGCCCCGTTTTATCGGCAATTTCCGAAACGAAGCTGTTGTAGAAAATGCTGTTGTCGAAAAATTTTTCGGTGTGGTTATAATCAAGCATACGGACGCGGCAGAGCTTGCCCGCGCTCTCGATAAACTCGGAAATCTTTCCGGCGTCCTCAACAAAAAGTCCCATTTTGAACAGCTGATAGTCAGTGCCGTTCTCCTGCGAGCTGATGTAGGAAATATTGAAATCAAACTCGTCAATAAGCGCAAGAACGTCGGTAACGCTGCCGGGTCTGTCGGGAAGGCAAAACTCAAGCAAAACAACGCTGTTCCCGCTTTTGTTGGGCTGGAGGTATCCGATTTCCGTAAGCAGCTCGTCCGCCTTTTCAAGCTGCTCAGGCGTTCCGTCTGCGTCAATGAAAAGCGTATGCGAATCAATAGCCTTGTTGTAGCTTACCCGCGTTATGTTTATGCCAAGCTCGGCAAAGCAGCGGCTGGCTTTTAAAAATGCGCCGATATGATTCGGCATTGTCGTTATATATGTTTTTTTCATATCTGTCTCCTTTTCTGCACGACCTTATTATATCACAACCGACCCAAAAATACAATACCGAAAAATGTAACGCGGCAAATTACAGTTGCACTAAACAGCATACCGTTTTCTGTCCAAAATACACAATTATTTGTTAATTTGTTCATCTGCACTTTACAAAAATAAATAAAAGTGATATAATAATAAATGTAAAACTTTTACAGAAAGAAGAATGTAAAATGAAAAAAATAAAACAGTCAACAAAGGCAAAATTCCTCACTGTAACAGCTATTATCCTGCTGGTGATAATCGGCGTCTGCAACCTCGCCGTTACACTGGTGAGCGGAATGGCGGAGGACACGCTTGAAAAAAAGCACGACCTTTACGTTTATTCGGAGAATTTCAGAAATTCGTCCGAGTATCTTACCAAAGAGGCGCGTTCCTATGCGGTTACGGGCAAGGAGGTTTATCTCAATAACTATAATAACGAGGCAAACGTCACCAAGGGCAGAGAAAACGCTCTGGCTGCAATGCAGGAGATCGGAATCACAAACGAGGAACAGGCTATAATGAACGATATTTCCGTGATTTCCTCAGAGCTTGCCGCTATGGAGGCAGAGGCTTTTGCACTCGTTTCGGAAAAAGACATTATCGGCGCGTATAACCTTCTTTTCAGCGATGAATATGTCGAAAAAAGCGATGAAATGTCGGCTCTTACCGATAATTTTGACGCAGAAATAGAAGTGCGAATGGAAAAAGAGGTTGCAAACTGCAACGCGCTGTCCACGGTCGCAGACGTCGTTACATACGCTTCGCTTGTGGTTACCCTTATTTTCCAGATTGTTGTAATGCTGTTCGTTATTAACGAGCTTATCGCGCCTATCGTAAAAATCAAGGACAAAATGGAAGGCTTTTTGGAAGGCAATATGCATGAACCGTTCGATGTTGAAGCCGATGATGTTACCGAAATCGGTCAGACCGCTGCCGCTATTCAAAAATTCCAGTCATATCAGGCGGAAATCATAGACGACATCAATTATCTGCTGGACGAAATGGCAGGCGGAAACTTCGTGCTCAAAACACGCTGCGAAAATCATTATAAGGGCGATTACCGCAATATAATTCTCGCGCTCAGAAATATAAACAGAACGCTCAGCTCTACTCTATCCGATATTCACAACGCATTTGAGCAGGTTGACAGCGGCGCAACTCAGGTCGCAGACGCTTCAACAACACTTGCACAGGGCGCAACCGAGCAGGCTGCTTCCATTCAGGAGCTTTCCTCCACTATCAACGTAATTTCTCAGATGATAAACGAGAACGCTGCGAACGCTTCCGAAGCTTCGGAGAAAACCAACGAGGCGGGCGCTGCGCTCGCGGGAACAACCGAGATTATGAACGAGCTTATCTCGGCAATGGACGATATGAGCCGCACCTCCGATGAAACAAGAAAGATTATCAAGACAATCGAGGACATTGCTTTCCAGACAAATATACTTGCCCTTAACGCGGCGGTTGAAGCCGCAAGAGCAGGTGAAGCGGGCAAGGGCTTTGCGGTTGTTGCGGAAGAGGTCAGAAACCTCGCGGGTCGCTCGGCTGAAGCTGCAACACAGACAACAACCCTGATTGAAGGAACTGTTTCCGCTATACAGCGCGGCAACTCGATTGTTAATTCCGTGGCTGATAATATGTCGAATGTTGCACAAAGCGCGGGGCGCGTAGCCGAAATCAACGAAAGAATCGCGAATGATTCGGTAAGCGCGGCTGACTCCGTAAAGCAGGTCACAATCGGAATCGAGCAGATTTCGACAGTTGTTCAGACAAACAGCGCAACCGCAGAAGAAACTGCTGCCGCCTCCGAAGAGCTGAACGCGCAGGCGGATAACTGCAAGCGCCTTATCAACCAATTCACTCTCCGCGACGACGGGTAAAATCGAACACAATACAGGCTTCTCCCGCGCTTGTACGCGTTTCAACGTTGTTGCCGGCGACTCTCTTCAAGCGGAAGGGGCGCGGCGCGCGCGTTTTGTGCGGCGAAGCCGCACAAAACGGTTCCGCGGGCAGCCTTGCTGCCCGCGGAACTTACATTTTGCTTCGCAAAATGTAAGACGCGCGCCGCGCCGACTGTATATCAGCAGAATATATAAAAACGGGCTGTTGCGGCATACGCTGCAACAGCCCTGCTGTTTACCCTTCAAGCAGACAAACGCAGGTTGCGCCTATCCCCTCGCCTTTAAGTCCCAACCCCTCCTCGGTGGTCGCTTTGACGCTCACCTGTTCGGGAGAAGCCTTGCATACCCGCGCGATGTTTTCACGTATCTTTACGATGTATGGCGCAAGCTTCGGCTTTTCTGCGGAAATTGTAGCGTCAAGGTTGGACAAGCGGAAGCCGCGCTCCCCAATTAACGCGACAACCTGCTCAAGAAGCTTCATACTGTCCGCGTCCTTGTACTTCGGGTCGGCGTCGGGGAAGTGCTTGCCGATATCGCCGAGCGCAAGCGCACCCAGAAGCGCGTCACAAACCGCGTGAACCAGAACGTCCGCGTCCGAATGTCCTAAAAGACCCAAGTCGCACGGGATTTCCACCCCGCCGAGAACCAGCCGCCTTTCCGGAACAAGACGGTGAACGTCGTAGCCGTGACCTATTCTGAACATTTTTTCTCCTTTCCCCGCGTATATTTCACCAACGGGAATGTCTGCGGGAGTTGTTATTTTGATGTTTTTCGGAGAACCCTCGGCGATTTTCACCCGAACTCCGAGCTGTTCCGCAAGCGAGGAATCGTCCGTAACCTCCCCGCTAACCCCGCACATTTTCTCGTAAAGCTCTCTTTTAAACACCTGCGGGGTCTGTGCGGAGAAAAGGCTGCTGCGCGGAGGAGTCGCCGTAATAAAGCCGTTTTCCGCTTTTTTTACAGTGTCCGTAACGGGAATCGCCGCGATAGCCGCACCGGTTTCCTCCGCCGCCTTAATGACGTTTTCGATAAGCGCGGGTGCAGCGAACGGTCGCGCACCGTCGTGTACAGCAACATAATCGCACTTTCCCGTAAAGCCGAACGCGATTTTCGCCGACTCCGCGCGGTCTTTTCCACCCGCGCAGACAGCCTTCAGCTTAGTAATTTTATATTTTCGACATTCGCTCAGTATCGCCTCGCGGTCGTTTTCTCTCGCGGCAATGATAATTTCGGAAACCTCGCCGCAATTCTCAAAATTCAGCACCGAACGCATAAGAACGGGAATCCCGCCGAGTTCAAGAAGCTGTTTATTTGTTCCGTTCATTCGCGTGGACGAGCCCGCCGCAAGAATAATCGCACTGCAAGTCATTCTGATCTCCTTCCGTTCCGTGCTTAGCTTTTTGTTGAAATTTCTAAGTAGACGTTCTGCCTGTCAATATAAATATTTTTTGTTTTATTATATACTTTTTCTATAAGATCAAGATTTTCAATGAATATTTGCGTCCCTGCTTCTTCGACTTGGCTAAACTCTGTGAGCGTCTTTTCGCCTATAGACCTGCTCGTGCTTTTTATGATCGTGCCCTTGTCCGCAAGCCATTCGTCAACCTGACCATCTTTTAATACCGGAATACTCCCTATAATACTTCCAACTGTTTTAATCGCCGTTCCCGCGCCGTTAAGAATGTGCCTGTCAATCGAATCTGTCGTTGATTTTTCAAGAATCCTATAGCAGTCGGAATGAAGCCTTGAATAAGCCGCTGAGCGTTCTTCAATCTTTGATTTAAGACAAAAAATATAATCGCTCTGGAAATTTTCTAAAAGCAGAGCTTCCAGATAAGATGAGAATGAGAATATATACAGCGATATCCGATAGTATGTAAACAATTTTTTTAATTTTTCCTCTCTTTTATCAACTGAACCTTGGGTATGCATTGCGTTACCGTCCTTTATAGCTTCTACGATCTGTTTTTGATAAAACCCGATATTCTTTTCAGATGTTCGTTTTATATCAAGCGCGAGCTTATAGTGAGCAGATATATATTCCGCGTTATCGCGATTAAACTTATACTCTTCAATAATATTAGTCAGCGTTTTTAAATCGCCCTCAATCTCCGCTTCCTTCTCCTGTTCAAGAAAAGACAGAATTTCTTTATGAATTTCAATGATTTTATCAAGTTTTTGCTCAACAGACAAAAGAACCGCCGCCATCATCAGCTTTGCAGGGTCGATAGGCGTTATGGTTGAAACAGCAGCAGTTTGATCGCTGACGGGCTGAAATTTCGCGTATACAGACTTCCCTCTTTTATCAATAAATGAGCCGCCGAAGAGATTGTCCTTTTTATTGAGTTTAAGCGTGTTCGCGGCATCATTGCTATTGACCCAGCGAAACAACTTATCGTCCTGTACCGTTATCGTCTGAGAAGCTGTCCGAAGCGAGGGCAAGAACGAAGCAACCGTTGCACCAAGCAGACCGAGCTGTTCAATTGGTAGCTTAACTGTATTAAGCGTGGAAAGATCAACCGTAGCTTCTACAAGCATTGCTTCCGCGTTTAACGCAATTTCCGTAGAAACGTATTTTTCGAGATGCTTTCTGCTTCTGAATAAATCCAGAATACCATTCATACTTGATTTCATAACCGTTCATTCCTTACTGCAATTTCCGTTAAAACCAGCTTTCTACCGATAAATCCCACCGCGTATGTGCGGGTTTCACTGCGAATTGTAACGCGAACAGCGGTCTTTTTCCCGCCGCCGCGAACAGTCAGCTTTGCATAACCGCAAGGGAGTGCTGCGGCTGTACAGGTATGCGGGAGAAGTTCAAACTGTTCGCCGCCGACACAAAGCGAAAATAGTTCATCGGAAAATTTACCGCTTTCTATTCGGCATATTTTTACTGTTCCGTACTCGCGGCGCTTACCGCCGCCCGCCGCACAGCGTTCCATATCCTCGATATCCGTTCCGTCCCAAAGTATAACGCCGCTTTCCTCGGCAAGCTCGCGCGCCTGTCGGGTAAAGGTTGAATTTGTGATAACCGCTGCGCCCGAACACTTATAATACGGCATTGCGGCGATAGCCTCCTGGACGGCTTTAACACCAACGGGACGGGAGAAGCGTTTACACTGCAAAACCGTTCGCTCGCCGTCCAGAAGGATAATAAAGTCTGCACCGAAATCGCCGGTAACAGGCGTTTCCTCTGCAATTTGAACACCATTAGCGGAAAGAAGCTCCGCCGAATATCTTTCAAACTCAATCCCTGTCATTTCGTCCGCGCTTTTTCTGTCGCTTTTGCCAAAGGCAAGTGCAGCCAAAAACAATACGAGCAAAATGGCGGCAGCTGCGCCAAAAATGTACCAAAAAGTCACTTTTTAATCAGCCTTTTCACTTCGTAATAGAGCCGGTACATTTCCTGCACGCTATTTTCGAGGAAGTAGTAGTGCATAACGTACGGCACGGTCAGCGCGAGGAACAGGAGCGAGAGACCGACAGTCAGGAGCGTTGCCCCGCCCGCGAGCATAAAGAACGAGATTACGGTCATAACTGCGAACGTCATTGTGACGATCAGATGGACGAGTCGTTCATGCTGGTAGAAGCTGATTCTTGTCAGCATTTCCTCGGCAAGGTTTTCGCTTATCTCGTTTGCTGAAATTTTACATTTTACTTCCCTGATATAGTCCTTTATTTCGTTTTTCATACAACTCTCCTTTTACAATGGCAGATTAAACGGAATGTGCAGTCCAGCGCGGCGGCGCTTCTGCGCCTTGCGGCTTCGCCGCAAGGCGCGTGTTTTGCCGTTGGCAAAACACCGCCGCCGCGCCCCCTCGCGCTCTGCGCGAGGGGGGATTTCCCCTTCGGGGAAACCGCGCCTTTCTATATATTTGTGTATCCCGCATCCCATCAACGGCGCAACGACGCCTCCACAGCGGCGGCGGCGCACGCCTGCGCCTCTGGCGCAGGCTTATATCCGCGGCTTCGCCGCGGATATCGTATTTTGCCAAGGCAAAATACGCGCCGCCGCACCGCCCCCTTGCGCGGAGCGCAAGGGGGCGGGCTAAACCTCCACTTACTGCGCCTTTTCGGGGCGGGGCACGCCCCGCCCTCTGGCGCGGCGGCGCATCTGCGCCTTGCGGCGAAGCCGCAAGGCGCGTGTTCTGCCGTTGGCAAAACACCGCCGCCGCGCCGCCCCCTTGCGCGGAGCGCAAGGGGGCGGGTTTAAACCCAACCATTCTGCAAAAACAGTCGTGCCGCGTCAGAAGCTAAGCTAAATTAAGCTTTTCCAACGCGGCACATCTGTATTTTACTTAGAAACCTTGTCGTCAACTTCCTTCTTGAGCATCGCGCAAAGCTCGTCAACGCTGAGTACCCCAACGTCCTCGCCCGAACGCGCTCTTACGGAAATCTTTCCGCTCTCAACCTCGTTGTCGCCAATAACAAGCATATACGGAACCTTCTGCATCGTCGCTTCACGAATCTTAAAGCCAATCTTTTCGCTTCTGGTGTCCATTTCAACACGAATACCAACCGCGTTAAGCGCAGCCTTTACCTGTTCGCTGAATTCGTTGTGTCGATCTGCAATCGGAAGTATCGAAACCTGTACCGGCGCAAGCCAAAGCGGGAATTTGCCCGCATAATGCTCCGTGAGAATACCAATAAAACGCTCAATCGAGCCAAACGCAACGCGGTGAATCATTATCGGCTGGTGCTTCTGACCGTCCGCTCCCGTGTATTCAGCACCGAATCTCATCGGTAACTGGAAGTCAAGCTGAATCGTTCCGCACTGCCATGTTCTTCCAATCGAATCCTCAAGGTGGAAGTCAATCTTCGGTCCGTAGAACGCGCCATCGCCCTCGTTCACAACATACGGCATATTAAGCTCGTCAAGCGCACGCTTTAAGCCATTTGTCGCCATCTCCCAGTCCTCAAGCGAACCAAGGTGATCCTCAGGCATTGTAGAAAGTTCAACGTGATACTTAAAGCCGAAAAGCGTGTAAACCTCGTCAATAAGCCGTACAACGCCCTTGATCTGGTCGGTGATCTGCTCACGCGTCATAAAAATGTGCGCGTCGTCCTGCGTGAAACAGCGTACTCTCATAAGTCCGTGCAGCTGTCCCGATTTCTCGTGACGGTGTACAAGTCCAAGCTCGCCCAGCTTCATCGGCAGATCCTTATACGAACGCGGCTCCATCTTGTAAACAAGCATTCCGCCCGGACAGTTCATCGGCTTAACCGCAAATTCGGTTTCGTCAATCGTTGTCGTGTACATATTGTCCTTATAATGATCCCAGTGTCCCGACGTTTCCCAAAGCTGACGGTTGAGCATTATAGGAGTGCTGATTTCCATATACCCCTCGCGCTCGTGAATCTCGTGCCAGTACTTTAAAAGCGTGTTCTTTAAAATCATTCCCTTAGGCAGGAAGAACGGGAAGCCCGGACCCTCGTCCATAAGCGTAAATAAGCCAAGCTCCTTGCCGATTTTTCTATGGTCGCGCTTTTTCGCTTCTTCAATTCTGTTGAGATATTCCGCGAGAGCCTCCTTTGTGGAGAAAGCCGTGCCGTAAATACGGGTCAGCATCTTGTTCTTCTCCGAACCTCTCCAGTAAGCACCCGCAACGGAGGTGAGCTTAAACGCCTTAACCGATGAAGTGGACATAAGGTGAGGTCCCGCGCAAAGGTCGGTAAAATCGCCCTGCTTGTAGAACGAAATAGGCTCGTTCTTGCCCGCGTGTTCCTCACATAGCTCAACCTTATAGGGTTCGCCCGCCTTTTTCAGATACTCAATAGCTTCTTCGGGCGGCAGTTCAAACTGTTCAAGGCGAATCCCTTCCTTAACAATTTTCTTCATTTCAGCTTCGATTTTTTCGAGGTCGTCTGTCGTAAAGGGCGTTTCAACGTCAAAATCGTAGTAGAAGCCATTGTCGATAGCGGGACCTATCGCAAGCTTAACATCGGGGAAAAGGCGCTTAACCGCCTGCGCGAGAATATGCGAAGCCGTATGGCGGAAGGTTTTTCTTCCGTCCTCGTCGTCGAAGGTCAGTATTTCAAGTTCGCAGTCGTTGTCAACGGTAGTTCGTAAATCACACACCTTACCGTTAATTTTTGCCGCGCACGCTGCCTTTGCAAGTCCACCGCTTATTTCCTTTGCGATTTCAAATGCGCTTTTACCCGCCTCAAATTCGCGGACAGTTCCGTCCTTCAATGTGATTTTCATTTTCTTCCGTTCCTTTCACTGCCAAACAGTTTTCTTCAATTTGTATCACCTGATACAAATTTAATTGTACCACTTTCCCGTGTTTTTGTCAATATTTTTGTGCAGTTTCGCAGCGGAAAACTCAGCAAATCCATACCAAAACACGATTTTATTCCCGCGTTTAGCAAAAGCACACCTTTATTGCGAAAACACGAATATTTTCAAGAAAAAAATAAAAGCCCGATTGCAATCGAGCTTTTATTGATGCAGCTAAACACTGCTGGCACGCCAAGAGGGATTCGAACCCCCGACCCTCTGGTTCGTAGCCAGATACTCTATCCAGCTGAGCTATTGGCGCATACCGTTTCAAATTACCTATTTATTATACACCACTTAACTCAATTTGTCAAGTCTTTTTTTCAATTTTTTGTAAAAAAATAAAAAGCTTGTCCGAAAAACGAACAAGCTTTTTTCTATTCAGCTATTAAACAAGCTCAATGATAGCCATTTCCGCTGCGTCGCCACGGCGGGGACCAATCTTAACGATTCTTGTATAACCGCCGTTTCTGTCAGCATACTTCGGTGCGATTTCATCGAAGAGCTTCTTGGAAACGGACTCCTTTGTAACATACGCGAAAACCTGGCGCTTGGAGTGAAGGTCGCCCTTCTTTCCGAGGGTAATCATCTTTTCGGCTTCGCTGCGAACTTCCTTAGCTCTGGAAACGGTTGTTTCGATCTTTCCGTTTTCGAGTAAGAAGGTTACCATAGCTCTGAGCATTGCCATTCTATGGTCGCTTGTTCTGCCTAACTTTCTCATTGCCATAATGGTTTCTCCTTTCTGACAGACTGTATGTCAATTCAATTATTCTTCGCTTGAAGCGAGGTCAAAGCCCAGTGACTGGAGCTTCGCTCTGACTTCTTCAAAGGACTTTTTACCTAAGTTTCTAACCTTCATCATATCCTCCTGGGACTTATTGATGAGGTCGTCAACCGTGTTAATACCTGCGCGTTTAAGGCAGTTGAAGGAGCGGACAGACAGGTCGAGATCTTCGATAGTCATTTCGAGAATCTTATCCTTGCTCTTATCCTCCTTGTCAACCATAAGCTCGGGCTGAGTGAACTCGTCGGAAAGGTCTACGAACTGTGCGAGATGCTCACAAAGAAGCTTAGCGGCATAGGAAACGGCTTCCTTAGCGGAAATTGTTCCGTCCGTCCAAACCTCAAGAATAAGCTTATCGTAGTCTGTTCTCTGACCCACGCGAGTATTTTCAACCGTATAATTAACCTTGAGTACAGGCGTGTAAATGCTGTCAACAGCGATTACACCGATAGCGGGCTGAATAAGGGACTTGTTCTTTTCCGCGGAAACATAGCCTCTTCCTCTGTCGAAGGTAAGCTCCATAAAGAGCTTAGCGCCTGCGCTGAGGGTAGCGATATGCATACCGGGGTCGAGAATTTCGATTTCACTGTCGGTCTTGATATCGCCCGCAGTTACGACGCCCTCGCCTTCCGCTTCGATATAAACTGTCTTGGGGCAATCGCCGTACATTTTTGCGATAAGACCCTTAACGTTCAGGATAATTTCCGTAACATCTTCCTTAACGCCGGGGATAGTTGAGAACTCATGCTGAATCCCGTCGATTTTTACAGATGTTACTGCAACACCGGGTAAAGAGGAGAGCAAAACACGTCTTAGGCTGTTGCCTAATGTATTGCCGTAGCCTGCTTCGAGGGGTTCGAGGACAAACATACCGTACTTCCCGTCGGGCTTGAGCTTAACTGTCTCTATTTCAGGCTTTTCGATTTTTTCAAGCATTCCTTAACCCTCCTGCTTAATTCGTTTGGTTGTGGGATTACTCCCTCGTACAAAGGGCAATTATTCAGCATCTTGCACAAGCAAATGATGAACAAAGCGCCCCAGTTAATTTTAAATTACGATAATCCGCGCGAAAAACGCGCAGCATTTCGGTCACATTGTAAATTAAAAATAACTGCACCTCAGCATTATATGCTGAAAAGCTATTATTTAGAATACAACTCGATGATGAGGTGTTCCTCTACTTCGTAATCTAATTCGTCGCGCTGAGGCATTCTTGCAACCTTTGCGCTCATAGCTTCCTTGTTCATATCAAGCCATAACGGGATAATTCTGCCGTTTGTAGCTTCAGCAACCTGTGCGAACTTAGCGCTCTTCTTGCTCTTGTCGGACAACGCGATAACGTCGCCAACCTTGATTCTGTAAGAGGGGATATCTACCTTTTTACCATTTACGGTGAAATGACCATGACCTACGAGCTGTCTGGCTTCACGTCTTGTGATAGCCATACCCATTCTGAAAACGACGTTATCAAGTCTTGTTTCGAGAAGGCGGATAAGGTTCTGACCGGCGATACCTTCTTCCTTGATAGCCATTTCGTAGTAGTGGTAGAACTGCTTTTCAAGCACGCCGTAGATAAACTTGAGCTTCTGCTTTTCCTTTAACTGAAGACCGTATTCAGAAGTCTTTTTTCTTACGTTTGCGTTCTTATTTCTCTTTGTTTCCTTAGAATAACCCATAACCATGGGGCTGATTCCGAGAGCCTTGCATCTCTTGAGCACCGGCGTTCTATCTACTGCCATATTAACCTCCGTTTTTTAATCAATATCGATTCTTAATTTTCGACTCTGAGTAAACTTGAACTCAGTTTATATACTTAGACGCGACGTCTTTTAGGCGGACGGCATCCGTTGTGAGGGATCGGTGTAACGTCCTTGATCATACGAACCTCAAGACCTGCTGCCTGAAGAGCGCGGATCGCAGCTTCACGTCCTGCACCGGGACCCTTTACATATACTTCAACAGTCTTCAGACCGTGGTCCATAGCTGCCTTAGCTGCTGTTTCAGCAGCGGACTGTGCAGCGAAGGGGGTAGACTTTCTCGAACCTCTGAAGCCGAGCTCGCCTGCGCTTGCCCACGATAAAGTGTTGCCCTGAAGGTCTGTGATTGTAACGATTGTGTTGTTGAATGTAGACTGGATATGAGCGGAACCGTTTTCGATATTCTTACGCTCACGACGTCTGCGGATAACGGGCTTCTTACCGTTAGTCTTTGCCTGTGCCATTTCGTTACCTCCTTACTTCTTCTTATTAGCAATAGTCTTCTTCGGACCCTTGCGTGTTCTTGCGTTAGTCTTGGTTCTCTGACCACGGCAGGGAAGACCCTTTCTGTGACGAGTTCCGCGATAGCAGTTAATTTCAACAAGGCGCTTGATATTAAGCGCAACGTTTCTTCTTAAATCACCCTCAACGGTGTATTCCGCGTCGATGATTTCACGAATCTTTGCTTCTTCTGCGTCGGTTAAATCCTTAACTCTGGTATCGGGATTAACGCCTGCCTTTGCGAGAATATCATTTGCGGATTTTCTGCCGATACCGTAAACGTACGTCAAACCGATTTCGACGCGCTTTTCTTTCGGTAAATCCACGCCAGCAATTCTTGCCATAACTGTGTTCCTCCTGTTTTATTCGGGGCAAATCAGCCCTGTCTCTGCTTATGCTTAGGGTCCTGACAGATAACCATTACCTTACCCTTACGCTTGATTACCTTGCACTTATCGCACATAGGCTTTACTGAAGGTCTTACTTTCATTGTGTTAACCCTCCTTTTTGGTTAAACTCACTTGGCTCTCCATGTGATACGTCCCTTATTAAGGTCGTAGGGGGACATTTCAACGGTAACCTTATCGCCGGGAAGAATACGGATAAAATTCATTCTCAGCTTTCCGCTTACATGAGCCAGTATTTTGTGGCCGTTTTGCAGCTCAACCTGAAACGTTGCATTTGGAAGCGCTTCAAGTATCGTGCCTTCGACTTCGATTACATCTTCTTTAGACAAGCTTTACTCACACTCCTTGGCGTTCAGCTCTCTTAAAGCTGCACGTAATTTCCTGTTCGTGATTTCGTCGAGAGGAATTGTCTGATTCGTTTTTGCAAGGTGCTTCGGATTTTTCTTTTTTGGGTTTTCGAGCGGACGTTCCTTTCCGTCGCAGACGTAAACGAAGCCCTCCTTGATTTCCGTTATAACAAGCGGGTAGCCGCTGTCGCGCCCTGCCCTGCTTAAAACCACCATACCCTTTTTAAAGTCCATCTTACATTTCACCTGTCAGTGTTTTTCCAGCGTCAAAATAATCGGCTTATCGTTTGTAATGCAGACTGTGTGTTCAAAATGAGCGGACAAAGCGCCGTTCGGTTCAACGACCGTCCAGTTATCGGAGAGGATTCTAACCTCGGGGGTTGTGGAGTTCACCATCGGTTCGATAGCGATTGTCATACCCGGTACAAGTCTTGGACCTCTTCCTGCCTTGCCGAAATTCGGAACCTCGGGAGCCTCGTGCATTTCGCGTCCGACCCCGTGTCCTACAAACTTACGAACGATATGATAGCCGTTCTCTTCAACGTATGTCTGGATTGCGGCGGATATGTCGCCCACACGGTTTCCTGCGCAGGCCTGTTCGATTCCCTTGTAAAGCGCCTCCTCGGTCACCTTCAGAAGCCTCTCAGCCTCATCGGAAACTGTCCCGATACGGAACGTTTTGGTATTATCGCCCATAAAGCCGTTAAGCTCTGCGACGATATCACACGAGAGAATGTCGCCTTCCTTGAGAATTTTTTTCTTTGACGGGATACCGTGTATAAGCTCCTCGTTTACCGAAAAGCAGTTATGCCCGGGGAATCCGCCATAGCCCTTGCAGGGAGAATGTCCGCCCTTTGAAACGATAAAGTCATTAACGATTTTGTCAAGCTCCCATGTTGAGATACCTGCGACCGCGTGCTTTCCCGCAACCGCAAGCGCCTGAGCTGCAAGCTCGCCCGCCTTCATCATTTTAGCGATTTCATCTGCCGATTTAACTTGAATCATTCTGTATTATCCTTCGATTGCTTCCATAGTAAGCTTCGCGGTATCTTCGATTTCTTCCTGTCCGATAACCGTTCTGAGCTTGCCCTTTGCCTGATAGTAGTCCTTGAGGGGAGCTGTTTTCTCCTTATAGGTTGCGAGTCTTGAAAGAACCGTTTCGGGCTTATCGTCAACTCTCTGAACAACCTTTGCGCCGCAGCTGTCGCAAACGCCCTCAGCCTTAGTAGGCTTAAATTCGGTATGATAGGAAGCTCCGCAGCCTTCGCACACGCGTCTGCCGGAAAGTCTTGCGCAGATTTTCTCATCGGGAACGAAAATTTCGATTACCTTATCAATCTGAACGCCCATCGCGTCGAGAGCCTCAGCCTGAGCGACTGTTCTCGGGAAGCCGTCGAGAATGAAACCATTCTTAGCGTCGTCCTTAGCGATTCTATCCTTTAAAATACCGATTACGATTTCGTCAGGAACAAGGTCACCCCTGTCCATATAGTCCTTTGCAGCCAGTCCCGTAGGAGTCTGGTTTTTAACTGCTTCTCTGAGCATATTGCCTGTTGAGAGGGCGGGGATACCGAGCTTATCGCAGACGATTTCAGCCTGCGTGCCCTTTCCTGCGCCGGGAGCACCTAAAAAGATTAAATTCATACTTACTCCTATTTTTCGTCGTGAATTCATTGGGAAGGAGCGGCAAAAGCTGCCGTTCCTTTCCGGAATCCATTTGCTTATTCGAGGAAGCCCTTGTGGTGACGCATCATCATCTGGCTTTCCAGCGAGCGAACTGTTTCAAGCGCAACACCTACAACGATGAGCATGGTAGTTCCGCCGAGAGAAACGTTTATCTTCGTAATCATCTGGAAAACGATAGGGAAAATAGCGATAAACGCCAAGAAGATAGCGCCGATAAGGGAAACCTTGGAGAGCGAGTTCGAGATGAACTCCGATGTGGGCTTTCCGGGTCTTATACCGGGGATAGCACCGTTATTTTTCTTAAGATTATTGGCGATTTCCACAGGATTATACTGAATAGCGATGTAGAAATAATTGAACGCAATAATCAGCAGGAAATAAAGAATTCCGTATAACCAGCTGCTCTGGCTGAAGAGTCTTACAAAGCCTTCCCAGAAGTCGTGACCGCTTGTACCGTCGCCCGTAATTCCGAAGAAGTAGCAGATTGTCTGCGGGAGGGACATAACGGACATTGCGAAAATGATGGGCATAACGCCTGCCATAGCGACCTTAATCGGGATATGGGAGGACTGACCGCCGTACATTTTTCTTCCGACAACTCTCTTTGCATACTGAACGGGGATTCTGCGCTCTGCGTTTGTCATAAGTACAACGAGCGCGATCATAGCTACGAAGATGATTAAGATAACGGGAACGAGGATAGCGTTCTTCATATCGTCCTTCATCGTCATAATAAGCTCGTAAACGGAGGAAGGTCCTCTCGCAACGATACCTGCGAACAGGATCATAGAGATACCGTTTCCGATACCCTTTTCATTGATCTGGTCGCCGAGCCATACGATAAGCGACGCACCCGCAACGAAGCAGGAAACGATTGTAATACCCGCAAGCACGCCCTCGAAGCCCGACATATACTTAACTACGCCGTAATTACGGAGTGCTACGTAGAATGCGATAGCCTGGAAGAGCGCAAGACCGAGAGAGGTCAGCTTTGTGATGGTGTTAAGCTTCTTTCTGCCTTCCTCGCCCTCTTTGCTTAAGCGTTCGAGAGCGGGAATTGCGACAGCGAGAAGCTGAATAATGATTGACGCGTTGATATACGGGGTGATGGACATTGCGAACAATGTACCCTGGCTGAGCGAGCCGCCCGTCATTGTGTCAAGGTAGCTGAGCAGCGTTCCGTCGCCGAGCATACCGGCGATAGCGCTGCTATCGAGGAACGGCACAAAAACAGCCGAACCGAAACGGAATATAACGATGATGAATAATGTGTATAAAATCTTTTTACGAAGCTCTGCGACTTTCCACGCATTTCGGAAGACTTCAAACATTATACCACCTCTGCCTTTCCGCCTGCTTTCTCAATTTTTTCAGCGGCAGAAGCAGAGAACTTCGCAGCCTTTACAGTAAAGCTCTTGGTAATCTCGCCGTTGCCGAGAACCTTAACTCCGTCAAGTGTATTCTTGAGTAAACCGCATTCGATTAAAGCGATTTCGTCGATAACGGCGCCGTTTTCGAAGCGAGCTTCTAAATCGGCAACGTTTACGGTTGCGAATTCGGTAGCGAAGATATTATTGAATCCGCGCTTAGGAATACGCATTGCGAGCTTGGTCTGACCACCTTCAAAGCCCGGCTTAACGCCGCCGCCGGAACGTGCCCACTGACCCTTATGACCTTTACCTGCTGTTTTACCCTGACCCGATCCGTGACCGCGTCCGATACGCTTTACCTCTTTGGTTGCGCCTTCAGCAGGAGATAATTCGTGTAGCTTCATGGTTACACCTCCTATGAATAAAATTATTCCTCGGTAACTTCAACTAAATAGTGAATTTCCTTGATTTTGCCTCTTGTTGCCGCATTATCGGGCTGTTCAGTAACATCGTTAACCTTTCTGAGACCTAAAGAGTTCGCAGTAGCAATGTGACTGTCCTTACGACCGATGAGCGACTTTACTAACTTAATTTTGAGTGCCATAAGTCTTTTCTCCTTCTCTTTTTAGCCTAAGATTTCCTTAACAGTCTTACCTCTGAGCGCCGCAACCTCTTCTGCGTCTCTAAGAGAAGCGAGACCTGCGATAGTAGCGCGAACTACGTTGCAGGGGTTATTTGAACGCAGCGACTTTGTACGGATATTCTTGATACCTGCCATTTCAACAACGGCACGAACGGGACCGCCTGCGATAACGCCGGTACCCTCGGGAGCGGGACGCATGAGAACTGCGCCGGCGCCGAACTTACCAACTGTTTCGTGGGGAATAGTTGTACCCTTTAAAGAAACCTTAATAAGGTTCTTCTTTGCGTCCTCGATACCCTTACGGATAGCGTCCGGAACTTCGTTGGACTTGCCTAAGCCGAAGCCAACAACGCCGTTTCCGTCGCCGACTACAACGAGAGCGGAGAACTTCATAATGCGTCCGCCCTTAACAGTCTTGGATACGCGGTTAAGAGCAACTACCTTTTCGGCAAGCTCGTATTTTGATGCATCTAAAAGTGCCAAAGCCTTATCCTCCTGTAATTATTAGAAATTGAGTCCGCCTTCGCGCGCACCCTCTGCCAGAGCAGCAACTCTTCCGTGGTAAACGTAACCGGAGCGGTCGAAAACCACGTCGCTGATACCCTGTGCCTTTGCCTTTTCAGCAAGAGCTAAGCCAACCTTCTTGGCTGCTTCGCAGTTGCCGCCGTATTCTGTGAAGCTCTTTTCGTTTGAAGAAGCGGCGCAAAGCGTCTTTCCTGCTTCATCGTCGATAAGCTGAGCATAAATGTTCTTAGCGGAACGGAAAACATTAAGGCGGGGACAAGCAGCAGTACCGGAGATCTTAACACGCACTCTCTTATGACGCTTAATTCTGTTCTTATTGCTGTCGATTTGTTTAATCATTTCTTATCACTCCTTATGCTTTACTTCTTACCCTTGCCGGCTTTACCTTCCTTGCGGCGGATAACCTCGTCGATATACTTGATACCCTTACCCTTATAAGGCTCAGGCGGACGAATGCTTCTGATTTCAGCTGCATACTGACCAACCTTCTGCTTATCGATACCCTTTACGATAATCTGGTTCGGCTGAGGAACTTCAAGAGTGCAGTCCTCGGTATCGGACACGATTGTGGGGTGGGAGAAGCCGAGGTTAAGGTTTACGTCCTTACCCTGCTTCTGGCAGCGGTAGCCGACGCCGTTGATTTCGAGAGTTTTCTGGAAACCTTCGGTAACGCCGATAATCATATTATTGATAAGAGTTCTTGTAAGACCGTGGAGCGCACGGTTTTCTGCTTCATCATCGGGGCGGGTTACATTGATAACTGCGCCGTCGAGTTCAACCTTGATAGAAGGCTTAAATTCCTTCGTGAGGGTACCCTTAGGTCCCTTTACCGTTACTGTTGAGCCGTCAACCTTTACATCTACGCCGGCAGGAACAGTTATCGGTGCTTTACCAATTCTTGACATATCTGTTCCTCCTTACCATACGAATGCAAGAACTTCGCCGCCGACATGCTCTTCGCGTGCCTTTCTGTCGGTCATAAGTCCCTTGGATGTTGACACGATAGCGATACCGAGTCCCTTCATAACCTTGGGCATATCCTTGCAGTTCGAGTAAATTCTTAAACCGGGCTTGCTGACTCTGCGTAAGCCGGTAATAACTTGTGACTTATTCTCAGTATACTTTAAAGTAATTCTGATTACACCCTGCTTATTGTCTTCGATAACTCTGAAGTTCTTGATATATCCCTCATCTACGAGGATCTGAGCGATCTGCTTCTTGATATTAGAGCAGGGAATATCAACAGAGGGGTGCTTCGCTGAATTAGCGTTACGAATTCTTGTAAGCATATCTGCGATAGTATCAGTAATCTGCATTATTGCTTCCTCCTTATAGTTTTGATGTAAAATTACCAGCTGGACTTCTTCACGCCGGGGATCTGTCCCTTGTACGCAAGTTCTCTGAAGCAAATTCTGCAAATGCCGAACTTGCGGAGATATGCGTGCGGTCTGCCGCAGATTTTACATCTGTTGTAAGAACGGGTAGAAAACTTTGCAGGACGCTGCTGTTTAGCAACCATTGATTTCTTTGCCATATCTCTATTTCCTTAACCTTTCTTATTTCGCAAACGGAGCGCCCATAAGAGCCAGAAGCTCCTTTGCCTCTTCGTCTGTCTTTGCTGTTGTTACGAAGTTGATGTCCATACCGCGGATTGCGTCGATCTTTTCATATTCGATTTCGGGGAATATGAGCTGTTCCTTGATACCAACGCTGTAATTTCCTCTTCCGTCGAAGGAATTGGGGTTGATACCTCTGAAGTCGCGAACACGGGGAAGAGCCACGTTAAAGAAACGGTCGAGGAACTCGTACATTGTATCGTTTCTTAAAGTAACCTTAACGCCGATGATGTTGCCTTCTCTGAGCTTAAAGTTAGCGATTGCCTTCTTTGCGCGGCAAACGATAGGCTTCTGACCCGTGATCTGGCTTAAATCATTCATTATAGCGTCGATCTTCTTCTGATCGTCCTTCGCCTCACCGCAGCCTACGTTGATAACGATCTTATCAAGCTTCGGAATCTGCATTACGCTCTTATAGCCGAACTTCTTGAAAAGAGCAGGTGCTACGGTTTCCTTATAATAGGTTTTCATTCTAGCCATTTTGTTTACTCCTTACCGACAGCAGCCGGAAGCTTCGTTATCCGACCCCGCTGTCAAGCTCATTAGAGTTCTGCACCGCAATGCTTGCATACTCTTACTTTCTTGTCGTTCTTAATTTCGCTGCCGACTCTGGTAGCCTTCTTGCACTTAGGGCAAACGGGCATAACCTTGCATGCATAGAGTGCGCCTTCAGCCTTTACGATACCGCTGAGCTGATCCTGACGCTTAGCCTTAACGTGCTTTGTTACCATATTGCAGCCTTCGACGATTACCTTACCCTCGGAAGGAGATACCTGTAATACCTTACCGGTCTTACCCTTATCCTTACCGGAGATAATTTTTACCTCGTCGCCGGTTTTAACGTGTAAATTGTTCATTTCGGCGTCCTCCCTTATAATACTTCAGGAGCGAGCGATAAAATCTTCATGAAATCCTTATCGCGAAGCTCTCTGGCTACGGGCCCGAAAATACGAGTGCCTCTCGGGTTCTTATCTTCCTTGATGATAACTGCGGCGTTTTCGTCGAAGCGGATATAAGTTCCGTCGTCGCGTCTTAAGCCTGTTGCGGAACGAACTACAACGCACTTTACAACGTCGCCCTTCTTAACTGTTCCACCGGGATTAGCTTTCTTAACGGAAGCGATAATTACATCACCGATGTTCGCATATTTTCTACGAGTACCGCCGAGGACTCTGATGCACATAAGCTCTTTTGCGCCTGTGTTATCAGCGACCTTAAGACGTGTCTGCATCTGTATCATGGTCTTTTACTCCTTCCGTCTTACTTAGCTCTTTCGATTACGTTTACTAAACGCCATCTCTTATCCTTAGATAACGGTCTGGTTTCCATAATTTCAACCGTATCGCCGATGTTGCAGGTGTTTGTTTCATCGTGAGCCTTTAACTTGATGGTTCTCTTAACGATTTTCTTATACAAGGGGTGGCGAACGTTATCCTTGATTGCAACTACGATAGTCTTGTCCATCTTGTTGCTGACAACCGTGCCGACTCTGGTTTTTCTTAAATTTCTTTCCATTTAGCTTCGCTCCTCCCTTACTTATTAGCTGCAAGCTCGCGCTCGCGCTGGATTGTCTTTATTACGGCAATCTCCTTCTTGACAGCCTTGATTCTCGTAGGATTTTCAAGCTGATTTACTGCAAGCTGAAAACGGAGGTTGAAAAGCTCCTGCTTTAATTCAGCAGCTCTGTTCTGTAATTCGACTTCAGATAACTCTCTGATTTCCTTTGTAATCTTCATTACTCAGCAGCCTCCTCTTTCTTTACAAATTTGCACTTGATGGGGAGCTTGTGCATTGCAAGACGCATAGCTTCTCTTGCAACTTCCTCGGAAACGCCTGCGATTTCAAACATAACTCTTCCGGGCTTAACAACTGCTACCCAGTATTCGGGCGAGCCCTTACCTGAACCCATTCGGGTTTCAGCGGGCTTTTCGGTTACGGGCTTATCGGGGAAAATCTTGATCCAAACCTGACCGCCACGCTTGATGTAACGCGTCATAGCGATACGGGCTGCTTCGATCTGGTTAGAAGTGATCCAAGCGGGTTCAAGAGCCTGTAAGCCGTATTCGCCGTTGGAAACGGTATTTCCGCGAAGAGCCTTACCGGTCATACGACCTCTCTGCTGTCTTCTGTACTTTACTCTCTTTGGAAGTAACATTATTCATTACCCCCTTCTTTTCTTTCAGTTCTCGGTCTGGAATTTCTTCTTTCACCGTTTCTGTTATCGTTATTTCTTCTTCTGGGTCTTTCGGGTGTTCTGTTTGCGGGGATTTCGCCCTTTAAAACTTCGCCCTTATAGATCCAAACCTTAACGCCGATTACGCCGTAGGTTGTATTAGCTCTTGCAACACCGTAGTCGATGTCTGCGCGGAGAGTCTGAAGCGGGATTGTACCCTCGTGGTAGCTCTCGCTGCGAGCGATTTCAGCGCCGCCAAGACGACCGCTTACAGTTGTCTTGATACCCTTTGCGCCGAGCTTCATTGTTCTGCTGATGCAGGACTTCATAGCTCTTCTGAAGGATACGCGTCCTTCGAGCTGCTGAGCGATATTTTCAGCAACGAGCTGAGCGTTCATATCGGGGCTCTTAACCTCGATGATATTTACGATAACGGTCTTGCCGTTTGTAAGCTTTTCAAGCTCTGTGCGGAGCTTTTCGATTTCAGCGCCCTTCTGACCGATAACCATACCGGGCTTTGCGCACTGGATATTAACCTTAACCTTAGCTGCGTCTCTTTCGATTTCGATAGTGGGAACGCCTGCCTTATAGAGCTTTTTCTTTAAAAACTCACGAATTTTGTAGTCTTCAACGAGTGTATCGCCAAAGGTTGATTTTCCGGCAAACCAGCGGGAATCCCAATCCTTGATAACGCCTACTCTAAGACCGTGCGGATTAACTTTCTGTCCCATAGTTTACCTCCTTATTCAGCTTCTTTAACAACCAAAACAATGTTGGATGTTCTCTTTAAGATGCGGTGTGCTCTGCCGTGATCCTTAGGACGGATTCTCTTGAGTGTAACACCTGCGCCGCAATGGCATTCTGCCACGTAGAGGCGGCTCACGTCCATATTGTGGTTGTTTTCAGCATTTGCCATAGCCGACTTGAGAAGCTTCATCAGCGGTTCGCAAGCAGACTTGGGGGTATGCTTTAGGATTGCCATTGCAACATCGCAAGGCTTATTTCTGATTAAGTCGAGGACGATTCCTACCTTACGGGGAGAAATACGAACCTGTCTTAATTCTGCTCTAGCTTCCATTGGTTCATTCCTCCTTACTTCTTGGTAGTCTTGCTGCCGACATGACCCTTAAAGGTTCTGGTCGGTGCAAATTCGCCGAGCTTATGTCCTACCATATCCTCGGTAACATATACCGGAACGTGCTTTCTGCCGTCGTGAACAGCAAAAGTGTGTCCTACAAACTCAGGGAATATTGTACTGGAACGGCTCCATGTCTTAAGAACCTTCTTTTCGCCCGCTTCGTTCATAGCGATAACGCGCTTCAGAAGAACTTCCTGGACATAAGGTCCCTTCTTGATGCTTCTGCTCATAATGTTAAATTCCTTTCAAGCTACGCTGCAAGTTAATAAGCTTCGCTTTACCCTTTCGGAACGTGCTCTTTTTAACAGCAGCTTGTTGTGATTACTTAGCGTTTCTTCTCTTAACGATGAACTTATCGGTTCTATTGTTAAGCTTTCTGGTCTTATAACCGAGAGCGGGCTTACCCCACGGGGTTACAGGACCGGGACGACCAACGGGGGACTTACCTTCACCACCGCCGTGAGGGTGGTCGTTCGGGTTCATTACGGAACCTCTTACGGTAGGTCTTGTACCGAGGTGGCGGGTCTTACCTGCCTTACCGAGGTTTACGTTAGCGTGGTCAGCGTTGCTTACGACGCCGATTGTAGCCATACATCTCTCGGACACGTTTCTAAGCTCTCCGCTGGGAAGACGGATAAGAGCGTAACCGTTTTCCTTAGCCATAAGCTGAGCCATATTACCTGCGGAACGAACGAGCTGAGCGCCCTTACCGGGGTAAAGCTCGATGTTATGGATAACGGTACCAACGGGGATATCTGCGAGGGCAAGAGCGTTGCCGGGCTTGATATCTGCGTCGGAGCCATTTCTGATTACATCGCCGACTGCGAGCTTTTCGGGGGCGATGATATACTTCTTTTCGCCGTCCTCATACTGAACAAGAGCGATAAACGCGGAACGGTTAGGGTCGTACTCAAGGGTAAGAACCGTTGCGTTCATACCGAGCTTATTTCTCTTGAAGTCGATTACTCTGTACTTTCTTCTGTTTCCGCCGCCGTGATGTCTTACGGTAATTCTGCCGTAGCTGTTACGTCCGGAATGCTTCTTAAGGCTTTCGAGAAGGCTCTTTTCAGGAGCAACCTTAGATAACCCGCTGTAATCGATAACTGTCATACCTCTGCGACCGGGGGTGACAGGTTTATATGTCTTTATAGCCATTTTATCTCACTCCTTACTATTACATCATACCGTCGAAGAATTCAATGGTCTTTGAATCCTCGGTAAGGGTTACGACTGCCTTCTTCCAGTCGGAAGTATAGCCTTCGCTGCGACCCATGCGCTTCTTCTTGCCCTTAACGCTGATGGTATTTACCTTAGAAACCTTAACGCCGAAGAGAACCTCGACAGCCTTTTTGATTTCGATTTTATTAGCGTTTTTAGCAACCTCAAAGGTGTACTTACGGTCTGCAAGTCCATCCATTGACTTTTCTGTGATAATCGGACGTACGATAATGTCCTGTGCAATTCTTTCCATTATGCGTACACCTCCTCAATTTTTGCAACTGCGTCCTTAACTACGATAAACTTATTGTAGTTTAAGATGTCGTATACGTTGAGCGTATTGACCTGAGTGGTCTTAACGCCGGGGATATTGGCAGCGCTCTTGATAACCTTTTTATCTACGCTATCGAGAACGATGAGTGCCTTTTCGTTTACGTTAAGAGCCTTAAGCATATTAACGATGGTCTTTGTCTTGAACTCCTCTGTCTTGATTGCGTCGAGAACAACGATATCGTTGTCAGCGCACTTAGAAGAGAGTGCGGAAAGGAGAGCGAGTCTCTTTACCTTTTTATTTAATGAGTAGCTGTAGCTTCTGGGCTTCGGTCCTAAAGCGATACCGCCGTGGGTCCACTGAGGAGCTCTTGTCGAACCCTGTCTTGCGTGACCTGTGCCCTTCTGTCTCCAGGGCTTCTTGCCGCCGCCGCTTACCTCTGTTCTGGTGAGGGTAGACTGTGTACCCTGACGCTGATTAGCGAGGTAATTTACGACTGCTGCGTGCATAACTACTGTATTCGGTTCAATTCCGAATACTGCGTCATTAAGCTCGAGGTCGGAAACAGGCTGACCGTTCATATCAAATACTTTTACGTTTGCCATTATAATCCTCCTCCTTACGCCTTAACCGCATCAGTAATGCAAAGCACTCCGCCCTTAGGACCGGGAACAGCACCCTTGATTGCGATAAGATTATTTTCTGCGTCAACCTTGACGATTACAAGGTTCTGAACAGTAACGGTGTCACAACCCATATGACCTGCCATACCCTTACCCTTGAAGATTCTGGAAGGCGAAGAGCAAGCGCCCATAGAGCCTGCTTCTCTGTGAACAGGACCTGCGCCGTGCGTCATTTTGAGTCTGTGCTGATTATGACGCTTGATAGCGCCCTGGTAGCCCTTACCCTTGCTGGTACCCTGAACGTCGATAACATCGCCGACTGTGAATGTATCAGCCTTTAAGATGTCGCCTACGTTTACAGCGCTTGTATCATCAAGTCTGAACTCCTTGAGTGTTCTCTTGAACGCTACGTCGTTCTTCTTGAAATGACCCTGCATAGGCTTGTTGACTGCCTTCGGCGAAATATCGCCGAAACCGAGCTGAACCGCCTCATAGCCGTCGTTTTCGGAAGTTTTCTTCTGAACGACAACGCAGGGACCGGCTTCAACTACCGTTACGGGAACTACGTTTCCCGCTTCGTCGAAAATCTGCGTCATGCCGATTTTCTTTGCGATTAAACCCTTTTTCATGGTTTTCCTCCTAATTGGTTATTGGTTGAGATTTCTCAACGTGACCAAGTGCAGCGTTTCTGCCTTGGTTAGTGGTTGGTTTTCACCAACATAACTCGAAACTTCTTCTTCGGTCGCAAAGCAACTCTGTGGGGAATTTTTTAGAATTCCATTGAAATTTCTACGCCCGCGGGAAGCTCTAAATTCTGTAAAGCTTCGATTGTCTTGTTAGTCGGGCGGATTACGTCGATAAGACGCTTGTGGGTTCTGAGTTCGAACTGCTCACGGCTGTCCTTATACTTATGAACTGCGCGGAGAATTGTGATTACTTCCTTATTTGTAGGAAGCGGAATCGGACCTGCGACTCTCGAACCGGTTCTTTTTGCGGTTTCAACAATCTTTGCTGCTGCCGCGTCAACCGTGCTGTGTTCGTAACCCTTGATCTTGACTCTTACCTGTTCCTTGACTGCCACTGTTTTATCCCCTTTCGTAGATTTGCGCCGCATTCCCTTGCTGCTTTTTTGCATTTCGCTGTTTTACACTATATCGGGTGTTTCCTGATATAGCAGATTACCATTTCGTCGGAAAGCATCACGGGGGTATCTGCCTCAGGCAAACCCTTCCCAACTCCGACGGAACGCGTTCAACGCAAAAGCGCATCTGAACCGCAACGCGCAAGGTTTATTATACAGCATTTTCCCGCAAAATACAACCTTTTTTTGAAAATTTATCGTCTTTATTGATGTAGAAATTTTGTGCGTTTTACTCCCACAATTTATTCATACTGCACAAATCTATCAAAACTGCACCGCAAGCCGGTATCTGCGCCGTTCGCGTCGCGTACCCCCGCCGCCAAAGGCGGGGGTGCCGACGCGAACGGCTTTTATGAGACGCTGCAAGCGGGAGGGCGCGGGACGCGCGCCGCGCGTTAGCGCGGCTGTGGCGCGGCGAAGCCGCGCCACATTTCTTTTTGCAAAGCAAAAAGAAAGCGCGTCCCGCGCCCTCCCGCTTAGCCCAAAATATCAAAAGCGAACCGCCGATTTTGCAAGGTGTGGCGTGCGGCGTTAGCCAAGATTGAGAGGTAGGCGGTAAAATTTAAAGCCGCGGCGACCGCCGACGGGTGGCTGTTCTTCCCCGCAGGCGGTCGCCTCAAAAACGGATTGATTGAATCCAGCCGATTGAAGCCGGTTTTACGAAAACTCACCTAACCTTAACAGATGTGCGCTTTTTCTATATGCGAACTCCTCCGTGAGGGCTTACGCCCTCCGTCGGAGTTCGCTGCGGCTTTTTATCGTTCCGATTTATTTATCGCCTCGGTTAACGCCGCGCCCCACAGAGCCGTCGCCTGCTTTGCACTCAAAAGCTGCTATTCGCCGAACGCAGCCGCAGCTTGGCACCCACCGCTTCGCGGAGGGTACGCCGCTGCGGCTGCCGCGCCGCTTCGCGGCGCGCGGCTTCGCCGCCTTCGGCGGCTCAGCCGACCCGGCTCGAAATCTCGGGTCTGACTATCTCACTAACAGCGTCCATATCCGTTATGTAAACGGTGTAGTAGTATTTCTCGCCGTCCAGCACGTATTTGTTTGCAAATTCGGTGCAGCGACCGATTTCGTCAAACTTGTAAATCATCGCAAAATCGCTTATGTCAAGCCCGTAAAACGCGTCGTAGTTTGTAAGCTTTTTGGAGTCATACAGGAAGGTTATAACATTGCCGTCGCGCTCGGCAGAGGAAATCGCACCCTCAAAAACAGAAAAAAGCTGCGCGCCGTCAGCATAGTAATGCCGGCTGCTCCTCGTGTAAGAATAGAAATTCTCGTCACCCTTTGCATAGTATCGCCATTCATTGTCGTTCGGAAGCGTGATGAAGTCAATCTCCGTCCCGTTGTTATATTCATAGTATTCCGCAAACGTCCCGTCCTCTTTTTTCTCCTCCGCGTGGAAAATATACTGCATAACATCGCCCTCAAAACGATAGCTTATCTGCTGCGTATATTCATTGCCGCCGCCGCTTTCATTCCCGCCGGTTAGCGTTACCGTTGCGCTTTCCAGCGCGGTGTGAAGCGACCGTGCCTTGTCAATCTCCTCCTTTCCATCATAGTCAACCTTCTGCATACAGCCGCACAGCGCGCCTGCCGCAGAGAGCAAAACAGTGCATAACAAAAACCGCGAAAACATTGCAGCCTTACCGAAATTCATATAATTACCAGTCCTTTCCCGCTTCCACCGCGAAAACATGAAAACGTAAATCCATAAATCCATAACTCCGCATATTAAGACAATATACGACAATAATAAAATATATAAAACAAAAAAGCCGTGCCCCTGCACAGCTTTCCATGTTGTAATCTTCCGAATTATTCCTCAAAGCCGCTTTCAATTAACTTGATTAAGCCGTCAACAGCCAGCTGCTCATCAGCGCCGTCCGCAATGATGCGAATGGTTGTTCCGCCGACAATACCGAGAGAAAGGATACCTAAGAGGCTCTTTGCGTTTACTCTGCGTTCTTCCTTTTCAACCCAGATAGAGGACTTGTATTCGTTTGCCTTCTGAATAAAGAATGTTGCGGGTCTTGCGTGAAGACCAACCTGATTTTTTACGTCTACTTCTCTTACGAACATAGATCTACCCTCCATTGTTTTTTGTTGCCCTTTATTACGACATTGCAGTTACAGCTTCAAGCTTCTGCTTGCGTATGTCGTTCCTACAATGTAAGTATATCCGTAAAAAACTTTTAAGTCAACTGATTTTTTGGGTTTTTCGTGACAAATCGAAATATTTTTCCGTTTTTATTGAATTAAACCTAAAATCATTCAACAATGTTGTTGATTTTGCACATACACTTTTCAACAGTTCAAAAGCCCTCCTCAGCCGCCATATCGGGGCGCTTCTCTTTTGTAACTCTTAGCGACATTTCGTCCTGCCACTTCTTTATATTAGCGTGGTGACCCGATATAAGCACGTCGGGAACTCTCCTGCCGCGCCATTCCTCGGGACGGGTGTACTGCGGATGTTCAAGCAGCCCGTTGTAGTGGCTCTCAATCGTGTATGCGTCCTCATTCGGGAGAACTCCCTCTTGCAGGCGGGCAATAGCGTCGGTAAGTATAAGCGCGGGCAGCTCGCCGCCCGTTACAACATAATCGCCAACCGACAGCTCCTCAAATTCAAGCTCGTCAAGCACACGCTGGTCAACACCCTCGTAGTGCCCGCAAAGAAGAATGAGATTGTCCTCCGCCGCAAGCTCCTTAACTATCTCCTGGTTAAGCTTTCTTCCCTGCGGCGAAAGATAGATAAGACGTGGAGCCGCATTTTCACCGAGCTGACTGCGAATCGCCTGCACGCAGTCGTAAATCGGCTGTGCCTGCATAACCATTCCCGTGCCGCCGCCGTAAGCCTTGTCGTCCACGCGATTGTGTTTATCAAGGGTGTAATCACGTATATTGTGGCAGTTTATTTCTATGTAGCCTGCTCTTCTTCCGCGCCCGACAACGCTTTCGCTCACAACCGCCTCGCACATTGCGGGGAAAAGCGTGGCAATGTCAATCCTTATCATTCTGTTCGCCCTCGTTTTCGTAAATCTCAAAAAGATTCGGAAGCGGTCGGATAAAAAGCCGTCCTCCGTCGATATCGGTTTTAATTAACACCTCGGGGATAGCGGGGAACATAAGCTGCCTGCCCTCGGGCGTGCGCAGCGAGTAAACGTCCGCGCCGCCATTCTGGTAAATTTCGTCAATCCTGCCGTAAACTCTGCCGCTGTCTGCGTCCTCGACCGAAAGACCGATAATATCCTGTATAAACCACACGTCGTCGGGAAGCTGAGCGTCGTCGCGGTTCATATACAGCGTTTTACCTATATACTTCTGTGCTTCCTCGGGAGAATCCACGCCGACGAGCTTTATAACGGCAACATCGCTTTTAAGATAGCGCACATTCTCGAGCCGGACAGCCTTTTTTTCCTTGTCGAGATACAATGTATCGAATTCCTCAAGGACATCGGGGCTGTCGCAGTAATACTGCATACGCACCTCGCCTCTCAGACCCTGAAGCTTGGTTATTTTTCCCATTTCGAGAAACTGTTTTTTCATTTGTCAATTCCTTTCGCACAATCGGGTGTTATTACCCGGGTAATCCAGTCGTACAAATCGCGGTAGACTGTTTTTCTGTTTATTTCGTGGAGCAGCATATGGCGAGCGTTTGCGTAAAGGCGAACCCTGACGTTATCATGACCCGCGCTTCTCAGTCTTCGACAGAGCTGTGCAACGCCGCGTCCGCAGTCGCCGACGCTGTCGTTTGTGCCGCTCATAAGCAGTACGGGAAGCTCTGTCGGAAAGCTGTACAGCCAATCGTCCGAAGAAACGACGTCGAGCAGCGTTATAATATCGCGATAACCGCTTGCGGTATAGTCGAAGCTGTGTCTATCCATAAGCAGGCGGATTTTCGGGTCACGAGAGAGCCAGTCCCATTCTTTTGCGCGGGGAACGCCCTTCATTTTTGAGCAGAACAATTTGCAGCCGCACCGCATTATGCCGTGCAGGGGATAATTGCCGTTTTTATACGTGCAAAGGAGGTTGGCGAGGGCGACGAGGAGCTTCTGACAATCGAAGCCGTCGCTGGTTCCGACGAGCACGCAGCCTGCCAGCGAATCTCCGTACCACGTCAGATACTCACGTGCGGCGAAGCTGCCCATACTATGTCCGACAAGCACGACGGGCAGCTGCGGAAATTTTCCCGAAACGATATCGGTAAGCTTTTTCATATCGCGCACAACGCAGCGCCAGCCGTTTTTCTCCGCAAAAAGACCGACGGGGCAGTTATCCGAAGCCGAAACCGATTTTCCATGTCCCGGGAAATCGTTTGCGCAGACAATGCAGCCGCGCTCGGCAAGATAGCGAGCCAATCCCTTATACAGCAACGAATTTTCGCACATTCCGTGGGCAAGCTGGACGACGCATTTTGGCTTACAATCAGGCAGGCACACATAAAACACCGTTCTGCTTTTTCCGTTTGAGCTGCCAAAGCTTCCCTTAACACTCCGCATACGTTCACCTGATTTCCTTTTAAGGCTTCACCGCACAACTATTGTCGTCCTAGTGCGAGGTATTATTTTTCGTACAAGACGACGGAAAACGCACCTGCAATAGGGCTTGCAAGGGCGCTAGACGTTAATTGTGCGGTGATGCCCTAATTTGCTTTATTTTTCCTACTTTGTTTTTACGCGCATCTACGCACTAATAGTATAGCACATTTTCCTTGGAAATAAAAGTGGGTGGGACAATTTTTCGGCGAAGTTTTGTTGTTTTTTCTACTGCGCCGCATCTCTTCAAGGTGGGAGCGCGCGGGCGCGCCGCGTTGAAAACGCGGCAGCGGCGCGGCGAAGCCGCGCCGCCTTTCATTTTGCTTTGCAAAATGAAAGAGCGCCCGCGCGCTCCCACTTAGCCGTACTCTCCCACGAGAACCGCCGATTAAACAAAGTGCAGACGCGGCGTTAGCCAAAACGGGAAAATAAGCGGTGCTATTTAAAGCCGCGGCGACCGCCGACGGGTGGTGGCTCTTCCCCGCAGGCGGTCGCCAAAAAACACGCAGCGTAAGGCAGCCTCTTTCAGACAGGCTTGTCCGACCTTGACAGAACGCTGCTTTTTCTCTGTGCGAACTCCTCCGTGAGGGCTTACGCCCTCCGTCGGAGTTCGCCGCGGCTTTCTATCGCCTCGATTTATTTATCGCATTAGTTAACGCCGCGCCCCGTATTCCTCCGTAAAACAAAACCGCCCCCGTTAAATCGGGAGCGGCTTCGTTGTCGTTTCTACAAAAATTTAGTTACTTTCTTTTTCTTGTGATGGCAATTGCAGCGCCTGCGAGAATTGCAAGACCGCCAATAGCAGCTACGCTTTCAATGCCTGTGTCGGGAGAACCCTTGGAGGATTCAACAGCTGCGTCAACATCGCCTGCTGCGGGAGCTTCATCGGCAACGGGAGCTTCTTCAGCTTCGCCTGCGCCAAGACCTGTTACGGTAAATTCAATTGCAAGGGATTCAGTCGGGTATGCGCCTGCATAAGAGGTA
The DNA here is from genome assembly GCA_964520065.1 of uncultured Ruminiclostridium sp. Classification (GTDB taxonomy): domain Bacteria; phylum Bacillota; class Clostridia; order Oscillospirales; family Ruminococcaceae; genus Ruminiclostridium_E. The sequence continues at coordinate 31,509 of CAZFMC010000014.1, forward strand.
AGCTCGGTGTTCCAGATGTTAGCGAAAAGAATGCCTAATGTGCCTGCCTTTTCATCATCGGGGTCAACCATAGGTGTAGCAACGGTTTCAGCAACAGTACCGTCAACAATGATGGAAGCGTCGGTGATTGTAACGCCTGCGTCGCTGGGAATGTCGGTTGCTACGAAGAGAAGGTTGAACGCAGAAGCACCGTCAAGCGCCCAGTTAAAGCCGTCAACGGAAACAGTATATGTACCGTCCTTGTCGATAACAGCGTCTGTGAATGTTGCGGGAAGAACATATCCGTCAATGTCGTAGTCGTAGTTGTCTTCGTACTCGGGGAAGGTTTCGGGATCGTTGCCGCCCCATACGATTACGCTGTTGAAATAGTCCGTAGCAATGCCATATGTAGGCTCTGTGGGCTTATTTCTGAACGAGTAAGGAGTGGTCTGGAATCCGATGTATGCGTTGTAGGATTCAGCAGCTGCGCCGATAGAAAGGGCAGCAGCCGCAACCGCTGCGATAGCTGCCGCAGCAATGCGTCTTGTCTTCATGAGTAATACCTCCAAAATTAGTACGGCAGGAGCCGCCTTTTATACATTTTTATTATAACACACAATGTAATGGTTTTCAAGCGTAATTTTGCCGTAATTTGATTTATTTTTTTGTTGACTTTACACAAAATCACCACTGATTTTTCGATGGAACATCTTCAAGCAGATACTCAATTGAATCAATAAGCGCAAGAAGGCTGGCATTGATTATATCCTTTGAAGCCCCAACCGTCGTCCAGGTGCTTTCGCCGTCCGTGCTTTCAATCAGAACGCGCGTGACCGAAGCCGTGCTTTCACCGGACGAAATAACGCGAACCTTGTAATCGACAAGGCGCATTTTTTTCAGTTCGGGGTAGAAAACCTCCAGCGCCTTCCGCAGAGCGCGATCTATTGCGTTTACGGGACCGTCGCCCTCGTCGGCAGTTATCTCCGTCTGCTCTCCGACCCGAACCTTTACAACGGCGTTCGCCTTTCCCGTGTAGCTGTGGTGCTTGCCGAAGCTGTCCATTGACGAAATAATCTTATAATGGTCTATATCGAAATGCGGGTTGTACCTGCCAAGTTCCTTCAAAACGAGCAGCTCGAAGCTTGCCTGCGCAGCCTCAAACTGGAAGCCCGAGCATTCAAGCTCCTTAAGCTTTTCGAGAATACGCCCCGTTGCCTCGCTGTTTTTGTCAAGCGTTTCATCAATCGCCCTTAGACGCGGCAGGACTGCCGAGCGTCCCGAAACCTCGCTGAGCAGGAAGCTGCGGTGATTTCCGACCGTTTCCGGCGGAATATGCTCAAAGGTTTTCGGATTTTTTGCAACGCCGTCCGCGTGCATTCCGCCCTTATGTGCAAAAGCGGAATCGCCGACGTATGGCATAGCCCGCTGCAAGCGAACGTTCGCAATTTCGCTTACAAAATGAGCGGTCTGGGTAAGAAGCTCCATTTTTTTAGGCTTTACCACATCGTACCCCAACTTTAACTGCAAATTTGCCGCCGCAGTTGAAAGATTGGCGTTTCCGCAACGTTCGCCGATACCTATAAACGTACCCTGAACCTGCGAAGCGCCCGCGCAGACTGCGGCTACCGTTCCTGCCGCAGCGCAGCCGTTGTCGTTATGGCAGTGGATACCTATTTTAATGGAAACCGCCTTTTTTGCCGCCTTGACAATTTTTGAAATTTCATCAGGGAACGTTCCGCCGTTAGTGTCGCAAAGGCATACGGTTTCCGCGCCTGCCGCCTGAGCCGTTCTCAAAACGTCCAGCGCGTATTCAGGATTTGCGCGGTAGCCGTCGAAGAAATGCTCCGCGTCAAAAATGACGGATCTGCCCTTAGCGCGGAGAAACGCAATTGTTTCGCTTATCATACGGAGATTTTCCTCAAGCGAAACGCCGAGAATGCAGTCAACGTGCAAATCCCACGCCTTTCCGAAAACCGAAACGCACCTTGTTCCCGCCGAAAGCAGCGCGGCTAATCCCTCGTCGTCCTCGGCGGCAGTATCCTTACGCTTTGTCGAACCGAAAGCGCAGAGCTTTGAACAGACAAAACGTTCATTCGCCGCGCGTCTGAAAAACTCCAAGTCCTTCGGGTTTGAAAACGGGTTTCCCGCTTCTATATACGTCACGCCGAAATTATCCAGACACTTCGCTATTTTCAGCTTATCCTCCACAGAAAAGCTTATTCCCTCGCCCTGCGCACCGTCACGCAAGGTCGAATCGAACAGTTCTATTTTCATTTTCTCGCTCCTTTATCAATTCTGCTTCTCCCCCATAGACTTGCTCTCCCTGCTCAGCGGAACTCTCCGCGTAAGCGGAGCGCGGGCGGGCGCAGCGTTTGCGCACAGCGCAAACGGCGGGGCGAAGCCCCGCCACCCCGAAGGGCGGAGCCCTTCGGGGGCTGCGCCCGCCCGCGCGCCGCTTACGCTGCACCCGCCGAAAAGCAGAAGAAATCCGCTTAGTCGCCCTCCATGAGGCAGAGAGCAGCCGCTTAGCATGGTATACGCACCTGCGTTTTAAGTGAAAAGGCGTACAGCAGACATTCCTTTACATTCAAACCCGTCATCTGCTCCAAGGCGCGCTTGTATACGAGAAGCTGCCCCTCGTATTCCTCCCGAAGCCGCTCGGGAGAGGTGTTTGAGTTCGTCTTGTAGTCAACCAGCACAATCTGTCCGTCTTCTATAAACCAAAGATCGGCAATTCCTTGTATAAACGGCTTCTCCTCGCTTTCGGGAAGTCCCTCCATATCATATTCGCAGAAAATCGGAAACTCCCTATGAACCTCGGGGGAGGCGCAAATCCGTGCGCAAAGTCCGCTGCCGAGAAAAGCTTCAAGCTCGGCTTCGTCAATGCTGCGATATTCCGATTCGGTTAGCTTGCCGCGCGAAAAAAGCTCTCCCAGCTGTGCAGATGTCCCCGAAAAGTCCAAAAGTTCCATCGCTTTGTGGTATGCGTCGCCCTTTTTCTTGCCCGTAAGCCGTTTCGGTTCGCCGTCTTTTATAAAGGTCGGCGTGCGCAAAAACCTGTCAACCTTGTCCACGTACTCCGAAAAATCGTCCACGCTCTTTACGCCCACCTGCGTCGCCGTGACCTTTGCGGGAATTTTTGAAGCATACGCGTGAGCGTACCTTGTAAACGGCTTTATCGCTGCCGCCATTTTTTGCTCGGCTTTTCGCTCGGCACGCGCTTTTTCTTTGTAGAAAAGCTTCTTCTCCACACGGATAAGCTGCGCACGTACCGCCCCGCTTTCCAATACCCATTTCAGATGAACGTCAAATTTGTCCTCTTTCTTTGCAATCGGCGCAGTGAAAATAAGCTTCTCCCTCGCGCGGGTCGCCGCAACATACAAAAGCCGCATTTCCTCGCTGCGCTCCTGTTCGCTGTTCGACTGAACAATCGAGTTCATTCCGAAAGTGTCGATTTTAAGGCGGCGCTCGCAGTCGATTATCTTCATTCCTATTCCGCTCCCCGTTTCAAGCGATATATATGGATTTTCACGGCTTTTCTGCTCCGAGGAAAGATTTGCCACAATACATATCGGGAATTCAAGCCCCTTCGACCCATGAATCGTCATGAGCTTTACCGACTGCGCCGAGGCTTCGCCGCTTTTCGCCTGAGCAAGTCTGACCTGCTCGCGCTCCGCACGCGACATAAAGCTCAGAAAGTCGTAAAGGCTTCGTCCCGCGCTTTCGTTGAACCTCCGCGCATATCCTATAAGAAGCTTAAGGTTTGCGTCGCGCTTCTCTCCGTCGGGCAGCGCTCTCATCGCTTCGACAAACGGACTTTCATCGTAGATTTTTCTTATAAGCTCCTCCGCCGACTGCTCCTGCGCAAATTCCCGAAGCTCGTCAAGCTCCGCACAAAAGCTGCGCGCCTTTTCGCTTTTTTCGGCATATCTGCGCAGACCGCTGTACATACTTGCACACCGTTCGCTGCCGCCGCCAAGCTTCGTTTCGGCAAGCTCCTGCGCCGTAAAGCTGTACGGCGGAAGAGTCAGAACGGCTGTCAGGTCAAGATCTCGGTACGGATTGTCAATTACGCGGAGAAACGCCAGTGCAAATTTAACCTCCGTAAAGTCGGTATAGCCGCTTTCGTCCTTTGCCTCAAACGGTACGCCAAGCCGCGCAAGCGCGTTTTTATATATGTGCGCGTTTGCGGAATATCTGCCCATAAGCACGGCGAAATCCCCGTAACGGCAGGGGCGCTTTTCTCCGTTCTTTTCGGTTACGGGAAATCCCGCCTCGACCATATCGCGTATACGGTCGGCAATGTACGCCGCCTCTCTTTTGCGGGAGTCCTCCGCGTCCGCGCCGTACAGCATTACAAGCTCGGTTATGTTTTCGTTGTCGGGGGAATAACATTCCGCGCCGCGGACAAGCTTCTGGCTGTCATCGTAGTCAATCCCACCCAGACTGCTTGTCATTGTTCCCTCGAAGATTGCGTTCACGGAGTCGATAACCGCGTCCGAGCTGCGAAAGTTGCGGTTAAGCTGAATGACCGTAAAATTATCGTCGTTGAGCAGCCGCACAAAAACGCGGGGGTCTGCGCCGCGAAAACGGTAAATCGACTGCTTCACGTCGCCGACAAAGAACATATTCTGACCGCCGCGGGAAAGTCGGCTGAAAATTTCGTACTGAATCTCGTTGCTGTCCTGAAACTCGTCCACAATAATCATCGAAATATTGCGGCGAAGCTGCTCCGCGATTTTTTCATCACGCAGAAGCTTGAGAGCTTTCAGCTCGATATCCGCAAAATCGACCGCGTTTTTCGAGTTTTTTTGCTCTGAAAACTCCTCGTCAAGCTGCTGAGTGAGCCGCATAAGAATTTTCAGCACAGGCGCGCATTCTCTGTAATCCGACTCCATACGGGAAATTAAACCTGCCGCCTCCAGCGCGGACGACCAGCGCTCCTTGAGTACCTCGTTATGTTCCTTTATCAACGAATTATCAAAGCCCTTTGAGGAACGCGGAAGCGCGGGCGTTTTAGCAAGGGCAAGCTCTGAAAGAAGCTCGCCCGCCTGCGAATAATTCTCAATTGCAAAAAAGGGTTCGGTCAGCCCGTTCCACGCCGCAGCATATGCGCGCGCTTTTTCAGCTTCAAGAGCGGAAAGCTCGCTCAGAATTTCCTGTATTTCATCAACTGCGGGCGCTATATAGGCTGCCGCAAAGGAATCAATGGATTTCTGCGGTACATTCTGCGGATTCTCGTACATATCAAGCCAAGCGGCGAAGGATTTTTCCGAATCGGGGAGATTTCTTGAAAAATCATACAGCAACCGGAGAAGCTCGCAAAGACGATTATCATTTTCGCCGCCGTACCAGCTGTAAATCAGTTTTTTATCCTCCTCGGACGATTTGGCGTAAAATCTCTCCAGCACTGCGTCCATTGACCTAGAGAACAGCAGCTTCCCTTCAGCCTCATCGATAACCGAAAAATCGGGCGATATGTCCAGCGAAGCGCTGTTTCGCCGCAGGATATCAAGGCAGAACGCGCTTATCGTAGAGATACTTGCGTCCTCAAGGCGAAGCAGCTGCGCTTTCAGATGCTCGCTTTCGGGATTTTTTTCTATTGCCTCAGCCAAGGCGGCGTTAAGGCGGTTTTTCAGTTCGCCCGCCGCTTTTTCGGTAAAGGTTGCGACAACGATTTCGTCCGCGTTTATCGGATTTTCCTCATCCCGCAGGATACGTATTATCCGCTCGACAAGCACTGCGGTTTTTCCGCTTCCCGCCGCCGCCGACACTATCGCCGAGCCTCCTTCAAACTCTATCGCCCGCTTCTGTTCCTCTGTCCACTCCATGCTCTGCTCCTTTTTCACCCTCGTTTTTCCCTCGCGTCCCAATCCGCTGCTTCCCCTCCCACGACTGCTCGCCTCGCACCCGCGGCGCAGCGGCTTGCTTACGCAAGCCACATCCTGCGGCGCAGCCGCAGGATGGCGCGGAAGCCTTTGGCTTCCGCGCGGCTGCGCCGCGGGTGCGCGGGGAGCAGTCTTGCCGAAAGAACCACAGACCCTTCGCTTAGCGTGAGGACGCGCCGCCGCAGAAAAGCGCAAAAGGACAGTAGAGGCAGTCGTCCGCTTTACGAGGACACGCACTGACCATTCCGCTTTTCACCTGCAAAACCTGTGCGTTTACGTAAGCCTTGCAGTATTCGCGCAAGCCCGAAAAGCTCCGCTGCGATATGTACTTCGGCGCACAGTAGCCCCTGCTCGCCTTGCCGTACAGACCGTTGTAGCGCTCGTTTAGCTGCGCAAGCTCGCCTTCGTCGGGCGCACCGTGCAGCGCAAGCCCGCCGACAGCGTGAGCGCGCTCGTTCTTTTGCTTCTGCACCGCGCCGCTGACCTCGCGGTTCGCTCCGCTGTCATTCTCAAATTCGTCGGCGCTGATTGGCTGATATAAAACCGACGACGGAAACGCGTTTTCCTGCTCGCAAAGACCGAACAAGTACAACAGCGTCTGCAAATTCTCGCCGCTGTACACCGTATCAAGCGGCAAATCCTTCTTGCCGCGCTTGTAATCCACAATCCGTAGAAATCTTCCGTCCGCAGTTTCCGAAACGTCAAGTCTGTCGCATATACCTTTTATAATTACATCGCCGAACCTGAAGCGCACCTCCCGCTCGATTCCATACGGGCGGAACTGCGAATCTATAAAGCTGTCGCGCACGCGTATTGCAGCAGCCGCCGCTATCTCGGAAAGTCTGTCCAGCTGATACGAAAACCGCTCCGAAGCGCCAAAATCCCCGAAGAACATCTCCCCGCGATACGCCTCGGTACTCTCACGCGCATATCTGCGAAGCTCCTCGTCCGTAAGCGACGTAAGCGCTGCGGGATTTCCAACGCACCCGCGCAGCAGCCTTTCCAGACAATAATGCACAACACTGCCCGAAAGCGCAGCCGTGAGCGCTCTTTCTTCGTCCTCGCGCAAGCCCAGTCCGTATTTGCAGAAAAAGTTGAACTTACAGCTGTTTATGCTGTTAAGCGCCGTCGGTGAATAGCTCGGAAGCGAAAACAGCCGCCCCGCGCTCTGAGGCGTAATAAGCCGCCGACCGCCGCCGTCGTTCAAATTAAAGCAAGCGCCCGAAGCTCCCAGAGCCGCCGTTATCGCCTCGCGCTCTCCGCGCTTGTTCAGGTCGGAATATATCCCCGCAAGATACCTGCGCGCCGACTGCTCCGTGCGGCAGTAAAACTCCGCTCCGTATTCGTCCGCCCCGTGTTCCTGTGCATTGAAGCTTCGCCTTATATTTTCAAGATACGGCGAGGGCATAAGCTCCGAAAAGCTGTCGCTAAGCACGGGATACGTGATGTAAAGACGTTCCTCGGGAATATGCGTGCAGCGGTACATGAGAAAAAGCTCCGACGAATAGCGCGACTCGCGGTCGCCGTCCAGAGCAAGCCCGCACTGCGCAAGCTGCTCCGCTTCACTCCCCGTAAACGCTCCCGCGGCACGGGTTGACCGCGGCATAACGCCCTGATTGAAGCCGCAGATAAACACCGCGCGTACCTTGTGAAGCCTGCTTCGCTCAACGTCGCCTACCGTTACCGCGTCAAGCACCTGCGGCGGCTTTGCAATCTGAGCAGCGGAAAAAATCCCCGTAAGTATGTCAATATACTCCGAACACGGCAGCTCATATCCCTTTAAAGCCTCGTGCGCGGACTCAAAAATCGTTACCGCGTCGTCCCAGACCGCGCTGTATTCCTCCATTTTTTTCTTGTTCACGACAATTTTCCCGTTTTCATCACGGGTATCGCCAAGGCAGAGTCCGTAAAGCGAACGGTTTATATCCATTTCGCCGCAGATAAATTCGCAAAGCGCAGCCGTTTTCTCTGCGCCGTCCGCGCCTTCAATTCTTTTTTTCAAGCGCTCCAGCGGCTCGACTATGCTTTTGCGAAGCGCTTCAAGCTCGCCGCTTTCGTCAAGCCCTTCGGGGAATTTTCTTTGCCAGTCGCGTTCGCGCAGGTCGTATTTTCTGCAAACCCGTTCCAACGCGTCAATCTGAACGCGGCTTATCGTCTTTTTTTCGGAATGCCGCACAAAACCGCTCTTTACATAACGAAGCAGATCGTCCGTCTTGAAGCTGAGCGCGCGCAGCGTATCAAGCGAAAAACGAACCACCGACTTGCTGAGCAGGGATTCGGGAATATCCGCGAAAAACGGTATCTCATACTTTTTCATCGCGCTTCCGAGTATCCGACTGTACACGGGATTAGCCGTAAGGACGGCAATTTCACGGCAGCGGCAGCCCTCGTCCATAAGCGCGCGTATCTGCGAACAAATCCAGTCGCATTCCTGCCATGGATCTTTTGCTTTGACTATCATTCCGCGCGGCTTACGGTAGCTTTTTTTCATTTCCGTAAAGCCGAGCTCGCCGTCCGACATTTCCCGGAGAGCTGCAATAAGGCGAACGGCGCCGTTAAAACGCTGCTTTTCGCTTGTCGGACTGTCGGTGGTAAGCGCAAGAGTTACATTAGCTGCCTTTTGGATAAGCGCGCTTATGAACACGCGCTGACTTCCCGAAAAGTCGTCGAACGCGTCAAAATAGCAGCAGCTTCCCGCAAAGCTGTCCGTCTGCGCGGCAAGCTCCGCCGCACGCCGAACATCGTCAAGCTTGTCGTCAAATTCGCGGGTGAGCAAACCGTCGTACTCCGTATAAATCTCGCAGATATCGTTAAGCTTATTCATAAGCAGCTCGTCAAAATCGCCGTTTTCCGAAATTGCCGTGCGAAGTCCGGACGGAGTAAAGCCCAAGGCTCTGAGCTGAGCAACAAGGCTAAGTGCGAAGGAGGTAAAACCGCTTTTTTTTAGCTGGCTGTTATAATAAACAATCCGCCCTTGGTCAGCCAGAGTTTTCAGAGCCCTTTTCATAAGCATGGTTTTCACTACGTCGTCGGCATAGGCTTTGGTTTCGCCGTAGAGGTGGAGGAGCTTCTGTGCGGCGCGGGAGAACATTGTTACGGTAACGTTTCCCGACGCGGGCGGGGGGACGGTTTTATAAATAATCTTCTCCGCCTCAAAGGAAAACTGGTCGGGCACGAAAAGGAAAACCTGTTTTCCCGCCTGCGCGTCAGCCTTTATTCGTCTGTAAAGCTCTGTGGATTTTCCTGTTCCTGCCTCACCGTAGATAATTTCAGTCATAAAAACCCCTCCCCGAAGCGACCGTAAAGCAATATATAATAGTATAGCACATCGCCGTCTGAAAATCAAGTACGGAGAAGCTGGTATTCATTGCAGCTGAAGCTTTGAATAGGTTTTTCTTCGTGTTTACCTCTTGACATATTGCTGAAAATATGCAATAATATACAGTATATAATTTATACTTCTGAAAGGAACTTCTTTACAAATGCAAGACCACATAGGTACGATTATTTTTATTGTCATTCTTGTTGCTCTCTCCGCTTTCTTCTCCGCGACTGAAACAAGCTTTACAAGCGCAAACAAAATTCGCCTGAAAAGCAAAGCGGACAACGGCTCAAAGGCTGCCGCGCGCGCGCTGAAAATAATCAACCGCTTTGATAAAACGCTTACGACGATACTTGTCGGAAACAATATAGTAAATATACTCACCTCCTCGCTTGCAACCGTTATGTGCCTTGACCTTTTCAAGGAAAACGGGTCGCTTATTTCAACCGTCGCAACGACATTTATTGTGCTTATTTTCGGCGAAATCCTCCCGAAAACGATTGCAAAATCGCACGCGGAAAGCTTCATTTGTGCGGTAAGCCTGCCTGTGGATATACTTATTACCGTTATGACGCCCGTTTCGGCGTTCTTCCTGCTGCTCCAGAAGGGCGCGGGAAAGCTTTTCAGCGGCAAGGATAAGGAAGTGAGCATGACCGAGCAGGAGCTTATGCATATTATTGACGAAATCGAAGACGAGGGCGTTCTTGAAGAGCAGGAAAGCGACCTTGTAAGAAGCGCGCTGGTGTTTGACGAAACGCTGGTTTCCGAGATAATCACGCCCCGTGTAAATATCACGGCGGTTGAAATAAACTCTGACGCGGAAAAGGTAAAAGAGATTTTTCTTGCCGAGTCGTACTCGCGTTTGCCCGTATATGAAAAAACAATCGACCACATTGTGGGGGTTATCACACAGAAGGACTTCTTTGAGCGTATGGTGCGCGGCGGAACCTTCTATATCCGCGACATTTTGCAGGAAACCATGCACATTCCGGACCTTATGAAGCTTTCGGACGTGCTTAAGCAGATGCAGAAGCGCAAAATCCACCTTGCGGTTGTCGTAGACCAGTACGGAGGGACAGAGGGAATCGTTACGCTGGAGGATATACTTGAAGAGCTTGTCGGGGAAATCTGGGACGAGGACGACGAGATTACCGCGCCTGTAAAATTTATTTCGGAAACGGTTTTTGAAACGTCGGGCGAAGTGTCGCAAAACGACTTCAACCGCTTTTTTGAAGCGCGCGGCAACGGCTATAACCTTGACACTGAGAGCAACACGGTTGGCGGCTGGATTTTCGAGCTTTTCGGACGCATACCCGAAGCCGGTGAAACGATTGAAACGGAGCAGTTCCGCATAACGGTGGTAAACCTTGACAATTATCGAATCGGAACGCTTCGGTTTGAGATACTCGAACCGAAAAAGGAAGAGTAACGCTTTACAATGCTTTTTTATATATGCACAGCTGTAATTTCGGTATGCGGCTTTACTGCGGATATGATACTGCGGTATATGGAAAAAATCCGTTCCTTCGGAATGGAGGCGCGGCTTCACCACATAAAAGGAAAGACGATTCCAATTGAGGATTTCATACCGCACAACATAACGCTGCTCACCGTATTTTTCTCAGCGTTTGGGGTAGCGGGGATTTTGCTGAAGCTTATTGAGCTGAACGGCTTTGTTGTATTTCCGATTGCGGTTATGTGCGGAATGTTCGCCAATTTTTTTACGGTACGTCTGCTGAAAAGGCTGAGAAGCTATCCAATTCCCGAATATGAGGATTTAAGCGGCTGTGAAGCGTTCTGCGCGGAGGATATTGCCTCAGACGGCTACGGAATAATCAACGTGAAATGGAACGGGCGGCGGTATTTTTTTACGGCTGTTCCAGCAAACGAAAATGATTTTTCCTCCGGCGACAGGGTTGTTATTCTTTATCGGACGGACGGGGTATGCTTCATAGAGAAGCCGGAACGGCTGACTGAAATTCTGAACGAACCGCAATGAGCCTCCTGCCGAAAGGGCGGGAGGCTCAGACTGTCGAAAAGATGAGAAGAGAGAGAAAAAGAGCTTGGGGACGCCGTCCCCAAACCCCTGCCAAAGGGATTTAATCCCTTTGGCATCCCGATTTTTGCTGCAAACTCTATTCCGTTTTGCTTCGCAAAACGGGTCGCGGCGGCGAAGCCGCCGCACTCTAGCG
>CAZFMC010000015.1:0-39309 GCA_964520065.1 uncultured Ruminiclostridium sp.
GATAAACGCTGAAAGCATCTAAGCGTGAAGCCGTCCTTAAGATAAGATATCCCACTTTTAAGTTAAGACCCCTTGAAGACTACAAGGTTGATAGGCTCAAAGTGTAAGTGCAGTGATGCATTAAGCTAGCGAGTACTAATCGGTCGAGGGCTTAAACCTAAACCATAGGAGTTGAATCGAATTTCGTTATTCAATTTTGAGAGTTCTCTCTCAATAGTCGGTGTCGATAGCGGTGAGGGTCCACCTGTTCCCATTCCGAACACAGTAGTTAAGCTCACTTGCGTCTACAATACTTAGCTGGTAACGGCTCGGGAAGATTGATAGTCGCCGACATTTGTTACGAACCTCCGGTTCGTAACCTTCGCACCTTTAGCTCAGCTGGTAGAGCAACTGACTCTTAATCAGTGGGTCCAGGGTTCGAGTCCCTGAAGGTGTACCAAATAGCGTAAAAAGAATAGGCAAGTCCTATTCTTTTTATGTATATGGCTCGTTGGTCAAGCGGTTAAGACTCCGGCCTCTCACGCCGGCGACGGGGGTTCGATTCCCCCACGAGTCACCATCTTTCGCCGACAGGCGTTTTTGCGCCAATAGCTCAGTTGGTCAGAGCCACCGGCTCATAACCGGTTGGTCCGGGGTTCGAGTCCCTGTTGGCGCACCATACAGGGGTGTGGTTCAATGGCAGAATAGGGGTCTCCAAAACCTTTGACGTGGGTTCGATTCCTACCACCCCTGCCAATATAAGCCCTGCATTTTGCAGGGCTTTTTTGCGTCTAATGTAAAATATAGATTGACAAATAATTACAAATTCGTCAGAATTATGGTTTTTGGCAAAGTTTAAGTAAAATCTGACGCAGATTTCATTTTGTGCTTGCGCTGCGGTGAATTGCATCAGTAATTTTCGACGCTCCTTCGTCGATAGGAGGTAGGGGGTTCTCCGCAAAAATTTCGGAAGCAGCGGCTGAAATAAAGCATATCGGCAAAGCCAAGCCGTTCACTTATTTCGCCGATTGAAAGCGCGGTTGAACGGAGCAGCCGCTGCGCCTCCTCCATGCGGAGCTTCAGGTGATACTGCTGCATTGTGACGCCTTTTTCTCGCTTGAAAATCGCCGCCATGTATTTATAGCTGAGAAAAAGCCCCTGCTCAAGCTCCCTCGCGGAAAATTGTCTGTCAATATTATTTTGAAGAAAAAGTGAAATTTCGTCCACGTGCGTGGGCGATTTTTTTTGCTCGTTCGGCTCAATCAGCTCGGAGAGAAGCGAAAAAACACGGGCGTTGATTTCCCACCGAACCCTTTGGATATTAATACTCTGTTCGCCGCTTCGAAAAAAATCAACAAGCTCCCGCAGTTTTGGACGGAGCGATTCGTTTTCAAGTTTCTTTGGTAATTCTACTGAAAACTCGGCGCGCTCGTACTGTCTGAGCGGCTCAGAAAAGTCGCTTAGCGGCGGCGCTTGCTGCTCCTTTGTTTTGAAATGAATAAAGAACCAGCTTGTACCCTTGGGGCAGGGCTTTTTTCCGAAATGCCGCCGCCCGCTTTTGAGAAACAGGAGCTGGTTGGGCAGGACGGTGTAATCGGTCTGCGTTGTTCCGTCCGCGCTTTCCTCCGTAACATTTATTTTCCCCGCCGTTACGAATATCAGCACGTTGAAATCAATAACGCGGTCTGCATGAAAAAAAGGTTCTCCCGCAACGCAAAAATCGCAGCCGCAGGTAACGGGAAGGGAAGAATTGCTTAAAATTATCTCATTCATGATAATTCTCCATATTATGTCCATTTTCTTGTCAGTTTTTACGTCCTATTACGATTATAGTACATATTCTCGTGTATGTCAACCTTTTTCACTTCTGCGACCTTGGCGCTTCGGTTCTTGCCCGAGGAAAGCGTACACTGCACTTTTGCAGGGTGCAGCTAAGCGTGAGAGCGCGCGGGCGCGCCTATTGCTCCGCCTGCGGCGGAGCAATGGCGGCGCGGCTTCGCCGCGCCGCCTACCCGTTTTGCCTTGCAAAACGGGTAGGCGCGCCCGCGCGCTCTCCGCTTGCTGCAATGCGCCGTAGCGGCAGGGAAAAAAGCGACCGAATACCGAATTGTTCCAAAAGCGATAAAAATCCATATATGCACGTGTATAATCCATTTTATTTCAGGGCGAAAAGGATTATAATACATATATCAAACAAATCCAAATCGAAATCCCAATATGTCTAATGCGAAAGTAAAACAGAGGTGCGCTATGAAAATTCAGAAGCAGATAGGAATAAACGCTTTTACACCCGCAGACGGTTTTATAAGCCGATACCGGAAGCTTATCCGCGAGGTCGTTATACCTTACCAGTACGAGGTCCTTCACGACAGGGCGGGCGCGGAAAAAAGCCATGTTGTGCAGAATTTTGTCAACGCGGCAAAGGCTCTCCGCGGCGAGGACGTCGGCGACGGGTTCTACGGAATGGTGTTTCAGGACAGCGACGCGGCGAAGTGGCTTGAAGCTGTCGCGTATTCGCTTGCCGTTTTCCCCGATAAGGAGCTTGAAAAAAAGGCGGACGAGCTGATAGAAATTATCGCCGCCGCGCAGGACGAGGACGGCTATCTCAACACGTATTTTACGATAAAGGACCGCGAAAAGCGCTGGAAAAACCTGCTCGAGGGGCACGAGCTTTACTGCTCGGGTCACATGATGGAGGCTGCGGCAGCTTATTTCGAGGCAACGGGCAAGCGCCGCCTTCTGGACGTAATGCTGAAAAACGCCGAGCATATTTACAACCATTTCATTACCGAAAATGCCGAGGGCTACCCAGGTCACCCCGAGATTGAGCTTGCCTTGCTGAAAATGTATCGTGTTTCGGGGAACAGACATTGTCTGGAGCTTGCGGAGCATTTCATTGACGTCCGCGGCGCAGATACCGGATTTTATCGCAGGGAAGCGGACGCGCGCGACTGGACAGTCTGGGGAAGTAACCCCGACGATTTGTCGTATCAGCAGGCGTTCGCGCCTGTTCGGGAGCAGTCTGACGCGGTTGGGCACAGCGTTCGCGCGGTGTATCTGTACACGGCGATGGCGGATCTTGCGGGAGAGCGGGACGACAAGGAGCTTTTCGCCGCGTGCCGCCGTCTATGGGAGAGCATTACCCGCCGCAGAATGTACATTACGGGCGGAATTGGCTCAACGGGAATCGGCGAAGCGTTTACGGTTGATTACGACCTGCCTAACGACACCGCGTATGCGGAAACCTGCGCGTCAATCGGTCTGATGTTTTTCGCTTCAAGAATGCTTGAAAAGGAGCCTGACGGCGAGTATGCGGACGTTATGGAGCGCGCGTTTTACAACACGGTGCTTGCGGGAATGCAGCTTGACGGAAAGAGATTTTTCTACGTAAATCCGCTTGAGGTGATTCCGGGTGTTTCGGGCGTTGCTGCAACGCATTGGCACGACCGTCCGCAGCGACCGGAGTGGTTCACCTGCGCGTGCTGCCCGCCGAACGTGGCACGAACAATTTCGTCAATAGGGAAGTACGCATACGGAGAAAGCGAAACCGCGTGCTTCTGTCATCTTTATGCCGCGGGCACGGTACGGTTTGAAAACGGAACCGAGCTTAGGTGTGAAACAGACTACCCGTACGGCTTTAACGTAAAATACACCATTTTAAGCGGAAACACAACGCTTGCGGTAAGGATACCTTCCTGGAGCAGAAAATTCGAGGTTAAGAGGAACGGAAGCCCCGCAGAATACGAAAAAAAGAGCGGCTACGCATATTTTAAGGGAGTTTCCGGCGGCGACGAGGTGGAAATTACGCTGGAGGACGAGGCGTTTTTCGTATATTCAAGCCCGAAAATTGCCGAAAACACGGGCGCGGCGGCGATTCAGCGCGGACCGCTTGTATACTGCGCCGAGGGGATCGACAACGAAGGCGACGTGCTTTCGCTTCGGTTAGACGTTGAAAAGCCCATACAGGTCGGCGAATTTAAACCCTCTCTGCTTAACGGAACGGTTGTGCTTACCGCTTCGGGCAGCAGAGCCGCTTCCACCGACGCTCTTTACGTTCGCGAAAAACCCGCAGAGGAGCCTGCGGCAATAACAGCTATACCTTACTACGCGTGGGGAAATCGCGGCGAAACCCAGATGCGGGTGTGGCTGACGACATAAGCTTCATGCGCGGCAAAGGCGTGAGCCGTTAATTGTGCTAAAAATCAAACAGAGGTTCACTTTTTAAGGCGAACCTCTGTTTTTTAGGTTTTTTTCACAGATTAAAGAAGCGCGGCGATTTGCGGAAAGGGAGAAAGCGAACGCTTTAGTATTCCGTGCGTCTGCGCAATCGCAATGCCGTAATTTGTTATGGGCACACCTGCGTTTTGCGCCGCCGAAAGCCGTGAATGCATTTCGCGTTCGGTCAGCATACACGCTCCGCAGTGAATAATTGCCGCGTACTCCGAAAGGTCGCGGGGAAAATCTCCGCCCGAAGAAAATTCACAGCTGATTTCACTTTTTGTGTAATTTTTCAGCCACGCGGGCAGCTTTACAGTTCCTATATCGCCGCATTGACGGTGGTGGGTGCAGCCCTCGGCGATGAGCACCTTGTCGCCGCTTTTCAGCTTGCTAAGAGCAGCTGCGCCGCGAACCGCCGTTTCAAGCTCGCCCTTGTAGCGCGCAAAAAGTATCGAAAACGAGGTCAAAAGAATGTTTTCGGGAACAATTCCGTTCACCTTTCCGAAAGCCTGCGAATCGGTAATAACCATTTTCGGCGGTTTTTTCAGCATTTCCAGAGCCGCCGCAAGCTCAGTTTCCTTTACAACCATATTAACCGCGCCCGCGTCGAGAATATCGCGGATAGTCTGCTGCTGCGGCAGAATAAGCCGACCCTTCGGCGCGGCGGAGTCAATCGGCGTCACCAGCACCACAAGGTCGTTCGGTTCAAGCAGGTCGCGCACAAGAACTCGCTCGCTTCCCGCCTTTCCCGAAAGCGCCCCAAGCATATTTTTAAGCTCGGCAATACCAACGTTGTCCCTTGCGCTGACGTAAATCTCGTTTTCCGCAGCCTTCGGCGCGTTTTCGAGCAAATCGCTTTTCGTCCGCGCAATTATATACGGAATTTTCCGCGCTCCAAAGCCGTTAATAAGCTCCCGTTCTGCGGGAAGAAGCCCGCGACCCGCTTCGGCTGCCAGCACCGCAATATCAGTTTTGCCGAGCATATCCATAGCGCGGGAAACGCGCATTTCGCCCAGCTCGCCCTCGTCGTCAATGCCGGGCGTATCTATGATAACAACAGGTCCGAGCGGAAGCAGCTCCATAGCCTTTTTAACAGGGTCGGTTGTTGTCCCTTTAATTTCCGAAACAAGCGACAAATTCTGCCCCGTAACTGCGTTCACAAGGCTTGACTTTCCCGCGTTTCTCAACCCGAAAAAGCCGATGTGAAGCCGTTCGCTCGATACGCTTTCATTAAGTCCCATTTTTCCTCCTCAGAAGCGGAAATCGCGGTGGTCTGACGTTTTTATATCCGCGATATGCTCGCGGGCCACTCTGCGCGCGTTTTCGTTCGGAATTTTTTCCAGCTCCCGCTCCACCATTTCAAAGCCTGCGGCGCGGGTTTCCTCCGAAGCGTAGTCCACGAGGTATTCCGTCAGCGTCATAAGCGCGTTCGGGTGGCAGCAGTTCTGAATCTGTCCCGTTTTACACAGGCTCATAAAGCGGTCGCCGGTGCGCCCCTCGCGGTAGCAGGCGGTGCAGAAGGAGGGAATATGGTTGGTGCTCATAAGCCAGCGCACAACCTCGTCAAGGGTTCTCTGGTCGGAAACGTCAAACTGCTCCGAGTCGTGCGGACGTTCCTTTTCGCAGTAGCCGCCCACGGAGGTTCTGGAAGCGCCGCTTATCTGCGAAACGCCGAGGTCGAGAACACGTCCGCGAACCGCTTCGCTTTCACGCGTTGAAATAATCATTCCCGTATACGGAACGGCAATTCTGATGCACGCGATAATTTTTGCGAAAAGGTCGTCGGAAAGGCTGTTGTCAAAAACGCTCGGGTCGATATCGTCGGCGCGCTTGATACGCGGCACGCTTATTGTGTGAGGTCCTACGCCGTGAACGGCTTCAAGATGCTCCGCGTGCATAAGCAGTCCCGCAAATTCGTAGCGGTAGCTTTCCAGCCCGAAAAGCACTCCCAGACCAACGTCGTCAATGCCGCCGTCCATTGCGCGGTCCATTGCCTCGGTGTGGTAATCGTAATCGTGCTTGGGACCTGTCGGGTGAAGCTCAAGATAGCTTTCCTTGTTGTAGGTTTCCTGAAACAGAATATAAGTGCCGATACCCGCTTCCTTTAGCTTACGGTAGTTTTCAACGGTCGTAGCGGCAATATTGACGTTTACGCGGCGGATATCGCCGTTCTTGTGGTGAACGGAATAAATCGTATTGATACATTCGAGGATATATTCGATCGGGTTCATCTTCGGGTCCTCGCCCGCCTCGATGGCAAGCCGCTTGTGACCCATATCCTGAAGCGCGATAACCTCTGCGCGAACCTCTTCCTGAGTTAATTTTTTGCGGGCGATGTGCTTATTTTTCATATGATAGGGACAGTATACGCAGCCGTTCACGCAATAATTCGACAGATAAAGCGGCGCGAACATAACGATACGGTTTCCGTAAAATGCCAGCTTGATTTCCTGCGCCAGCCTGTACATTTCCTCAACCTTTTCGGGAATATCGCAGGCAAGCAGCACCGAAGCCTCGCGGTGCGTAAGACCCGCGCAGGTTACAGCGTTTCCGTTTCTTTTCGGGCGCGCTTTTTCAAGCAGCGCGTCGATAAGCTCGACATTGTTTTTATTTTCCTCGGCGTAAGCCAGGGTTTCGAGGATTTCGCTGTCGGAAATAAATTCCTCAGCGCGCAGTGATTTGGGATTGTAGTTGCTCATATAGAATTTGTCCTTTTCGGTGTTGTATTTATGTCGCCCCTGTCCGTGACAAGGCTATAACCTATTGCTTTCATTCGTTCTGAAAGGCAGCTTCTGCACTGGGCGGATTCCTCTCCCGTGCAGATTTTGTTGTCGTAAAGTCCGTATTTTTTTCGTACCGAAACAGGCGACAGATTTGGCATTACGACATTTGCTCCCGCCAGAACTCCCTTTTCTCTGCCGTGCGGGTCAATTGTTCCGAGGGCGGTTGTTGCGGGCAGGAGGATATTCGGGCGGATAAGGCGAATCAGCGACAGCAGGAAAACGGTAAGCTCCGCCGTTCCTGACGGGAAGCTGCCAAGCGGCGTATCCTTTTGCGGAACAAACGGACCGATTCCGCACATATCGGGCTGAAATTCTTCAATAAATTTCAAATCCTCGGCAAGCGTTTTCGGCGTCTGAAACGGCGAACCCACCATAAATCCGCAGCCGACCTGAAAACCGATTTCCTTCAGGTCGCTAAGACACCTCATACGGTTCTCAAACGACATAGAAGCGGGGTGGAGCTTTTCGTAGTGTTCCTTGTCGGCGGTTTCGTGCCGCAGCAGGTAACGGTTTGCGCCCGCCGCGTACATTTTTTCGTAAGCCTCGCGCGGGTATTCGCCGAGTGAGAGCGTTATTGCACAGTCCTCGTATTTTCCGCGTATTTCGCCGACAAGCCGGAGAACGGTATCAAGCGGAAGCGCGCCCTCGCCGCTTTGCAGGACAAAGGTTCTGAACCCCAGCTCGTAGCCCTCGCGGCAGCAAGCCATAATTTCCTCCTCGGAAAGCACGTAGCGCTCGCAGGCGCTGTTCGAGCGGCGTATTCCGCAGTAAAGGCAGTCGTTTTTACAGACGTTTCCGACCTCTATAAGACCGCGTGTGTATACCTTTTTTCCGTAGAACGGTTCGCGCGCGGCACGCGCCTGTTCAGCCGCAAAATCGGCAAGCTTCACATCGTCGGCAGCTCTTGTCAGCGCCTCGTACTCCGACAACTCCAGCTTGCCCGTATCGCGGAGCTTTTCAATCAGTCTTATCATTTTCAATCACCACATTAGAATAGGCTGTTTTGACGCTTATACCGCTGAGCGCGCCGATTTTCCCCGCAAGTGCGGCGATATTGTCCTGCGGCGCGTCGAGTGCGATTGACACGATATTTATTCCGTGCGGACGGTAGGGGATTCCCATTCTGCCAATGATATATTTTCCGTTTTCGTGAAGCAGCTCGTTAAGCTGCCCGACCGAACCGTCGTTTTCCACTATAATGGACATCACCGCGACTCTCGTTTTCATCGTCCGTTACCTCCAATAAAAAACCGCACCCGAAAGGCGCGGCAAAAAAACGGGAGCTTTCCCGTCGATTTATTGTCGCCTTTCAGTCAGAAAAACCTTTCTGTCAGGTGCTGTTATTACACTTACATTGTACCATATTTTCTGCACAAAATCAAGCTTTTTTGTTCAATTTGCAGGATTTTCCGTAAGGGCGCGCCGTTTCGCCGTGCGCTAGAGCGCAGTATCTGTATAAAGGCGCGGCGGCTGCCGACAGAGGGGGCAAGCGACGGGGCTTCCGATTACTGCGTGCGCGCCCCCCTTATGGAGGCAGCCGCATCGTTTTCCCGACATCGCCGAGTGTGCGATTTCCGCCGCCTCGGTCGAGATATTGCAGCCCATTCGCCATACGGGAATTTCCCGCGCGGCTCGGTCAAGCATATCCAGTAAAAGCTCCATCTCCTCCTCGTTTTCAGGGCGCAGGGTCTGATCCAGCAGCGAAAAAACCGCCCTGTCCGCTTGCATCGGCTCTATAAAATTCTCCGCGCTGCGTTCAAGCACGCAGATTCCGCGAAGCGGCACTTCAAGATTGAGGTTAAGGTCGCTTTTTCCGCTCCACGGCGTTCCGCACGCATAAATTTTCTCGCGCAGCATTATCGCCGGCTTGTCGTCGTTGAGAATTTTCGCGCGTTCGCCGAAAAGCTTAAGCCATTGCTCGGTGTGGGTGGACTTTCCCGTTCCGCTCGGCGCGGAAAAAAGGTATGCTTCGCCGTCCAGCACCACCGCGCTTGAATGAAGCATAAATCCGCCGTGGTGAAGCAGCTGCAAATAAAACTGCCGTGCGGTATCTATTGTTTCGCAGTCGTCAAACGTCAGCGCAGGCTCGGTTTTTTTCAGCTCGTCAAGCCGTTCGGGGTAATGCTTAACTTCAATTTCCGCCGCAGCCGCGCTCGCCGCGTACTTTTCAGCGCGGTTTATCATCATAGGATAACGAAAATCGCAGGAAACGGATATACCGCAGATTTTGTAGAAATTTTTCATTTTCACCTCAAAAAAAGAGGCTGTAAAAACAGCCCCTTTATTTTTAATTTTTTACGGAAGCGTAATAGTACCGCCGCTGGGAAGAGAGCCGATATCAATCGGAGAAGAGCCGGGAATCATAGTCATTCCCGATGTTCCGCCTGTCGAGCCGCCCGTGCTGCTTGCGGTAATAATGTCCTCGGTGGAGAACGCCGTAATTTCAATTTCAGGTTTTATATAAGATTTTTTCATCAAACTTGTCCTCCGTTTCTTACTTTACAAGCTCCATGCTTACTGTGAACGAGCCGACTGCGTTTACGTTGTCGATTCTTACGATTGCGAAATATCTGCCCGCAACGCCGCTTTCGATGTACTTCACGTTATCAGCGCCTACAAACTTGAACGCCTGATAAACAGTGTTAAGGGTGATTTCCTTAATTACAGTGCCGTCGTCGTTAAGAACCTTAACCTTTACGCCGCTGAAGGTCTTTGCGTCCTGCTCGCTTACCGACATTACATAAAGCACGCTGTTTGTGCTGCTGCCGTTAAGGGTAATGTTAATGGGCTTTGCAGCGTCAGCGGTTGTTTCATCGTAATGGATAGGCGATTCAACGTAATCGTCGTTTACAGGCTCGGAAACTACGAGGGTGATTGTGTCCTTGATAGTGGAGTCAGAGCCGTAGAACGCGGTGATTGTAACCTCGCCCGCCTTCTTGAAGGTAACCTTACCCGTTGTTTCGTCAACGGAAGCGATATTTGCATCGGAGCTGCTCCACTTGATGGTCTTATCGGCAACGTTCGCGTCGTCGTTTACCTTAGCCTCAAGCGTTACGTCCGAACCTACGGTGTATTCTGTTGTTGTGGGCTTTGTGATTGTAACCTTGTTTACTTTAACGTCAGCTTCAAGGACTGTAAAGGTAACAGTATCCTTGATGGAATTGTCAGGTCCGTAAACTGCTTCGATGGTAACTGTACCTGCCTTGAGGAACTTGAATTCGCCTGATAATTTGCCTGCGCCGCTATTGTCGGCATAGTCGGCAACGGAGGAATCTAAGCTTCTCCATGCAACAGTCTTGTCGGAAACGGTTGCGTCGTCGTTTACCTTAGCTTCAAGGGTAATTGTGTCGTTAACCTTAACGGTTGTATTTGCAGGCTTGTTGGTGATTGTTACGGAAGATACGGGGACATAATCACCATAGAATACAATTTCGCTTACAGAAATGTTGTAACCTTGCATTTTTATTTCTGTCGGGAAGCCGGTGGCAGAGAAATATGCTTCGCCGCCGCTGGTTCCGGCATTGCTTAAATTCGTAGCGGGAATAACTTCAGTCCAGTCTTTATCGCAAATCTTTATCTGGCTACCCCAAGCGTCTGTATCGGGGGAAGTATACTTAACTCCGATATACTTTGTGCCGCTCGGAATTGTGATAGCAGGAACGATGCCTGTTTCTTCCCAACCTGATGAGCTTGTATCGGTAAAAGAAACCGACTTGTTGCCAAGCTTGTATGTCAATCCCATTTCAGGAACGGTTACATTCCACCCCGAAAAGTAGATTCCGTTTGCGTAAGCTGACGTATACGGTACGAGAACATATGAGCCGTTTGACGATATACTTATATTTACGCAACCCGTTATGGTTGTATAAGAATCGTCCTGCTGTTTGATTTCGTACTGGCTTCCCCAAGCAGTTGTATCTGTTGAGGTGTAGTTGAAATAGAAGTAAGCGTCACTCGCCTTAGCTGCAACAACGCTCAAATCATCTTTGCTAACCTTATAGTATGAGTCATACCATAAGGTATCACTGCTTTCCGTTTTATACGGAAGAGATGTTACTTCCGCCGCACCCGCCGTAACCTCGCACACAACCGTCGAGGTGACAGCCATAACCGCCGCCAGAACGGCTGACGCTATTCGTTTAAGTTTCATAAATAAACCTCCTAAAATTATATTCTTTCACCCTATGTGAAACATTTCCATTTTTGATTGTACTTGTAATAAACGCAAATGTCAAGCTTTAAACGCCATTTTCTCCGATACCCACTAAGCGCGGACGCCTTTTTTGTTTAATTTGACAACAAACCGTGAAAACGGCGGCATTGACTTTTCGCTGTCAATGCTTTATAATTATAATGGTATTATTTTTTAAGGAGAACTGCTATGAAAATAAAAAAAGGCTTTATTCTGCGCAAGGTCGGCGGTCAGAACGTTGTTGTCGCGGTCGGAGAGGCAAGCCGAAGCTTCAGCGGCATTATCCGCCTTAACGAAACGGGTAAGCTTCTCTGGGAACAGCTTTCCGCCGATAAAACCGAGGACGAGCTTTGCGCCGCGCTTATTTCCGAGTATGATATTTCCGAAGAACAGGCGCACGACGACGTTTTTGCATTTGTTCAAAAGCTAAAGGAGGCGGGGCTTCTTGCCTGAACGGGAAACGTTTCTGCTTTCCGAGCATATCGGGCTGATAACCGAGGTCCTCGACAGCGGCGGCGAATTTACGCTCTTTCCGCGCGGAACAAGCATGCTGCCGCTTATTGTGCAGGGTCGCGACAGCGTTACGCTTGTTAAATCGGACAGCCCTTCTGTCGGCGAGATCGCGTTCTACCGCCGCGCGGACGGCGCTTTCGTCCTGCACAGGCTTGTCGGTGAGAGGGACGGCGCGTTTGTGATGTGCGGCGATAATCAGCTTGAGCGGGAATACGGGATTTCTCCCGCGCAGATAATCGGAAGGGCGGTGCGGATAACGCGCGGCGGGCGGGAAATTACCGAAAAAAATTTCCTTTACCGACTTTATAAAATTCTGTGGAAAAATTTTTTCGTCCGCAGAATCTGTCTAAAAATTTGGAGGATTTTCAATGCGAAACGGCTCGGATAAAGCGGCTCTTTCTTGGTTTTTAACACTTTCGCGGGGAAAACGCGCGTCGCTTGCGCTTATAATCCTTGGCAACGCGGTTTTTGCCGTTTCGGGGACAGCCTTCGCGCTTTTCTGCCGCGGAATTATTGACAGCGCGGTAGGCGGCGCGCGCGGCGGGATAGCCTTTTACGCGCTTTTGCTTGGCGGGCTTGTCGTATTACAGCTTGTTCTGCGGCTTCTCTGCAACAGCCTTTCGGAGCGGGTAAGCGCGAAAACGGAAATGCAGGTGCGCAGCGGGATACTCGGCGCGCTTCTTTCCTCCGAGCTTTCCGAGCAGAAAAAGTATCACAGCGGCGAGCTGCTGAACCGAATGTTTTCGGACGTAAAAATCTGTGCGGACGGGCTTGCGGGGATAGTGCCCGCAGCGGTGAGCATGGTTACGCAGCTTATCTGCGCGGCGGCGGTGATGATTTTTCTCGAACCGCGTTTTGCCGCGTTGTTTATAATAGCGGGCGCTCTTCTTTTTGCGGTAACGCGGCTTATGCGCGGTCGGCTGAAGGGTCTGCACAAAAGCGTGCAGGAAAAGGAGGGTGCGGTTCGCGCTTTTTTGCAGGAAACGCTTGAAGCGCCTGCGGTTATAAAGGCTTTCGGCGCGCAGAAGCGCGTTGAAGCGCGTAACGAAGCGAATCAGCTTGCGCATTACCGCGTGAGAATGAAGCGGCGCGGCTACGGGATAGCTGCGGGCGCGGGGTTCAGCCTTGTATTTCAGGCGGGGTATGTGCTGGCGCTTATCTGGGGAGCGTTCGGGATTTTTTCGGGGGCGATGACCTACGGAACGCTTACGGCTGTTCTGCAGCTGGTGAATCAGATTCAGTCGCCGTTTGCGGGACTTTCGGGACTTTTGCCGCAGTATTATTCGGCGCTTGCCTCGGCTGAGAGGGTTATGGAGCTTTTTTCGCTTGAACGCGAGGAAACGTCGGGCAAATCGCTGCGCTACGGTGATTTTAAGGAGCTGCGGGTAAGCGGCGTGAGCTTTTCTTACGGAAACGGCGAGGTGATTTCCCGCGCGGATTTTGTTCTGAAAAAAGGGAGCTTTACCGCGCTGACGGGCGTTTCGGGCGGCGGGAAATCGACGCTTTTTATGCTGCTTCTGGGCGCGTACAAGCCGAAAACGGGCGAAATCGCTTACCTTTCGGACGGCGGCGCTTATTCGGCGGGAACGGAAACGCGCGGGTGCATTGCTTACGTGCCGCAGGGGAATTGTCTTTTTTCGGGAACTGTTCGGGAGAACGTTTCATTTTTTGAAAAAGAGCCGGACGACGAGCGGATAAGGGCGGCTTTAAGGGCTGCCTGCGCGGAGGAGCTTGTAACGGAGCTGCGCGGAGGGCTTGACGCGGAAATCGGCGAAAACGGCGCGGGGCTTTCCGAAGGTCAGGCGCAGCGGCTTGCGGCAGCGCGGGCGATATACAGCGGCGCGGGGATACTTCTGCTTGACGAGGCTACGTCTGCGCTTGACGAAGAAACGGAATCGCGGCTGCTGAAAAACATTGCCGAAATGACGGACAAGACGGTGCTGATTGTAACGCACAGACCTGCCGCGCTGAAAATCTGCGGCGAAAAACTGACGTTAAGGGACGGTGTTATAGAATGAACGCAGAGGGAAGGTATCTGATAGAGCTGCTGAGCGCGGAGCTTCGCGGTGAAAAGGCGGCTGCGCTGCCCGACGGGTGCGATTCGGAGCGGCTTTTTGCTCTTGCCGAGTACCACAGCGTAAGCGGAATGGCGCTGTATGCGCTGGAGCGCAACGGAACTGTTCTTGAAAAGGGGCTTCTCGAAAGGTGGCGGCAGTCGCGCGACAAGGCGCTGGTCAAGGACATAACCCAGCAGACGGAGCTTGAACGGATAGGCGAGAGCCTTGCGGCGGCGGGGCTTCGGCAGCTTCCGTTAAAGGGGAGCATTTTAAAGCATATGTACCCGCAGAGCGATATGCGGACGATGTCGGACATTGACATTCTCATAGACGAGGAGAATGCGGACGAAGTACGGGAGATAATGCTTGGTCTTGGGTACACCTGCGTGGATTTCAACAAGGGAGCGCACGATGTGTACTATATGCCGCCCGTTATGAATATTGAGATACACCGCACGCTTTTTGAGGAGCACGGCAAGGAGTACGCGCGGGTATTTTCCGACCCATGGGCGATGAGCGCTGCGGACGAGGGCGGAATGGTGTACAGCTTTAGCGGGGAAGCGTTTTTTGCGTATCTTCTTGCGCACGCGGCAGGACACTTTGAGGACTGCGGGATAGGTATACGCTCGATAATGGACCTTTGGGTATATGCAAATTCCGAGAATGCGGCTTCACCCGAACGGGCGTTTGCCTTGCTTGAGCCGTCGGGAAAGTCGAACCTTGCGCGCGGGCTTTATGCGCTGTCGCAGGTATGGTTCGGCGGAGAACCGCTCACGGCGGACGCCGAGCGGCTGGAGGACTACATCATGTGCAGCGGCGTTCACGGGACGATAGCGAACTCCGCGCAGAACTGCATAAACAAAAACGGCAAGGGGAGATATGTGCTTAAAAAATTTTTCCCGCCGTTCAGCTTTATGCGCTCCCAATATCCCGTGCTGAAAAAATTCCCGCCGCTTCTGCCGATTATGTGGATAATACGGATTGTAGGCAAGCTTTTCGGCGAACGCGCGGAGAACGCCGAACGTCTGCGGGTGCTGATGAAAAAGTGACAGCACCGCGCCGCGAACCGAGGCTTTTAAAAGCAACGGGCGGGCGGCGAAGCCGCCCGACTATCCGGCGCGCTTCGCGCGCCGTGCTGCCGCTTAAGCCAAGCTTTCGGAAAAAGCGGCGGCGTTAACCGAACCCCGGTGCTGCGCCGGAATGGAGAAAGCCGCCTGCGCCCGCCGCCGAGGGGCGGGGCGCGGAGCGCCGCGTCCCCTCACTAGGCGGGCGCACCTGATTTTTAATGTAAGCGGATAAGAGACGACCTTGCTGCTATTCCACCTAGCGGGAAGCTCTTATTTTTTTAGCAGTCGCTGTTGAAGCGAACCGCTGCGGTGCAGCTTATTCGAAAAGCCCCGATTTTTTTCGCCCGCGGAAGCATTCGTATAGCTCGCTGCGACTTTGCGCGCGCTTCGCGCACGCTGTCCCCGCCCGCCCACCCCCGACCGCGCTGCGCGCGGCATTGCTGCGTCAGAAGCAGGAATGCAGAGCAAAAAGCAAAACAAAAAAGCCATACTGCGCCGCTTCGGAAGAAACAGCGCAGTACGGCTTTTATTTTATGGAAGGATAAACTCCGAAGATGTTGAGTTAAAGACTGAGCGCGGCGGCGAAGCGAGCCTGCCAGTAAGGTGTGGAAATATCGGCGCGTTTTACGCTGTCGCCGGGGGAGGGGCTGTATATCATTTCGCCGCCGCCAACGTAAACCCCGCCAAAGGAGGCTTTGCCG
The DNA here is from genome assembly GCA_964520065.1 of uncultured Ruminiclostridium sp. Lineage (GTDB taxonomy): Bacteria > Bacillota > Clostridia > Oscillospirales > Ruminococcaceae > Ruminiclostridium_E. Next base: position 15,511 of record CAZFMC010000015.1, read on the forward strand.
TTCGGTTCGTCGGAAAAATAAAGAATGTCGCCCTTCTTGATGTCGTCAATGGAAGCGTTTTCGCCCCATTCAATCTGCTTGCCGATCTGCCGCGGACAGTTCACATAGCCGTTCTCGCGGAGAACATAGTAAATAAAGCCTGAGTTGTCAAAGCCGTCGGAGGGCGAAGCTCCGCCTTCCGCAAAGGGTATCCCGATAAGGCTCTCGGCAGTTTCCGCAATCGGATTGCTTTCAGTCAAGTCGGAATCCAATGCGGAATCCGAATTCGAATCGGAAATAAAAAGCGAGGTTTCCGGCCGCTGTCCGATGATGTCCTCTGCGCCGTCGCTTGCTGCCGTCGTTATGGGCGCGGCGGTCGTCGGGGAGGAAGCAGCCGTCGTTGTCGACTCAGCCGCAGCAGCTTCGGAGGTCGTGCTTGCTTCCGGGGAGGACGGCGTTTTCGGGGAAGAGTCGGCGCAGCCCGAAAAAATCACCAGCAGCACAGAAAATAACACCGACAGATGTTTTTTCACGTCCGCACCCCCCTTTTTTTGAAGTATAGTTACATTATAACCTCTTTTGAGGCGAAAATCAATGACATAACGGTTACAAATTATTACAAATCGGTAACATTCGCCCGCTAAACCGTAAGCACCCCGCCGCTGCCGATTTTTAACAGCAAAAGCTGCTCCTCTTGCCCTGTGACCGCGTTGATATAAACCAGAACGTTCTGCCCGCTTCCGCTTACGCACTTGACCTCGTAGCAGAAAACCTCGTTCTGCCCGCTTGAGGGGATAACGCAAAGAGAAGCGTCAAGCGCTTCCAGCTCGGACGAAATAAGCGAAATCGCTTCCGCTTCGGATATTTTCGGTTCGGGCAGAGTGCGTACAGCGTGGTTTGTCAGATATCCGCGCAGGTCGAACGAAAGTATCTCCCCGTTGTCAAGCGCAACGCCGACCTTAATCAGGTCAGTGTAAAGAATAACGTCGTCCTGCTCAGCCGCAAGATTCACAACGCAAACCCCGCGCTGAATCTCGTAATACGTGTCCTCCGCGTCCTTGATTCCGATTTTTTCAAGAAAATCCTCCGCAAGCTCCATCGCCTCGTCCGCAGTTATTTTCTGCTCTCCGATCTGCCTGTCGGACAGCATATAAGAGTAGTAACCCCCCGCCTTCGTCACCGCAATTGTCGTTTTCTCATTTTCAAAAACATAGGACGGCATTTTCCCCGCCTCCTCGCCGCTTTCGGTAAGCTGCTCGCCGTCCGTCAGCATAAGCGCGCGGCTGAGCGCCTCCTCCTTGGAGATTTCAGGCTCGTTTTCCAGCGTCAGCGGATTTTTTTCAAGAATATGGTCGGAAAAAGGTCCGTCGTATATAAGGCTCGGATAGCTGTTGTCCGAATTTTCCAGATTCTGAAACCCGTCGGTCACCGATACCGCCCCGCCGCCGTCAGCTCCCGCCGCAGAAGCGCTTCTCGCGCGGGAAAATGTGATTTCTCCGCTTCTTACCTGCTCCTCAACCTCCCACATACTTCCGCTCAGCCGCCCCGCGTACTCGTAAAGCGCCGCAATGTTCGAGCGCTCCTCGTCGGTAAGCCGTTCGCCGTTCGCGCACTTCTCCGCAAGCGATTTTGAATAGTTTCCGACCTGCGAAAGAAAACGGTACGTCCTTTCAAGGTTCAGCTCCTCCACGGGCAGCTGTGAAAGCGCGGTTTTTGCCGTGGCGGCGTCGCTGCAAAGCTTCCCCGAAAGGTCGGACAGCATAGAAACGCTGTTCGTGTACATTCCCTTTTCGAGGTCGTTTTTTATATTGTCCAGATTCAGCGAAAGCTCCTCGATTGCGCGCAGGTACGTGTATTCAAGGCTTCTGCGCGCCTGCTGCTCCCGTCCGTAGCTTAACCCCGCCGAAATCGTGAGCGCGGCGACAATTCCCACCGAAAAGCTTATAACGCGCACGAAGCCCCTTTTTGTTATCGTCATGAAATCAGTCCTTTCGTTTGCGGTCTGCACTCCGCAGCCGTGTTATGAATATATTTTTGTGCAAATTTTTTTGAATATACTATTCCTTGTTTTGTAAAAATGTGGTATAATAAAAAAGAATGGTTGATTTTCGACGGCTGCCGAAAAAATCCGACAAAGCCGCAGTTATCAGCATTTATTATTCGGTAAAAGAGGTCACACTGTATGATATATCTCGACAATGCGGCAACCACCCGCCCGTGCGAGGCGGCAATAACCGCCGCCGTTGAAAATATGCGCGGCAATTTCGGCAACGCCTCCTCTCTGCATAAGGCGGGAATAGAGGCGGAGCGCGTTATCAAGGACGCAAAAAAAGTTATTCTCGGCAGACTCGGGCTTGACGGCGAGCTTTATTTCACGTCGGGCGCGACCGAAAGCAATAACACCGCGATTTTCGGCGCAGCTGCCGCTTATCGTCACAACGGACGGAAAATTGTCACCTCCGCAATGGAGCATCCCAGCGTTTCCGCCGCGATAGACAAGCTCTGCTCGGAAGGCTATGAGGCGGTTCGGCTTGCTCCGAGGGCTTACGAGGATTTCGAACAGGCGGTAATTGACGCGGTTGACGAAAGCACCCTTCTCGTAAGCGTTATGTGGGTAAACAATGAAACAGGCTATATAACCGACGTCGGCAGAATCTACAACGGCGTAAAGCGAAAAAATCCGAAAACCCTCGTCCATGTGGACGCGGTTCAGGGCTTCTGCAAGCTCCCGTCAAAGGGACTGAAAGCCGATTATATCAGCCTTTCCGCGCACAAAATTCACGGCATAAAGGGCATGGGCGCGCTGTATACGGCAAAGGGCGTTCGGTTCGCGCCGCTTCTTTGCGGCGGCGGTCAGCAGAAAAATCTCCGCTCCGGAACAGAGCCTGTCGATCTGATAGCGGGCTTTGCGGCGGCGGTCAGCGCATACCCCGACTGCACCGCGCATTTCTCCGCGCTTAACGAACGGCTTCGCGCCGCGCTGTCGGAGCTTGACGGAATCGTCGTAAACAGCAATGAAAAATGCTCGAAAAACATTCTCAATTTCTCCGTCCGCGGCGTAAGAAGCGAAATTATGCTGCATTTTCTCGAGGAAAGCGGAATTTACGTTTCAAGCGGCTCTGCCTGCTCACGCGGAAAAACCAGCCGCGTTCTTTCGGCGTTCGGCGTAAGCGACTCCGACGCGGACAGCGCAATCCGCGTCAGCTTTTCCCCCGAAACCGCCGCCGACGACGTTGATGCGCTTGCAAACGGAATCAGGCTTGGTATAGAACGCTTCAGAAGATGAGAAAACGAAAGGATTTACACTATGCAGGAAGTTATAATGGTAAAATACGGCGAGATTGCCCTCAAGGGTCTTAACAAAAACACCTTCGAGGATATGCTCGTGAAGAATATCCGCAGACGGCTTCGCGAGGCGGGGGAGTTTGAATATTCCCGCCGGCAGTCCACAATTTTTGTAAAGCCGCTCAACGAGGCGGCGGATATTGAACTGGCGATAAAGAAGCTGAAATGTATTTTCGGCATCGCCGCAATTCAGCGCTCCGCCGTTCTCCCGACCGATTGGGAGCAGGTGGTTTCCCTCGGTCTGCCGTATCTGGAAGAATCGCTCGGCGCGGCGCGTACCTTTAAGGTTGAGGCGAAGCGTTCGGATAAAGCCTACCCCCTCACCACTCCCGATATTCAGCGGGAGCTTGGCGCGGCGATTCTGAGCCGGTACACCCATTTAAAGGTTGACGTTCACACCCCCGACGTTACCGTAATTCTCGAAATCCGCGACGGAAAAGCCTACCTCAACGCGGAACGCATTATGGGACAGGGCGGTATGCCTGTCGGAAGCAGCGGCAATGCGCTTTTACTCCTTTCCGGCGGAATCGACAGCCCCGTAGCCGCGTATATGATGGCGAAGCGCGGTATCAATGTTGACGCCATTCATTTCCAAAGCCCGCCGTATACCTCCGAGCGCGCTCTTTTAAAGGTAGAAGAATTGTGCGAAAAATTAACGCCCTACTGCGGCGATATACGCTTTTACTGCGTGCCGTTCACCGAAATTCAGGAGGCTCTGCGCGACAACTGCCCCGAGGAATATTTTACCGTAATTATGCGTAGGCTTATGATGAAGATTGCGAACAGGCTTTGCGGGGAACACGACTACAAGGCGCTTATTACGGGCGAAAGCGTCGGTCAGGTTGCCAGCCAGACGCTTATGGCGCTTGCGTGTACGGACAAGGCTTCCGACGTTCCCGTTTTCCGCCCCGTAATCGGAATGGATAAGAGGGAAATTATCGAAATCGCACGGAAAATCGATACGTTTGAAACCTCCATTCTCCCCTACGAGGATTGCTGCACCGTTTTCACGCCCCGTCACCCCCGAACACGTCCCGTTCTGGCAGATGTAATAGCTGCCGAAGAGCGCTTCGATTTTTCGGAGCTTATAGAAAAGGCGGTCGCGGGAATTACCGTCAAGGATTTCAAGGCGTAAGAGCTGTGTGAAAATCTGACGAAAATTTTCGTCTTTTTGAAACATTTTCGCCCGAAAAAGAGTTTTATTATGTAGGAGATACTGAAAAAACGGAGGTAAAATGTTGTAAAATGGCGCAAGACCTTGACAAACAGGTAAAAAATGTAGTACAATTACTAAAAGCGGGCAGTCTTACCGCAGCTACGGCTGAAAGCTGTACAGGCGGGCTGCTGTCGGAAAAAATAACCTCCGTCGCGGGTTCCTCCGAGGTGTTCGGCTTCGGAATTTGCAGCTACGCGAACGAGGCAAAAATGAAGCTCCTCGGAGTAAAAGCCGAAACACTGGAGAAATTCGGAGCGGTCAGCCGCGAAACGGCAGTCGAAATGGCGTACGGCGCACGGCAGACGAGCGGCGCGGACTATGGCGTTTCCACAACCGGTATTGCCGGTCCCGACGGGGGAACGGAAGAAAATCCCGTGGGAACGGTATGGATAGGTATTTCCTCGGAAAAGAGGACGTATGCGGAAAAATTCCGCTTCGACGGAACGCTTTTTCCGGAAGCGGAGAATTTGCGCGAGGCTGTGCGGCTGAGCGCGGCGCTTACCGCGTTTGAAATGCTCGAAGGAGAGCTTGAGGGAAGATAATATGTCAGATTTTACCAAAAGACCAAGAAGCCGCAGAAGCGGCGATTATAAACCGCCGAAGCCTGAAAAAAATAAGGCGCGGGAGGAAGAGGACGAGCTTGACGAGCGTCCGAAAAAGCCCCCGCTCTTTACGCGGATTATTCATTCCATATTCCCCTGTAAGGGCGACGGCGCAGCGGAATCAATACGAAAAATCGTCTTTGACGTAGCGGTTGTCGCGCTTGTTGTGACGGGCGGCTCGGTTCTCTGGGACGTTTTTACGCAGACCGTTCAGACGCAGATTGCCGATAAAGCAGTCGAGGATATTTACATCAGCGGCTCCGTAAATCTCAACGACGAGAAAAAGCAGGAAATACTTGCCGAAAAGCCGCAGATTATGGAACAGATGATGGGCGTTTACGAGGCGAATAAGGACACCGTAGGCTGGATTCAGCTCGGAAACGGTGAAAACACTATCGTAAGCCTTCCCGTAATGCAGTCGGCGGATAACGATTACTACCTTACCCATAATTTTGAACATACTGAAATAAAAAGCGGCGCGGTTTTCGCCGATTACCGCAACGCCTTTGAGCCGAACAGGATTTCGGGCAACACCATTCTTTATGGACACAATGTCTGGGACGGCTCAATGTTCGCAAAGCTTACGAGATACTACAACGCGACTATCCACGGCGATTATGACGACCGCCTGGGCTTCTATAAGGAATACCCGACCCTCACCTTCAACACCCTTTACGAGGCTTCGGAATGGAAAATTTTCGCGGCGGTGCTGTTCAATACCCGCGAGGAGCTGGGCGAGGTTTACCCCTATACGCAGGTGCTTGAATTCGGCAGCAAGGAGGAGTTTAACAGCTACGTCCTCGATATAATGGACAGAAGCGCGCTCTGGACGGACGTTGACCTTGAATACGGCGACAGCCTGCTTACGCTTTCCACCTGCTATATGTACTACCCTTACGAAAATACCGATACGCGCTGCGTAATTTTCGCGCGTAAGGTTCGCGACGGCGAGAGCGCGGAGGTTGACGTAAGCAAGGCGCAGATAAACTCCACGCCCTTGAAGTTCACTTACCAGTACGAAAAGGAGGGCGGCGAGCGCTGGACGGGAAGAACCTGGGATACGTCGAAGCTGCTTAGCTACGACAGGTGATAAAATGAAATTTGATTCGCTTATTTTCGACCTTGACGGCACGCTCTGGGACGCTACGGGCGCGGTAAGCGCGCTCTGGAACGAAGCCTTCGCGAAGGTCGGAATTGATACAAGGATTACGGCGCAGACGGCTGCGGGCGAAATGGGGAAGCTTCTGGACGAGATAGTTTCCGACCTTGCCCCGACGGCGGACGAGCGCGAAAAAGCGGAAATCGTCCGCGTAATTTCCGAACGGGAAAACGAGGTTTTAAGCCGAATCGGCGGAAAGCTTTATCCGAAGCTGACGGAAACGCTTGCGGAGCTGAAAAATAATTACAGGCTTTTTATCGTCAGCAATTGTCAGCGCGGATATATCGAGGCCTTTTTCAACGCGCACGGGCTTGAGCGTTTTTTCGAGGGACATCTGTGTCACGGAGATACGCTTCTCCCGAAAAGCGGTACGAACCGCGTTCTTGTCGAGCGATACGGGATGAAAAATCCCGTGTATATCGGCGATACGCAGGGCGACCTTAACGCGGCGACGGAGGCGGGAATACCGTTTATCCACGCGGCTTACGGCTTCGGGAGCGCAGACGGCGGAATTGCCCGACTGAAAGCCGTTTCGGAGCTTCCGACCCTGCTCGGACAGCTTGAAATATCGTAAAATCAGCAAACACTAAAGCCAATATAAATCAGAAAGGACTTTTAACATGAAGAATTTTAAGCGCTTCGCCGCAGCAGCAGCGGCACTTGCAATCGTTGCAGGCACTTCCGCCTGCGGAGAACAGACTACTGCCGAGGAAAGCGACACCACAACCGCCGCCGCTTCGACAACTACCGCCGCAGCGACAACTACCACTCCCAAAATCACAACCACAACCACCACAACCCTCCCGCCTCTCCCCGTAATGTCCGATTATGAAGCAAAGTATGAGGAAAACGAGGATCTTCTCGGCTGGATTAAGGTTGACGGAACGCCTATCGACTACCCCGTAATGCAGTCGGACGACAATAACTATTACCTCTACCGCGAATTTGACCTTACCGAAACCAAGAAGGGTTCGATTTTCTGCGACAGCAAGTGCGAGTTTACCTCCCGCACGCGTCCCGCAAACACTATCCTTTACGGACATAATATCGCCGACGGCTCAATGTTCGCAAAGCTCACCGAGTACTACCCCTGGAAGCACGGCTCGGCAACCCTTTCGCAGTACACGAATTACCCCACAGTCGAATTTGACACCATCTGGGAAAAGGGTACATATAAAATTTTCGCAGCTATGTATGTAAATACAATGGAGGAGCACGGCGAGGTGTTCTCCTACTACAAGCAGAGAACCATCAAGAACGAGGGTCAGTTCTACGAATATATCGCTCAGATTATGGACAGAAGCGTTTTCTATACCGACGTAGACCTCGAATACGGCGACGAGCTTCTCACTCTCTCCACCTGCTACTACCCGCTCGGCAAGGAGGTTGATTCCCGCTTTGTTGTATTCGCACGCCGCCTGAGAGATGGCGAAAGCGCAGAGGTTGACACCTCCAAGGCTTATATCAACAACAGCCCGCTTTATTTTGATCAGTATTACAAGGTAAACGGCGGCTCATGGGCAGGAAGAACATGGGATACTTCAAAGGTAAAGGGCTTCGACGAGTACCTTGAGCAGTACCCGAACAGTAAGGCTGCCGCGCCGACAATGTAATCAGCGAAAGGTAATCGGTAATGCCTGAAATTGAAAAGAAACAGAAAAAAACCGTCCGCCGCCGTCCTCAGCGCAGAAAAATGAATCCCGTTGAGCGCGTTTTAAGCGGAATTGTCCCGTGGAAGGGCGATTCGGGCGGAGAAATTGCGCGGAAAATTATTTTTCTCGTGGCAATAGCCGCGCTTGTGTACGCGGGCTTCGCAATGCTCGATTTCTACGTGTGGCGCGATAACCGCAACGATAAGGACGCGCAGTACTGGGCAGAGCAAAAGGAGCTTAACGCCTCCGATGAGAAAATTACTATCCTGCTCAAGGACGACCATTCCGACAGCTCGGCTTCTTCCGAGGAGGAGCAGGAGGTTGAGGTTCTGGCGGAATATCTCCCGTATTACGAGCAGAATAACGATTTCGTCGGTTGGATTTCAATGTACCCGTATATCCAGTACCCCGTCGTTCAGGCGGAGGATAACGAGTATTATTTAAAGCACCTTTTTGACGGCGGAATAAATGAAAACGGAACGATTTTTGCCGATTATCAGGGAAAAATCTCCGCTACAGAAATGCCGCATAATCTGCTGCTTTACGGTCACAATCTCCTGACGCATAACTACTTCCAGCCACTCTCAAACTTCCGTTCGCAGGGAATCGAGTTCATTCAGAACAACTATCTGCTGGAATTTGACACGCTCTACGAGAGAAATCAGTACAAGATTTTCTCGGTGTTCCTTACCAATACAAAGGAGGAGCACGGCGAGGTTTTCGGCTACTGGAATAAGGTGTATTTCGAATCAAAATCCGATTTCGACAGCTTCGTTGCCGAATGTCTGGACAGAAGCTATTATTACACCGGCGTTGACCTTGAATACGGCGACGAGCTTATAACGCTCTCAACCTGCGATTTCTCGATGTTTTCGGATATGCGGCTGGTCGTTATGGGCAGGCGCGTCCGCGACGGGGAAAGCACCACTCTTGACCCCGAAACGTTTATTGATAATACGGGCTTCGATGAAAACGGAAATGTCAAGCGGAAAATGTTTGACGCATACTATAAGCTGTACAACTGTGAATGGGCGGGAAGACAGTGGGATACGTCATATATAAAGGATTTTAATGGTTAAAGGTGTGGAACAAAGTATAATGGCGCCGCGCAGGGAACGCTTTGCGGTTTTGCGCGGTATTGCCTGAGAAAGGGTGTGACGGAATGGGAAAAGGTTCTCTGGCGAAGATTTCAGCGGCTCTTGCAATAATCAGTCTTTATCTGTATCTGTTCGGCGTTATGGGAACAATCGAAAGTCTTGACGAAAGTATACCCGAAAGCGAACGACAGCCCGAACAGACTGTAACGACAACTGCCTCTGCCGAGGCGACAACGACCGCTGCGCCCGTTTTTGCGGAAACAACGCGCGCCGTTTATGTCTATGACACGCAGCTTAATGTTGTAAATGCAAAAAAGCCCTCTCTTGCGGACTATACCGCTACGGACGCTATGCTTTGCATTACCGAGGAGGTGGCTGCGGCGCTTGCAGCTCCGAAGGAAACCACCGACGATTATGTAATGGAAGCGGACGATTTTGATTATACAACCCCGCTGCGGACAACTACCGTAATAACGACTGCGGCTGCTCAGTCGGAAACAACGACAACTACTGCAACCGCCGTAATTACTCCCGAGCCGACAACCGCCGCGCAGACAACGACTGCCGCTCCCGAAACGCAGACGGCGGCTTCGACAACAACGACAACCGCCCCCGCGACAACCACCACTGCGACAACCACAACAACGACGGAAGCAGCAACAACGTCTATAACCGAAATTTCTCTTTTTACCACAACCACCGAAGCAGTAACGACAACCACAACCACAACGACCGAGCTTACGACGCTTCCGCCCGAAACAACGGAAAAGCCCGCCGAAAGCTCCTCTGAGGTTCAGTGGGGAAGCGGCGAGGCTTCGGACGATACGTCCGCCGTCAGCGAAACCCTCTCGGTTTACGCAAACGGTAAGGTTGTAAGCGGCGACGCAGTTTCCATTGTTGCAAAGGCTGTTATGGCGGAAATAAGCGACGGCTTCGACGAGGAAGCGATAAAGGCGCAGGCAATTGCAACCTACACCTACATAAAGTACTACAACGATAACGGCAGCAACGCCTACGCAGTTCTCACAACGCCGACCGATAAGGTCACAAGCTGCGTAAAAGAGGTTATCGGAAAAGCGATTTATTACAATAATTCTATGATTCAGGCGGTGTACTGCGCGTCGTCGGCAGGGTATACGGCTTCGGCAAGCAACGTCTGGGGCGTGAACTATCCGTACCTCGTGAGCCGCCGCACCGATTTTGACGAGCTTTATGATATCAACTACGGTCGGACGGCAACGTTTACGGCTGATGAAATGCGCAGCTTCGTTCTTAATAATACGGGAATAGCGCTGAACGACGACCCGACGAGCTGGTTTGAAATTACGTCGAGAATTGACGGAAATTATGTCGGCACAATGAAAATCGGCGGGCTGAGCAGCTACTCCAGGAACGGAAAAACGGTTGAAATAACGGGCAGAATAATGCGCGAGGTAATAATGGAATTCAATCTTCGCTCCGCAAGCTTTGATATTGCCTACGACCCGTCAAGCGCCACCTTTACGTTCACAACCTACGGCTATGGGCATGGCTGCGGAATGAGCCAGCACGGCGCGAATATTCTTGCAACACATTACGGCTACACCTACGATCAGATTCTGGCGTTCTATTATCAGGGAACGGAAATCAGATAAAGGTCTTGACAAACGCCGAAAAATGTGTTATAATAAACCGAAAACTTAACAGGGGAGCTTTGAAGAGGCTGAGAGGGAACAAAATTATGTTCCGACCCAAAACCTGATTCGGATAATGCCGACGTAGGGAAATATTACCTTTTTCTTTATAATTTATAATTTTTTATAACTTATAATCGGGGATTTCAGCGTCATCATTTCGATGGCGCTTTTATTTTTTTAAAATCCCGAAAAATCTCCTTTCCTGTTAGGTTGGGGCAGCGTAAAAAAATCCACCCGCTGTCCAAGAAAGGAGTACTTATGAAAAAAGAAAGCATCAGAAAATTAACAGAGGGCGCAATTATGCTTGCGCTGGCGGTCGTGCTGAGCTATATCCGCGTGTGGAAGCTGCCGTGGGGCGGCTCGGTAACGCTGCTCTCAATGCTGCCGATAGTCGTTTTCTCGATTAAATGGGGCGCCAGAAACGGAATGTTCGTGTCGGTGGTCTACGCGCTCCTGCAGCTCGGTCAGGGCATAATCGCGGACGGCTTGCTCGGTTGGGGACTCACTCCCGTTATGCTCGTCGCGTGTATGTTTTTCGACTATCTGGGCGCGTTTTCGGTTCTTGGTCTTGCGGGAATTTTCCGCAAAAAAGGACTGGGCGGCTGGATTGCGGGAACGGCGGTGGTTGTCGCGCTGCGTTTCGTCTGCCACCTTATAAGCGGAGCGGCGATTTTCCATTCGGCGGGTATGCTCTGGGACGGCTTCGCAACCGATAACGAATGGCTTTACAGCACGCTCTACAACGGCTCGTATATGCTTCCCGAAATGATTTTTACCACCGTCGGAGCGGCAATTCTGCTCGGAGTTCCCGCAATCCGCAGAATCATAGCGGGAAACCTGTCCTCCGAGGATTGAAAAACAACCTTTTTCCCCTGACAAAGGACGTGTAAACGATTTACAAAAAAACGGATTTTTTTGAGCAAAATCACGTTAAAATGCTGAAATGTTTGTCTAAAATGCCGATTGCGAAAATTGCGTTATTAAGTTATAATAAATACGAAGCTGTAAAAAATGTTTACAGACCTTTTACCAAATTATGGAGGATACTCAAATGAAATTAAGTAAAGTTATGGCAGGCGTTGTTTCTGCCGCAGTTGCTATTTCCACAGCAGCTATTTCCGTTTCCGCTTTTGACGAAAGCTATACCGCTACCCTCGGTTTTGCTGATGGTCAGTGGGCAGCTCAGGACTGGGCTACAACCTGCGAAATCACCGGCGACGGTACATATTCCATCACCGCTAACTGCCTCTTCGATTCCGTTGACGAGGATACAGGCGATGAAATCAAGGTTCCCGCAGCAGGCGAGGGCATCAACGTTTTCGTTATCGACATTGCTAAGCTCGGCGCTGACCTCGGCTTACAGGTTAAGCCCGAAGGCGCTTCCGACGATGATGAATCTTGGAAGTACGCTACCGGCGATGTTGTAGTTTCCGACGTTACCGTAACCTCCGGCGATATGGTTTTCAGCTTTGACCAGTCCAAGATTAAGGTTGGCGACATCGAAAGCAAGGGCAACCTTCGTATCGAGCTTTACAACGCTTACGGTCCTACCTGCGTAAATCAGGCTTATGACGCTTCCGTTTCTCCTATCGATCCTACAACATTCGCTTTTGCTGCTGAGGATCAGTTCACTGTAACCTTCACAATCACAGGTCTTGACGGCGCTGATGACGCTGCTGAGGAAGAGGTAGCTGAGGAAGAAGCAGAAGAAGCTGTTGAAGAAGAAGCTGCTGAAGAAGAAGCTCCCGCAGCTGAAGAAGAAGCAGCTGAGGAAGAAGCTCCCGCAGCTGAAGAAGAGGCTGTTGTTGAAGAAGCTCCCGCAGCAGGCGATGTAGACGCTGCTGTTGATTCTTCCAAGGGCTCTCCTGACACAGGTATCGCTGACGTAGCTGCTGTTGCAGGTCTTGCAATCGTTGCAGGCGGCGCAGTTCTCGTTTCCAAGAAGAGAAAGTAAGATTTACCCCATAAACAAAGCCCGCTGTCAGCTGACGGCGGGTTTTTTGTATCAATTTTTACGAATTATTGACAAAAGCGAAAAAATCGGGTATAATAAAGACGTATACGTATAGCGTAAAATGCCTTAAAAAGAGGGTTTTAAAATGAACATTACACAAATGCAGGAGGAAATCCTCCGCCTGAAAAAGGAAAAAGATTTTTGCATTCTCGCGCACATTTACCAGAACCGTGAGATTGTCGAAATAGCTGATTATGTCGGCGATTCGTTCGGTCTTAGCAGACAGGCGGCAAAGGCTCCCCAGAAAAATATTTTAATGTGCGGAGTCCGCTTTATGGCTGAAACCGTTAAGCTCCTCTCACCCGAAAAAAACGTTTATCTGAGCAATTCCGAGGCGGGCTGCCCTATGGCTGAACAGCTTGATATCGACCTGCTGCGTGCGTTAAAGGCGCAGTATCCCGATTATACCGTTGCCGCGTACATCAACACCACCGCCGAGCTTAAAACTGAGTGCGACGTGTGCGTAACGTCGGCTTCGGCTGTCGATATTCTCAAGAAGGTTGAGAACAACAACATTCTTTTTATCCCCGATATAAATTTGGGTCAGTACGTCCGGAAAATGTTGCCCGAAAAGAATTTCAAGCTCATTCAGGGCGGCTGCCCGACCCACGCGCGTATGACAAAGCGGGACGTTGAAAGGGCGCGGAAGCTTCACCCCAACGCTCTGCTGCTTGTTCACCCCGAATGTACGCCCGAAGTAACCGAGGGCGCGGATTATGTCGGAAGCACAACGGGAATTATGGATTTCGCGAAGAAATCCGACAAAAAGGAGTTTATCATCGGCACGGAAAACAGCATTACCGCTCATTTGCAGTACGACTGTCCCGAAAAGAGCTTTTACAGCCTTTCCAAGGACTGCGTATGTCATAATATGCGAGCGACGACGCTTCCCGAGGTGCTTGCTTGTATAAACGGAAACGGCGAGGAAATCACGCTCTCCGACTACGTTATGGAAAACGCGCGTAAGCCGATTGACGAAATGCTGCGGCTGGGGTAATCAACAGAAAGGAATTGGTCTACGATATGAAAAAGAATATTTTATCTGTGATTTTAGCAGCCGCTCTGCTTCTGACAGCCGGCTGTTCGGGCGAAAAAACCGAAACAACTACCACAACTGCCGCTGAAACAACGACAGCTGCCGCCGAAACAACCACTGCCGTAAACGAACACGACGAAGCAGATACCACAAGTGCAGCCGTAACCACAGACGCAGCCGCGCCCGCAGACGACAGCGGACTTACTCCTGCGGTCTGGAAGGTCACCGACCCCGAAAGCGGCAACAGCCTTTATATGATGGGCACGATTCACATTATCCCGCAGTCGGAGCAGGTTGTACCGCAGTATGTCCTCGACATTTACGAGCAGAGCGACGGCGTGGCGGTGGAATACGACGTAACGCGGCTCAACGGCGATATGGTTGCGGCTTTCAAGTACCTTTCGTATTTCGTAATTGACGACGGAACGACAATCACCGACCACATCTCCGAGGAAACCTACGAGCGCGCGAAGGAATATCTCACGGGAGCGGGCTTGTATCAGGAGGGAACGGAATCCTACAATGCTTCCTACTGGTCGAGTATGGTTTCAAACGGCGTACTGTTGAGTATTGACGGGCTTGATTCTGACGGAATCGACGCATATTTCATCGGAATGGCGAAGGCGGACGGAAAGGAAGTGCGCGACATTGAGCGCCTTGAAACTCAGATGGAGGCTATAACCTGTCTTTCCGACAGCTACAATGAATGGTCGATAAATTCGATTCTTGACGAAATCAGCGTTGACGGCTACGAAATCGCGCTTGAAGAGGAGTACATGACCTTGTACAACGCTTGGGCGACAGGCGATACAGCCGCTTTCGACGACATTTCGGAAGCCGAGGACAGTGAGGTTCCCGCCGAGTTTTCCGAGGAGTACGCGGAGTACAACCGCCGTCTTTTACCCGAGAGAAACGTCGGAATGGCGGACGCTGCCGAGCAGTACATCAAAAACGGCGACAACATTTTCTACATGGTAGGCTTCGGGCATTTCTGCGGAGAGGGCAGCGTTATAGAGCTGCTGGAGCAGCGCGGATATACCGTAGAGAGGGCTTACTGATAACTTTCACAATACGCAAAGAATGGTTGCTGCAATTTGCAGCAACCATTTCTTTTTATTCTGCTGTCACACACAGTCGGCGCGGCGCGCGGCTTGCATTTTGCTTCGCAAAATGCAAGTTCCTCGGGCGGCTTCGCCGCCCGAGGAACCGTTTTGTGCGGCTTCGCCGCACAAAACGCGCGCGCCGCGCCCCTTCCGCTTGAAGAGAGCCGCCGTAATCAGCCGCCGTAGAAAATGCTGCCGGCGTCAATAACGGGAGGAATAAGCGCTTCGCCAACGCTAAGCCCCGCAGTACCGCCGGAGCCGCCTGTACCTGAGCCTGTGGAGCTTGCGGTAATTATATCCTCGGTGTGAAATAAAACAATTTCAATTTCGGGAGAGGTATATTCTTTCATCTTGTAACCTCCTTAATAGTTGATTGTGAAATCGGTGTAGGTGATTTCATCGTCGCCCTGAACGTTGTCAAATACGACGGTAAGGAACGCCATATCCTGCTCAGCCTCGCAAATCTGACCGTTGACATTCAGCTGACCGTAGCAGCTCTGAGCTTTTATGGTAACGTACCTGCCCGACTTTTTGCTGTAAAGGGTGATAGAGATAGATTTTGCGCCCTTGAGCTTTTCCTTATCGACCATCTTAACGATTCTCATAGAGTAAACGTCGTTGCCGTTCTTGTCCTTCTTGAAGTGCTTGTGACCCTGCGGTTTGTCGTATTTATTCTTGTCCTTGATGTGCTTAAAGCCTTCAAGCTCGGTCATCTGGTTGTTCTTGGACTGGCTAAGCTGGTTTTCAAAGTCCTGCTTTTCCTGCGCGTTGAAGGCCTTGTTGGGGTCAAACGCTTCGCTCTCCGGCGCGGGAGCGTCAGATTCGGGGGTGAACCAGATGTTGGATACCTTAATATAAGCGCCTTCTATAACAATTTGAAGCGTGTTATCAGAGCAAGTTTGAATATATTCCGCAAATTCCTTGGAAATCTTGAATTCAACCGTTTTAGCTTCATTGACTGCGCCCCATTCAAGCATATACCAACCGTAAATATTGTTATCCCAGTCGTCGGGAATATCCGTTCTTCCGCTCCAGTCGTTGACGATAAAGGTATAACTGTGATTGTTGTTGACGTTCTCGGAGTTGAACACAGGCTCAACATCAAATCTGAGAGTGCCTGCTGTTTCAATTTTTTCAACATCGGGCTGTAAAATAACATGCTGTACCTTTGCGCCGTTAAGAAGCGAACCGTTGTAGTCGATAAGAATATCATTCGGAGTCGACAAAGGAAGCTCAACATCGTCGGTGCTGTACGAAATGCTTTCGATATAAACCTCGCTGTCGCCATGGAATGTTGTGATCTGCAGCATCAGTGTGCCGTTCAGTTTGCCAAGGAAGTAACGCTCAACTTTTGAAGCAGTTTTCAGCAGAGGGAAGAGCTGATGTACGAAGCCGTTATTGTTATTAGTATTTATCATGACTTGAGAAGTAGCCGTTCCCATTTCATTGGCATACCCCTCAACCGTTACCGTCTGAATTTTGGTAACATCTCCGTTGTAGGGAATTGCAATCGTGGATTCTTTATAGGTATTGGGCACAATTCCGGTTGAGCAGAAGTAATACTTTCCTTTTTCGTACTCGACAATGGTGTTTTTGTAGTCCTTATAGTTTGTAACGGTTGAAGTAGTGTAGGTCTTGGGGTTGCTTACCGTTATTACTGTTCCTTTTTCAAATTCCCAGAAAGAGAACTCAGCTTTGTCGCCGTAAATACCGTCATAGTTATACGCGAACATGGTAACCGATTCGGAAGCTTTAATCGCCTGTAAAGCTCCGCTGCCTTCTTTATTGCCGTCGTCGCTGAACACGAGAAGCTGCATTCCGTTGGCGCTGCCCTTATCGCATTTTATATCTAATGTAAGGTATGTATTATTCTTGATGGAAACCCCAAAAGCGTCTTTAAGATTGAGAACGGGTGAGCCGTATTCAACTTGTTCCATTTTAATCTGCCAGCCGCCCGTTACAGGATACCACTCGTCATAAACGTTGGTATAATCGCGGTCATTTTCGGAGAAGGTGATGTTCTTTACCTTAATTTCTACGCCGTCCGTAACAGCAGCGTAATTATCTCCTTCGCCAAAGCCCCATAACTCAAGGCGAACGTCTTGAAGCTCCGCTCCATTTGTGTTGAGATAGATTGTTCTTGACGCGTCCTTGATGGTTATTGCCGAGCCGGTTACAGCGTTTTCTGTATTGTTCTTGTCGGTAGCGCAAATTACAGGGTAAGCATCGCCCGTAATTTCAATGTCCGCGCTGATGTACTTGATTTTCGCCCAGTCGGTAACGCTGCTCGAATCAAAAAAGGGAGATTCTACCCATTCCTTTTTAGTTTTCGCCTTATAATTCCATGACTTATCCGAGGAAAGATAATACCACTCGTCATAAGTGTTGGTATAATCGCGCTCGTTGGTGGAGTAGGTGATATTCTTGACCTTGACTACGGTGTTGGCTGCAATAGAATATTGGTCAGCCTCGTCATAGTTCCAAGCTTCAAGGTTGACATATTCAAGCTCCTTGCCGTTTGTGTTGAGGTAAAGAGTCTGCGTTTTAGCCTGCGAGGTGCTTTCGACCACATTCGCCGCGCTGTTCATCCAGCTGTTTTCAACATTCTTTACCGCCGAAGTGATTACAGGCATGGTTTTACCTGTTACTTCAACGTCCGCGCTGACGTACTTGATTGCCGACCAGTCTGTTATAGTGCTGTCGTTGATGTCCAAGCTGGGCAGAGTACCGTCCTGATTGCCCTGCTTGTAATTCCATGAATCGTCCGAGGAAAGATAATACCATTCGCTGTAAACGTTGGAATAATCGCGCTCGTTGGTGGAGTAGGTGATATTGCTTATCTCGATTGTGGTGTTTGCCGCGATACAAGTACCGTTATCGTCATAAGACCACGCGCCGATATCGGCCCAGTCGGGCTTTACGCCGTTGAGGTTCAGATAAAGCGTCTGCGTGCCGTTTTCGATAAGCTTTGAGTTTGTGCTAAGACCGTCGCCGCTGATTGCGGGCTTAGCCTTACCTGTAACCTTAACGTCCGCGCTGATGTACTTGATAGCCGACCAGTCGGCAACGCCTGCGTTGTCAAGATCGAAGCCAAAGTAATCGCTTATTTCCGTTTCGGCGTTCTGAGTCTTGTAAATGTAGGTGGAATTGTCGGTTGTGTACCACGTGTTGTAAATTTCGATGTCGTCCGCAGTTGCATAAAGCCTGATATAGCTTACCGTAACGCTTTCACCCGCGGCGAAGCTGCTGCTGTCGGTTGTGTCGAAGTAAACTGCGAACCAAGGGCTGTCAGTGGTTGAATCGACCTCGACAAGGAAGGTTTTGGATTCACCGCTTTCAATCCATCTGGCGACATCGTTTTTAAAGGAAACCGAGGTGCTGATTGTTTTAGTTCCGTTGTTGGCAACCTTTAACGAAGCATACCGATAATTGCTCCATACTGTGTTGTAGGGCGCTTCCGTGCTTTTGCCTTGGACGTTGAATTCGAAGCCTGTGCCCTCATTTCCGTCCGTGGTGTAGGTGTACGAGCCGTTGCTTGAAGTCCAGCCGGCGGGAGGATCTGCCGCTGCGGCGGGAAGCGAGCTAACGGCTGCGTTCAGAGCGATTGTGACCGCTGTCACAAAAGATAAAACCTTGCGTAGTTTCATTGTATTTATATACCCCTTTCATATTATTAGAGCGTGTTCACATTAACGCTCAACGCCCGTCTTTTGACGTATTTTTCGCATAACTGCGTTGAAAATTCTTGAAGTACATAAAGTACGTCTGCGAATTTTCGCCTTGTTCTGCAAAAAATTCGTTTCAAAATCCGAGCATTTCGGTTAATGTGAACAAGCTCTAGCGCAAATGATTCCATCGCTTGGAAGAATTATAGCACATAAAGCAGAAAAATTGGTGGGCAAATTTGCATTATTTTCCCGTTAAGCCATATTTTTTAGTTTTGCTGAAAAATACCGCCCATTTTTGTGCAGCCTGCCGAAAAGGTCGGCTTTTTCGCGGAAATCAGCGGCTTTTGCGGCAAATTTTTTTAAAAAAATCCCCGCCAAAGCGAAAATTACTTGACAATCGGCGAATAATGGGGTATTATAAAATATATATGTATGATTTTTTGAAGCGGAGGCGGGCGTTTGTATTTCGGCAGCGTAAAATTTTTTAAACATCTGATAATCGGCGTTCTTGCGCTTCTTATAATAGTGCCATTGTCGCTTTGTATCGTTTTCGGCGCGGAAAACGCCGCAAGGGCGCGGGAAATTGCCGAGCTTCGCGAGCAGCTTGCCGCAGGCGCGGTAATCGACCCCTCCGACCCGAACGCGCTTTTCAGCCTTTACGAGAAGTCGGAGAAAAAAGAGGAGTTCCTGCGTATTTTAAGCGAAAATGACGCGGAGCTTTACGCTTCGTTTGTGAAAAGCGTTCCCGCAATGAAGGAAAATCCGATTCCCGCTGCGACAACAACGGCGGCGGAAACAGCCGCTCCCTTCCGTACAACCTCAACCACCGATACCCCCGAACCCGTTTCGGATTATCAGCAGCTTTACCCGGAGCTTTACTGCTACGGAACAAGCGACATAGTGTACGACGCGGACGAGGATTATCTGTATCTGACCTTTGACGACGGACCTTCGAAATATACCGAAAATATTCTTTACTATCTCGATAAATACAGCATTAAAGCGACCTTCTTCGTTGTTCCGAGCGGAAGCGAGGAAAGCGCGGCGCTGCTGAAAAAAATAGCTGACGCGGGGCATACTATCGGTATCCACTCCGCCAGCCACGTCTACGAGGATATTTATTCGAGCGTTGAAGCCTACCTCGACGATTTCAAGCTTGCTTACGACCGCGTTTATGAGGCAACGGGAATAAAGTGCGAGCTTTTCCGCTTCCCCGGCGGCAGTATCAACGATTATAACTGCGACACCCGTGACGCGATAATTGCGGAAATGACCCGCAGAGGGTTTATATATTTCGACTGGAATGTGGACAGCGAGGACTCGCTCGGCGCAACGTGGACGGAAATGTACAATAACGTTCTCGGCGAGGTGGAGGGAAAGACCCGCGCGGTCATTCTTATGCACGACCACGGCGGCGGGTATAATACCGTGCTTGTTCTGGAGGATATTATAAAGGCGCTGAAAAGCGATGAGCGGGGCTTTAAGTTCGGGTCGCTGACCAAGAACGTCAGACCCCTTCAGTTCTGATGAAAGGATTGCAAAAATGGGAATCAAGGAAAATTTTTCACAAGCGGTAAGAGAGCTTACCGGAAGCGGCAAGGACGAAAAGCACAGCGATAACAAAACCACTGTCGCGGGAATGAGAAACGCGGTCGCCGCAGAGGATACGTCTGAATTTATGGCGGTCGGAGGAATTTCCGAGCCTGAAAAGCCTGCGGAGCTTGACGAATTTGAGGAAATCGAACGCCGTGCAGCTCAGAGCGCGGAGGAATACAGCCGCAGACAGAATGCTTTTGAACAGGCGTTCGCCCATTCGGAAGAGCCTGAACAGCCTGCTCCCGAGCAGCCTGCGCCCGAACCGACCTTTTCACAGCAGAGCAGCGAGACTCGGCAGTATTCGTCCTATAACGGACAGTCCTCGGGCTACGGCGGACAGTCCTCGGGCTACGGTCAGCAGACAAGCGGCAGCGGCGTGCCCCCGCAGACAAATTCCTTTACAACCGCGCCGTACCGTTCGGATATTGACGATAACGAAACCACGGTAATTTCCAAAAATACCGTAATCGACGGCAATATACGCTCCTTTGCGAATATGAGCATTGACGGAAATATAAAGGGAAATGTCGAAACCACAAAGGATATCGACCTTAACGGAAAGGTTGTCGGAGATATCGCCTGCAATAACGCTACGATGAGAACTTCGCAGGTGCAGGGTAATATCAGAATGAAGGGCAACGCCTTTATGGAGCGCGATACGCTTCTTATCGGCGACCTTACCTCTACATACGCCAACGTCAACGGCAAGATAAAGGGCAACCTCGGAATTTCGGGGAAGGCTGAGCTTAAAAGCGACGCGGTGGTTTTCGGCGATATAAGCGCGTCCACCATTACCGTAAACGACGGCGCGATTATTCAGGGCTATGTCAGCACAACCTTCCTTAATAAAGAAGAAAGTAAAAATATTTTCCCCGACCAGATTACTATCGGGGAATAATCCGCACAAATGCGGGCGGAGCTTTTCCGCCCCTTTTTTGTTTGCTTGGAAGTATTTGTGACTTGTAAACCGCAGAAAATAGTGCTATAATCAGCATAGCGGCGACAATTCCGGTTGCCGCCGGAGCGGAAAGGCAACTTTTTCTTGCGGAATTGAAACTTTTTCGGAAAAATCGCCTACTACTATATGTAGGCAGTAAAGCGAGGTGAGGCTTTTGGGAAGCGAAGCGCTTGACGCTTACTTTAATACCGTTTATTCGGAAACGTTTTCGGCTGTTTCGAGATATGTCGTAAGTAAATGCGGCAGTATTCAGGAGTCCGAGGATATTCTTCAGAACGTCTACGCGCGTTTCTACCAGAGAATAGCAAAAAAAGGCTATGACGATATCGAAAGCCCCGAAGCGTTTGTGATAAATATCGCGAAATTCGAGTGTAAAAACTATTTCGGCTTCGTAAAAAAGCACAGCACCTCCACTTCCTTTGCGGACTTTTCCGAGGAACAGATGGTTGCGGTTGAAGCGGAAATGTCCCGTGAACAAAAAAGCCTTGAGGACGTTCTTTGCAACAGTATGCTTGCAAAACAGATTTTTGACGATATCGCTAAGGACGACCCCGTTGTCGGAAGAATTTTTTACCTGCATTTCGTTTGCGATATGAAGCTTGATGAAATCGCAAAGCAGCTTGATATGAACCTGTCGAGCGTGAAAAATAAGCTTTACCGCACAATTGACCGCCAGAAGAAAAAATTCGGCGTCTGAAGCATATACTATATTAAATATAATTACATATTCTGAGAAAGGAGGAGAAGCTATGACGGAAAAGGAAATGTACCGCGAGATAATGTCGCGATACGCTCTTGATCCCGAAAAAATCCGCGTAAACGCGCTTAAACAGGCGAAAAAGCCCGCTTGGCAGAGATATGCCTCGGATTATTGGAAGCCTGCGGCGGGAATTGCTGCCGCTGTTGCGCTTACAGTTTCGGCTGTCGGATATATGAACGCTGATTCTCCTCATTCAGGAATAGATATAACGGTTGATTCGGCTTCCGCACTTTCGGCGGCGCGCCGTCTGAGCGAAGCGGAACAGAACTATTTCAATTTGCAGTCAGTTGAAAATAAGACTATAAGCGTATATACGACCTTCTGCGAGCCGATGTGCTATAACGATGTGCTTATGGCGCTTTCGGGAGTTGCGGACGCAGGTGAAATAGAGGTTGCGGCAGTTTACACCGACTCCGACGTGATAAGAGGCGCGGAGAGCATTGCTGAATATGCGGCAGGCTGCGGCGGCGAAAAAAATGTTCTTGCAGTCAAGCTTTTAACGGCTTCTGCGTATTACCGAGGAATCCAGGACCTTTCTGCGGTTTATCTTGCGGAGGTGGGTTCGGACGAGATAAATGATGAAACGTTTAAGCCGATTGTCGTTGAGGACAACGACCCGCTGATGAACGACCGCTTTGCGGTGACGGCAGCGGTTACGACTGCTCCTGTTACGACAACTCCGTTCTCCTTTGATTCGGTAACGGATACGGATACGGAAAACGTTCCTGTTATAGGCGAATCGGCGGACAGCGAGGCTGACACTCTTACTCCCCCCGCGGTCGAAGAAGAATATGAGGACGACCCGGAGGAGGAAAATCCCGAAGAAGATTACGACCCTGAAACGGGAGATTCTTTCGGCGAAGAGTCTGAGGAGTCGGAGGAAACCGACGCTCCTGTGACATCGAAGCCTGAAGAAGAAACGGAAGAAACCACGGCGGTTGAGGTTCCTACGAACGAGATTGAAGCTACGACGTACTACGGCGGCGATGTGGGACTTCTTACCGAGCTTTACGAGCTTAACATTGAAAATTCGACTGAAACGGCTTTATGCGGCGACAATGAGGTTGTTTTAACCAAAAACGGGGTGTATTTTTACACGCTTGGCGGAATAACAGGCGGTCAGAGCGGAATTTCCGTGGAAATGAGCAATCCGATGATTGTTTATTCGGACGAGGAAACGATGCTGATTACGGGCTGTTCGGCGAGCGGCGCGAGAAACCTCATAACCGCGGTAAGCTTTAGCGGCAACGAGGTTCACACCTATGACGTAAGCGCGAATATCGGCGCTTCCGACCTTGGCACGATTTATTACAGCAAGGCGCAGGGCAAGTACTTTGTAAAGACTGTTTCGGAAACGAGCAGCTTTATTTACGAGGTACGGATTTCCGTGGAGAACGGGGTACAGTTCCGCCCGCTTGTAGAGGCGCAGACGCCTGTTGCGGCTGTTGGCTGCAAGGATAATCTGCTTTATCTTTCGGCTGCGGACGCGGTCAGCGGAACCAAGCTTTACACGTTCAATATGACGAGCGGGGAAATGCTGGAGGTTGCGGCGTTTGAAGGCGCGATGAAGATAAAGCGCGGCGATGATTTTGAGAGCTTTGCGCTTATCTCGGACGGCGTCGGATATATTTACGACCTCAACAGGGGTATGGCGGTAAGCACGGAGCTTTTGAATGAAACCGTTCGGCTGGCGGCAAGCGACGGGCTGACGTATTTCAGCGTTGACGGGAAAACGTACAGGATTTCCGAAAGCGGAACGATTGACGAAGCGCTTGCGAATGGTGTATTTGGCAGCGGCGTTCAGTCGGAGTTCAGGGTCAACGAGATAACTCCCGAAAAGGTTGTTGTTGTTCGCGACGGCGTTATGTGGGGATAATACGGCGTTAAAGGATACAGTATCAGATTACAGGCTGCTGCGGTTTTTGCCGCAGCAGTTTT
>CAZFMC010000016.1:0-37437 GCA_964520065.1 uncultured Ruminiclostridium sp.
GGGAAATGTGCGTTTTGACGAAAATGGGGGGTGTGTGGTTTGGGGAGCTATATATATATTTAGATTGAGCAACTCAAAAAAATAAGACATTGATTTTTCGTCAATGCCTTATTGATTCATCAATTGATTTCAGCGCCGCCCCACTCGACAACCGTAAACCCGTTACGTTCGTAACGCGGTAAAGTCTGCGGCGGGATTTCAACTACGTCGTCGCTCGCCTCAAATGTCATAAACACTCTTATCACGCTATCGGGGACGGGCGTTACGGTAAGCGGAACAAGCTCCGCATAATCGTCCGTGTGGAACGTGATTATGTTATACGGGTTCTTTTGCAGCTGCGGCAGCCAGTAAATTATAAACTCGTTGGCTTCGCGCGCGGTAAGCCCAATTTCCAACAGCTTTTCGCGCAGGAACTCCGCGGATTCCTCGCCCGAAACGCACCAGCCCTCGCTTCTGTCAAGCTTCGGTGCAAGCTCGCCCTCCCAGTACAGGCAGTAATACTCATTTCCGTTTTCATCGTAAAGCGTTCCGTCGGGCGTCGCCGCGACATTCCAGCCGTCGCCGTATTCGGGATAGGTACAGGTAAAACCGCCGCCGTCTGTAAAGCTGACGTCAACAGAAACGTCCGTCTGTTCCTCCGGGTAAAGGTATATAATCGGCTTCATACCGCACATAACCCCCGCGTACTCAACAGAGCTTTCGATAAGCGCGGGGTTATACGCGCCGCCGTACGCCGCGTCAATCTGAGCCGCGATTTCATATTTCAACATTCTGTCCGTCACCATCGGGTACAGCTCAAATACAAAGCCGTCATAATAGAACATCTCGCCGACAAGCGAATAACAATCGCCGTCAAACCGGTCGGAATAATAATCCCGTGCTAAATCGCCGAGCGCAGATACGTCGCCGTAGTTGTGATAGCCGAGGGAGTATGCCATTGACGGGGAGTATTCAAAGCCGTAGATATTCTTATATGCCGCGAAAACCTCCTCAAAAAACGGCGTTCCCGCCTGAAATTTTTCGCCCATATAGTAAATCTCGTATTTTTCGGTTTTGTCGTCCTCCGCCGCTTCAATACTGTCGTTTGACACGCGGAAAATCTCGGTAAGAACCAATTCCCCGTCCACAAGCTTAATCGTGTACGTCACATTCTGACGTTCGCCCGTTTCATAATTCACCGAGGAATTGTAAAGCCACTCGACCGTTCCGTCCTCAAGCGTCCGCGATTTTATTTCGGGGAGCGCGTCATGATAATCGCGGTAGGTGTTAAGCTCGCCGATTTGTTTCAATTCGCCGTCCTTGAACACGTTCACCTTCGTGGTAATATCGCAGCCTGTTTCGTATGCATCTGCGAGGGTATACTGATACGAGAAAAACACTTCGGGAGTGCCGCTGTTATCCAAATCAATTACGTTGATTCCAATAAGCGCGGGTTCATTCCACTCGTCAATCGTTTCGGCTAACAGGTTATACAGTTCTTCCCGCTCCTTGTCCTTTTCCGTGGAGGTTTCCCAGTCAAGATACACCTTATCGAGCGCGGCAGAGGCGTCCTGTTCAATTATTTCTGCGGTAATGACGGACGTTTCATTCGGAGCGTTCTCATGTACGCTCATCATTCCAAGCGTCAGACGCGCGTAAACATACTCCTCGCCGACGTCCTTCAGCGACCTTGCCGCTTCCTCCGAAACTGCATTTCCGGTAAATTCCAGCGTGCTCATAACAACGTCAACACCATTTATCGAGCAATTGACAAGCGGCTGAATATTTCCGTTTATACAAGGCAGCCCCATTGTATATGCAGGGTCAATGTAAAAATGAAGGTCGCCGTCCCGGCTGTTCAGAAAGGCGTTTACGACAATTACCTCTTCGCTGCTGTAGTACGCTTCCACAACCGTCGGTTCGACTAGCTCCCGCTGAAGACCTGCGGTTATATCAGCTTCCGTACAATAAATCTTCTGCGGGACAATATAAAAATTATAGGGATTAGAATAATCGAGCTGTTTATACACAAAGGCGTAATCATCATAATATCCATCGGGTACGTCTTTCTCATTGACGTATAGAAATCCCGGACGTGTAAGTATGCCGTTCGGGTTATTTATGCGAACCAATGCGCCCTCGTTTTCATCATATGTATAGTCGCACGGACGAATAAACCGCGAACCGTCCTTGCAATAATACTCCTTGTCGTAATCGTAGCCTTTTTTATTGTACATATCCGCAAGACTTATAATTTCGCCGTCCAAATCAACAATAGCGCCAATTGCAGATGTTGATTCCGAAGCAAGCGTTGTTTCGGCAGCGGTCGTTCTTTTCGTTTCAGCCGCCGACTGCTCGGTCGGCGCAGCTGAATCGGAAACGCCGCGGCAGCCGCCGAGAACAACCGCCGTACAGCAAGCCAGACATATCGTTCTTTTCGCCTTAATGTTCATAAAAGCGCCCTCTCTTTCATTTTCCTTTTACTTTTAATACACATCGGCAAGGCGAAAAGTTGCATTTAATTACATTTTATTTTTCATCGTGAAAATCGGGCGTAACAACGGAAATCGAATAGCTTCCCCGCGCATTTCTGGCAAGCGACTGCGTTTCCTCCATATCGACAATGCTTACCCTCGAAAGGATATTGCCGCTTTCTTCTGTCAGGAAAAGCGTTTCGCCCGTTTTAAGGCTGAAATTCGTGCGGTACTTTTTCAGCGCGCTCTCCTGCCCGTTATTTTTGCAGGCAATCGTAAAGGTCGAATGAGCGGGAATGGTTGTTTCGGGAATTTCCCACTTCTGCATATCCTCATCGTCGTCTGAAAGGAAGAGCTTCTTTATCGTTTCCGCTTCATCGGACGGGTTGTAAAGCTCAATCCAATCCCCCTCGCCCGCCGTGTATACCTCGCTTACATAAACGCCTGTACGCGAAACTCTTTTCATATACAGCACCGCCGAAATATTTCCGCTGTCGTCCGCAAGACTGCTGTCAAGCGTTACACTTTCCTGCGCATAGGTCTGCCCGTTTATTTCCCAGCGGTCGAACTCGTAGCCCTCGTAAGCGCTTGCCGTAAGCTCAACCGAGCAGGCGGTGAAATATTCGCCCGTAAGCGTTCCCGACGAAGAAATAGCCTGTGAGCCGAGTCGGCTTTCAGCGCCCGTCGGATTGCGGAGAGCTACCGTGTAAAGCTCGTTTTCATATTCAAAATTATTGATAATGCTTTTTTTCATTACCATCGGGCGCTTTTCGGCGAAATCGCGTATCTGCCGACGGCTGTCGGCGAAAGTTCCCGCGTTCGCCCACGTTGACGTGTACCCGTTTTCCAGCGCGTACATACACTCCGTATCGCTCTCGGCAATCAGGCGGTCAAGAACGCTTACGGCATTTTCCGAGGAAAACGCGCCGCTGTACAGGTCGCAGACCGTGTTCGCAAATTTTTCCCGCATATCCTCGCGCTCAAGCAGTGCAGCCAGAATATCCGACGAGCCTTGCATATGATTTCCCGAAAGAACGTTCGCAAGCGTGTCGTCACGATAGCCGTTGCCGTATAATCCCCATGCATATTCCGCGTCAAAAAGCAGGAAGCGCCATTTTCCGTCAAGATATTCGCTCGTTATCTCCTCGCCCTCGGCAGGATAATACCGCCATGCCTTGAAATTATTTCCCGGCCAGTCCTTGTTGTCAATATAAATCTGAATAGCATAATACTGCATAAGATTGTCTATATCCACAAGTCCGCAGAAGCGCGAAAAGCTCCCCTCGTCGGTAAGACCGCCGCGTGCAAGCTCAAGAACGCTGTTCCAGTCGGCAACGCTCTGTTCATCGTCGCCCTCGACCTCTTTTTCCTTTGAGCCGACTATTCTGAAGCCTTCCTTGTTTCCGCCGTAGGTCGCTTCAAGATAATCATTGCAATAAGCCTCGTGCAGCCACGAAAAGCCGTAATACTCGCTGTTTAAAAACACTGCCGCCGCGCGCACCTGCTGCGTATCGGGAAAACCCGCCTGCTGCGCAAGGGTCATTGAAAGTTCGTCACGAACCGCCGCAAATTCACGGTCGTTCGCATTATTGCGTAAGGTAATGCGGTCGTAGCGCGTCATAAGCTCTCCGTAAGCGTCAGCCGCTCCCGTAAAGAAGGGATATTTAAACTTGCCGTTTCCCTCGCTGTACATATTCCGCGCGATAAGCCGCCACGATTTTTGGTCAACCGCACGTGAAACGCCGCCGACAACGCGTCCGCCCGCCGCTTGTGAAATAAGCTGCACGCCGCTCGCCGTGTAAACCTCGACATACATATCCCGTTCACTTTCACGTCCGTGAATAAACCAGTTTGCGGGGGCGTTATATTCAATTTCGCCGCCGTTATACTCATCGGAATTGAGATATTCGTCGCGCATATATCCCTCGGTCGCAACGCCGTAATAGTAATCGTACAGATTGTACTCGTCGGTAGAAAGCACGAAAACAAGCGTATCCTTGTCAAAGCGGCTGAATACGTCCCTGCCGGTTATATAGCTTTTAAGGAATATCTCCGAGGCTTCGCCGTCCGTAACCGCTATCGCCTTTATTGTGGTTGCTGCAACCTTATTGCGCGCCTGAACGGAAATCGGCTTCGTGTATTTCTTTGAATCAGCCGTCGGGTCGTTTCCGTCGGTCGTGTAGTAAATAACCGCGTTTTCGTCATTGCATTTCAGCTCGACTTCAATATCCGTATCATAAAAAGCGTCGTTTTTGGAGAACGTTATACCAACAGGCTCGTCCGCGTTTTCCGACGGCGGGACCTCCTCCGTTGTCTGCGGAAGATAGTGCTGCAAATCGGAATGTCTTGTAAGCATATACGCGCAGAAGCCGCCGACCGCGCATAACGACAGAAATAATATTACAAGCTTTTTCATTTTTAACTCCCGCTGCTCATTTCAACAAGCTGTTCCTCGCTGATAACCGTAATCCCAAGCTCGTTCGCTTTGGTAAGCTTGCTGCCTGCCGCTTCACCCGCGACAACGTAATCCGTTTTTTTGGAAACCGAGCCTGAACACTTACCGCCCATACTTTCAATCAGCTGCTTGGCTTCTTCCCGCTTCATTGTCGGGAGCGTTCCGGTTATAACAAACGTTTTACCCGCAAAAATGTCGCTTACCGCCGTATCGTGATAGGTCATATTCAGACCGTATTCCTTAAACCTTTCAACAAGTCCGCGCATATCCTCGTCGCGGAAAGCGGTTACTATGTTTTCCGCCAGAACGTCACCGAAGCTGTCGATTGCGGTTATCTCCTCAGCCGAAGCGTTCATCACCGCTTCCACCGA
Organism: uncultured Ruminiclostridium sp.; assembly: GCA_964520065.1. GTDB lineage: Bacteria > Bacillota > Clostridia > Oscillospirales > Ruminococcaceae > Ruminiclostridium_E. Next base: position 5,280 of record CAZFMC010000016.1, read on the forward strand.
ACCGAAACGCTTACAAAGCAGCGCTGCGGAACGCCCTCCGATTCCACGAATACCAAGCGCAAAAATTAACCTGTCGGGTTCGTTTTTCTTTGAATTTTCAATCGCCGTCAGCAAATTTGAAACGGATTTCTCCTTGAAATTCGGAAGGGTCATAAGCTGCTCTGCGGTAAGGGTATACAAATCCGCTGCCGAGGTAATCATTCCGCTGTCAACGAGCTGCCTGACAATCGCCTCGCCAAGCCCGTCAATATTCATCGCTTCACGGGAAGCAAAATGGGTGATGCTTCGCAGGAGCTGAGCGGGACAGTTAGGGTTTATGCAGCGCACCGCGGCTTCATCGCCGCTTTTCTCCGCACAGTGTCCGCAGACCGGACAGGCTTCGGGAAGCCGGTAAGGCAGGCTGTTTTCGGAATGCTCCGCCACCCGCACAACCTCCGGAATAATTTCTCCCGCCTTTCGCACAATGATTCGGTCGCCGATTCTGACGTCCAGCTGCGCTATGATATCCTGATTATGCAGAGAAGCGCGGGAAACGGTTGTTCCCGCAAGCTGAACAGGGTCGAAAACCGCAACAGGCGTAAGCGCGCCCGTTCTGCCGACGTTCACCTCAATCTCGTTCAGAATCGTTTCCTTTTCCTCAGGCGGGTATTTGAACGCTACCGCCCATTTGGGAACCTTTGCGGTTGCGCCGAGAACGTCGCGCTGCGAAAAATCATCAACCTTTATAACCGCGCCGTCCGTGTCGTAGGCGTAATCTTTTTTCTCCTCGCCTATTTCACGTATACGCTCGATTGCCGCTTCGATATTATCGTAAACATCGTCGCGCACGACCTTAAAGCCGAGTTTTTTCAGATATTCAAGCGATTCGTGATGGGAGGAAAGCTCCTTACCCTCAAGCTGCTGAATATTGAAAATAAAAATATCCAGAGAACGCTTCGCGGTAACCGCGCTGTCCTTCTGGCGGAGCGAACCTGCGGCGGCATTTCGCGGATTTTTCGCGGGCTGCTCGCCGTTCTCCTCCTGTCGCGCAACAAGCGCGGCAAAGCTCTCACGCGGCATATATACCTCGCCGCGCACCTCCAGAAACGGCAGCTTTTCGGTCAGCCGAAGCGGAATTGTACGGATAGTGCGCAGATTTTCGGTAATATCTTCGCCGACAAAGCCGTCGCCGCGCGTTGAACCGCGCACAAACACTCCGTCGCGATATTCGAGCGATACGGAAAGCCCGTCAATCTTCGGTTCAACCGTGTAAAGCGGAGCTACCTCCTGCCGAACGCGGCTGTCAAACGCGAACAGCTCCTCTTCGCTGAACACGTCCTGAAGCGAGCCCATCTGAACCGTGTGACGCACCTTTTCAAAGGTGGTAAGCGCATAGCCTCCCACGCGCATTGTCGGCGAAAGCGGCGTAACAAGGTCGGGATACTGCGCCTCCAACGTCTTAACCTCCCGCATCAGCCCGTCATATTCGTAATCGTCGATTGTCGGGTCGTCAAGAACGTAATAACGATAGTTGTGCTGTTCAATTACATCATATAATTCGTAAAGCCTCTGCTTTGCCTGTTCCTTTTCCATTTTTCCGCCTTTCGGTTTCAGCCCGCCAGATTAAACTCCGCCAGCTCGCTGAAATGCTGTTCATCTAAAATTATATTTGAAAACGTGTCGGGAACCTCCCCGACAATGACCGTCTGTGCAATAATATATTCGGTCGTTACGCTTATCTCATCGGTAAAACCGGGAATAAGCGGAGAAATCTCCGTCGTGACCTCCAGCGTTATAAAGTGGACGGTCTGGTTTATACCTGCCGATTTAAAACCGCTTATAAGCCGAGTTTCCGTTATTCCCATAGGTCTTACCGAAAAGGTAAGCTGAGAGCCGCTGCCGTAAAAATACCCTATTCCCGTAAGCGTTCCGAGAGATATTCCGATTTTTTCGGGCTGTGCCGCCGCCAGACCGGCATTTATGCTCTCGGTGAGCATTGCTTTAAGGCGGTTGATACGCGCCGAATTTGTCGTAAGCGCGCATATGCTGCCGTTTTCGTCATAGACAAGCGTGACAAGCTCCGCACAGTTTTCCTCCGCCTCGTCGGTTTTCAGACAGACTGCGCCGCACACCGCGCGGTCGGCTACCTGCTTGCACTGGTACATTGCCATACGATTAAGAGTCGGCTTTATCCAGAAATCAAAGCAGACAAGCGCCGAAACGAGAAAAAGTCCCAGAATAACAAGGAGCTTCCCCAGAAAACGCAGGCTGTGCCGCTTTTTTACGCAATTCATCAAAAAACACACCCTTTCCCCGCCATACACATACTATATGTTTATGACGGAGAGGGTGACAATAGACAGGCTTATTTCTGGAACACGTAGAACGCCTTGTATGCCATATAAACGTCGTTCTTCGCGGTAATTTCAAAGGGTGCGTGCATGGAAAGAACCGGAACGCCGATATCAATTGTGTCTACATCGAGGTTTGAAATATACATTGCGACTGTTCCGCCGCCGCCGAAATCTACCTTTCCAAGCTCGCCGGTCTGCCAGATTACGCCGTTGGCGTTAAAAAGTCTGCGGATTTCGGAAACGTATTCTGCGCTTGCGTCGTTTGTACCGGATTTTCCGCGCGAACCCGTGTACTTAGTCGCAACAACGCCGCGGTTAAGATACGCGGAATTAAGCTTCTCAAATGCGTCGGGGAAGGTCGGGTCAAAGCCCGCATTTACGTCAGCCGAAAGGCATTTTGAAGCGGAAAGAACCGTATGTCCGTCGCTGCCCATCGGTCTTGCAAGCGAATCAATAAAATATCTGAGATAGGACGATTTAAGTCCCGTGCAGCCCTCGCTGCCTATTTCTTCCTTATCCGTGAGAATTGTTACCGCAGTTTTTGCAGGCGTTTCCGTGAGCGCTGTAATCGCCATAAGCGCGGGGTAAGAACAAACACGGTCGTCCTGTCCGTATGCGCCGATCATGCTTCTGTCGAAGCCGACGTCCTTAGCCTTAAACGCGGGAACGTATTCCAGCTCAGCCGAGATGAAATCCTCCTCTGTTATGCCGTACTTTTCGTTAAGAATACACATAAGGTTAAGCTTTACCGCTTCACTGCAATCGTCGTCCTTGAACGGGCGCGAACCGATGAGAATGTTAAGCTCCTCGCCTTTTATAAGCTTGCTTGCGGGACGCTTGTACTGCTCCTCCGAAAGGTGCGGAAGGAGGTCTGTAACAACAAAAACAGGGTCGTTCTCGTCCTCGCCGAGCGTCACGGAAATCTGTGAGCCGTCTGCGCGGCAGATAACGCCGTGGAGCGCAAGCGGCGTCGCGGGCCACTGGTACTTCTTGATTCCGCCGTAGTAGTGAGTTTTAAAATATCCAAGCTCCTCGTTCTCGTAAAGCGGATTCTGCTTTAAATCGAGGCGGGGGCTGTCGATATGCGCAGCCACGATATTTACGCCGTTTTCGATAGGCTCGCTGCCGATAACAGCAAGAATAACGGACTTGCCGCGATTGTTCATATAAAGCTTATCGCCGGAACAATATTTTTTTCCTTTCTCAAACGGCTTGAAGCCCTTGCTTTCCGCGATGCTTATCGCCTGCGCGCACGCTTCCCGCTCGGTTTTGCCCACGTCGATAAAATGCTTATAGCCCTCGCAGAAATCGTTTGCGGTCTTGATTTCATCGTCGCTGAGAACGTTGTAAGCGTTCTTTCTCTTGTAGAACAGCTGTTCCTTTAAGTTTTTTGAATTGTTTTCAGCCATTTTCATTCGTTCCTTTCTTTTTCAAGCGCGTGATATTTTTCAAGCGCAGTATTTATTTTATCAACATAATGTGCAGCGCTTCTGGCGGGAATTACGTCGAGCGTTTCACCGTTCTTTGATATTTCAGGGTCGGTTAGCCACTCGGAAACCGTTCCGATTCCCGAATGATACGCCGCCGCCGCACAGTCAAGGTTCCCAAATTCGTTCATAAGATAGCTCAGAAGATACCCGCCGTAGCGAATGTTCGTTTCGGGGTCGAACATATCGTCATAAACGGTAACGTCCTCCTCGCCGAGCCGGAACTGAATCCAATCAAACGTTTCCTCCATTATCTGCATCAGTCCGCGCGCGCCAACATTTGAAACCGCTTCCGGATCAAAGCTGCTTTCGGTTTTTATCACCGCGTAAAGCAGGTATTTGTCAAGCCCGTATTCCTCCGCATACCTTTCAACAAGCTCGCTGTACATAAGCGGATACGCGGCAAGCTCCATTTCACGCTCGCATTTTTTCCAAGCGTAAATCCCCGCAATTGTTCCGACGATTATCAGAACCGAAAAAAACAGGAGAAGTACTGCTCCGAGATGTTTTCGTTTAGTCATTTTCTTTCGTAAGTTCCTTTATGATTGTTCCGATTTTTCGGGCAAGGTGAACAGTGTCGCCGTCGTTGCTTACGCAGAAGTCGGATTTTTTTTGGTAAAAATCCGCCGTATGCTGCGATTTCAGCCGATTTGCCGCCTGCTCGTGCGTAAGTCCGTCACGCGCCGTTATTCGGGAAATGCAAAGCCCAATCGGCGCGGTAACGCTCACGATTTTATCGCACATTCCGTCAGCGCCGCTCTCAAAAAGCGTCGGCGCGTCAAGCAGAATGTTCACGTGCCCGTTCATAGTATATTCTACTGCGCGCAGGATAATTTCATACGAAATATATGGGTAAATCAGCTCATTCAGCTCAGTTAGTCTTTTTTCATCGGAAAAAACCAGATTTCCCAGTTGTCTGCGGTCAAGAGCGCCGTTCGGAAGAAGAATTTCGCTTCCAAAATGCGCGGCGATTTCGCGCAGCGCAGGTTTACCCTGACCGACAACCGACCGTGCTACAAGGTCGCAGTCAATTACCGCCCAGCCGCTTTCGCTGAACGCTCTGCAGGCGGTGGTTTTTCCCGCGCCCGACATTCCCGTCAGCCCGACAATCCTGCACTCATTTCCAAGAATCATAGCCGCTCCTTTTGTTCACATAACCGAATAATCCTGAACGCTGCCGCGCGAAGAAGGCGGTTATAGACTGCAAGCCCCATTCCCCCGCGCTCGGGGCTGACAACGTAAACCTCCGCGCAGCCAAGAGAATCCGCCTTGCGCAGGCTTGCAAAAAGGTGTTCCGCTTGCTGCTCGGGGGTTGTTCCGTAAGGCAAGCGAACACAGAAGTCAGGGATTTTTTCGTCGTCGCCGCACAGAACCGCCGTTTTTACCGCAGAACGTGTACACAAAAAATCGTACAGCTCATTCGGCGTGCCTTCAACAATATAAACTTCCGCCTTTGGTGAGTAGTGCTTGTACTTCATACCCGGCGACAGCACCCGCGCGTTTGGTTCAAGCTTTTCAAGTACGCCGCTGTCAACCGTCACTTCTGTATATTCACGCAGCATTTCGGGAGTTACAGCGCCGGGACGGAGAATGCGCACGCCATCGCCCTCAAAGCAGATTACCGTGCTTTCAACTCCGCAGGAGCAATCTCCGCCGTCCATAATAAGCGGGATTTTGCCGTTCATATCCTCGAAAACGTGAACAGCCGAGGTTGGACTTGGAAGTCCCGACGTGTTTGCAGAAGGCGCGGCAAGCGGAAAACCGCAGCAGCGAATCAGCTCGCGCGTGAAATCCTGCCGAGGCATTCGCACTGCAACCGTGTCAAGTCCGCCGCAGGTCGAGGCGGGAACAACGCTCTTTCGCGGAAAAATCATAGTCAGCGGGCCGGGCCAGAACTCCGCGGCAAGCCTTTTCGCAAGGTCGGGAATTTCCTCGGCAATATCCGCAAGCATCTCCAAATCGCTTATATGCAAAATCAGCGGATTGTCCTGCGGTCTGCCCTTTGCCGCGAATATTTTCGCAACAGCCTCGGCGTCAAGCGAGTTTGCGGCAAGACCATACACCGTTTCGGTGGGGACGGCAACAACCTCGCCGCATTTCAGAAGCTCCGCCGCTTTCTGCAAATGTTCACAGTCGGCTTTAAATATGAACGTTTCCATTATCTGTTTTCCTCCGCTTTGCTAAGCTTCGCGGTTCTGTCGGCAATTGCAAGCGCGTCGAAAACCTCATCGCAGTCGCCGTTCATAAACTGCTCCAGCTTGTACAGCGTAAGTCCGATTCTATGGTCGGTTACGCGGCTCTGCGGGTAGTTGTAGGTACGGATACGCTCGCTTCGGTCACCCGTTCCGACCTGAATTTTACGCTCCGCAGCAATCTTGCTTGTCTGCTCGTTGAGCTTCATTTCATAAAGCTTTGAGTAAAGCATTTTCATTGCCTTGTCCTTATTTTTGTACTGGCTTCGTTCCTCCTGACACTCGACAACAACGCCTGTCGGGTGATGGATAATTCGTATTGCGGACTCGGTTTTGTTGATGTGCTGACCGCCTGCGCCGCTTGAACGGTATGTCTGAAATTCAAGGTCGGCGGGGTTTATTTCAACGTCAACCTCCTCAACCTCAGGAAGAACCGCGACGGTAATTGTGGAAGTGTGTATTCTGCCCTGTGCTTCCGTTTCCGGTACGCGCTGAACGCGGTGGACGCCGCTCTCATATTTCAGCTTTGCATATGCGCCCTCGCCCTCGATTGAGAAGCTTATTTCCTTGTACCCGCCAAGCTCGGTGGGATTTGCGTTTACTACTTCGGTTTTCCAGCCCTTGAGCTGTGCGTACATGGTGTACATTCTGAAAAGAGAGTTGGCGAAAAGCGCGGCTTCATCGCCGCCTGCGCCACCGCGAATCTCGATAATAACGTTTCTGTCGTCGTCGGGGTCCTTAGGCAGCAAGAGGATTTTCAGCTCCTCCGTAAACTGCTCCATAAGCGCCTTATTTTCCTCAAACTGAAGCTGCGCCATCTCGCGGAAATCCTTGTCAAGTCCGCTTTCGTCAAGCAGCTCTCGCGCTTCGGCAAAATTTTCCTCCGCCTTTTTGTATTCGCGAAATTTCTCGACAATGGGCGAAAGATTCTTATATTCCTTCATCAGAGCCTTGTACTGCTCCTGATTATTTACCGTTTCGGGCTTCATAAGCTCCGCGCTTATTTCCTCAAAACGCTGTTCTGTAAGCTTTAATTTATCAAGCATAGTCAGTTCACCTGTTTTTCATTTTCGGAGGTAGTCCGAATAACCTCTTTGATTTTTTTTTCGCATTTGCTGCGCGGCGTCATAAATTCGTGACCGCAGCCCTCGCAGCGCAGACGGAAGTCTGCTCCGCTCCTCAGCACCTTCATTTTATCCGACCCGCACGGGTGATTTTTTTTCATTCGGAGGATATCCCCGACAAGTATTTCCATATTGAAGTCCCCTTCTCAGCAAATATTACTATGTTTATTTTACCACAAAATGACGCGTTTTGCAATAGCGCGGATAAAAACTTAACAAAAACTGTATTTTTTTATTGACAAGCACACGTAAATATGATACACTGTATGTAAATAATATTTACTTAGCAGGAGGAAGCAATGGACAATGACAAAAAGCTTGAACAGCAAGGAAAAGGGCTTCAGCGGCTTTCAATATTTCTGATAATTATAGCGGCGATTATGCTTTCGCTTCTTCTCGACATCTACTTTGTTCCATCGGGAACGGACTGGGAGGAAATAAAGCAGCGCTACGCGGAAGAAAGTGACGGAAAAACCGACAAGGAGTATTGGGCGGAGCTTTGTGAACAAGGGCGTGAACACGGCGTTCTCACACCGTCAAATATCGTGAACTGGTTTTTTTAAAAAACAAGTGGAATGAGGAAAAGCAGCAGGAAGCTGAACGGGCTGAAAAACAGGAAACAGCGGACGAACGCGCCGCCGAGCTTTATGATTATTTCACCGAATCAGCAAATGATTTTCCGGCAGATGTTATAGTAAAGTTTAATATAGCGTTTTGGTCGCACGGTACTGTTACCGTTGATCTGGACGTCAATACCAACGACGACGAAATACACAGCGAATTATACAAGCTCGCCAAACGCATTGAAACAGAATTTAATGGCAAATACAAGAGCGAGGAAGCAAGCGCGGCTGTAATTTTCATTAACGGAAAATGCGTTGGCGCGGCGTTCGCACCTGATATTAAGGCTGCTTTGAGTGAGTGGCACGACTACCCGAGTATTACCGAGGACGGATTTGATGAGGAAAACGGATACAAAGCAGGAATGACCAATATTAGTCAGAACGGATTTATTATCGGGCTTTGCGACAAGTCAAATGCTCCCGCACCATAACAGTTCCTGACAGCCGGCTTGCTTCAAGCGGAGGGGGCGCGGCGCGCGCGTTATGTGCGGCGAAGCCGCACATAACGATTCCTTGGGCGGCTTGCCGCCCAAGGAACTTACATTTTGCTTCGCAAAATGTAAGACGCGCGCCGCGCCGACTGTATGGTCGCAGAAAATATAGCTTAGGCAAGAAGTTCCCCGCCTCTAAGGCGGCGAGGGACACTTGTCACGTAAGACGGGTCAAGCCCTTTATTGAAAAAGAGCTGCCGCAGCGATTGCTGCGGCAGCACATTTATGTACTATTAATTTATTTAAACATAATACGGATTCGGCTTTGTGAGAATAACAATCCAGTCGATTAACCAGCCGATACCGAACAAACCAAACGTGAGCAGATACAGAATGCCCATACCGATTTTTCCTTCGTAAAACTTATGAGCGCCAAACTCGCCGATGAAAAAGCACAAAACAAATGCAACCCACTTATCCTTTGCTTTGGCATTTATGTTGTTATTGATAACAACCTGCGTCTGAACCTGCTCGACCTGTCTGCCGCAAAGAGTGCAGATAACGGCATCGGCGGGGATTTGTCCGCCGCAATGCTTACAGAATTTCGTATTTTCCATATTTTTTCTCCCTGATACAATATTGCGGAATAACCGCTGTAATAACATTAGCATATTTTACTATAAAAGTCAATACGGTTTTACAAGAATACACTCCGAACCGCAAAAACTCCCGCAACTAACGCTGCGGGGGTAATTATGCTATTTCTCAGCCGCTTTTTTTCGGACTTTTTTCACCTTTTCGCCGTGAATGAGCTGCGGCTTCTCAGTGCCGTCAACGCAGCCTGCCGTTACAACAACCTTTACCAGCTTCGAATCGCTCGGAGCGTCAAACATTGTTTCGTTAAGTATTCCCTCAAGAATCGAACGGAGTCCGCGCGCGCCTGTTTTACGCGCAATCGACTTTTTCGCAATCTCTCTGAGAGCGTCCGCTTCAATTTCAAGCTCGACGCCGTCAAGGCTGAACAAATAATTATACTGCTTTACAATCGCATTTTTCGGCTCTACGAGAATCTTTATCAATGCGTCCTCGTCAAGCTCGTCAAGAACTGCCAGAACGGGAAGTCGTCCGACAAGCTCCGGAATAATGCCATATTTTACAAGGTCGTCCGGCTCAACCGCATGGAACGCCTTTGTAAGGGAAATGTCCTTTTTATCGCCGATTTCCGCGCCAAAACCAAGACTTGACGATTTAAGGCGGGACGAAATAGTCTTATCAAGCCCGTCGAACGCGCCGCCGCAGATAAACAGAATATTTTTCGTATCTATCTGGATAAACTCCTGATTCGGGTGCTTTCTGCCGCCCTGCGGAGGAACGTTTGAAATCGTACCCTCCACAATTTTCAGCAGCGCCTGCTGAACGCCCTCGCCGCTGACGTCGCGCGTTATCGAAGTATTTTCGGAACGGCGGGAAATTTTATCTATCTCGTCAATATAAATAATTCCGTGTTCCGCCGCCTCAATATCGTAATCTGCCGCCTGAATAAGCCGCAAAAGCACGTTTTCAACGTCCTCGCCGACATAGCCTGCCTGCGTGAGAGTTGTTGCGTCCGCGATTGCAAACGGAACGTGAAGCACGCGCGCAAGCGTCTGTGCAAGCATTGTCTTACCAACGCCCGTAGGTCCGAGAAGCAGCACGTTGCTCTTCTGAAGCTCCACCTCGCTGTTTTCATCGTCGTTCGCAAGGGTGCGCTTGTAGTGGTTGTAAACCGAAACGCAGAGCGTTTTTTTCGCTTCCTCCTGCCCGATGATATACTGGTCAAGAATCGCCTTTATTTCAGCGGGCTTGACTGCGGCAGGCTTCTGCTCGTCAGTTTCCTTGGCTTCCTTCTTTTCGGAAGCCTTTTGCTTTTTCATCTGCTCGGCAGCTTCGCCCTCCTCGACAAGCATACGATATGACGTCAACACACATTCACTACAGATTGCCGCATTGCTGGAATAGATTATTCTTCCGACCTTATCCTCGCTCTTTCCGCAAAAACTGCATCTTAACATATCAGAATCCTCACTTATCTTTTGTCAAGAACTTTGTCAATAAGCCCGTATTCGAGAGCTTCTTCCGCTGTCATAAAATTATCGCGCTCGGTATCGCGGCATACTGTTTCGTAGTCCTTGCCCGTATTTTCACTCAGTATGCGGTTAAGGTTATCCTTGGTACGCTGGAGGTACTTGGAACGAATCTGAATATCGGTAACCTGACCGGAAATACCGCCGCCGGCAATAAGCGGCTGATGAATCATAATTTCGGTGTTGGGGAGCGCAAGACGCTTACCCTTTGCACCGGAAGAAAGAAGGAATGCGCCCATGGAAGCCGCCATACCCATACAAATCGTGGATACGTCGCACTTAATATAATTCATTGTGTCGTAAATCGCCATTCCGTCAGTTACAGAGCCGCCGGGGCTGTTGATATAGAGGCAGATATCTTTTTCGGGATCCTGTCCCTCCAAAAACAGGAGCTGAGCGACAACAAGACCTGCCGTAACGGAATTAACTTCCTCGTTAAGCATAATAATACGGTCGTTGAGCAGGCGGGAGTAAATGTCATAGGCACGCTCGCCGCGTCCTGTCTGTTCGATGACGGTCGGCACAAGGCTCATATTGTAGTTCATAAAATCATTCCTTTCTTTTCTCGACAAAAGCCGCGTTTTGCGCAGATACAAATATTTCAGAGCTTCCGTTTCAGAAGCTCTGAAATAAACTTGAATTATGCTTCGGTTTCAGTAATTTCAGCGTTAGCCTTTACAAAATCAAACGCCTTCTGAATCTTAAGGTCAATCTTAAGGCTTTCAGCGGGAACAACGGACTTAACCTTTTCAATGTCCATCTTGTGCTCGTCTGCAAGCTCCTTGTAGTGCTGCTCAAGCTCTTCCTCGGTAGCTTCGATACCTTCAAGCTCTGCAATCTTTTCAAGGGCAAGTCTGAGCTTAACCTGAATTTCGGCGGGCTTTCTGAAGCTCTCCTTGAACTGATCGAGCGTAAGACCTGTATACTTGAGGTAGGTGTCAAGATTGATGCCCATATATCTGTTGCGGTATTCCCACTCGCGAATCATATCGGAGATACGGTTCTCAAACATAACGGCGGGAACCTCTGCTTCAAGCTTTTCGGCAAGCTTTTCAGCCATATTGTCATCAAGCGCACCGTCAGCCTGCTTTACAGCATTTTCGGTAAGCTTAGCCTTAATGTCAGCCTTATATTCGTCGAGGGTATCAAACTCGCTTACGTCCTTTGCGAACTCATCGTCAAGCGCTGCAAGCTCCTTGCCCTTGATTTCGTGAATCTTGCACTTGAACACTGCGGGCTTGCCTGCAAGCTCGGAAGCGTTGTAGTTTTCGGGGAAGGTAACGTTTACGTCGAAGTCCTCGCCGATATTCTTTCCGACAATCTGATCCTCGAAGCCGGGGATAAATCTGCCGCTGCCGAGTTCAAGGCTGAACTTCTCCGCCTTGCCGCCGTCAAAAGCCTTATCCTCGCAGAAGCCCTCGAAGTCGAACACAACGGTATCGCCGTTTTCGGCAGCTCTGTCGGTAACGTCAATGATTCTCGCGTTGCTGTTTCTTACGCGCTCAACTTCCTTTTCAACTTCCTCGTCGGTAATATTCTTGACAGGCTTTTCAAGCTTTAATCCTTTATAATCGGAAATCGAAACCTCAGGCTTAACGGTGTATCTTACCTTAAAGGAAACGCCGTTTTCCTTAGAAACCTCTGTAACCTCGGTATTGGGAACGTCAACAACATCAAGCTTCAATTCCTCGGCAGCTTCCGCAACTACCTTCTGGTACATACTGTTTACAGCGTCCTCATAGAAAACGCTTTCGCCGTACTGAGCCTCGATCATCTTGCGTGTAGCCTTGCCCTTACGGAAACCGGGGATAGAGATATTCTTTCTCTTCTTTAAGTATGCCGACTGTACAGCAGCCTCAAAATCCTCGGGGCTTACCTTGATTTCGACCTCGACGGTATTCGCCTCAGTCTTGTTGTTAGAAATAATTTCCATTTGTTTATCCTCCGTTTTATATTAACATATAAGAATCAAACCGAAAAATCGGCGCAGATTTGCGGCAGTATACGCTGCCCGCTAACAGTCACCTAACATTATAGCATATTTTTTCTTAAATTACCAGTACTTTTATAAAATTTTTATCAATTTATCAAAATTGGCATAAAACCCAGATAATCAGCTGAAATCATATGATATTCGGTGCCGTTTTCCTCGCCCTGAAAGGCGTATTTATGACCGACGGCGCCGTGAATGTGACCGTAATAACACTTCTTTATACCAAATTCGCGGATAACGGAAAGCAGGTATTCATTCCGTTCGCCGTTGAAAATCGGCGGGTAATGGAGAAATACGGTAAGCTCTCCGCCAAGCTTCAAGCCCTCCTGAATCGACATTCGCAGCCGTCCTGCTTCCCTGTTCAGCACCTTTACATCGCAGGGCGAGCCGTCGTCGTTTATCCAGCCGCGCGTTCCGACAATGCACATTCCCTCGCGCAGAAAAGCGTTATTATTGAGAATTTTTATCCTGTCAAAGCCTTTTTCGGCGAGATAAGCGTTCATTTTTGAAGCGGTACTCCACCAGTAATCGTGGTTGCCCTTCAGAATTATTTTCTCACCGTTAAGCGTGCCGTTCAGATATTCAAAATCCCTGACCGTATCCGTCAGCGACATTGCCCACGAAATATCGCCGGGAACAACTACCGTATCTTCGTCGGAAACCAGCCTGTTCCAGTTCTCGGTAAGGCGCTCAACGTAATTATCCCAGCCCTTGAAAATATCCATCGGCTTATCGCAGCCCAGCGAAAGGTGCAAATCACCGATTGCGTATACGCTCACTTTTTCAGGAAGCCCAGCACCACTTCGGGCATTTCCTGCTTTTCAACGGAGCCTGTAAAGCGGACAGTCTTATCCTTTGTCGCAGCGAGCGGCGCGGGGATAGTTGTGCCGGTTTTCTTTTCAAGCTCTTCAATTATCGTAAATTCATCAACGCCCTTGGTTTCGCCGCCGAGAGCGTCCATTACAGCCGCACCGAACTTGTAGGGGTTGGCGGTTGAAGCGACGATTGTCTTGGTGGTATCGCCTGTTGCCGCCTTATAATCCTGATATACCTTATAAGCGACGGCGGTATGGGTATCCATAAGATATGAATAGGACTCGAAAACTTCCTTGATTGCCGCCTTTGTCTGAACATCATCGCAGCAGCCTGCGTAGAAATCAGCGCGGATTTTTTCAAGAACCTCGGGAGTAACGCTGTATTTACCTTCCTTTGAAAGCTTGCCGAACCAATCGCGGATCTGCTCGTCGTTTTCGCCGCAGAGGTGATACAAAAGACGCTCAAGGTTGCTTGAAATAAGTATATCCATCGACGGAGAAACGGTGGTGTAGAAGGCTCTGTTTCTGTCATAAACGCCCGTATTGATGAAATCGGTAAGCACGTTATTTGCATTTGAAGCGCAGATAAGCTTATTTACGGGGATACCCATCTGCTTAGCGTAGTAAGCGGCGAGGATATTTCCGAAATTACCTGTCGGAACAACGATATTGACAGGCTCGCCGTACTTGATTTCGCCGTTTTTGATAAGCGAAGCGTAGGCGGAAATGTAATAAACAATCTGAGGTGAAAGTCTGCCCCAGTTGATGGAATTTGCGCTTGAGAACACTACGTTAAGCTTTTCAAGCTCCGCTTTGAGCTTAGCGTCGGTGAAAATAGCCTTGACGCCGTTCTGGCAGTCGTCAAAATTGCCCTTTACCGCGCAGACATGAACGTTATTTCCCTCCTGCGTGGTCATCTGGCGCTTCTGCATATCGCTTACGCCGTCCTCGGGATAGAAAACCGTAATGCTTGTTCCGGGAACGTCCTTGAAGCCTTCAAGCGCTGCCTTGCCGGTATCGCCGGAGGTTGCAACGAGAATTGCAATATCCTTGCCGTCAATTGTTTTTTTCGCGGAAACGGTAAGCAGGTACGGAAGAATCTGGAGCGCCATATCCTTAAAGGCGCAGGTCGGACCGTGCCAAAGCTCAAGAATATATGTACCCGTAAGCAGGTGAGAAATTTCCGAAACATTTTCCGAATCAAAATTGTTTCCGTAAGCGCCGTTCACGCAATAACGGATTTCGTCGTCGGTGAAATCGGTCAGAAAAAGCTTAAAAATCTCGAAAGCGCGTTCGGGGTAGGACTTGTCGCAAAGCCCCATGATATCGGCTTCCGTAAGCTTCGGGAGCTTTTCGGGGACGAACAGACCGCCCTCCTCGGAAAGACCCTGCGCAATTGCCTTTGCGCTTGTAACCTGCACGCTGTTATTTCGTGTACTTCTGTAATTCATACTCAGTCGTCCTTTCTGATTTTTCGCTCGTTCAATATAATTGCAGTCCCGTAGAATCGAATGCGTTTTCATAGTAGTTCATTTCCAGAACTCTCGGAGGGTCCTCGGTCGTTACCGTAAGCTCGGCGATATCGAACCGCATCACGCTTGCCTCCAACCCGTTTTCGGCTGCAAATTCCAACAGAGTAAGCGCAATTTTACGCTTCTTTGACCAATTTACAGCGTCCGCACCGTATGTCATACTGTTGTACTTGCGCGTTTTTACCTCGACGGCGACCAGTTCGTCGCCGTCCGCCGCGACAATATCAAGCTCGCCGCAGCGCTTGCGGTAATTTCTCGCCAGAATCCGCCAACCCTTTTGTTCAAGCAGCTGCGCGGTATAATCCTCGCCGAAACTGCCGCGCGTGCGCCTGTTTTTATTCATATTACCGTTCATATCTTATGCTTTTTAAAAAAAGAACGTCGGTGTTCGGGACACATTCCGTACTGCGCAAGCATTTCATAGTGCAGCTTTGTCCCGTAGCCCTTATGCTTCGCGAATTGATATTCGGGATAGCGCTCGTCCAGTTCACGCATATACCTGTCACGCGCGACCTTTGCAAGAATTGAGGCAGCGGCAATGCTTGCCGATTTGCTGTCGCCCTTTACGACAGCCTCCGCCGCGCACGGCAGTTCAGGCAGCCTGTTTCCGTCAACCAAGGCGAAATCGGGCTTTACCGCAAGTCCATCGACCGCTCTTTGCATCGCAAGGAAGGTTGCGCCGAGAATATTCAGCTCGTCTATTTCCTGTGCGGAAGCAACGGCAATGCAATAGCTCTCCGATTTTTCGATTATCTCGTCAAAAAGCGCTTCGCGCTTCTTTTCGGAAAGCTTTTTACTGTCGTTAAGTCCGTCGATGAAAACATCTTCGGGCAGGATTACGGCAGCCGCGTAAACGCTTCCCGCCAATGGACCGCGCCCTGCTTCGTCAATTCCGCAGACAACGCCGTGAAGCGCACGGAAATCGCCGTCAAAAGCAAAGCGTTCATTCAGCAGGCTGTTCGAGAGTGATTTTTCCAATTTTACCGCTCCTGTATTCGTCAAGTAAGGTTATTGCGGCACGCTCTGCGTCGGGAACGCCGCCCGACATCATCATTCCGCGTTTTTTAGCTATAAGCTCGGTTATCCGCCCGTCAAGGCTGTCCAGCTTATACCGCTCGCAAAGACGTTCGGGGTAATATTCACGAAGATACGCGCCAAGCTCCTCCGCCAGCGCCTCAACGTCCATAACATCGTCCTTTATCGCGCCAGTGAATGCAAGGTTAATCGCAACGCGCTTATCGTCAAACTTCGGCCAGAGAATACCCGGCATATCGAGAAGCTCAACCTCTTTATCAATTGTCACCCACTGTTTTCCGCGGGTAACGCCGGGTCTGTCCTCAACCTTAACCTTCCTTGAATTTGCCATTCGGTTTATAAACGAGGACTTTCCGACATTCGGGATACCGACTACCATTACGCGCAGCGCCTTGCCTATCATACCCTTTGCGCGTCTGCGTTCGAGAACGTCGCCGAGCTTTTGCTTAAGCAGCGGAACAAAGCGGTTCACGCCCCTTCCGCTTCGGCAGTCGCACACCAGAACGGCGAAGCCCTGTCTTTCATAAAACGCCTTCCAGCGGCTAGTAACGCTGTCGTCCGAATAATCGCACTTATTGAGCATAATTATACGCGGCTTGCTGCCCGTAAGCTCGCCGATAATGGGATTACGGCTTGACTCGGGAATACGGCTGTCTACGATTTCAACGACCGCGTCCACAAGCTTCATATTTTCCTCAATCATTCGGCGGGTTTTGGTCATATGACCCGGAAACCACTGAATATCAGCCTCGTAAGCCATTAAACCACCCCTCCGAATACGTCGAACGGGAAAATTCGCAGATAAACTCTGCCGACTATATTATGCATATCAACCAGCCCTATTCTGTTATCACGGCTGTCGCTCGAACCGTTTCGGTTGTCGCCCATTACGAAAATGCAGCCTTCCGGAACAGTTACGGGACCGTTCATATCAATCCGCGAAAGGGTAACATCGTTAATCGCGTGTCCGTCCTCGTAAAGTATATCGTCCTTGATTTCAAGCGGCAGCGCTTCTCCGTTGCGGTAAACGATGCCCTCTCTGAAATTGATTTCGATAATATCTCCCGGAAGTCCGATAATCCGCTTTACAATTGCCTCGCCCATACTGCCGGTATTTTCGTTGTAAAGGTTCTCCGCCCAAAGCACAACAACGTCGTTATGCTGCGGCGTGTAGAAAAAATCGGTTACAAGCATTCGCTCGCCGTCGTGAAGCGTAGGCAGCATTGATGAGCCGTCAACTGCCGAAAGACGTGTAAAAAATGTAAAAATAACAATAATCGCAAGCACCGAGCCAACGACCGTATCAAACCAATCCATCAGCTCAGCCGCGAAAATACGTTTCTTTTCAGCTTTATTTTTTTCGGAAACGGCGGCTTCTTCCGAAGAATCCGCGATTTTCTGTTTTTCTTCCACAAAAAGCTCCTTTCCGACCGTGTAAATTTGCCCTAAAAATGAAGAAAAAATAGCCAAATTGGAGTAATAACGAACCGAAGTCCGTTATTACCGCAATCGTCTATTTTTACAGGGGGTATTGGCTTAATATTTTGCCTTAACCTTAGCAGCCTTACCAACTCTGTCTCTGAGGTAGTAAAGCTTAGCTCTGCGGACAATACCTTCTCTGACAACCTCAACCTTGTCAACCGAGGGAGAGTGGAGCGGGAATACTCTTTCGATTCCGCAGCCGTGAGCAACACGTCTTACCGTGAAGGTTTCGTTGATACCGCCGTGCTTCTTGGCAATAACGGTTCCCTCGAACACCTGAATACGGGACTTGCCGCCTTCGGTGATTCTTACGTGTACCTTTACAACGTCGCCGACGCTGAACTGAGGTACGTCGTTCTTCATGCTGTCCTGAGCAATGAGCTTGAGTGCATCCATTTTGTTTTCCTCCTGATTTTTCGGCATTCTTATATGATGGAATCACAGCCGCGTCATACGCGGAGAAGCACTGCTTCAGTGCTTTCATACAGCGGAATACCTATTTAATGTATGGGCAATAGCCCTGCATTAACTCTCGTTGCTTCTGCAACGGTTACAAATGCTTTTATATTATAACACTTTTTTTCACGGATTGCAAGTGTTTTTCGAGAAAAAATGCAAAATTATCTGAAAATTTCGCCGTTTTTACAATAAACATTGGTACGCTTTATCCACAGAAGGTCGATTTCCCTGCCCGTGAAACGCTCGAATGCGTCAAAAACGAGATTCGGGCTGATATTTGTTTCAGTTCCCGACGGAAGGAGCATTTTTATATATCCCTCTCTGCGTTCTGCGATTTCTATTAACGGCTTGAGGTCTACTTCGGCGACGCCGCGCTTGGTTTTCTTTTCGATAACTATTTTATCCTGCGCGAAAAACTCCGAAAGCTGCGAATCGCTGCACGCGGTCAGGATTTCGTACTCCGATTTGGCGATATCGGTATTTTTCATAACCGGCTCGTCAACGTCCAGAACGCGTATTCCTTCCGGCAGAACCGCGTTGAAGCGTTCCTTCACCTCGTTAAAGGTCAGCTCCTCCGTAAGGCGCGTGTCAAGACTTTCACATATTCCCTCAGTTCCGAGCGCAAGCGGCAAGGCAAAGGTGATGTAGACGTGCGGATTAAAGCCCTGCGTTTCCCAGACGGGAAGCTTACTGCGCTTGACCGCGCGCTGAAAAAGCCTGTAAAGGTCGAGGTGGGAAATGTAAACAGCACGTCCCGTTTTGCTGAAAAAAACTCGTATATTATTCAAAGCAGTTCCCTCCTATACATTTGTTTACGCCGCACCCCGCGCATTGTTCACGGCAGTTTTTAGTCGGAACGCCCTCGTGAGCGCGCTTATTTTCGCGGATAAGGAACTCGCGTGAAACAAGTATATCCATATGGCTCCACGGCATTATTTCGTCATATTCGCGACGGCGGTTGACATAGAACGACATATCAATTCCGCACTCCTTGAACGCCTCCTGCCACAAATCAAAACGGTAGTACTCGTTCCAGCCGTCAAGCTTGCAGCCCTTTTTCCAAGCCGTGTAAATAACCTGCGAGAGCCGTCTGTCGCCCCTTGCGAGAGCGGCTTCAAGAACCGTTATAGGGAAGCGCGACCAGCTGATATTTACCTTACGGGAGTTGATTATACTGAGAATGTACTTCTGTCGCTCGTCAATCACGTCCTCGGTCGGCTGAGGCTCAAATTCGAACGGTGTGAACGGCTTTGGGATAAACGTTGAGAGCGAAACGGAAATCTGAACGCTCTTACCCTTGGGACGGTTGGGAATTGAGTAATACAAATCAATTATTTTTTCGCACAAATCCTTTATTCCGTCCATATCCTCAAGCGTTTCGGTGGGAAGTCCGAGCATAAAATAAAGCTTTACCGACGTATACCCGCCCTCAAAGGCTATGCGGCAGCTGTCAAGGACGTTTTTCTCGGTGATATTCTTGTTGATAACGTCGCGCAGGCGCTGAGTACCCGCTTCGGGAGCGAAGGTAAGTCCGCTTTTGCGCACGCTTTTGATTTTTTGCAGCAGCTCTTCGCTGAAACGGTCGATTCGCATTGACGGAAGAGCTAAATTTATACGTTCGCCATCGGTATATTCGGTAAGGCGACCGAGAAGTCGCTCTATTTCGCTGTAATCGCTTGTACTCAGAGAGGAAAGCGAAACCTCGTCGTAGCCTGTCGATTCGCAAATCGAAATTGTTTCCTTTTCAATTGTATCAACCGACTTTTCGCGGAACGGGCGGTAAAGGTAGCCCGCCTGACAGAAGCGGCAGCCGCGTATGCAGCCGCGCAGAACCTCTACGACCGCTCGGTCGTGAACTATTTCCGAGAAAGGAACTACGAATTTTTCGGGATAGTAGGTTTTGTCGAAATCGCGGATTATGCGCTTGCGGACAGTCGCGGGCGCACCCTCGGTCGGCGTGACAGAGGCAATCGTGTTATCCTCCTTGTATTCGACCTTGTACAGCGACGGAACGTAAATTCCCTCAATCTGAGCCGCACGGACAAGAAATTCGTGCTTTGTGCAGCCCTCCTTTTTGCACTGCTCCAGAAGCCGCATAAGCTCCAGATTAACCTCCTCGCCCTCGCCGAGAATACACAAATCCATAAAATCGGCAATCGGCTCGGCGTTACATACGCACGGTCCGCCTGCGCAAACAATCGGAGTCAATTCAGTTCTGTCCTTGGCGAAAACGGGAAGTCCCGCCAAATCCAGCATTGCAAGAATGTTCGTGAAAGAAAGCTCATATTGAAGCGTAAAGCCGATGAAATCGCTGTTTTTTATCGGCTCAAGACTTTCCAGACCGTAGAGGAGAACGTCGTTTTTCCGCATCTGCTCCTCCATATCGGGAAGCGGCATAAAAACGCGCTCGCACCAGTATTCGGGCACCTCGTTTATCAGCGAATAGAGAATTTTCATACCCAGATGCGACATTCCGATATCGTAGGTATCGGGAAAACAAAACGCAAAACGCATAGTTACATCGGCGGGATTTTTCTGAACAGAATTAAGCTCGCCGCCGATATAACGGGACGGCTTCTGAACCTTTAGAAGAAATTTGTCGAGTTTTTCCTTGTACATTATTTTACTTTCCTTTATTTAATATGGTATATGCGCCAAGATAGGGGTTGTATTCAACTCCCGCCGCCTCGCCGCTATAAAAAACGTAATCAGCCTGCGAACAGAGCGGGACAAAGTAAGCGCTTTCAAGCAGAAAATTTTCCGCTTCAAGGTAGTAGCTGCTTCGGAGCTGTTCGTCCGCTTCAGCCTTGGCGCTTTCAATTATATGGTCGAGCTTTTTACTTTTTATACCCGCAGCATTTCGCGGAGAATACGATAAAAAGGCGCTAAGATAGGCATATTCCGTCGAGTCCGCGCCCTCCAGCCGTACCAGAGCGATGTCGTAATCGCCGCTTTTCAACCTCTGAAAATATGTATCCTCGTCAGGCTCATAAACATTGCAGCTTACTCCGAACGTGTTTCGCCACGCCTGCGCGGTAACGTTCAGCCGCTCGCGAAGCTCCTTGTTCTGCGGCATTATCACATTCACAACGGACGGAGTTTCAAAACCGCCGCTTATTTCAGCCGAATAAAAATTCTCGCCGTCTGCGAACGGCGGAGTTATCCGCTGAGCCGCCTTATAGCACGCGCTGTCAGCAAAAACAACACTGCCCGCAAACGCAAGCCGCAGCTCCGTATCCGCAAAGCTTTTCGTGTTAAAAACAAGCCCCCAGACGGCGGATTCGTGGGTTGTGAAGCGGTATTTCCCGCTAAGGGACGCGACTTCCTCAGCCGAATCCGTCTGATATGCAGTGAGCGCGCCGTCTGTAAATTCGGTCAGCTCGTCCTCTTCATCAATGAAAAAGTTCACCCCGACCGGCAGGCTTTCGTCCTCCGCTGTATTCAGCGCGTTGCGGCGAAGGATTATATAATTGCTGTCCGCACTCCATTTATCGTAGCTCCACGTGCGGACGTAGTACAGCCCGTTTGAAGCAATGCAGTCTGCCGCCAGACCGTAGCGACCCTCCGTGGTATCAAAAAAATTTTCGCTGCACGGCATAGCTGCTGATTTTGCAAGCAAAAGCGGCAAATCCGAATCGGGGTATTCCAGCGACACTCGAAGCGTTTTTTCGTCCACAGCCTCAACCCCGAGCGCGGAAAGATCGGAAATACTGCCGCTGTTTATTGCCCTTGCATTTTTTATCACAAAAAAATCCGCCGCGTTAGCGGATTTAACGGCGGGATTCACCAGCCTTCGGAACGCGAAAACATAGTCGTGGGCGGTGCATTTTTCACTGAAATCCTCCGCGTACCAGTAAACGTCGTCCCGAAGGATAAACGTCCATTCAAGCCCGTCCTCGCTCACCGTCCATGTCTGCGCCATATCGGGTTCGCTTTTTCCGTTCGCGTTCAGTCGAAAAAGCCCTCGGAAGGTGTTGTGAATCACTCCCGCCGAGCTGTCGGCAGCCGACGTCTGCGGGTCAAGCGTTTTCGGATTTCCGGAAATTGCCGCCTTAAAAATATACGTGCCGCTTCCCTTTTCACAGCCGCAAAGGCAGCTGAACAAAAGCAGCAGCACGGAAAGTGCGATTGCTTTATATTTCACTGATAACCGCCCTGCCCTCGTTCAGGCTTTTCGGAACGTCGATTATACGCTGATTACGGCTGCCCTTGAATTTAAGCTCAAGGCTTCTCTGCGACAGCTCAAAGCGCCCGTCAACCAGCAAATCCAACCTGCCGAGAAGCTCCCCCACGCTCGGATTTTTCTCCGAGAGGGCGGTAAGCTCCTCAAAGGTATAGCCCGAATAGCTCATAAGGTGGTAGCCTTTTTCCTTTAACAAACCGGCAAGATATGCAAGCGGTTCGGGCTGGCAGAAAGGCTCTCCGCCCGAAAAGGTTACGCCGCTTACAAGCGGGTTGGAAATTATTTTATTAAAAAGCCTGTCAACATCGGCAAGCCTGCCGCCCTCGAAATTATGCGTTTCGGGATTCTGACACCCCTTGCAGTGGTGCGGGCAGCCCTGCACAAAAACGGTAAAACGTATTCCCGGACCGTCAACAAACGATTCGGGGACAAGACCCGCAAGTCTTATCAGCACCTTTTTTCACTCCAATCAATTATAAGCAACGTTATCCGAGATATAGCCTCTTACTTTCAGCGGAACGCCAAGGTCGGCAGCTCTTCTCCGACAGGCTTCGATTTCCGCTTCGTCAACAACGTCCACAATTGTGAAAACAACGCTCGGAATGAAGGACGAAGTGATTATTGCAAAATTGAGCATTGAATTGTACGACGGCAGACCGAATTTTGAGCGCGTTATAGCGTAATATTTATCGGGGTCGGAGGCGTTCAGGCTTATTGAAAGGCTGTCGATTACGCCGCGCATCGAATACAAATCAAAGGTCGGCTGAATAAGCGAAACAAGCCCGTTCGTATTGATTCTTACCTTCATTCCCGACGTCTGCTTGATGTATTTTGCCGTTTCAATCAGCTCTGCGGCTCGTTCCATCGGCTCGCCGTAGCCGCAGAAAACGACCTCGTCGTACTTAGACTTGTCAACCTCGTCGAAGGCTGCTTTTATTTCCTCAACAGTCGGCTCATGTTCAAGCCAGAGGCTGTCGTTTTCGCCGACCGAGTCAGCGTTTTTGCGTATGCAGAATGTGCAGGCGCAGGGACATTTGTTGGTAATGTTCGCGTAAAGGGTTCCGTTTAAATCATAAAATATTTTCATTTTCAAGCCTCCCTTGAATGAGCTTCAGCTTACTCTTTAATTATATATCTTTTTTCCGCGTTAGTCAAGACCTGTTCAGGATTTGTCAGTTTTGGCAAAGGCGGCAGCGTATACATACTCAGCGCCCGCCGCCCGCAAGGCTCTTGCAGCTTCCGAAAGCGTGCTTCCCGTGGTGCATACGTCGTCGATAACGAGAACGGTTTTTCCGTCGAAGCGAAAACCGTCGGCAGCTTGGAAAGCGTTGACGACATTGGTTTTTCTTTCCTCGCCCGACAATTCCTTTTGGTGACGTGTTGCTCGCAGCTTGACAAGTCCCTTTCGGCACGGGACGCCCAGCATAAAGCGAAGCTCACGCGCGATAAGCTCGGTCTGATTAAACCCGCGCTGCCTGTAATCCGATTTTGTCATCGGAATAAACACGATTTCGTCAATTTTATCCGCAAAGCCCTCGTCCGTTATCGCGCGGAAAATGCCGCACGCAAAAGCGTAATAGCTGTTCCCGCAGGCGTCGTTTTTGAATCGAAGCAGCATTTCCGCTGCGTCGGCGTATAGGCAGTAAGCGGCAAAGCCGTCCGCGTTTTCAATGCGGCAGCGCTTTTCAACACGCGTAAGCCCGCTTTTGCAAGCTTCGCAAAAATCGTCGTTATAGCCGATAATCGTGCCGCAGGACGGGCACGTATTCGGATAGAAAAAGTTTATTATAAAACGGTAAATATTATGCAGCTTCATTGTAAATTTAACAGTGGTATATTAAAATACGGCGGCAAAAGCCGCCGTACCTGTCGATTTTTTACTTTTCGTCGTTCCACTCGTACATCTTGCGAAGCTCTGCGCCGACCTTTTCAAGCTGGTGCTCGCCTTCGATACGTCTGCAAGCGTTAAAATGTGCGCGACCCATCTTGTTTTCCATAATCCAGTTGCGCGCAAAGGTACCGTCCTGAATTTCGGAAAGAACCTTCTTCATTTCCTTCTTGGTTTCGTCGGTGATAATGCGCTTGCCGACCTCGTAATCGCCAAATTCCGCTGTGTCGGAAATGGAATAACGCATCATCTTGAAGCCGCCCTTGTAAATAAGGTCAACTATGAGCTTCATTTCGTGGATACACTCGAAATACGCGTTCTGAGGATCGTAGCCCGCTTCAACGAGCGTTTCAAAGCCCGCCTTCATAAGCGCTGTTACGCCGCCGCAAAGGACTGCCTGCTCGCCGAAAAGGTCGGTTTCGGTTTCCATCTTGAAGGTTGTTTCAAGAACGCCCGCTCTTGAACCGCCGATACCTGCCGCATAAGCAAGACCGAGGTCGAAGGCTCTGCCGGAAGCGTTCTGATGAACCGCGATAAGGCAGGGAACGCCTCTGCCGATGGTGTACTCGGAACGAACGGTGTGTCCGGGACCCTTGGGAGCGATCATTACAACGTCAACGTCTGCGGGAGGAATAATCTGTCCGAAATGAATATTGAAGCCGTGCGCGAACATAAGCATCTTACCTGCAGTAAGGTTAGGCTCAATGCTCTGCTTATAAAGGTCTGCCTGCTTTTCATCGTTAATAAGAATCATAATAATGTCAGCCTTCTTAGCCGCGTCAAAAGCAGTGCAAACCTCAAAGCCTGCTTCTTCAGCCTTTTTCCACGACTTGCTGCCCTCGTAAAGTCCGATGATAACGTGAACGCCGCTGTCCTTAAGGTTCAGCGCATGAGCGTGACCCTGACTGCCGTAGCCGATAATTGCAACGGTCTTGCCGTCAAGCAGAGAGAGGTTGCAGTCTTCCTGATAAAAAATCTTTGCCATTTTATATATCTCCTTTTTTCGCTTATTCAGCGTGATTACAATGTTAATGCAGCGCTTCCGCGCTGAATCGCAATCGTTCCTGTTCGGACGATTTCCTTTATACCGTAGGGGCGAAGCAGCTCCTCGAAGGTGCTGATTTTAGCTTCATAATCCGACAGCTCCAGCGTCATTGTTGTAACGGAAATATCGGAAATTTTCGCCTCTGCGATTTTTGCAATTGAAATAAGCTCCGCGCGCTGAGCGGGGGTGCAGCAAACCTTGAACAGAACCAGCTCGCGTGAGAGCAGCTCCTGCTCGCTTACGGTTTTTACTTTAATAACGTCAATCAGCTTATTGAGCTGTTTGAGAATCTGCTCCAGCATATATTCGTTGCCGTCGGCAACAATCGTTATGCGCGACACCTGCTCATCGTCCGTAACGCCGACCGCAAGGCTGTCGATATTATACGCTCTTCGTGCAAACAGACCCGCGACTCTTGCAAGCACGCCGGCTCTGTTTTCAACCAGAATAGAAATTGTATGCTTCATATCACTCACCGCTGTTCATATTACGAGAAAATATGAACATTACAATATAGTTTTTTCTGTATCGTCAACGATAACCTGCAATAAATACGAATCCTCCGATTCCAGCAGCCGACCTACCGCGCCGTCAACGTCTGCGGGATTATCGACGGTTTCCGCCTTAATTCCGTAAGCGCGCGCTATCATATCAAACTGCGGGCTGCCATCAAGGCTTACACCTATCAGACGATTACCGTATGCGTTCTCCTGAACCTCCCGCACCATTCCGAGGTAATGATTTACCATCACAATGATTTTTACTGCAATTTTATGCTGAACAGCCGTTGCAAGCTCCATCATCTGCATCTGGAAGCTGCCGTCGCCGCAAATTGCAAGCACCTGAGATTCCGGACTTGCTTTTTTCGCGCCGATTGCGGCGGGAATGGAGTAGCCCATAGTACCCATGCCGCCCGCCGTCATAAATCTTCCGCTTTCATGCAGGAAAACATTGTTGGCTGTCCAGATTTGGTTCTGTCCGACGTCCGCAACGATAACCGACTGCTGCGGAAGCTGCCCGTTAAGCCGCTTCATAAAGAATTTCGGATTAACGCTGCCCTGCGTTCCCTCGGAAACGGGCTTGTCCGATTCGGCTCTGACGCGCGCAAGCTCGTTTACCCAATCGGTATGCTTCTGCTGAGGCGCGGTTTCGATAATCTGATTAAGAATCACCTTTAAATCGCCTACAACAGGCGTTGTCGCCGTAAGGTTTTTTCCGATTTCAGCGGGGTCTATGTCGATATGGATAATTTCCCTGCCCTTGAGCTGCTGAATTGCGGTAACCGCACGGTCGCCGACTCTCGCGCCAAGGAGAATAAACAAATCGCAGTTTGCAACCGCATAATTTGCAGGCTTTACGCCGTGCATACCAAGCATACCGAAATAAAGCCGATGGGACATATCCATACTGCTCAGCCCCATCATCGTATTGATTACGGGGATATCGCACAGCTCGGCAGCTCGGCGCAGCTCCTGAGTTGCTTTTGCCGTAAAAACGCCGCCGCCCGCGCAGATAAGCGGCTTTTCCGCCCGCGCAATTGCCTCGCAAACTCGCTTAATCTGGAGCTTATTTCCCTCGGAGCGCGGCTTGTAGGAACGGATTTCAATGCTTTCGGGGTAAGAAAAATCACATTCCTGCTTCTGAACGTCCATGGGAATATCTATAAGAACAGGTCCGGGTCTGCCCGTACCCGCAATGAAAAACGCTTCCTTAAAAACGCGGCAGATTTCCTCCGGATTCTTCACGAGGAAGCTGTGCTTCACAAACGGCTCTGCCGATCCTGTAATATCCGCTTCCTGAAACACATCGCGCCCTATCTGGTCGGAATTGACCTGACCCGTTATTGCGATCAGCGGAATGCTGTCCATATATGCGGTTGCGATAGCTGTTATAAGATTTGTTGCGCCCGGTCCCGATGTTGCGACGCAGACAGCAGGCTTTCCCGTGATTCGCGCATATCCGCTCGCGCTGTGCCCGCCGTTAGCCTCGTGTCTTACGAGAATATGTTCGATTTCCGAACCGATGAGCGCGTCATAAAACGGGCAGATAGCGGCTCCGGGGTAACCGAAGACGTGTTTTACGCCCTCCGTTTCCAGACATTTCACCATAGCAGACGCCGCCGTCATTCTTTCTGTCAAGCATTTCACCTCAATTCATTTCCTTTTATTATACTACTTTTCGCGCCGCACGTCAATACTTTAACGTGCATTTTTATGCTAGGGCTTGTTGACACTAGAGCGTGTTCACGTTAACGCTCAACGCTCGTCTTTTGACGTATTTTTCGCATAACTGCGTTGAAAATTCTTGAAGTACATAAAGTACGTCTGCGAATTTTCGCCTTGTTCTGCAAAAAATTCGTTTCAAAATCCGAGCATTTCGGTTAATGTGAACAAGCTCTAAAATAATATGCGGATTTTTGAGATGGTTTTGACCCTTTTTAGGCAAAAATTCGTAGGTTGGCTCTGTGCCAATCAAGAATTTTTAACGACAAAAGGGGCAAAAGCAGCCAAAAAGACGTGTGTTAGGCTTAGTGTCAACACGCCCCAATCACCACGGCTTGACTGCACCGCATATTTCCGAAAGGCTTTCGATATTATTTTCGGTCATATACTTCTCAATTCCGTCCACTATTTTAAGGGGAGCGAACGGGTCGGTAAAAATCGCCGTTCCGACCTGCACTGCCTTTGCGCCCGCCATCATCATTTCGATTGCGTCCTCGGCGGTCGAAATTCCGCCCATTCCCACAACATCAATGTCTACCGCGTTAGCGACCTGCCACACCATACGCACTGCTACGGGAAAAATCGCAGGTCCGGAAAACCCGCCCACGTTATTGTGCAGAACGGGGCGCTTTGTGCGTATATCAATTCTCATTCCGAGCAGCGTATTGATAAGAGAAACGCAGTCTGCGCCCTCTGCTTCAACCGCCCTTGCAATCTCGGTTATGTTGGTAACATTCGGAGTGAGCTTTACCATAATCGGCTTTTTTGTCGCCGCTCTTACCGTTTTAGTGACGGCGGCAGCGCCCTCGCAGGTTGTTCCCCACGTAGCTCCGCCCTGCTTTACATTCGGGCAGGAAATATTTACTTCCAGCATATCCACGTCGGTTCCGTCCAGCCGCTCCGCTACTTTTCTGTAATCGTCAAGCTCAGCGCCCGCAACATTTGCGATAATAACATTGCCGTTCTTTTTCAGCTCGGGAAGATAGCGGTTCACGAAAACCTCGACGCCGGGGTTCTGCAAGCCCACGGAATTGAGCATACCCGCGGGGGTTTCCGCGATTCTGGGCGGAAGGTTACCCGCCTTTTCATTCATGGTAGTGCCCTTGCAGGAAATTCCGCCAAGCTTATTCAGCGGATAAAGCGGCGCGTAGTCCTCGCCGAAGCCGTATGTTCCGGAGGCGGCAATAACGGGGTTGGGGAAGGTGATTCCAGCAACCTTTACAGATAAATCCTTCATTATAAAATTACCTCCTCCGCGTTGAATACAGGTCCGTCCTTGCATACCCGCAGCAGCTTTTCCTCGCCGCCGCGATTGATTCGGCAAACGCAGCCAACGCAAGCGCCAACGCCGCACGCCATACGCTCTTCAAGCGAAATTTCACAGAAAACGCCATGCTCCTTTGCAAGCTTCATAACAGAAGCAAGCATAGGCTTCGGTCCGCAGGCGAATACCGCGTCAACGTCGCCCTTGGCAAGCTCGCGGCTGAGCGGGTCGGAAACAAGTCCGTGATAACCCACGCTTCCGTCGTCGGTACAGATGAAGGTTTCAATTCCGTTTGCCTCAAAATCCTTTTTCAGAATAACCCTGTCATAGCTTCTGAAACCGAGAATTGCCGTTGCTTTTTTATGAGCCTTTGCGGTTTCAAGCATTGGCGGAGCTCCGATACCGCCGCCAATAACAATAACCCGCTTGTTTTCGGGCAGCTCGCGGACGGTAAAGCCATTTCCGAGCGGCGCAATCATATTGATTTCATCGCCCCTGTTCAGCTCGGAAAGCTGCCGGGTTCCCGCGCCGCGTATCTCGAAAACAATGCGGAGCGTTCCCTTTTCGCGGTCTGCCTCGCAAATCGAAATAGGTCGTCTTAATGTACGACCAGGGACGAGAATATGAACAAACTGACCGCACGCCGCAGTTTCGGCGACATCGGGGCAGTATATTTCAAAAGAAAAAATATTCTCGGCAAGCGCCTTTTTTTCGGTAATTTTATAGCTGCTGCACTGAATAGGCATAGTAACAATCCTTTCTCAGTTTTCTATTATTGCTTTCGGCTGCTCGTCGTCGGGCTGCGCCTCGTAAAGCGATTGAAGCCGCGTATAGGTGAAGAAAATCAGAAGCGCGGTTATCGCCGCGTCCAGAATGAGCTGAACGGGAAAAGAAATTCCGCGCTGCAAAATCACGCACATATGCATATAGCACCCCTCGCCCAGCATCAGCAGGAGCATAAGCCGCACGCAGCATATACAGCAGTCGATTATATTACAGTATTTCTTTCCGCTTTTTTCGTTGATTTTCAGCTTCTGCGGCTTTTTTCTGGGCTTAAAAAGCGCGGCAGCCGAAAGTCCGCAGACAATAAGCCCCGCAGCC
Source organism: uncultured Ruminiclostridium sp. (assembly GCA_964520065.1). GTDB lineage: Bacteria > Bacillota > Clostridia > Oscillospirales > Ruminococcaceae > Ruminiclostridium_E. Next base: position 34,612 of record CAZFMC010000016.1, read on the forward strand.
GCCCATATCAGAAGCGGCTGCCATTTCATAAAATCAAGGCTTACTTCGGTACGATTTATCGTTTTAAGCTGCTCGATATCAGCAGCCGCGCTGTAAATAATCAGTCCTATATATGCAAGAGCAGCAACGGAGGCGATATCGACAAGAATCTGAATAAGCGGGTATTTTCTTTTAACAGTGTAATCTCCGAGTTTCATATTTCTCCTGTTCAGCGGTTACGGAAGAACGATTTTTCCGACGTGCGACATTATTTCATCTCTCATACGAACCGCCTCGCGGTAAGCGGCGGCGGCATAGTCGCGTTCGTCGCAGCCTTCCTTTTTATATGCGCACATAATTCCGCGCGAACTGTTTACAATTCCGCCAAGACCGTTGCCGTCGAAAGCGCCTGCAATATCCTTCGCGGAAGCGCCCTGTGCGCCGTAGCCGGGAATGAGGAAGAAGGTTTTGGGAAGCTTTTCGCGAAGCTCCTTTATCTGTTCGGGGTATGTAGCTCCCGCAACAATTCCCACGCCGGAATATCCGTATTTGCCCATGAGCGGTTCGCCCCAGCCCTCGCACATACGACCCATCATCTCATAAACGGGCATACCGTCAATAAGCTTGTCCTGAAGCTCGCCCGATGAAGGGTTGGAGGTTTTAGCCAACACGAAAATGCCCTTGTCATACTTTGCGCAGATATCCACAAGCGGCTTGATTCCGTCAGTTCCGAGGTATCCGTTTACGGTCAGCGCGTCCGCGTCAAACGGCGCATACTCGTTTTCGCCTACCTTTACCTTGCCCAAGTGCGCGATTGCGTAAGCTTCCATTGTCGTTCCTATATCATTGCGTTTTCCGTCCGTAATTACGTACATTCCCTTTTCGTGCGCATATTCCTGCGTTTTTCTGAAAGCCTTCATACCTGCGGTTCCGTACATTTCGTAATACGCCGCCTGCGGCTTTACAGCGGGCACGATGCCGCAAAGCGCGTCAATAAGTCCCTTATTGAACTCATAAATAGCTTTTGCTGCGCCCTTTAAGGTTTCGCCGTGCTTTTCAAAAGCCTTCTCCTTAATATAATTCGGGATAAAATCCAGCTTCGGGTCAAGACCCGCTACGGTAGGGTTCTGCGTTCTTGCAACAGCTTCAATTAACTTATCAAATGACATTTCGGTAATCCTTTCTGCTCTTACTCGTTATCTTCATATACAACCACGCCGTTTACAAGCGTGTATTTTACCTTTCCTTTAAGCTTCATTCCCTTAAAGCAGGTGTTCTTCGATTTTGAATGAAGCTTTTCGGGGTCAACGACCCACTCCTTATTCAAATCTACAATCGCTATATCCGCCGCGCAGCCTTCTTCAAGTGCGCCGCCGTCGATTCCCAGAATTCTGCGCGGATTTTCGCACATTGCGCGGACAATTTTCATAAGGCTCATTTTTCCCGTATGGTAAAGCTCGGTAAGCGTTACTGCAAGCGAGGTTTCAAGCCCGACGACGCCGTTCGGCGCCTTTTCAAAATCAGCCTTTTCCTCGGGAGCGTGCGGCGCGTGGTCGGTTACGATACAGTCAATCGTTCCGTCGATAACCGCCTCGGTAATCGCTTCAACATCGTCTTCGCAGCGCAGCGGAGGATTCATTCGGTAGTCCGCGTCGCGCTTTAGCAATTCATTCTCCGTAAGCGTAAAATAGTGCGGAGCGGTTTCGCAGGTCACCATAATTCCGAAGCGAACCGCAACGCGAAGGAGATTTACAACCTCCTTTGTTGAAACGTGCGCTATGTGAATCGGCATTTCAAGGTCGTTTGCCAGCTGTAATTCGCGCGCTGTTATAATATTTTCACTTGAACGGCTCATACCTTTCACGCCAAGCTGACGGGAGATTTTGCCCGCGTTGATTATTCCGCCGTTAATTATGTCGAGATCCTCACAGTGCGAAATAACGCGCAGTCCCGCGTAGTGCGCCGCAATCATACCCTCGCCCATCAGGCGTGCGTTCCTTACGGGCTTTCCGTCGTCGGAAACGGCAACCGCTCCCGCCTTTTTCAGCGCGGCAAAATCGCACAGCTCCTCGCCCTTGAGTCCCTTTGTAATGCAGCCTACGGGGTAAACCTTAACCTTCGCGGTTTTTGCCTTTTTGACAATTTCACGAATCGTATCGGGATTATCGCAAACGGGAGAGGTGTTGGGCATACAAGCCACGGCGGTTACACCGCCCGCAGCGGCAGCCTCAGAGCCGGTGTAAATATCCTCCTTATGGGTCTGACCGGGGTCGCGGAAATGAACGTGCATATCGCAAAGACCCGGCAGCACGGCAAGTCCTGTGCAGTCGATAATCTTATCAACAGGCTCGTCGATACGGTCGGCAACCCTTTCAATTACATTATTGCAGATGAGAATGTCCTTAACAGCCTCAATTTTATTGCGGCTATCCACCGCCAAACCGTTTTTCAATAATATTTTCATAACTACCGTTCCTTTGCACGCTTTTTATTACACCTTAATCCATACTTATACATTATACTATATTTTCGGTTGATTTTCAATACTTTTTAAAAAAATTACGGGTGAAATTTGACGAACGACAAAGGACAAATTACAATTAAAGCGCGACTTTACGGGTGCGATAAAAAGCATAAGCGAAAAGGCTGCTGCAAATTTGTGCAGCAGCCTCAGACTGTCGAAAAAGATGAAAAGAGAGAAAAAAGAGATTGGGGACGCCGTCCCCAAACCCCTGCCAAAGGGATTAAATCCCTTTGGAATCCCGATTTTTGCTGCAAATTGTCCCGATTTATCAAATCGAAAATCTTAGCCAAACGGCTAAAGGTTCTCTGAAATGAGCTTTTCAA
>CAZFMC010000017.1:0-35605 GCA_964520065.1 uncultured Ruminiclostridium sp.
CGCGGCGCGCGGCTTGCATTTTGCGAAGCAAAATGCAAGCGCGTCATAGGGCGGCTTCGCCGCCGAAGGAGAATGCGCGGCGCGCGGCTTGCATTTTGCGAAGCAAAATGCAAGCGCGTCATAGGGCGGCGAAGCCGCCCTATGACCGTTGTGTGCGGCTTCGCCGCACACAACGCGCGCGCCGCGCATTCTCGCACTTGCAGCGACCCGACGTTCCGGCACAAAATCTCGGCTTCGCCCTAAATAAGCTTCCCCAGCTCAGAATCAAAATCGTCAAGCAAAAGGCGAAGCGCCGTAAAGCTCATAAGAGTGTAATTGTCCGCACCGTCCTTTTGCACGGGAATTTCGAGCGGCTCAATAGTTTTTCCTGAGAGCGCGACAAGCTCTCGGTTAAGCGAAACAACCAGCGTATCGTCAGTTTCGCTTGTAAAGGAAATGGTCGCAGTAGGCGAAGAGCCACAGGCAACGGCGGGAATCTCGCGGCTGCCGAGGATTTTGCGGTGAGTTGGGTCGTCAGCGTTGATTATCGCGGTGCAGTTTTCGGGCAGGTCGGCACAATTAACCCTCCCGCTTTTGAACAACGCTATCCCGCCCGAAATGCCAAAAAAGTCGGGCGCTTCACAATCGAAAACCAGCAGCTTGTATCCCGCGCCGTACCGCTCAACGCTGTTCCCGCAAAAATAAGTAACCTCGTAGGTTTCGGAAAGCCTGTTTTTTATAAGCCGTCCGATTCTGTCGTTTCCCCTGCTGCCGACAATAAAAATATCGGTCATTTTTCCCTCCAAAAAAGCTCCCGCTACGGTTAGCCTAACCAAAGCGGGAGCTTTTATACTGCTCATTGCTATTCAATTTCAAATTCCGCTGTAAGCGTTATATCATCAATCGTCTTTACAACGCGGTACGTCCCCTTAGTCAGCTTCTCACTGTAGAAATTCGGATCGAGCGAAACGCTCGTGAACTGGTTCGGCGACTCCGAGCCTAACAAATACCCCAACTCGTTGAACATAGCGTTCTCCGAAAACGGAATGATATACCAGCTGCCGTTCTCAAGCCGTTCAAGCGTGTAATCACAGCCAAAGCCGTACATAACATCATCGGCAGTTCCGATGTATTTGTAGACAAGCGTGAGAGAATCGGTTTCGGGAGTGATTTCCGTTTCGCTTATGCTCATCGTAATATCAAGCTCCTCGGGAACAGTGTAGTCATTCGTATCGGCAATTTTTTCGGCAGCCGAACAAGCGGAAAATATGGCAATCGTTGATAGTAAAATAATCAGCTTTTTCATAAATCAACCTCCTTTGTATATAACACCTCGCCAACCGCCAAAAGGTTACGAATAATCGTCAAAATATTCCTCCGCTTCGTAATAATCCCAAAAATAATCATAATTATCGTCGTAAAAATCCTCCGCGTTACTGTAATCCGAAGCGCTGTACTTGTCATTGTCGGACGGCTTGTTGCGGGCATAATATTGATTCGACCTTATTTTTTTAAGGCTTGTAAATAAAACCCGCCCTCCGCCGCAAAGCGCATAACGTGAAGAAGAACCGCTAAAGGTGTAGATTTTCCCATCTGCGGCTGAACAGCTGACCCCGTGTTTTTTCAGCTCTTCCGAATAGGTGTAAAGAACAATTTTCTCTGCGTAAATGTGCTTGCCCCAGCTTGTGTTGTCAATATCGCTTTCCGATAACCCTTCATACGGCGGATTGGCTTTTAGCTCTTTCAGCCGCTCCTCCTCAGCCTCCCGCTCCGCTTTTTCAACGCCCTCCCAATATTCCTCGCATTTCCGAGTTATCTCCTCCTCCCGCGCTTTTACATCAAGAATATATTCCGACATATACCCTGAATATTGTTCGGTAAAATAGGCAAGATGCTCCTTAAAATACTCCAGATGATATAGTTCAAGCCTGTCCATTTTCTCGAAACCGTCCGTCTTTGAGTCGTATTCCAGAACACAAGCCAGCTTATAAATGCTGTGGTCGCCATATTCCGAGGAATATTGATAAGCCAGATTTTTTGCCTTTGTGTATTTTCCGTTTTCAATTGCAGCAATTGCAGACGAATAAAGCTCCTGCTTTTCGTTCCACGCGTTTACATTATAAATTACAACAATTCCAATCACAATTACAGCAACGACCAAAACTGCACTTAAAAGCTTTTTCATTTTTTCGTTCACCCCATTTTTATTATAGCATTTTCAAATAAAAATGTAAAGACGATTGACTGCAAAACAGTACGACGAATTTTTTTGAAAATGTTCAAAAAAAGCATTGACATAAAGTCAGCTTTAGGTGTTATAATAGAAACATCAAATGAAAGGACTGATTACTATGAGCAAAAATATTCTTATTATCTCGGCAAGTCCGAGAAAGGGCGGAAACTCCGACGTTCTCTGCGACGAATTTATGCGCGGAGCTGTCGAAAGCGGACACAATGTCGAAAAAATCCGTCTTTCGGAAAAGAAAATCGCCTACTGCGCAGGCTGCGGAGTCTGTCACGAAACGCACAAGTGCTTCCAGAACGACGACGCGGCTGAAATACTCGACAAGATGGTCAGCGCGGACGCTATTGTGCTTGCAACCCCCGTTTACTTCTACACAATGGCGGCGCAGCTCAAAACCCTTATCGACCGCACCGTTCCGCGCTACACAGAAATGTCCGACAAGGAGTTTTACTATATCGCAACCGCCGCCGACCCCGACGCAGATATGCTTGAACGGACAATCGAGAGCATACGCGGCTTCACCTACGACTGCCTTACAAACCCGATTGAAAAAGGCATTCTGCTTGCCGCGGGAGTGTGGCAGAAGGGCGAAGTAAACTCAATGGATTATATGCGCAGAGCCTACGAAATGGGCAAAAATGCATAACAGCGCAGCGGAGGTACATATGAACACATTTGCAATAAATAAAAAAGCCGCGCTTGCCAAAGCGCTCATCGCCGTAACGGGCATTGCCTGCGCAGTGGCGCTGCCGCAGCTTTTTCATATGATAGGTATTGCTTCCGGAACAGGCGCAGCGCTCGGCTCAGCGCTTCTTCCAATGCAGCTTCCCGTTCTTATTGCGGGAATACTCGGCGGACCCGCAGCGGGCGTTGCTGCGGGGATTATCAGCCCGCTTGTAAGCTTTGCGCTTTCCGAAATGCCCTCCGCTGCGGTTCTACCGTTTATGGTGATAGAGCTTGGCGTTTACGGGCTTACGGCAGGACTTCTTGCACGTACAAAGCTGAACGGCTTTGCGGGGCTGCTTATTACCCAGCTTGCGGGACGCGCGGCAAGAGCGCTGGCAATAGTCGCTGCAATTTACGTTTTCGGAAACGCTCAGCTCACCCTCGCCGCTATCCCCGAATTTATCACGGCGGGAATTTTCGGTATTCTTGTTCAGTGGGCGGCTGTTCCGTATCTTTCCGAACGTCTGGAGCGTGTAAAAAAGCTTTATGAGTGATATAGAAAGAGCGAAAAAGCTGCTTGCGGACGGCTGCTTCACCTGCGTTTTGTGCAGGGGCGAAACAACCTACACCAGCAGCGAGAAAGGCGTTTCGCCTATGCTTGGTCTGCTTGCGGACGGTACGGAGCTTGAGGGCTTTTCGGCGGCTGATAAAATTGTCGGAAGAGCTGCCGCAATGCTTTTCGTCTGCGCGGGCGTAAAAGAAATTTTCGCGCAGGTAATGAGCGTCGGCGCCGCAGAATTTCTTACCGAGCGCGGCGTAAAATTCACCTTCGGGAAAATGACCGAAAAAATCATAAACAGAAAGGGCGACGGCGTGTGTCCGATGGAGCTTGCCGTTGCGGATATAAACGACGAACAGCTCGGACGCAAGGCGATTGAAAGACGGCTTGCCGAGCTGAGAAGGGATAATACTATGAAAAAACTGGGCTTTGGCTGTATGCGTCTGCCGGTTCTTGAAAAGAGCGACCAGACCTCCTTTGATTACGACCAGCTTTGCAAAATGGTAGACGTGTTTCTCGAACGCGGCTTCACCTATTTTGATACGGCGTATATGTATCACGACTTCAAGAGCGAATGTGCGCTTAAAAAGGCGCTTATTGAACGTCACCCGCGCGAAAAATATCTCGTTGCCGACAAGATGCCGACAATGTTTCTGAAGGAAAAAGAGGACATGGCGCGGATTTTCGATGAGCAGCTTGAAAAAACGGGCGCGGGGTATTTTGATTACTACCTGCTCCATTGCCTTAATATTGAAAATTACGCGACCGCTCAGCGGCTTGACGCTTTCGGCTTTGCGCAGCAGATGAAAAAAGAGGGGAAAATAAAGCGGGTTGGCTTTTCGTTCCACGATTCTGCCGAGCTGCTTGACGAAATCCTCACCGCTCACCCCGAAACCGAATTTGTGCAGCTCCAGCTTAACTATCTCGACTGGGAAAACGAATCCGTTCAGTCAAGAAAATGCTACGAGGTCGCACGCAAGCACGGAAAGGATATAATTGTGATGGAGCCTGTCAAGGGCGGCACGCTTGCGAACGTTCCGCCGAAAGCGGAAAGGCTGCTCAAGGAGCGCGAGCCTGAAATGTCCGTTCCGTCGTGGGCAATCCGCTTTGCGGCGAGCCTTGACGGCGTTGTGATGGTGCTGAGCGGAATGAGCAATATGGAGCAGCTCAACGACAACACAGGCTATATGACCGATTTCAAGCCGCTTAACGGGGAGGAGCGCGAGGTCTGTATGCAGGTTCGCGACATCATCAACGGCGCCATTGCAGTTCCCTGCACCGCTTGTCGCTACTGCACGGACGGCTGCCCGATGAACATTCCGATTCCCGACTATTTCGCGCTTTACAATGCGGAATTGCAGGAAATTGAAAAGCCGTTCACGGTTCAGGCGACGTATTACGAAAATCTCATTCAGAACCACGGAAAAGCTTCCGATTGCATAGAATGCCGTCAGTGCGAACAGCACTGTCCGCAGCACATCGCAATTGTAGATAATCTCAAAAAGGTTGCGGGAAAATTTGAACGCTGACAACGCTTAATCAAAATATGCCGCACACCACGCGCCTCAGCGGCTGTTGGCGGGCGGCTCGCTTCAAGCGGAGGGGGCGCGGCGCGCGCGTTATGTGCGGCGAAGCCGCACATAACGGTTTCTCGGGCGGCTTTGCCGCCCGAGAAACTTACATTTTGCTTCGCAAAATGTAAGCCGCGCGCCGCGCCCCTGTGCAGTGGAAGAATATATAGAAAGGGCTGTTGCAGCGTCGCTGCAACAGCCCGTCTATTTTGTTTTTACGCGCCAAAGCTGCCGTACTTCTGCACGAACTGCTGCGTGTTGAGGTATTCAAATCCGAGCACATCGGTATCTATGCGGCAGCTTGCCGCGTAGAGCGCAACTCCCTCCCAGTCGCCTTTTTCATAGCAGCAGGAAAGGTGGTAAATGTCGCTGAAAATACCGCCGCCGCGAATACTCTGCTTGATTTCATCAGAAACAGGCAGGTCGTCAAGCGCCTTTGAAAGCGCCGCGTCGGTGTTTCCCGTAACAATTGAAATAAGACCCATAAGGTACGCTTCCATACTTCTTGAACCGACGCCTCCGCCGGAATTGAGCGAAATTCTTTCGCAGAAACGCGCTCGGAACAGCGCAAGCCGCAGTATTTCCGCAGGCGCGTTGCGATTAAGGCGCTGCAAGCCAACAAGATAAATCCATTCCTTAAGGCGGTCGATGCCGAGCATTACAAGCGCCTGCTGAACGGTGGAAACTGTATTGTTTTTGTCCGCGCAAAGCTGATTTATCACCTTCAGCAGCTTTATCGTAAGCACGGGGTCGGTTGAAATAATCGCGGAAATATACGAAATATTCGGTTCGGGGCTGTACAAAAGCGCAAGAATCTGGAGAAAGGTTTTTATCATAGGTCCGCCCGAACGCTTTGTTTCAAGCACGGGCTGGGAATAAAACTCCCCGCGTATGTAATCAATGCCGTTTTCACGCGCAAACTCAAACTGGTCGTGCGTCTGAACATTGTCAGCCATAGATAGCTTGCCGTTTTCGCGGCATTTTTTTACCGTTCTTGCTATGTCGTCCGCGTCGGAATTTATGTCGAAACGTACAACGTCGGCAAAATTGAAAAGCTTAACGTGGTCGTCGGAATAGGTGAAATTCGAAATGGCAATGCTGTATCCGAGGCGTTTGAGCTGCATACACTTCTGGAGCGTTTCCGCGTCCGCCAGCATCTCCGTCGTCACACCAATGATAAGCTTTTCTTTTGTAAACAAATCCTGAAAATTGTGCTTCATAAGGCTCGGCGAAAAACGGATATAAACCTTTTTACGCTCAAAAACCGTCTGCATATTCTCCTTGAGGTAATCCTTCGCCGCAAGAACCTCCTCCTCGGCTGCACGCTCGTCAAGCATTTCGGGATTATCCTGCGAAACAAAGCAATATAAAAGCTCGTATGCGTCCGTTGCACCGTGCTGATTAAAAACAGGCTGTTTTGAAATCAAAAAACTCATTTTTTTCGGACTTCCTTCCGTGTTGTAGTGTTACCATTCTATTTCCTCGACGGGAGTAGGCTTTTCGTTCAGAACAACCTCTCTCACTCTGCTGTTTTTCAGCCGTATTACTCTGTCAGCCATCGGCGCAATCGCCGAGTTATGCGTAACAAGAATAACCGTCATTCCGCTGCTGCGGCAGGTGTCCTGAAGAAGCTTCAATATCATTTTTCCCGTGTTATAGTCAAGCGCGCCGGTAGGCTCGTCGCAAAGCAAAAGCTTCGGCTTTTTCGCAAGGGCGCGCGCAATGGCAACGCGCTGCTGCTCGCCTCCCGAAAGCTGGGCGGGAAAATTATCCATTCTCTCCGCAAGCCCTACCTGCGTCAGAATTTCCTCCGCAGGAATAAAATCCTTGCTCATCTGCGCGGCAAGCTCGATATTCTCCTTTGCGGTAAGGTTCTGAATCAGATTATAGAACTGAAAAATGAATCCGATGTCGCGCCTTCGGTACGCAATAAGCTCTTTTCGGGAGTATGCTGCGATATCCCTTCCGTCAACAATAACGCTGCCCTCGTCTATCGTGTCCATTCCGCCGAGCATATTCAGAACGGTGGTTTTCCCCGAACCGGAAGGTCCGAGAACAATTGCAAGCTCTCCCTTTTCTATATCAAATGAAATTCCGTCTGAAGCGTTTATGGTTATTTCACCCATTTTGTAACGCTTGTAGACGTCCTTTACGGTTACAAAGCTCATTGCCTGCTCCTTTGCGTGGTTATCTGATTTTGATTTCTCCATCGTCGCCCATACGCACAACGCACTGCCCGTTCATCTTATCGACGGGAAGCTGCTCTCCGTTTATTTTTACGACTACGCCCGGGAAAAGACTTCTGCGGACGCGGATACACAAATCGCTGTTGTTGTCGATTTCCTCGTCAATCTGCTTGATTCTGTCTGACATATCCTTAATTTCACGGCGGTGAACGAATTTTGCGCGAATGGATTTTGTGAGCATTTCCTCACGCTCCTGAGAAAGCGCGCCCGCCTTTTTCTGCGCCTGAAGCGCCTTGCAGATTTTTTCAAGCTGGTCAAGCTGCCGCTTGAACTCCTTGATTTTCTTGCTTAGCTCTCCGCGCTCTTCGGCAAGAATCGCCATATTTCCCAGAATCAGCAGCGTTCTTGCGTAAGTGTCCGAGCCAATCGTATTAGCCTCGATATTCGACAGGCAGGTGTAACGTCCGCCGACAATAACGCCCTTTCCGTTTGAAGCGGAGAGAGTCCCTCCGCAAAAAGCCTTGCACGCGACGAAGCTCTGCGCGGTAAGCTTTTCCCTTGCGTTAAGCGTGCAGTTCTCAAAGAAGGAAGCGGAAATATTCTGCCCCTCAAGATTCGCGCCTACTGCGCCGACGCGAATAGAAATATCGCCGTCCGCCTTGATAATCGTTCCCGTTACGGTGCCTAAAACAGACACGCTGCCCTTTGAACGGATTTCGTACCCCTCGTTCGTATTGCCCTTTATCGTCACGTTTCCGATAAAATCAATATTTCCGACCGAAGCGTCAACGTCACCGCTTATGATGACCTCCTTGTCAACGACAAAGTGGTTCTTATTCCAGCGAAGATTTCCCGAAACAGCCGCGACAAGCTTGCCGCCGTCGGGTGAAAGCTGAACACCGACGCCGATAACATAATTCGGCGGTCTGCCGGGGCATTGCGGTACAATGCCTCCGCGTATATCCTTACCGGGCTCGCCCTGCGTTTCGGGGGTAATCGTCCCGATTACAGCTCCCTCTTCGATATTGCGTATAAGACCGAGGTCGCGGTAATTTACGTTTCCGAACTCGTCCTCGACAAATTCCTGAGTATCCTTGCACTCGTAATTATATGTAACAAAGCCGTCCGCGCCGTCTACGGGCTTATCTCCGCGCGCAATGACTACGCTGCGTCCGAACTGTTTCTTTTCAAAAATATCGCGCATCGCCTGTTCATTGACGTTATAGCGAATACCGCGCGTTGCCGTTTCCGTGCAAAGATTTTCGTAAGAAACGGGTCTGCCGCCGTTCTGTGGTTCGTTAATAATTACGCTTGCCGACATATATCTGTCGTCAATATTAAAGGTTATGCTTCCATTGATAGGCTCCGGCATATCAGTCCCACCCTTCCTGCGAAAAATTTTCGGGGTATACGTCCCCTTTTATTATAACACATTTCCCGCGGTATTTCCATACCTATTACGGATTTTTTTCGCGTGTACTATATTTTTGTCATTTTTGCAAAATTCGCCATAAGCTTTTTTGTGCCGACTGTATCAAAACTTATTTCAAGCAGCGTATCGTTGCCCGCAGGCTTTGCGGTAACAATCGTTCCGTCGCCGAAAAGCCGATGATGAACGCGCTCTCCGACCGCGTAGCTCTGAGCGGGCGAGGACGAGGGCTTTACCACGCCCTTGGCAGAGGAATGCTCACGTAAATAGTTCGGCTTGGGAGCAAAGCCGCCCGAACGGCGCGCCGAAGCGGAGGAATCGGCAGTCGCAGCGCGGCTTGTCTTGTCAACAATTTCAATATACTCCTGCGGAATTTCACCGATAAAGCGCGAGATTCTGTTGCGCATTGTCTGACCGTAAAGCAGTCGGTTCTGCGCGGTGGTTATGTATAGCTGCCGCTTCGCGCGGGTAATCGCAACATAGCAAAGGCGGCGTTCCTCCTCCAATTCAAACGAATCGGAAACGCTTCGGAAGGACGGGAAAATGTTCTCCTCCGCGCCAATCAGGAACACGCGCTCAAATTCCAGACCCTTCGCCGCGTGCATGGTCATAAGCACAACCTTGTCGTCGTCTGCGTCATAGCTGTCCATATCGGTGATGAGGGCTACCTGCTCAAGGTAATCGAAAAGCGAATGGCTCTCGTTTTCCTCGCAGAAGGTTATCATCGCCGACTTCAATTCCTTGATATTCTCAAGCCGTCCTGCTCCCTCCTCGCCCTGCGCGGTAAGCATAAGCGAATACCCCGACTGTTCGAGAACGTCGTCGAGTATTTCGGTAAGCTCACGCTCCTCGGCAGCGTCAATAAGCTCGCGGAACATCTTTGCAACGGGAAGCAGCTGCTTTGATTTTTTTGAAATCGCCGAAAATTCCTCGCAGCGCTCCATTACCTCAATCGGACTTATTCCAAGCCCCACCGAAATGCGGATTATTTCCTCCTGCGTAGCGTCGCCGATTCCGCGCTTTGGTTCGTTGATTATACGCGCAAAGCGAACGGTATCGTTTGGATTGCAGATTACGCTCAGATATGCAAGAACGTCGCGTATTTCCTTGCGGTCATAGAACTTCGTACCGCCGATAATCCGATACGGCACGCCCATTTTTCCAAGCACAAGCTCAAAGGTACGCGACTGCGCGTTGGTTCTGTAAAGAATCGCGTTGTCGCAGAATTTGCTGCCGTTTTCCTTTGCCGCAAGCATTTCATTTCCGACAAAAAGAGCCTCGCTCTGCTCGTCCGAAAAACGGCAGACCTTGATTTTTTCTCCCTCGCCAAGCTCCGACCAGAGCTTCTTTTCCTTGTGCTGAGTGTTGTTGCGGATAACGCAGTTTGCAGCGTCAAGAATGTTAGTGGTCGAACGATAATTCTGTTCAAGCTTGATAACCTTACTGTCAAATTCCTTCTCAAACGAAAGGATATTTTCAATCGTCGCGCCGCGGAAACGATAAATAGACTGGTCCTCATCGCCGACAACGCAAAGATTTCCCTGCTCTCCCGCCAGCAGCTTTACAAGGCGGTACTGTGCGGAGTTAGTGTCCTGATACTCGTCTACCATTATATAGTCAAAGTGATTCTGCCAGTATTCAAGCGCGTTTTTATCCTTTTCGAGCGCCTCAACCGTTTTCATAATAATATCGTCAAAATCAAGCGCGTTCGCCGCCTTGAGCCGACGCTGATACTCAATGTAAATTTCGCGGACGGTCGCAAGCTGAAAATCGCGCTCTCCCTTGTCGTTCACCGCCGGAAACTGCTCCGCCGTAATAAGCTTGTCCTTCGCGCGGGAAATTGCGTTCTGAACCGTCTTTTCGGGGAAGGTCTTATTGGAAATATTCATCGCGTCAAGAATTGACTTGATAACGCGCTTGCTGTCGTCGGTATCGTAAATCGTAAAATTCGACGAATAGCCGAGAACGTCAATGCTCCTGCGGAGAATTTTAACGCAGCAGGAATGGAACGTGGAAGCCCACACGTCCGCAGCGGGCGCGTTCATCCGCGCAAGACGTTCCTTAAGCTCGGCGGCGGCTTTATTTGTAAAGGTTACGGCAAGAATTTTCCACGGACGAACGCGGTTAAAGCCGATAAGCTCGGAAAGGTGTCCGACAACCTCGGGCGAATTATCGTAACGACCCTCGGCGTAAAACTTCAGAAAGCGTTCATCGTCGTCGGAAAGCTGCGGAACGTAGGTTGAATGGTAGGCGTTTCCGAAAAGCAGCATATTTGCGATTCTGTTGCAGAGAACCGTGGTTTTTCCGCTTCCCGCGCCTGCAATTATAAGCACCGCTCCGTCAAGTTGAAAAACAGCCTCGCGCTGCTGCGGATTCATTCCCGAAAAATAGCGTTCGAGAGCTTGTTTTTTAAGTGTTGTGTAATCCATAGTTATCCTTTCTTACAGCACATAAAAACAGCACAAACCCGACGTGCTTTTTCTGCACGTCAGGCTGTCTGTTATTTTGCATATGTTATTCCTGCGGCTGCGCAGCGGGCTGAGTTTTGCCCGTGTTTTCGCTGTTGTCCTCCGAGTCGAGCACGAGGAAGGGATTCACCCCGTCGCTCATAACCTGCGGAAGAACGCCGTTCCAGTTGGTAATTTTAAGGTATTCGATGTAATTCGGGCTGTTTTCGAGCTTTTCCTGAACAACCTCGATAGCGTAAGCCTGCGCGTCTGCGGTAAGCTTCTGGCTGTCAGCCTGCGCCTGTGCGGCAATTACAATCTGCTTTGCTTCTTCTTCCTTTTCCTTGGTCTTGTTTTCCATTTTAAGAGCGTCCTGCGCTGCGATTACCTTCGCCTGAATAGAGGTTTCAAACGCGTCGTCGAAGCTGAGATTTTCAATTGCAAAGGACTGAACGATAATACCCTTGTCAGCAAGAATTATCTTTAATTCGTCCTCAATGCGCTGCTGAACCTCGCTTCTGGACTGAACAAGCTCCTCCGCCTTAACCTTACCGATTTCGTTTTTCGCGATTTTCGATACGTTCTGAACGAGAAGCTTCGATTCAACGTTGGAAACGCCGACCTCTCTTATGATATCGGAAAGCATGGATTTATCGTAGCTGTAATTGAGCTTCATTTTAAGCTCCTGAACAGTCTGCGTATCGCTTGTGTAAGCGTCCTCGGTAGTGGAGTAAATCTGCTCACGGATATCGACCTGTTCGATTTCCTCGATAAACGGAATCTGGAAATTAAGACCCGCGGTGAGGTCGTCGTCCACAATCTGTCCGAAGCGGTATTTTACGCCGATAAAGCCTTCGTTTACGATTGTGAAGCAGCTGAACAGCACGATAACTGCGAGAACGATGATAACGATAACGAGTGCGATTTTTCCGCTGCCCTTTTTCGGCTTGGGCATTGAAGCGGTGTTTGTTGAAAACTTGATGTCTGCCATAATTTTGTCCTTTCCGTTAGCAGGTTGTGTAAATTTTATTTACCGTGATTTTATTCTACCACATTTATTTTACTTTGTCAAGGGGTTTTTGAAAAATAATGTAAATTTTATTTACAAGAGCTATGCCGAGAAAATCTGCGCCCAATACGTGCCGTAATCCCCGCCGTAGGAGATGCCGACTCCGAGATACTTATAGTCGCCCAGAATATTTGCACGGTGTCCGGACGAATTCATCCAGCCGTCAACCACATCGGCAGGAGTTGTATAACCGGCAGCAATATTTTCCGCGCACGCCCACGTCCGGTAATTGTACTCGTCAAGAATTGTAAAGCAGTCAGAGCCGTCAGGTCTTGTGTGACTGTAATAGGTCACGATTTCGTCCGCGCGCGCCTGTGCCGCCTTTTGCAGCGTTTCATCGCATTTCAGCTCGGACAGCCCCTCCTTTTTCCGCTCAATATTTACCAGCCGAAGCACCTCCGCAGCAAATTCGTTATCGGGAAGAACCTCCTCAACCTCGACCTTAACCGTGCGAAGCTTGGATTTTTTCCAGCCGTTCTTGTAGGCGACAAGCTTAATTTCGCCGCTGCCCTCAAATTCAATCGGCGCGCTGCCCTTAAGCTTAGAGCCGTTGGTTTTCGAGGGGGTTGAACCGTCCGTAGTCGCGTATACGGTTGCGCCGTCGGGAACTGTCACGTAATAAAGCGAGTAATCGCGGTCGTTCCCGAGAAGCTCTATCGTCGGCGATTTTACACGAACCGCTATTTGCGCCTTGAGAGTTGCTTTGCGGCTTCCGTTTTTATACGCCGCGACCCGCAGCGTTGTCGGCTTGGTGAATTTCAGCTTTTTCGCGTATTTTTTATCGGTTGTATCAGGCTTAGAGCCGTCTGTCGTGTAGTAAAGCGTGCAGCCCGAGCAGGTCAGCGTTACATAAGTATAGCCGTCCTTGTAGGAGCGCGTTGCCTTGATTTTCGGCGCGGCGGCTGCGGGGACAGTCAACCCTGCGATACAGATAACAAGCGCCAAAAAAACTGAAATAATGCGTTTCATTTCTTCTTTCTCCCATCGTTAGTGTAAAAAGTAAACTTTTCAGGCATATCGCGGACAATATCCCTGATAATTTCGGGGCGAACGTCAAATTCATCAATCCGCTCAACCGGCAGCCAGCGGAGCTTATCGACATCGCCGCCCTGAATTAAACTGTCAGCGTCCAATTGCCGCTTTTCGGTCGTTTTAACGAGATAGTATATTTCAATCGTGTGACAGTCCAAGCCCTCCGTCAATCCATCGCCGTTAAAGAAATTTTCCACAAGGCACAGCGGGCGTTCAATTTCAAACCCATCGCCGACTTCCTCGCGAATTTCCCGCTGAACAGCCTCCTGCGCGGTTTCGCCGATATGCACCCCGCCGCCGACTGTGTAATAATACCCGCATCTGCCATCTGTCGCGAAAAGAGCGTAATTGTCCGAAACAATTATCGCTGCCGCCCGATAGCGAAACCATTTGCCATCAGACGTAAAACAGCAGTCGGTCATACGTTTATCAGCTCCTCGTACTTATCGGAAACCTTAGCTTCGGGTGCTGTCGGCTTATCCGCGTTTTTGATTTTACGCATTGCCTGCGTAAGCATAAGCTTGATACGGTTGATCTGGTTGACCTCGGACGCGCCGGGGTCGTAGTCGACCGCTATGATATTCGATTCGGGGTTTCTGCGGCGAAGCTCGCCGATTACGCCCTTGCCCGTAACGTGGTTGGGCAGACACGCGAACGGCTGCATACATATAATATTGTTCACTCCGCTATGCATAAGTTCGATCATTTCAGCGGAAAGGAACCAGCCCTCGCCCGCGATATTACCCGTTGAAACGATTCCGTCAACCATTTTGCGCATTTCGGAAATCTTGGTAAATTCGCCGAATTTCGTACCCTTTATTGCTTCAAAATAAGGCTTTTCAAGCCACTCGAACAGCGAAATTGCCTTGTTGCTCAGATAGTAGCG
The DNA here is from genome assembly GCA_964520065.1 of uncultured Ruminiclostridium sp. GTDB lineage: Bacteria > Bacillota > Clostridia > Oscillospirales > Ruminococcaceae > Ruminiclostridium_E. The sequence continues at coordinate 14,070 of CAZFMC010000017.1, forward strand.
CATATTTGAAACGGTAAGCAGCTCATGACGGGAATTTGCATGGTCGCAGAAGAAGTAGATAAAGCCCATGAGGTCGGGAACAACCGCCTCTGCGCCCTCCTGCTCAACTATACGTACAACGTCATTGTTGGCAATCGGGTTGTACTTTACAAGAATTTCACCGACAATACCGACTCTCGGCTTTACAATGTCCAAGGTCGGGAGAGCGTTAAACTCCTCGACAATTTTCCGCACATTCTTCTTGTAGCGTGAAAGGCTCATATGCTTCAAATCCTCGCGGAGATAATCGCGCCACTTTTCCCAAAGTCTGTCGGCGCTTCCCTTCTCCGCCTCGTAGGGTCTTACGCGGTAAAGGCAGCGGCAAAGCAGGTCGCCGTAAATAACCGCCATAAACGCGCGGACGGCAAGAGCGGGTGTAATCTTAAAGCCGGGCTGCTTTTCCATTCCGTTAAAGTTTAACGAAAGCAGCGGCGTATTCTCAAAGCCGCCGTCGATAAGCGCTTTTTTAATCATACTTATGTAGTTGGTTGCACGGCACGCGCCGCCCGTCTGGGTAATCATCAGCGCGGTTGTGTCGAGGTCATACTCGCCGCTTTCAAGAGCGTGCATAAGCTGTCCGATAGTAAGAATGGACGGATAGCAGGCGTCGTTGTTGACGTATTTCAGACCCGTATCAACAACCTTCTTGGAATAATCGCGCAGAATAACAAGATTATATCCCGAATAATTGAACGCGCTCTCAATAAGGTCAAAATGATACGGCGCCATCTGCGGAGCTAAAATTGTATACCGCTTTTTCATTTCCTTTGTAAAAATCGGCTGGCGCTTGTAACCCGTATACTCCTTGTCCGAGGTATAACCCGCGCGCTCGCGCTCCTCCATTACGGAAATAAGCGAACGCAGACGTATTCTCGCCGCGCCGAGGTTGTTTACCTCGTCAATTTTGAGGAGAGTGTACATTCTTCCGCTGCCCTGTAGGATTTCCTGAACCTCGTCCGTTGTAACCGCGTCAATTCCGCAGCCGAAGCTTGTCAGCTGAACAAGCTCAAGCTCGGGGTGCTTTCCGACAAACGCCGCCGCACAGTACAGACGCGTGTGGTACATCCACTGGTCAACAACGCGGATAGGACGCGGAAGCTCGCCCATATGCGCTACGCTGTCCTCGGTAAGAACCGCAAGTCCGTAGCCGTTTATCATTTCGGGGATTCCGTGGTTGATTTCGGGGTCAACGTGATAGGGTCTGCCCGCAAGGACAATTCCCTTTTTGCCCGTTTCACGAAGCATTTTCACGACCTCTTCGCCCTTTTGACGTATATCGCGCTTAAACGCCTTATCCTCCGCATACGCCATAGCAAGGGCGGTTCCGATTTCCTCTCCGCTTATACCGAGAGGGGTAAGCTCCTCGACAAGTCGGCGCGCCATCGCCTGTTCGTCGTAAATCGGCAGGAACGGATTCATAAACGTAATCTCTTCGTCGCGAAGCTCGGGAACGGAGTTTTTGATGACCTCGCTGTACGTTGCAACAACAGGGCAGTTATAATGGTTGTCGCCCTTTCCGCCGTTATCCATTTCGTAGGTCAGCGCGGGATAGAATATGAAATTAACGCCCTGCTTTAAAAGCGCAACGATATGTCCGTGCGCAAGCTTTGCGGGATAGCATACCGATTCGGACGGCATTGTTTCAATACCCATATCGTAGATTTCACGCGAGGATTTCGGGGAAAGCCTTACGCTGTAGCCGAGAGTGGTAAAGAACGTGAACCAGAACGGGTAATTCTCGTACATTCCGAGAACCCGCGGCAGTCCGACAACGCCGCGCTTTGCTTCGTTTTCGGGAAGCGGGGTATAGTGTTCAAAAAGCCGCTTGTATTTGTAGTCAAAGAGATTGGGAAGTCCCGATTTTTCAGCGCCCGTACCCGCGCCGCGCTCACAGCGGTTATTTGTAATGAAGCGCTTGCCGTCGGAAAATTTGCTGATTGTAAGCAGACAGTTGTTCGAGCAGCGGCCGCAGCGCGCGGTGGATTTCGTAATGGTAAAGTTTTCAAGCGCGTCGGGCTTTGAAATTGTCGAGCCGTTTCCGTCGTCGCGCTGCATAGCGACAAGCGCGCTTCCGTATGCGCCCATAAGTCCCGCTTTATCGGGGCGCGACACCTCGCGTCCGCAGGTAAGCTCAAACGCGCGCAGAACCGACTGATTCATAAACGTGCCGCCCTGAACGATGATTTTTTCACCCATCGCCTTCGGGTCGCGGATTTTTATTACCTTAAACAGCGCGTTTTTGACAACGGAATAGCTAAGCCCCGCAGAGATATCCGCAACGCTCGCGCCCTCCTTCTGCGCCTGCTTTACGCGGCTGTTCATAAATACGGTGCAGCGTGAGCCGAGGTCAACGGGATTTTCGGCGGTAAGACCGATTTCCGCGAACTCACGGCTGGTCATTCCGAGCGCGTTCGCAAAGTTCTCGATAAAAGAGCCGCAGCCCGACGAACAGGCCTCGTTAAGGAGAATACTTTCGATTTCTCCGTTTTTAACGCGCATACACTTCATATCCTGACCGCCGATGTCGAGGATAAACTCAACGCCGGGGAGAATTTTTTCAGCCGCCTTGTAATGCGCCATAGTTTCAATTTCGCCGTAGTCAACGCCCAGCGCGGCTTTTATAAGATGTTCGCCGTAGCCCGTGGCGGTAGCCTTCGCAATATATGCGCCGTCGGGAAGCAGCGAATAAATCTCCTTCAAAATGCCGATTACGGATTTCAAGGGGTCGCCAAGGTTGTTGTTATAATGCGAATAGAGAATCTGCGCGTCCTCGCCGATAAGGCAAGCCTTTGTCGTGGTAGAGCCGGCGTCGACGCCGAGGTAGCATTTTCCCTTGTAGGAGGAAAGCTCTCCGGTGGGAATTACACATTTTGCGTGACGGTCGATAAACGCCTGCTTTTCCGCTTCGTCCTTGAACAGCGGGGCTAAGCGCTCAACCTCGTGAACGGTTACGCTGCCGAGCTGCGCGATTTTCGCCTTAAGCTCGTCTGCCGAAACAGCCGCGCGGTTGTCTGCAAGAGACGCGCCCGCAGCCACAAAAAGATTCGCGTCGTCGGGGAAAATAATATCCTCGTCGGCAAGGTCAAGCGTTTCAATAAAGCGCTTGCGAAGCTCGGAAAGGTAATGGAGCGGTCCTCCGAGAAAAGCGACCTTTCCGCGGATAGGCTTGCCGCAGGCAAGTCCGCTTATAGTCTGGTTTACAACGGATTGGAAAATCGAAGCCGCAACGTCCGATTTTTTCGCACCGTCGTTGAGAAGCGGCTGAATATCGCTCTTTGCGAAAACGCCGCAGCGCGAAGCTATGGGGTAAATTGTTTCATAATCCTTCGCCAGCTCGTTAAGCCCGCCGATATCGGTGTTGAGCAAGGCAGCCATCTGGTCGATAAACGCGCCCGTACCGCCCGCGCACGAGCCGTTCATTCGCTGCTCGATACCGCCGCGCAGGTATGTAATCTTCGCGTCCTCGCCGCCAAGCTCAATAGCCACGTCGGTTTCGGGTATAAGGGTCTGGATAGCCGAGGTACCTGCGGAAACCTCCTGAATAAACGGTATTTCCAGCCACTTTGCCGCAGAAATACCGCCCGAGCCGGTGACCGCAATTGTGACTTCCTTTTCATTTACCGCGTCAAGTCCGCCCGAAAGAACCTCGGCGAGGGTCTTTTTTATGTCAGAATAGTGGCGCTGGTATTTTTTATAGACAAATTTGTTTGAATCGTCGAGAACCGCGATTTTAACGGTGGTTGAGCCGACGTCAAGTCCGATATGAAGCATAATTCTTTACCCTTTCCTTTGCCATATATTTACTCTTACAGCTATATTTAAATATGAATACAGTATATTATACACCATTTTTTCGTTTTTTTCAATGCTTTTCGTACTTTTTTTCGTCAAACTTTCACCATCTGTCCGAAAAACCGCCTTCATTTTCCAAAAAAAGCTTTTATCGGGGTAATTTTTTCACAAACTCTTGTAATTTCGCCAAAAATGTTATATAATATATAATGCGTATGCGAATTATTACGGAATATGAAAGGACTGTTCAAAATGACTATTACAAAGGACACTATCATCGGAGATATTCTCGACACAAACGCAGAAGCTGCTGCGCCGTTTTTCTTTGAAATGGGAATGCACTGCCTCGGCTGCCCCTCCGCAAGAGGCGAAACAGTAGCCGAAGCCTGCGCAGTTCACGGAGCTGACGCCGACGCTCTTGTTGAAAAGCTTAACAAGGCGCTCAACGGCTGATGTCGGTTAAGCTTGACGAACGGCTTTCCGCCGCAGCTGCAATGGTGCGCAGCGGAGGAAAAATCTGCGACGTCGGAACCGACCACGCGCTTTTGCCCTGCTTCCTCTGGGAACGGGGCGAGCGCGGGCTTTTCGCCTGCGATATAAACGACGGACCTCTTGAAGCGGCACGCATTACCGCTGAAAAATTCGGCGCTCGGATAACGCTGATCAAATCGGACGGGCTTGAAAACGTTCCGCCGTGCGACGACGTTATTATAGCGGGAATGGGCGGCGAGCTTATCGCAAGAATTGTCGCCGACTGCCCTTTTACAACGCCCGATACGCGCTTTATTCTGCAGCCTATGACGAAGCACGAGGTTCTTCGGCGGGAGCTGTACAAAAGCGGCTTTGAAATACTTTCGGAAACGTGCGCGCAGACGGGAGGCAAGACCTACACCGTGATGCTTGTGCGGTTCACGGGCGAAAAAAGAGAGCTTGACGATTCCTTCGCCTTTTTCGGAAAAAACACCCACCCCGCGTACATTTCGCACGTCAACAAACGGCTCGAAAAACTGGCACGGGGCGAAAAAAAATACGCGGAGTATATCAGATAAAAATGAACATTCACGAAATATACAATTACATAGATACCATTGCGCCGTTTTCAATGCAGGACGACTTCGACAATTCGGGGCTTCTCGTAGAAAACGAAAATACAGAAATTACCCGTGCGGCGGTTTGTCTGGACATCACCAACGCGGTTATCGAGGAAGCTCACGCGGCAGGCGCGCAGCTTATTATCTCTCACCACCCCGTTATCTTCCGCAAGCCATCGTCCCTAAACCCGAAAAGTCCCGTTTTTCAGCTTGTAAAGCGCGGACTTTCGGCAATCTGTATTCATACGCCGATTGATATGGCGAGCGGCGGCATCTCCGATATGATGTACGAGCTTATGGGCTTCGGAACGCCCGAAAATGCGCCCGTTTTGCACCCGATTCACCGCGATACGGGAATAGGTTACGGAAAAATCAAAACGCTTGACGTTCCCGTTACGGCGCGTGAGCTTGCGCAAAAGGCTAAAAGCGTTTTCGGGTGCGCGGCAGTGCGCTTCTGCGACGGCGGCAAGCCTATTAAAACGGTCGCGGTATGCTCGGGAGCAGGCAACGACGAGGTGTATACCTGCATTGAAAAGGGCATTGACGCGCTGATTACAGGCGACGTTAAATGGCACGGCTTCGTTGACGCAAAAAACGCGGGACTTACCGTTATCGACGCGGGACACCACAACACCGAGGTTATCGTGTGCGACGCGCTCCTCAAGCGGCTTTCCGAGCATTTTAAAGACGTGGAATTTTTCATTCCCGATTCTAACCGCGACTGCACGGAGTTTCAATAAGGGGCCTGCCCCGTCATCATATGATACCAACAAGGAGGGTGAGGAAATATGTCGCTTGACGGCGCATTTCTGCACAGCGTTCTCTGCGAAATCAAAGAACGCGGACTTATCGGCGGACGTGTGGATAAAATCCACCAGCCCTCACGGGACGAAATAATACTTACTCTCCGTACCTTCGGCGGCGCGGAAAGGATAATTTTTTCCGCAAATTCGTCAGCGGCGAGAGTCGGACTTACTTCGCAAATACCCGAAAATCCCAAGCAGCCGCCTATGCTCTGTATGCTCTTCCGCAAATACCTTTCGGGAGGTCGGCTTACGGAAGTGCAGCAGGACGGACTTGAACGAATACTCAATTTCGATTTTGAATGTACGAACGAAATCGGCGATACCGTTCACAACCGCATTGCCGCTGAAATAATGGGAAAATACAGCAATATAATACTGCTCACCGAAAAAGAGGACGGCTGGCGTGTGGTGGACAGCGTAAAGCGCGTAACGGACGACATATCTTCCGTTCGCCGCATTCTCCCGAACGTCCTCTACGAGCTTCCGCCGAGAGAAAGGCGGCTCAACCTGCTTGAATACGACTTTTCGGATTTTGAACGGAGCTTGTCCGATTTTTCCGAACAGCGTATCGCCAAGGCTCTTCCAATGCTTTTCGAGGGGATTTCTCCGATTTTCGCAAGAGAATGTGCTTACAGCTGCGCTCGCGATACGGACGCGCTTGTCGGCGACCTGACCCCCGACCGAATGGATAAGCTGATTTTCTTTTTGAAAAAAAGTCGGGAATTCGCACTTAACGGGAACGGCTGTACAATAGTTTCCGACAGATTCGGAAAACCAAAGGATTTCTGCTTCGTTCCAATCGAACAGTACGGCGCGGAAATGACCGAAACGCATTTCGATAGCCCGAGCGCGCTTCTCGACCGATTTTTCGGAAGCCGCGCGGACGCCGACCGAATAAAACAGCGTTCGGGCGACCTGATGAAAACAATTCTTAATATATACGAGCGCATTTCGCGCAAGCTGGAGGTGCAGAAGGCTGAGCTTGCGCAATGCTCCGAGCGGGAGGTTTTCCGAGTCTGCGGCGATTTGCTGAGCGCGAACCTTTACCGAATGGAGCGCGGAATGAATGAAATATCCGTTGACGATTATATTAACGGAGGAACGCGGAAAATCAGTCTTGACGTTCGGCTGACCCCATCGCAGAACGCGCAGAAATACTACGCGGAGTATAAAAAGCTTGACACGGCTGAAAAAATGCTCTCAAAGCTGATTGAACAGGGCGAAAAGGAGCTTGTTTACATCGACAGTGTTTTTGACGCGGCAAGCCGCATAGGAAGCGGCGCGGGAAGTGACGCGGAACTGTCGGAAATCAAGCGTGAGCTTACCGAATCGGGGTATCTCAGGCACTCCCGAAACGACAAGCGCAAGCCCGAAAAAGCCTTGCCGCCGCTTAAATTCCGCTCAACCGACGGATTTGATATTCTTGTCGGGAGAAATAACCTCCAAAACGACAGGCTTACGCTTAAAACCGCGCGCGGCGACGATATCTGGCTTCACACGCAGAATATCGCAGGTTCTCACACGATAATCTGCGCGGACGGAAAGGAAATTCCCGACAGCACAATCGAACAGGCGGCAATTCTCGCCGCGTACTGCTCAAAAGCGCGCAGCGGAACAAAAATCCCCGTTGACTACACAAGAGTAAGATTTGTAAAAAAGCCTAACGGCGCAAAGCCCGGCATGGTGATTTTCACAAATAATAAAACTATTCTTGTAAACCCCGATGAAGAGCTTTACGAAAAGCTTAAAGTATAAAGGAGACATCACGATATGAAAAAGGAACTGGCAAAAACCTATGCGCCCAAGGAATTCGAAGAGCGCATTTACAAGAACTGGGAAGATAAAAAGTACTTCCACGCGGAACGCGACCCGCAGAAGAAGCCCTACACAATCGTTATCCCCCCGCCGAACATCACGGGTCAGCTTCATATGGGACACGCTCTCGACAATACGCTTCAGGATATCATAATCCGTACAAAGCGTATGCAGGGCTATGCCGCTCTCTGGCTTCCCGGAACAGACCACGCTTCAATCGCTACCGAGGCTAAAATCGTAGGCGCAATGAAGGCGGAAGGTCTTACCAAGGACGACGTCGGACGCGACGGCTTCCTTGAAAGAGCGTGGGAATGGAAGCGCGTTTACGGCGGAAGAATCGTTGAACAGCTCAAAAAGCTCGGTTCAAGCTGCGACTGGGACAGAGAGCGCTTTACTCTTGACGAGGGCTGCTCCAAGGCTGTACAGAAGGTATTTATCGACCTTTACAACAAGGGTCTTATTTACCACGGCGAACGTATAATCAACTGGTGTCCGAACTGCAAAACCTCTATTTCCGACATCGAATGCGAATATGAGGAGCAGGCGGGCAGCTTCTGGCACATCAATTACCCCCTCGCGGACGGCAGCGGCTTTGTCGAAATCGCTACCACACGTCCCGAAACGCTGCTCGGCGATACCGCTGTTGCGGTTCACCCCGACGATGAGCGGTACAAAAATATCGTAGGAAAAATGGTAAAGCTCCCGCTCACCGGCCGCGAAATCCCCGTTGTTGCCGACGAATATGTCGAAATGGACTTCGGAACTGGCGTTGTTAAAATTACGCCCGCGCACGACCCGAACGACTACGAGGTAGGTCTGCGCCACAATCTCCCCGTAATCAACGTTATGAACGACGACGCAACCATCAACGCCGAATACGGCGGAAAATACGCGGGTATGGACCGCTACGAGGCAAGAAAGGCTATGGTTGCCGACCTCGAAGCACAGGGACTTCTCGTTAAGGTCGAGGAGCACGTTCACAATGTCGGAACCTGCCAGCGCTGCCATACGGTAGTTGAACCGAAATGCTCAAAGCAGTGGTTCGTTAAGATGAAGGAGCTGGCTCAGCCCGCTATCGACGTTGTAAAGAGCGGCGAGCTTAAATATGTTCCCCAGCGCTTTGAAAACGGCTACCTGCACTGGATGGAAAATATCCGCGACTGGTGCATTTCCCGTCAGCTCTGGTGGGGTCACCGTATCCCCGCGTACTACTGCACCAACGACGAGTGCGGCTACGAAGAAATCAACGCGGACGGCGTTTCGGTATGCCCGAAGTGCGGTGCGAAAATGGTTCAGGACGAGGATACCCTCGACACATGGTTCAGCTCGGCTCTCTGGCCGTTCTCTACGCTCGGCTGGCCTGAAAATACCGAGGATCTGAAGTATTTCTACCCGACAAATACGCTTGTAACAGGCTACGATATTATCCCGTTCTGGGTTGCGAGAATGATTTTCTCCGGACTTGAACACACGGGCGTTAAGCCGTTCTCACACGTTCTTATCCACGGTCTTGTACGCGACGAGCTTGGAAGAAAAATGAGCAAATCGCTCGGTAACGGCGTTGACCCGCTTGAGGTTATTGACAAGTACGGCGCGGACGCTCTCCGACTCACTCTTGTTACGGGCAACAGCCCCGGAAACGATATGCGCTGGACAGACACAAAGGTTACCGCTTCCAGAAACTTTGCGAATAAGCTCTGGAACGCTTCGCGCTACATTCTTATGAACCTGCCCGACGATATGGAAAAGGCGGTTCTCCCCGAAGCTCTCCCGATTGAGGATAAGTGGATTCTTACGCTTTACAACAGACTTGTACGCGAGGTTACCGACAATATCGAAGCGTTCGAGCTTGGTATCGCCATCGGAAAGCTGTACGACTTTATCTGGGACGTTTACTGCGACTGGTACATTGAGCTTACAAAGCCGAGAATTGCGGCGGGCGGCGAAACTGCGAGAGCTGCACAGAATGTTCTTGTTTACGTTATGCAGGGCGTTCTTAAGCTGCTCCACCCGTTTATGCCGTTCATCACCGAGGAAATCTGGCAGTCTATGCCCGTTTCCGACCAGCCCGAAAGCATTATGATTGCAAAGTGGTGCGAATATGACGAAAAGCTGAACTACGCCGACGAAGCCGAGGCGTTCACAAAAATTATCGACGCTATCAGGGCTGTTCGCGTTCAGCGCAACGAGCTTAACGTTCCGCCGTCAAAGAAGGTTTCTATGCATATTGAAACCGCAGACGCCGCGCTTTTTGACAGCTGCCGCGTATTCTTTGAAAGACTTGCGGGCGCAGGCGAACTTGAAATTTCAGAAAAGGTAAACGCTTCCGAAGGAATGGTTACGGTTGTAACCGCCGCTGCAAGAGTATTTATGCCTATGGGCGAGTTGGTTGATACGGAAAAAGAGCTTCTGCGCCTTGAAAAGGAGAAAAAGAACGCTCAGAAGGATATCGACTTCCTTTCGGGCAAGCTCAACAACCCCGGCTTCCTCGCAAAAGCGCCTGCTCAGCAGGTCGAAAACGAGCGCGCTAAGCTCGCTAAGGCTCAGGAAAAAATGAGCAAAATTATCGAATCCATCAACGCGCTTAACAAGTAATCCATATTGGTATACCCACGGGAATTCCCGTGGGTATGCTTGCAGAGGAGGGAGCCTGATGTGGCTTGTATTCGCCTTGCTGTCCGCAGTCTTTGCGGCGCTTACCTCTATACTGGCAAAGGTCGGCATAGACGGCGTAAACTCGAACCTCGCAACGGCGATACGAACGGTTGTCGTGGTAGTGATGGCGTGGGGAATGGTGTTTCTGACTCACGCGCAGAGCGGACTGGCTGAAATCAGCAGGAAAAGCTGGATTTTTCTTATTTTGTCGGGACTTGCAACGGGTGCGTCGTGGCTTTGCTACTACCACGCGCTCCAGCTGGGGGAGGCATCAAGGGTTGTGCCCATCGACAAGCTGAGCGTTGTTATAACGCTTATTCTCTCGTTTATTTTCCTGCACGAGGATTTCACGACAAAATCGCTGATCGGCTGTATTTTAATAGGCGCGGGAACGCTTATTATGGTTATGTAAATAATATTGGAGGATTTTATGGGAAGATTATTCATCATTGAGGGACTGCCCTGTATGGAAAAAACGGGCGGTATACCGGAAAACGTAAAAAAGGCGGTCAAAGAGCGCGGTGCTTGGCTATCGTTGCAGCGCGACTACAAACGCGCCTACGATGAAATTGAAAAGAATCTGATATAAGGGGGAGAAAATATGGAACACTGCAAGCTGCAAATCGGCTGTCTTATCTCGCTGCTCTACCTTGCCTTTGTGTATTTAGGGCAGCTGAAAAAATTCAACTACAGGCTGCGGGACTCTTTTTTTGACGAGCTGTTGGTATTGGGAATACTCAGCGTTTTATTTGACGGCGCAACAGCGTTTACCGTAAATCGGCTTGACACAGCACCGTCTTCGCTGAATATGATACTGCACCTGCTGTTCTTTATAAGCATGAACACGCTTGTTTTCGTGATTTTTCTGTTTATGCTGAACGCGGTTGGCTTTTTTCCGAAAACGAAAGTAAAAAAGATATGCATTTTTCTGCCGTTCATTGTGAATGTTGCGGTGATTATATTCACAATCGGCTCAATCGAGTACCGCGTCGGCAATACTACGAACTACTCCACGGGTGTTGCGGCGTACACCTGCTTCATTATGACGGCGGTATACATTATACTGACATTTTACATTTTCCTGCGCCGCTGGGGAAGAATCGACAAGCACAAGCGGGCGAGTGTTGTTACATATCTGCTGGTACTGACAAGCGTGGTTGTGATTCAGATGATATTCCCCGAAACGCTTATAACCAGTCTTGGCATTACCGTCTGCATCTTCGGCGTTTACTTCAATCTTGAGGACCCTGCTATAAAGGAGCTTCGCCGTTACCACGAGGAAACTGTAATGAGCTTCTCAAACCTGATTGAAACGCGCGACAACAATACGGGCGGGCACATTCGCCGCACGAGCGCTTACGTTGCGCTTATTGCGGAGAAGCTTAGCCTTGACCCCGAATACAAGGAACTTATAACGGACGACTACAAGAACGCTCTGCGGCAGGCTGCGCCTATGCACGACATTGGAAAGATAGCTGTTCCGGACGCGATTCTGCAAAAGCCGGGGCGGCTGACGTCCGAAGAATTTGAGCAGATGAAGCTCCACGCGCCAAAGGGCGGAGAGCTGCTAAAGGACGCTTTTGAAAATCTCGGAAACGACGAATTTCGGAATATGGCGTATCTTGTTGCCCGCCACCACCACGAGAAATGGAACGGGAAAGGTTATCCCGACGGGCTTTCGGGCAAAGAAATTCCGCTTTGCGCGCGGATTATGGCTGTTGCGGACGTTTTTGACGCGGTTTCGGAAAAGCGCTGCTACCGTGACGCGATGCCGCTTGAGCAATGCTTTTCTATCATTGAAAACGGAATTGGCACGGACTTTGACCCGATTGTTGCCAACGCTTTTCTTGACATTCGCGACAAGGTTGAGGCTGTTCACGCTGATTTTAACAAGGGAAAATAATTTTTTGAAGAAGCACGAATATAGTAAACATTAGGAGATAATCAGCTTTGATTCAGGCTTTACAGTTGACAACATGGACTTAGACGAGGAGCTTCGCAAGGCTGTATATGAGCGCAACGGATGGTACAGCGAGAAAACTGAGCTTGATTTTAACGGGCTAACTCTTCCGCAGGTGAAATCAAGAGCTGCTTAGGCACTCCAAACGAAACGACCGATGATTATTTCAAGCCCTAGTTTATGATTTTCCTAATGGATATATATGGGTTAAATTTTCTCATGATTCCATAACACAATTCTGTATTGGAATACTGCAATCAGACGGGAAACCGAGCGGCGAAGCCGCGTAATGCTCTGAGCCGCCGCAGGCGGCTCAGAGCGTGCGCCCGCGCCGATTACGCCGGATAATTGATTTAACCGAAAGCGGGCGCGGCGCGCGCCGACAGGGGTCAAGCCTTTACGGCTTGACCCCTTATAGGCGCGCGCCCTGTTTTGTAAGAAGTGACATTCCGTTTTAGCGCGGAGCGCCGGCAACTACGGCGTGAGGGCTCTTCTTCGAGTCCTCCGACGGAGTTGCCGCAAAAAGCAAGCACTGCTGCCTGTTCCGCCTTTTGAAAGCCTTAATTTATTTACAGCTTTGACTAACGGCGGAAATAACAAAAGCGATAATCCCACTAAATTGAAAAGTCCCGTAAAAACGGAAATAGGCGGCTGCCTCCATGAGGGGTTCGCTTGCGCTCACCCCTCCGTCGGCAGCCGCGCGGCGCGCGGCGGGCGGCGAAGCCGCCCGCATGGCGTTACGTGCGGCGAAGCCGCACATAACGCGCGCGCCGCGCTCTGCTCTCTGCCACAAAGAATGAACCGACAAGGATAATCCCTGCCGGTTCGCGGTTTATGTATGGAAAGGAGTCGCAGAATTGTCAGGAAGCCATATCGGCAGCCGCCTTCGCAAGCGATTCGCGGTAGGGTTCAAGGTACGCCTCAACAAGACTGTTGTTCGTTTCAAGAACCTGCGTGTAGGAGGAGGCATAGTAAAGCGGACCGTCAAAAATCGTTTCCTCATTTCCGATAAGAATGTTGGAAAAGTCGTTGCTGAAACCAACCGCATTGTCGAAAATCATTCCGAACTTTTCAGGGTCGGTCATATCGTCAATTATCCGCATCTGGTCCTCACTGTAAACAGCCTTGAACTTCGTCTTTCTTGCCGTTCCGCACTCGGGACAGGTACCAAGGTCGTTCTGTTCGTGTTCAACAAAATTGTACTTGCATTCGGGGCATTTCGGATAGTAGTTAGGACCATCATACATCTTCTCCGCGCGGTCAGCCGCTACCGTTTCAGGGTCGGTTTCGTAAATTCTTCCGCAAAGAATCCAGTCAACACCGCCCTGTATGTTCTTCGAGCCGGACGGCACAAGAAATCCGAAGGAATCAGCGGAAAGATAGTATTTGTCCGCCTGCGGGTCGCGCGGGAACGGCACTGCCACAATCTCAGCGTCAATCTGGTTGTTGTACATTCCCTGCTGTGCGCTCTCAAAGCCCCACGTAAGCCCCATTCCGAGGAAAAGCACCTTTCCGTCTATCAGCGCGCTTGCCGGGTCAAGGAAGCCGTCGCCGATAAGCCCATCATGCTTCATTCCCGAAAGCCACTCCATAGCGCGGCGAACATTTGCCGAGGAGAGATTGTTAATTATCTCAGTTCCCGTCATATCTATCGTCTTTGTTCCTGTCGTGTTGGCAAACATCATAGACGACCACGAGCCTCCTGTAAAGCCAACGTAATCGTCGCCCATATTCGCCCACTGTACCAGCATATCCTCAAAGGTGTCCCATGTCCAGTTCCCCTCAAAATACAGCTCCATCGGGTCAGTCATCGCATTCTCTTCGATAACACGCCTGTTGTAGATGATTGCGAAATTTGTCTGAATGTCAGACGGGTAGTAGTAATGCTTGCCAAGATAGTTGAAGGATTCAATTACGCTTTTCTCATCAGCCCATAACGGCGAATCCATATCCAGCCAGTCGTCAAGCGCCGTAAACATATTCTGGGAAACACCATGCGGGTACGCCATCCAGTCATAGCGCACAATGTCAGGCGAATCTCCCGCTGCAATCAGAACGCCAAGCCGCTCGAAATACTCGCTGCCGCTCTGGGTAATTTCGGTTTCAATTACCCCGCCGTAGCGCTGCGCAAGAAGCTCCGCAAGCTCAGGCTGCGTCGTTGCAAGGTCGTAGTAGCAGAGCGCCTTTACAGTCCCCGCCGTCTTTCCCGGAACGTAAAGCTTCCCCGTGCCAACCTCGTTTGAAGCGTCAACCGAGTCAATATTCGCCATTTCATTCCAGTCCGTTTCAATGTCAAGCTCGTTCACCGCAGTCGAAGTAACGCTCTGGACGGTCTGCTCCGCTTCGCCTCTTCCGCTTGCGTCGCCGCAGGAACCAAGTCCGCAGATTACCGCAAGGGCAAGCGCGCCCGCAGTGATTCTTTGTGTACGTTTCATAAAATCATTCCTTTCGGTTAGTAGTTATTAGCATTTTCGTTAATTCTATTTTATCACGTATCAAGCGGATATAATATAAAAATACTGACATTAAGCAGGATTTTTTTGCCATACCGGTCAACAAAACACGGCAGCTCTCCAATCGGAAAGCCGCCGTGCTATTTTACAGTATGTAGATATCGAGAAAAGGCTTGTCGGAATTTCTGTTCGTCGAAGCGTTCGCTTAAAAACGCTTATCAGCCTTCATATTCGCTGAATTTCGGTGCGTTGGCGATAACGTCGGCTTCCAGATTTGCGGAAAGCTGCTCATACCGTGCAAACTCCATCGTAAAGAAGCCCATTCCGCGCGTAATCTGACGAATAACCGTTGCAAAGTCGCCTACCTCCGCCATCGGAAGCTCCGCGCTGATCGCTGTCATTCCGTCGCCCGCGGGATTCATGCCCAGAACCGCGCCTCTGCGCTTGTTCACAATGCCCATAATATCTCCCGTGTTCTCATCGGGAACAGTTATAGTGAGCATTTCGATAGGCTCAAGCAGACAGGGTGAAGCCTGTGCAAGTCCGTTCTTGTACGCAATATGCGCCGCCATCTTGAATGCCTGCTCCGAGCTGTCAACAGGGTGATACGAGCCGTCAAGAAGCGTAGCCTTCAGTCGGACAACAGGGTAACCGGCAAGAACGCCATGCTCGATGCTCTCCTGCAAGCCCTTTTCAACCGCAGGGAAGAAATTCTTCGGAACGCTTCCTCCAAACACCTTCTCCTCAAAAACAAGACCCTCGGAATCGGTAGGCTCAAACTCGATTTTAACATGACCGTACTGTCCGTGACCGCCCGACTGCTTCTTATGCTTGCCCTCAACGGCAACCTTTTTACGAATCGCCTCGCGGTACGCAATAATCGGTTCTTCAAGAATAACGTCAACGCCGAACTTATTTTTCAGCTTCTGAACCGCAACGTCAATGTGCTGCTCGCCAAGTCCGCCGATAATTCTCTGGTGTGTTTCGTGGTTATGCGAATAGCTTAAAGTCATATCCTCTTCAAGCAGTCTGCGGATTGCCGCGCTGATTTTACTCTCATCGCCCTTTGCCTTCGCCTTAACCGCCTTGAAATAACACGGAACAGGGAACTCGATTCCGTCCAGAGTAACGTCGTTGCCTGCCTCGCAAAGAGTATCTCCCGTGTTTGCATTAAGCTTCGTAAGCGCAATAATATCGCCGGCGTAGGCTTCTATCATTTCCTCCTGCTTTTTGCCCTTTAACGCAGCCATTTTCCCGAATTTTTCAGGCTCGCCCGTGCGCATATTCACAAGACTGTTTTTAGCGGAAAGCGCTCCCGAAACAATCTTCACGAAGCTCATCTTGCCGATAAACTGATCCGCTACGGTTTTGAAAACAACTGCGGCAAGCGGCTTGCTTTCGTCGTACTCAATTCCCTCAAGGTCGCGCTCGTCGGGAGAAGGAAGCATATATATAATGGTATTGAGCAGCATATCAACGCCCGCAAGAGTATCGCCCGAGCAGCATACAACGGGAGTGATAACGCCCTGGTCGATACCGTCGTGAAGTCCCTTTATAATTTCAGCCTCGGTAAAGTCCTCACCCTCGTTCTCGAAGAACTTCATCATAAGCTCCTCGTCAGTTTCGGCGATAGCCTCCGCCATAGCCGCGCGCAGACCTTTAAGGCGGTTTTCCGAAGCGGGCATAGGAACCTCGGTCGGCTTGCCGCTTTCGTCGTAGGTATACGCCTTCATTTCAAGCAGATTTATGTAGCTTTCAACCGTTCCGTATTTATCAAACGGAACAACAATCGGACAGATTGACGGGCCGAAATTCGTTTTCAGCTCCTCAAGGCACTTGTAGAAATTGGAATTTTCCTCCTCCATACGCGTTACAACGAACATCGTGGCTTTTCCGTGCTTTCTCGCCTCACGGTAAGCCTTTATCGTACCGACCTCAACGCCGTCCTTTGCGGGGAGGGTGATAATAACGCTTTCAGCCGCGCGCATACCCTCGTACATTCCGCCGATAAAATCGAACTGACCGGGGGTGTCGATTATATTTATTTTAACGTCCTTCCATTCCGCATAGGCAATGGAGGTGTTAAGAGAAATTTTACGCTTTATTTCGTCGGGGTCGCTGTCGCAGACCGTGCTGCCCTCGGAAACCTTACCCATGCGCTCAATTCCGCCGCTCACGTACATGAGCGCTTCAGCGAGGGAGGTTTTTCCGCTTCCGCCGTGCCCGGCGAGAGCAACATTTCTGATATTTTTGCATTTGTAGGTTTTCATGGCTGTACATTCCTTTCGTGATGGGGCAAGCCTTTCAGCCCGAACGTACCCCGAAGTTTTGGCGTATTCGTTTAATAAAACCCGCCTTGTTTAACATTATACACGATTTCCGAAAAAAAATCTACCCATTTTTTGTGAAAAATCGGTTATCGGTGTAGAAATAGTTGAATTATTTTTATGCATTTTTAACAAATTTGTATGTGCTTTGCCATGCTTCTGCGTTTTTTCGTTCACCTCACGTTCACAAAACCTCTATTGACATCTTGCGTGTTCAAGAGTATAATATTTCAATAAGGGGCTTGCCCCGTCATGCCACAAAAGTTGTGTAACGCGGCAAGGGTTGGCTTTTGCCAATTGCCTGAGTTACATAGGTTAAACGGAGGACATTCGCAAATGTCATATCAGGACGATAAAAGAGAGCTTTTAAAGCTTAAACAGGGGTTAATCGAGGAGAGCGAGATAATCCGCGAGGAAAAGCCCGAGTACGAAAAACCGCACGGCTTTAAAAAGGTAGTGAATTTTTTTTATCACTACAAATGGCACGTGGTTGTATGCGTATTTTTCGTCGTCGTTGTCGCATTTATGGTCTACGACCTTGTAAAAAAAGAGGACGGCGATATCCGCGTTCTGCTTATCACGAAGGATAAACAGATTTCCAATGAAATAATCTATAAGGTCAAGGATATAGAGCTTGCTCTTGAAAAATACTGCCCCGATTTCGACGACAGCGGCTACGTCCACGTCGAGGTATATAATATCGACCTCTGCCCGAACGGTCAGTCCGAATACGAGCTTTCTCAGGTTTCCAAGCTTATGAGCGAGCTTATGCTCGGCGAATCACAGATGTTCATCGTCGATTCCGCCGCATTCGAGAGCGTCACCGATGGAAACGAGTCAACCTTTGTGCAGCTCTCCGAGCTTTACCCCGACTGCGAACAAATTGACGGGATATACTATAAGATAAAGAACAGCGGACTTGCAAGCCTCGCCAAATACGAGGAAGCCTGCCCCGAAGACCTGTTCATCGTTCTGCCGTCAAGAATCAACGCTTCATCGGACAGCGAAAAGGCAAAGCCGGCTCAGGAACGCTGCCGCGAAGTGATGGACAACATCGTCAACGGCAAGCTTGCGGGCTGGATTGACGACGACGGACGGGTTTACGGGATTTACAACGAGTAACGAGCGACAGATAAATCGGGGCGGCTTTGCGTTAGCCTTAAAGGAATTTTTTCAGCCCGTCGGCATATTTTTCTTCGCAGCTTAAAAGCTGTTCAGCCTTTCGGAGAGTTCCCTCTCCTGCGCTGCGGCAGTGATTTACGGTTTCGGCAATGTCGATAATCCCCATATTTGTGCCGTTGTACATAAGCTTGGCGAGATTATTTTGGCTGCCGTCCATCATGGTTTTCATGCTTATCCCCATTTTCGCCATAGCAGTTTCCATCGCGGGTACAGGCTCGACAGCTCCGCCGCCGTTTTCAATTTCGGATTTGAGCGATTTGCAGGTATCCTCATAGTGCGCCTGCTGGCGGTCAATATATTCGCGCAGCTCCTCGCTGTCGCATTTTTCCGAAACCTGCTTTATGCAGTCGGAAGCCATTCGGCTGTTTTTGTAAATACAATTCAGAATATCAATATCATGTTTATGCAGCATACGATACCTTCTTTCCGGGTAATTCCCTGTATCAGTATCTGCGGAAAGGACGTCGGTTATGCAAAGGGATCCGATAATCAAAAAATTTATAAAGGGCTTCGGCTTTATGCTTTTCGGGAATATTTTAAGCGGAATTATGGTAATTTCGATTGCACCGGTAATATCGGTTTGGTTTATTACGCTTGTAGCGCAGCTTCTCACGATTATTATTTACGGAGCGCTTATGTTTACGGTCGGATTCCGCGACGGGCAGCGCGAATGTCAGCTGCTGAAAAACCACCGCGTAGAGAGCGTCCCGAAAAACACATGGCTTATTCTCGGAACGATTCTCTGGGTCGTTATGTGTGTTCCCGTTATCGTGCTTATGCTCGGAATGAACGGCGCGATTACGATTACGGGCGAATATATGTTTGTTTACCGTTTCCTGTGCGGAGCGGTGATGCCGCTTCTCTATATCGGCGAGCTTACGCAGGCGGCGGTTATCGAATATCCGCTCTGGCTGCCGCTTGTAAGTATGGGAATTTACCTTTTGCTCACCCCTGTTGCAGCGCATATCGGATACCGCTTCGGACTTGACGAGGAAAAGCAAAGAAGCTTTATGTACGAAAAAAAATAAGACTTTCCCTCCCTTTCCTTTTATTATTACAAAAAAACAGCGTAAAATCGCGTTTTTTCTTGACAAATGACGAAAAAAATAGTATTATAACTTAGGCAAGATGTCCCCCGCCTTTTAGACGGCAGGTTGGCAAGACCAACCCTTGCCACGTTAAACGACGGGGAAAGCCCCTTATTGAAGGATAAAAATTCCGCAAAGCGGAAAAGGAAAGGATTTACACCATGAAGCTTATTTTTGATGTCGAAGACAAGCCGAAATTCGGTCAGCTTGTCATTTTCGCACTCCAGCAAATGCTCGCGATTCTTGCGGCGACGATCGCTGTTCCCGCAATCGTTCAGAACGGGCTCACCCCCGCAGCCGCTATGTTCGGCGCAGGCGTCGGCACGCTTGTTTACGTTCTTTTTACAAAGAAGAAAAGCCCTGTTTTTCTCGGCTCGTCCTTTGCATTCATCAACTCTATGCTTGCCGCCTTCGCGGGTGCGACCTCGATGCAGCTGGGAATGCTGGGGCTTATTATAGGCGCGATTTTCGCGGGACTGGTTTACGTAGTTCTCGCAATAATCGTAAAGGCGGTCGGCGTTGGCTGGATAAATAAGCTTATGCCCGCCGTTGTAATTGGACCTACCGTTGCGATTATCGGTCTTTCTCTTGCAGGTAACGCTGCCGGCGACATTATGACCAGCGACGTTGGCGGTGAAGGCTCGCAGTACGTTGCGCTTATCTGCGGTCTTATCACGCTTGCGGTAACGATGCTCTGCTCGACCTACGGCAAGAAAATGACGCGCCTTATTCCGTTTATTCTCGGTATTCTTGCAGGATATGCTGTTGCAGCAGGCTGCACAATTATCGGAAACGCCGCCGGCATTTCCGCTCTTCAGATTATTGATTTTGACGTTTTCGGCAGATATATGACTCCCAACGGCGCGGTAACGCTTTCTACGTTCCTGAGCGTTCCCGACTTTACGTTTATGGAAGCGCTCGGCGGCTTCGGAGAGCTTAACGCAAGCTACATAGCCTCGATTTTTGTTGCATACGTTCCCGTTGCATTCGTTGTTTTCGCGGAACACATTGCCGACCACAAGAACCTTTCGTCCGTTATCGGACGCGACCTGCTTGAAGATCCCGGTCTTTCGAGAACGCTTCTCGGCGACGGTATCGGTTCTATCGCGGGAGCATTCTTCGGCGGCTGCCCCAACACAACCTACGGCGAATCGGTAGGCTGCGTGGCTATTACAAGAAACGCCTCGGTTGTTTCGATTATTGCGGCTGCGTTTGGCTGCATCATCTTCTCGTTCATCACTCCGCTTATCGCGTTTATCGACTCTATCCCTGCTTGTGTAATGGGCGGCGTTTGTATGGCTCTTTACGGCTTCATTGCGGTTTCGGGTCTGAAAATGCTTCAGACGGTAGACCTGAACAAGAACAAGAACCTTTTTGTTGCGTCAGTTATTCTGATTGCAGGTATCGGAGGACTTCAGGTTACATTTGGTGCGGTTACGCTGACGCCTATTGCAACGGCTCTTATTCTGGGAATCCTCGCCAACACGCTGCTGGCAAAGGAAAAGGAAGTTGAAAGCACTGACGAATAACGGGAACAGCTCCCGAAATGAAAGGATAATATTATGGGAAACGTAACAATTATTGACCACCCGCTTGTTAAGCACAAAATTGCGCTTTTGCGCGACGAAAAGACGGGAACGAAGGATTTCCGTGTTCTTGTTGAAGAAATTGCCATGCTGATGGGCTACGAAGCGCTCCGCGACCTCCCGACGGCGATGGTTGAGGTGAAAACTCCGATTACGACAGCTTCTGTTCCCATGCTTGCGGGCAGAAAGCTTGCGGTTGTACCGATTCTCCGTGCCGGACTTGGCATGGTAAACGGCATTCTCGCGCTTGTTCCCTCGGCAAAGGTGGGACACATTGGTTTATACCGCGACGAGGTTACACACGAGCCGCATGAATACTACTGCAAGCTCCCCGAAAACATTGACGAACGCCTTGTAATTCTCCCCGACCCCATGCTTGCGACAGGCGGCTCGGCGATTCAGGCGGTTGACTTTATCAAGGCGCGCGGCTGCACCAACATCAAATTTATGTGCATTATTGCTGCTCCCGAGGGACTTGAAGCGCTTAAGACCGCACACCCGGACATTGACATTTACGTTGGCTGTCTTGACGAGAAGCTGAACGAAAACGCATACATTGTTCCGGGGCTTGGCGACGCCGGCGACCGCATTTTTGGAACAAAGTAACGACTGAACAAACTGAACCGAATCATACTGCATTATTGGACTGCCGCGGTTTTTCCGCGGCAGTTCTTTTTCATTTTTGCTAAACCCTCCTGCGGCGGCGAAGCCGCCGCAATATGCGGGCGCGTTCGCGCCCGCC
>CAZFMC010000018.1:0-33382 GCA_964520065.1 uncultured Ruminiclostridium sp.
GGCGGCGAAGCCGCCGCAATATGCGGGCGCATTCGCGCCCGCCTGCTTACTCTACACTTTAGCTAAACTCTCCTGCGGCGGCGAAGCCGCCGCACTGTGCGGGCGCGTTCGCGCCCGCCTGCAAGCTCTCCACTTTTGCTAAGCTCTCCTGCGGCGGCGAAGCCGCCGCACTGTGCGGGCGCATTCGCGCCCGCCTGCAAGCTCTCCACTTTAGCCAAGCTCTCCTGCGGCGGCGAAGCCGCCGCACTGTGCGGGCGCGTTCGCGCCCGCCTGCTTGCTCTCCACTTTAGCCAAACCCTCCTGCGGCTAGTGCGTAACGCCAAACCTATCAATTTCTACCTGACATTCCACCGCAAAATCAGCCGACTTTAGCAGTTCTCCGAAACTGCCGCGTAATTCTCGCCAAAGCATTGGGTCTTTTGACAAAATAACGTGCGATAAACCAATCGGGTCTGTACCAAAGCCATTAACAGCATTTAACACCGCTCCCGAAATCCGTTCCTTTATCAAATTCTCACATTGCTGCTCAACTAACTCACTGTATGGAATCCCCTCGTCTTGAAGCTGGCTGTCAATATATTTTCCGAGAGCGCTTATTTTTACAGCAAAACTGAGCTTACCGGCGTCGAAACGCGGTTCAAGCTTCGTTTCGGCACTGTAAAGCGAAACGGTGATATTTCTGCCGTCTGCATTCGTCAAAAAAGAGGTATTCTTTATTGCGTCGTTCAAAAATTGAAGTCCCGAAAGATCGGAAAGAGAAAGCTTAGCCGCAAGCCGCCTGTCTGCAAGAAGCGCACCACCGCTTATTTCAACAGCCATACCGTTTTCAGTGGCAGCACTTCCTGTTTCCGCAACCGATAAAAGCGGCAAAACCGTGCAGCCGGTCGGTTGACGAAGCTCTTTCATCACCCTGTACAGCGGCTTGGTTTCGCATAGTCCAAGACTCTCAGCATGAACCATAACCCGCCTAAGATGCTCAACCGAAACCGCTCCGTCCTTGAATCGGACGTCCATTATATCACTCGCCTTTCCCTCCGCAACAGCAATCAGCGTTTTCGGATTACTCTGGTAATACGTTTCCGCAAAGCTAAGACTTTTTGCAAGATCAAACTCCGCTGCACGCTCTCCGAAAACAATCGCAGCCATCGTTCCGAACATAAGCGGCCGTCCGCACTTTGCCGACGCACTTTCAAGCGCGCTTCGTATCTCTGTCCCTCGCCCCTTTACAATAACTACGTTCGACTTCGACGAATCTACAAGCGTTGAGCCGCCCGAATTTTCCATATTGAAAAACTGAACGCTGACCTCGTACATATCGTTGGAATAATCAACGCCAATCGCTTCAATTATCGCCTGTTTGTCAAGCTCCGTGTGCGGCAGACAGCCCGATAATAAGCAAAGGCAAGCCCCAAAAACAATCAAAGCGACTGCATCTCTTATTGTTTTATTCCATTTCATTCGGTTTGCAGCCTCCCCTCTCTTTTTTCCTTTTTCCTTCCGACCACTATAATAATAAGGCAGGCAAGCGGTATAACAAATGCGGGCATAAGGAGCGCAAAACCGGTCCCCGTAAGCTCGGAGAAAAATGCAAAATCTGTCGTGCTGCGACTGAAGAAAAGACTTACCAACGCCGACAGTGTAAGCACGCTCGCTGCAACCCCCTTTGCGGCGCGCGCATTTCCGAATGCTCCCGCACAGGCATTTTCTACGGCAAGCGACAACAGAGAAAGACGTATAACCGCCGCAGTCAGCCAGACAATAACATCAATTCCGTCAAGCCGCTGAAAAATACTAACGTCCGAAAGAGAAGCCAGCATATAAAACGGGAAGCCGGTTACGTCCAGATACTCTCCGAGAATAGTGTTGTACAAGAAAGTCATCAGCAAGAGCGCAGGAAGCGTCAGGCAAAAATAAACGACAAGGCTTTTCCCTGCCTTTTCACGCACCTCCGAACACAGCGCCGCAAAGGTTACCGCCTCGAAATTTTTTGAAAATTCGCGCATAACGTCCCCGAAAAGCGATTCGGGAGAATCAATAATCGCAGGATAGATGTATTTCAGAGTTATATTTTCAAACGTTCCGCAGACGACCAGAACAAGCAGCAGCAAAAATCCGCCCGCCGCGAAAACCCCTGTCCGTACAACCGCAGGAAGTCCTTTAAGCAAAGCATACAGGCATACAATAAGCACAAATAATATTATAAGCCACGCGGGCGAAGCGTCAAAGATTGTGCTGGAGGTGTAAAATTCAAGCCGGACGGTAACCGTTATCATCATTGCAAAAACAGAGACTGTAAAAATAACCGCGAGAACTCCTGCCGTCGCGGGGCTATACCTGCGGCAGGCTGAAAAAAGATTTTCATTCGGACGCCTTTTCAGCAGCAGCATTATCGGCACAAGCACAGCCGCAAGAAGAACGAACGAAAGCACAATAACCGTAAAACGCTGCATTCCGTAGGTTATGTCGTCATGCGGAAAATTCGCGGCTTCAGAAAAAACACGCGAAAAAGCAAGCACAATTCCAAGCTGACCCCAACCAATTTTACTCATTTTCCTTCCCTGCCCTTTCCATTTGCGCTCCGTTTAGCTTTTGAATCGTTACGTCATTTTTTGCAAGCGTTCGCCAGCCCGCACGTATAACCGTGTCACGCATACCGCGAAGAGTCAGCGGAGAAACCGGCGAAGTATACGGAAGTCCGTACGGATTCATTGAACAGAGCTTCAGCATAAACAACAAGCCGACTATTGTAATACCGAAAAGTCCCCATAATCCTCCCGCAAAAATGAATGCAAAGCGCATTATCACAATTGTGTTATAAAGATCCGGAACAATAAAGCTTGCAATTGATGAAACTGCCACGATAAGCACCAAGGGCGCGCCGACAAGCCCTGCCGAAACCACAATGTCCCCGATTACAATACCACCGACAATGCTCACAGCGTGTCCGAGATTTGACGGCATTCGCAGACCCGCTTCACGCATTATTTCGTAAAAAACGTGAATAAGCAGGCACTCCGTAAGCAAATTATACGGAGTAATCTGTATCGAAGCCGCAAGATTGAGCAGCAAGGAGTTTGGAATAAGCTCCGGATGGAAGCTGGCAAGAGCAACGTAAAAGCCCGGCAGCAGCACGCTCATCACAAAGGCAAAATAGCGCAGCGTTCGGATTATTGCAACATAAATCGGCTTTTCTGTGTAATCATCAAGGGTCTGAAAATTTTCGGTAAATAGACGCGGAATCACAAGCGCAAACGGCGTTCCGTCCACAAGTATACCTACACGCCCCTCATAAAGCTTTGCGGCAAGAGTATCGGGACGCTCGGTTATTCCCGCTTCATCGAAAATAAAAGTACCCCGCTCCTCGAAAAACGGCTGAATGTAGCCACCCTCAAGAATTGTAGAAAGAGGAAGCTGCTCCAGACGCCGCTCTATGTCCGAAAGAAGCTGTCGGCATACCTTTCCCTCTATATAACAAAGGCAGATGTCCGTGTTTGACAGACTGCCCGCTTTGCTTAGCTTAAACACTAGCCGCGGCGACTTAATACGTCTGCGAAGCATTGACATATTGGTTCGTACCGCTTCTACAAAGCCCTCTCGTGAACCGCGGAGATTGACGTGCGTGGTCGGCTCGGAAACGCTTCGGGTTTCAAAGCCCTGAACGCCAACGGCAATTCCGTGCGTGACGCCATCGACAAGAATAACACAGAACCCGCTCATAATTAACTGAGAAAGCTGCTCATAATCGTCAACCTGCCGCTGCTCGCCCGCAAGAAGAAGTTCGCACTGCATAATTTCCATAACGCGCGACGGTTCAAGCTTTTTCTCGTTTCCTATGCCGTTTATCGGTCGGAAAATAAGATTAGCCATCTGGTTGGTGTCGGTCTGACCCTCACAGAAAAGAATACAGACAGGCGTACCGCCCGCCTTTGCATATTTTATATTTAAATCGCTCGAATTGCGCATAATTGAGCGGATATTTACAGTATTGCGGATTAAATCGGCTTCAAGATTTCCCTTTTGCATATGCGTTCTAACCGTCCTTTCGTTGCAGCTGTACGCGTAATAGTATATCCGTTTTGCATAAAAACATTCTTTCGGCAGAAAATAAGAGCGGAACGAACAGAAACGAAAGGACAGAAAAATGCTTATTGTAATTTTACGCTCAATAATCTTATACGCAATTATTATTGTAAGTCTGCGGCTTATGGGAAAAAAACAGCTCGGAGAATTACAGCCCAGCGAGCTTGTAACCACGATTCTTATTTCAAACATTGCTACGCTTTCGCTTGAGGACCCATCTATGCCAATGCTGCTTGGAATCGTGCCGATTCTTATGATAGTTTGCATTGACGTTCTTATTTCATGGCTTATGCTGAAAAGCACAAGCTTCAGGAGAATGGTTACGGGAAGCCCGAAGGTCGTTATTTCCGACGGTAAAATCAATCAGCGCCAAATGAAGGATTTGCGGTATACGATTGACGACCTGTTGGAAGCTATGCGCGACTCTGAGATATTTGACATAAACGAAGTTCAGTATGCAATGGTTGAAACAACCGGAAAAATCAATTTCTACCGAAAATCCGACGGCACCACAGACCCGCCTGCAATAATAATCAAGGACGGACTGCTCATTCACGATGGACTTACTCAGGCGGGACTCGGCGAAGGCTGGCTGAACGAGATTACAAAGGGGAAAAACATCAAACGCAAGGACATTTTTTTGCTTGCGGCGAGCGGCGACGGTTCTTACACGCTTATTATGCGAAACAAACCGGAAAGGAGCTTTAAAAAATGAAACGAATAATAATCTGCGCCGCTATAATGCTGACGGTAATAGCAATCGGGATAATAAGCCTTTTTTACACAAACAGCGTTGCGGAAAAGGCGGAACGGACGGTTGACGAAATTAGCGCAAGCTTTGAGGACGGGGAGTTCAACCGCGTAAAAAGACTTACAGCCGAGCTGAACAAGGAATGGCAGGATTACTACCAAGGTCATATTTTTATGGTTGATAAGGAACACGCGCTTGAAATCACAATGGCGATTGCACGCATACAATCAATGGCTCAGCAGGACGATGACGAGCTTCCGACCGAATGCGGCACAACAGTGGAGCTTATACGTCTTTACCGCCGCAAGCACGAAATTACCCTTGAAAATATATTCTGACATGAAATCAGCGGGAACATTGCTTTTACTGCCAAAAACCAACAATGGGTATTGATATTTTCTGAAAAAATTGTTATAATAGGCTTATGGCAAGATATTCCAAAAGAATTACGCAAGGAGGCGGTTTTATGTCGGGAGAATTAAGCGTTGAAAAAAGCCTGCACACACAGTTTGCCAAAACGATTTTAAAGCCGTTTCACAATGCGGTTAAGGAATTTGGGCTGATTAACGACGGCGACAAAATCGCGGTTTGCGTTTCGGGCGGTAAGGATTCAATGCTGTTGGCGAAACTCGTACAGGATTATCAAAAACATGGCAGTATAAGCTTTGACGTTGTTTTTCTGGCAATGAATCCGGGATACAGCGCCGAAAACGCCGCCTTACTGCTGAATAATGCGCAGCTCATCGGAATACCGCTGACGGTTTTTGATACCGAGGTTTTCCACAGACTTGAACATAAGAAAAAAAATCCTTGTTTTCTTTGCGCAACTCTCCGCAGAACACAGCTTTATAAACACGCGCAATCACTCGGCTGCAATAAAATTGCGCTGGGACACCACTTTGACGATGTAATTGAAACAACGCTTATGGCAATGCTATACGGCGGGCAGATGCAGACAATGCTCCCGCGCAGAAAAAGCGACAGCTTCGCGGAAATGGAGCTTATACGACCGCTTTATTACGTCCGTGAAAAAGACATTATCAACTGGAGTACGGCAAACGGGCTGAGCTTTCTGAATTGCGCCTGCCGCATTACGCAAAAGCAGTCAGAATCGAAACGAGCGGAAATAAAAGCTCTTATCGGGCAGCTGAAAAAAATCAACCCACAGATTGAAAAAAACATTTTCCGAAGCGCGCAGAATGTCAGCACCAAAAATCTATTTTCCTACAAGGATAAGTTCGGTTTACATAGCTTCCTTGACGATTTTACGGAGGACGTCCGATGAAACTAAAGCGGCTGACCGCCTTTTTTTTCATAATCGCGCTGCTTTGCGGCTGCTCCGCGCCCGCTCCTGTGCAACGGAGCTTTTTTGCAATGGATACGATTATGACCATAACTGTTTACGGCAACGAGAACGCTGCGGCTTTATGCGAGGAGTATGTTTTTTCGCTTGAACAGCTGCTCTCTGCGCAGCTTCCCGAAAGCGATACCGCAAAACTTAACGCTGCACAAGGAAACGAAGTTGAATTACACGGCGAAACGGTCGAGCTTCTTGAAGCGGTTGTTGACTTCTGCCGTGAAGCTGACAGTTGTTACGACCCGACCGTTTACCCAATCGTAAAGGAATGGGGTTTTATCGACGGAAATTACAACGTACCGAATGAAGCGCGAATTGCGGAGCTTTTGGAAAAAGTCGGGTATGAGAATATCTCACTTAACGGAAATGCTGTATGTCTTTCCGGCGGTGTTCAGCTTGATTTCGGTGCATGCGCAAAAGGGTATGCTGCCGATAAGCTGACCGAAATACTGAAAGAGAACAATGTTTCGTCTGCGCTGCTTGACCTCGGCGGAAATATTCAGGCTATCGGCTGCAAGCCTGACGGAACGGCTTGGAAAATCGGAGTTGCAGACCCGTTTTCACCGTCGGAAAGCGTGGGAACTCTGGCAGCCGTAGACTGCTCAATCGTCACTTCGGGCAGCTACCAACGCAGTTTTGTTGACGAAAACGGCGTTTGCCGCTGTCATATAATCGACCCGCGCAGCGGATTCCCTGTCGATAACGGAATTTGCTCCGTAACCGTTGTCGGAAAAAACGGCACGCGCTGCGATATGCTGTCAACCGCGCTTTTCGTAATGGGGGCAGACAAAGCTGCTGATTTCCGGCGAAAAAACGACAATTTTGAAATGCTGATTATCACGGACGGCGGCAGGCTGCTTATATCCGAGGGACTGGTTGAAAAATTTACGCCGAGCAAGAAATATTCAGATGTGGAGGTTATCCGCCTTGAAGAGTAAGCGAAAAAAAATCGTGCTGCTTGCTTCCCTGCTCTGCGGCTTGGTCTTTGCAGCTGCCGTAGCAGCAAGCCTTTGGCTTATTATGCGGCCTGCGGGGCAGCTTGTGCGCATAACCAGCGAGGGCGACATTATCGCGGAGCTTGACCTTTCAAAAGCTGCGGACGAAATCTTAGAGGTAAAATGCTCAAACGGCAGAAATACCATAAAAATTGAAGACGGCACAATCTGCGTTTCGGATTCGGACTGCCCCGACAAAACGTGCATAAAAATGGGGCAGCTCGGCAGTGGAATGCCGATTGTGTGCCTGCCGCACAGACTAATAATTGAATATGTCGGCGGCGAAAACGACGCTGCGGCGGGGTGACGATATGGACGCAAAAAAAACTGCGCGGCTGGGATTGCTTACTGCGCTTGCGCTGATACTTTTTGTGGTTGAACTGCAAATTCCCAACCCTATTCCCGTTCCCGGAATAAAGCTCGGTCTTGCAAATATCATAACGGTTTACGCGGTGTTCAGCTTCCGCCCGCGCGAGGTTTTTCTGCTGATAATTGCGAGGCTTCTGCTTGGCACGTTTATCAGCGGAAATACTCTGAGCCTTTTGTTCAGCCTTTGCGGAAGCTTGCTCTGTCTTGCGGGAATGCTGCCGCTGAGCAAGGTGCTTGGAAAAAGCCAAATCTGGCTTTGCAGCATTATCGGTGCGATTCTCCACAACCTTGGTCAGACTGCTGCCGCCGTTGTCGTTATGGGAACCCTTTCGGTTTTGGCGTACCTCCCGCCGCTGCTTTGCGCAGGCTGCGTCGCGGGAACCTTTACGGGAGTTGCTGCACAAATAATCATAAACAGAATAAATCACAAAATGTGTAATAACAAAAGAAAAGAGGAAGATTAAGCTATGCTTTCTTTTTACCTTTCAGCTGTCGAAACTGAAGAGGAACGAAGCCTAATCACTAAGCTTTATACAGAATATGAGCAGAAAATGTACGGCGCGGCATATGCTATTTTGCAAAACAAGCATAATGCTGAGGACGCCGTTCACGAGGCATTTTTAAGGATTATCAACAGAATATCGGAAATATCAATACATAACGAAAGAAAAACCGAAGCTCTGCTAATTATTATAGTCAGGAATATAGCGTTCGACATGTACGACAAAAACAAAAGAAACGTGTCCTTCGACGCACTGGAAAACGAAATTGAAGACGACGCCTTCTCGGAATACAGGAAGCTTAACGAAATAACCGCAAAGGAAGCAATAAACAGGCTTCCGATGGAGCTAAGGCAGGTAGTCGTTATGCACTACACGCTCGATCTTGACATTAAAGCAATAGCTTCAGCCATGGGATTATCATCTTCGACCGTGTACAGACGGCTTGAGGAAGCCCGCAAGATAATGCGGGCAGTTATGGAGGAAAAAGAAGATGGAGAATTTAAGCAGTATTGACGCGCTTTTTATTGAAAGTGTAATTGGCGACGTTTCCGTTCTCACGGAGCATAAATTTTCGCTGCGATACAGAATTAAAAAAAGAAAAATAATTCGGATTTGGGAAAAGGCGCAGAAGCCAACTGTTAAAGCACGTCCCGCAATGAAAATGAAGTACGCGATAATAGCAATTATCGTTTCGTGCGCCGCAATTCTCGGCGGTTTCGGCTTGTACAAGCTGTTCGGTTGCTTCCGCATGACGGATTACGACATTTTCTCAATGCTGTCGGTTTACGACGAAGCGGCGTCATACCCAAATACAATTTCGGAAAAATTTTACCTTGATATGGATATGAGCGATTATACGGTCGAAATAATGAACGATATTGATATTGTCTACTGGGTATGCTATGAAAAGGACGGACTGAACATCTGCATAAATCAGAAACCTGTTTCCGTTTTCGGGCAGGTGCGTCTGAACACCGAAAACGCGCTCAGCGAGCCAACTCCTTTAATAATAAATGATTGGGAGGGCGTGCATTTTATGACGCATTCAGATGTCAACTGCTATATTTTCAACACGGGAAAATATATTCTCACCTACACCGGCAACATCTCCGACGAGGATATGGAAAGTATAATCAATGCGACGAGATTCTGATTTGCGGTCATTTAAGCAAAAAATTGAGCCTCAGCACTGTTTTGCACACCAATGGTTCAAACAGGCTGCTCACTTCAAACGGAAGGGGCGCGGCGCGCGCGTTTTGTGCGGCGAAGCCGCACAAAACGTTCCTCGGTCAGCTTTGCTGCCCGAGGAACTTACATTTTGCTTCGCAAAATGTAAGACGCGCGCCGCGCCGTCTGTATGAAAGCAGAATATGGAAAAAGGGCGTTGCAGCATTCGCTGCAACAGCCCTCATAAACTATCAAATTCAATTAAACAGGCATAACCTTATTCACACGGTCAGCGTGAAGGCTGTCAATGCCGTTGCGCTTGTCGCGGCGCTTTTCAAAGAATTTCTCCGCGACCTGACCAAACATTGCATAACTTAAAACATCCTCGTCCTGCTCGCTCCATTTTGCAGCCTCCGCTTTGAGCTTATCCAGCTCAGGAGCAATAAGGTCAGCGGGACGACAGTCAATCGGATTTTCGTCGCCGAGAATCTTCTTACGGAATTCGGGGTCGATAGGCGCGGGAGTTTTTCCGTATTCGCCCTTTACAACGCCCTTAAATTCCTTTGTAACAGTCTTATAACGCTCACCAAGAATAACGTTAAACACAGCCTGTGTTCCTACAATCTGGGAGGTAGGCGTTACGAGCGGCGGATAGCCTGCGTCAGCTCTTACACGAGGAACTTCACGGAGAACCTCCTCAAACTTGTCCGATTTACCCGCCTGCTTAAGCTGGGAAAGCAGATTGGAGAGCATTCCGCCGGGAACCTGATAAATAAGAGCGTTAGCGTCAACCGCAAGCATTTTCGGGTCGAGCAGCCCGCTGTCAATATACTTTTTACGAAGCGGCATAAAATAATCACGGATTTCGGTAAGCTGCTTTAAATCAAGCCCCGTGTCATATTCAGTGCCCTGAAGCGCTGCAACAATCGACTCGGTGGGAGCGTGAGATGTTCCGAGAGCGAGCGGCGACATCGCTGTATCAACCGCGTCAACTCCCGCTTCAATACCCTTTAACAGACACATGGAAGCAAGTCCCGATGTGTAATGCGTGTGGAGCTGAACAGGAATCTTTACGTTAGCCTTTAACGCCTTTACAAGCTCCTCGGTTGCATACGGAGTAAGCAAAGCAGCCATATCCTTGATACAGATAGAATCCGCACCCGCTTCTTCAATCTGCTTAGCATAATTTACATAATAATCCGTTGTGAAAATATCACCGAGCGTATAGGAAATAGCAATCTGAGTATGCGCGCCCTCCTTTTTCGCTGCTTTAACAGCCGTACGGAGATTGCGAATATCGTTGAGCGCGTCGAATATACGGATAATATCAATGCCGTTTGCAACAGATTTCTGAACAAAATATTCAACAACATCATCTGCATAGTGGCGATAACCGAGCATATTCTGTCCGCGGAAAAGCATCTGAAGCTTAGTATTGGGCATTTCCTTGCGCAAAACACGGAGTCTTTCCCACGGGTCTTCGTTAAGGAAGCGCAGGCAGGAATCAAACGTTGCTCCGCCCCAACACTCAACCGAATGGAAACCTACCTTATCAATAGTGCCCAAGATCGGGCGCATTTCGTCGGTGGTCATACGCGTGGCAATAAGCGACTGGTGCGCGTCACGGAGAACGGTTTCAGTAATTTTAACCTTAGACATAATTCATTATCCTTTCAGTTAGGCATTAATGGTTGCAATAAGCGTGCCTGTTTCAACAGTATCACCCTTGCCTACATTGATGGAAGCAATTGTTCCCTCACAAGTTGCGGGAACCTCGTTTTCCATCTTCATAGCCTCGATAACTACGATAGGAGTGCCGTTTACAACCTTATCGCCAACCTTAAGCTTAACCTCCATAACGGTTCCGGGCATAGGGCACTCGATTTTTACATTACCTGCCGCGCCTGCGGGAGCAGCCTTGGGCGCAGTCTTTTTCGGAGCGGGTGCAGCCGCGCTGACGGGAGCGGAAACAGCAGCGCCGTCCGCTTCTTCTACTGTTACATCGTAAGCTGTGCCGTTTACAGTGATATTATATCTTTTCATAGTGATTATTCCCTTTCTGATTAATATACAAAATTGATATGTTTTCTCTGAGGAGCCTGAACTCTCTTTCCGCTCATCATTTCAAGCGCTGACGCAACCGCTTCCTTCGCGTCAGCCGCGCTTATTACGCGGTCAACGCTGCCATAACCGGCGGCAGTGTACGGCGAAGCCTCGTTTGCCTCGTAATCCTCAACGAGCTGTGCCTCGTTCGAGCCGTTAAGCGTGTCGCCTTTAAGGAAAATAACCGCAGCCTTAGGTGAAGCAGCAGAAATTACCGCGCTGTCATATGCAATGACAAAATCGCTTGCGGGAGCAATCGCACAATAAGCCGAGCCGTAAGCCTTACCGGTGACAAGTGTAACTTTAGCCGTGGTTGCGCTTGCATAAATCTGGGCAAGCTTAGCCGCGTCACGGATACTGCCGGAAAGCTCAGCCGCTGCGCCGCCGTCAAAGCCTTCGCTGTTGAGAACCGTTACAACGGGAATTGAGAAAGCGTCGCAGAATGAAACAAAGCGTGCGATTTTTGCGCTGTCGTCGGCGGTAAGCTTGCCGCCCGTTTTATCAGTGGCAACAAAGCCGATCGTTCTCCAGTTTACGCTCGTAAGCGCTGTATAAGAAGATGTTCCGAAGTCTGCATAAAGTTCAAACGCACTTTCCTTGTCAGAAAGCGCCTGCACAAGAGAAGCACCCGTCATATCCTCGGTAACCGCAGCGTCGTTTTCTGCGGAAAGGTCGTTACCAGAAAGTTCAAGATTATTTGAAGGAAGAATTCTGATAAGGCGCTTAACCTGAGCAATCGCGTCAGCCTCGTCCTTGGCAACAATCGCTGCCGTTCCCGACTTAGCTGCGTTTGCAGCCGTACCTGCACCCGCCATTGCTCCGTCCTCGGCAACAAAGGGAGCTGTCATAAAAAATTCCGAAGCCTCGGTCATTACGACAAAGTCCGCCATACAAGCGGTCATTGCTGCCGTTCCCGCACAAACGCCTGCAATAAGCGAAATCTGCGGAACAACGCCCGAAAGCTGTGCGCTGGCGCTTGCAATGTCGGAATATGCCTTAAGCATTTCCGCACCCTCGCTCATATCGCCGCCCTTACTGTCGTAAATTCCGACAACGGGCGCGCCGTTTTTAACTGCAAGTCCGTAAATCTTCCGCATTTTTGCAGCGGAAGCCTTTGAAACCGCGCCGCCCTTTACGGAAATATCCTGAGAGAATGCGAAAACGGGCGCACCCTCAACCGTTCCATAACCGATAACAACGCTTGTCGGCTCACCGTTTGCGGAAACAAACTTGTCGAGTTCAACGAAGCTATCCTCGTCAAAGAGAGAAATAAGTCTTTCTGCTGCCTTGCTGACGGCAACCGCCTGTTCAAGCTCAGCCAATGTTTTCTTAGCCACCTTGGTAACTCCTCCTTGTATTATAACGAAACGGAAAACCGTCCCAAAAATTTTACCATATAGGAAATGACTGATTAAATCAGCGCTTATCTAACATTATACACTAAAACGGCAAAAAAAACAAGTGTTTTTTTGCCGTTTTTGGAAGTTTTTTCAATTTTTTCTGCACTAAGCAATAACCGCGCAATAGCGGCTCACGTATTTGCCGTGCTTAAATTTCAGCATAGTTACCGAGAAAGCGATAATATTTCATCTCATCCTCTAAATTGTTGAGGAGCTTTACAACCTCCGGACTTCTGATGCTTCCGATAAAATCAAGGTAAAACACAACATCGAAGGCGTCGTCCTTGACGTCGGCGAACCCTGTCGGGATAGGCTTACTTTCAATTCTCGAAAGATTAAGGCCACAGAAAGCGAAGCGCGTAAGCAGTCGGTACAAGCTTCCCGTCGTGTGCGGAACAGCGAGGGAAAGCGAAATAACGGAAGCGTTTTCGGGAACCTCTAACCTATTGGAGATGAGAATAAAGCGTGTAAAGTTGTCCCGTATATCGACAATATTCTCCGCAGCAACCGACAGTCCGAACATTTTCGCACAGGAACGCGAGCAAATTGCCCCGCAGCAGTCCGAATCAAGCCCCGCTACATATTCAGCAGCCTCGGCAGTCGTTCTCATAACGGTTGTTTTTACGTTTTTTTCCGCAAGGAATCCGCTGCACTGGCGAAGTGCCATTTCATGTGAGCGAATCTCGGTTATCTCATCGGGCTTAACCCCGGGCTTAACCGCAAGAACGTGATCAATATGCACCTTGGTGGTCTTGCAGATAAAAAAGTGGTGATTTCCCATAAGGTCGTAGGTCGTGCTGACGTCGCCCGCCGTTGAATTTTCAATAGGCAGCACACCGTAGTCAACCTCGCCGCGTTCAACCGCTTCAAAAACCTCATTGAAGCTTCTGAAATAACGAACGTCGCAATTTCCGTCAAAAAACACCTCGCACGCGTCTGCGGAATAGCTTCCCTTGGTGACAGTCGCGGCTACGGGTCTGCCGGAAACAGGCGGAACAATTTTAAATTCACGCTGTTCCGTAAGGAGCTGCTGCTGGCGGCATTTCGATAAATCCATAAGCGTTGTAAAAAGCAGCTGTGCGCCGTTTTTAAGCTCGGGAGAAACCGAAGCTCCCACCTTTTCAAGAATAAAATCCTCGCGCCCTTTCTGCATTACGGGCATATTGTGTTCCTTTTTGTATCTTGCAACCTCGGACGCAAGCTGCGTCCGTTTTTCATAAAGCGCGGTGAGCTGATCGTCTATTTTGTCAATTTCGCCGCGGATTATATCCAGATCCATTCCTAAAATACCTTTCCTTTATTCTTCCTCTTGTTCATCGCCGCCGTCCTCGGGTACGATGTCGTCAGGGTTTTCTCCGTCAGCGTCGGGCAAACCCGCCATTGCCTCCTCGTCACGGGGCGGCTCGGATTCAACGGGCTTTACAGCGTAGTAAACTATAATGCTCTCGTCCTCGGTGAGAAGAATTTCATCGCCGATTTCCTTGCTGCACCGAACAACATAGCCCGCCTTTACCTCGCTCGTTTCCTCGGCTTCGGTGTCGTATTTAATTCCTGCCTCGCTAAGCTCCGCAGTATAATCGTCCAGCTTTTTGCCTATGTAATCGGGCAGAAGAGCCGATTCCGGACCCTTGCTGACCTTAACCTTTATTTCAGTTCCGCCCGTAACCTCGGTATTGGGCGCAATATCCTGCTCAAAGACAAGACCCTCGGCGTATTCGTCGTTAAACTCGTAGGTTGGGCTGAACTTAAGCATGGAATACCGCGCTTCAAGCGTATTATAGAAGCGGTTGACAAAATTAGGCAGCAAAATTCTCTCTGCGCTTTCCGTTGTTACAGAAGTTATCGCCTCGGTCGCTTCGATTACAGGAGCGGCAGTCGTGATAACGGACGGTTCTGTGGTAACAGGCGGCGCGGTGTTTGTCGTTGTTGACGTAGCCTGCTGCATAAGACGTTCAGATTCCGCCGAAAAATAAATTATTGCAATAACAAAGCAGCTGACAATTGCAAGGAATATCGAAAGTCCGACGATAGCGCCGATATTCGACTTTTCCTTTTTCGCCGATTTTTTCTTTTTTGTCGCAGGTCTGCGCTGCGGCATATTCCGTTCGGGCTTCGGGCGGTTTTCACGCGCAACAAGCGGCTGAACAGGTCCGTCCGATTCTGTTTCGGCACGTCGCGCAGTTGGCTCAAAAAGCCGTCCGACAAGCTCGTTCACAGTACGGATTCGCTCTGTTTGTTTAAGTTCAAGTCCCGCCATAATAACATCTGAAACCTGCTTTGGAACAGACGAATTTATCTCGTGAGGAGCTTTGAGCGTATCGGAAAGCGCACGCTCAGCAGAATCCTCGGGAACTGCGCCGGTAAGAACGCGATAAAGCACCGCGCATATTCCGTAAACGTCCGTCCACGTACCCTGCCGTTCGGACACGGAATATTGCTCATAGGCGGCATAGCCGTGGAAAAGCTCACAGGTAACGCTTGAATCGGCTGTTCTGATTGCAGATGTACCAAAAGAAGTAAGCTTTAACCTTCCCTGCTCAACAAAAACTGATTCGGGACTTAAACCGCGATGAATAATCCCCTGCGAGTGAAGCAGATTCAGCGCAGTAAAAAGCGGCGGGAAAAGCTCTCTGGTTTCATTCCAGTCAAGCGAGCCGCCACGCTCGTCGAGATAATCCGAAAGCGGCTTGCCGCTAAGGTGCTCCATAACGACATAACCGGTATTATTTTCAGCGAAAATGCCGAAAATTTTTCTTACACAATCAGATTCTTCGCTGTTCATAAGCGTTTTATAAAGGTCGGCAAACTCCGAGAGATACGATTTGTAAAGCGGAAGCTTACCGTCGTGGACGATGACCTCTCGGCGATTCTTTTCGCGCGTGCAAAGCATATCGGGCATGTATTCGCGGATTTCCACGGGGCGTTCGCACTCTATATCGTAGGCGATATAATCGGCGCCCTCACCGTTGCGGGAAAGCAGCCGACCGACCAGATAACGTCCCGCGAGGAGCGTTTTCGGCGCAAGATACTGCGGAAGATATGCGGTATTGTCGATATAACCGCAGATTTCGCAGGGACCGCTGTATTCCTTGCGGTTCATACAGCCCATACAGAGTTTAAGTTCGCTGTTCATATAATAAATCCTCCTGTGAGGTCAAGATTCCATACCTTTTTATTTTACACGCTATTTTTCCCCGTGTCAATGGTATCAATGCACAAACCTTGACAATATTCGGGGCAGATGGTACAATAAAAATACTAAACATTGCCTTTGAAGCCGCCGCGCGCCGAACAGAAGAGCGCGCTTCATACAATTTCAAAGGCGGCTAAAGTGTAAAGAGGTGCAGGATATGCTGTTCGGAAAGAAAAAGAGTAAGGGCGGAATGCCCGAGGAAATGCTGAAAAAGCTTGACAAATGTCCGATTAAATACGTAACGGAGCGCGACCCCGATACTCTGCGTGAAAAACGGCTTGGCAGCGAGGGCGCTATCAACGTTATGAATGGGGAATTTGTCATCGTTTGCGGTGGAAGAAACGTTATGCGGTGCGATATTTCCGAGGTAAAGGCTGCCGAGCTTATGAACCTTTCGGGACTTACCGTGAAGGGCTTTGACCTTGACGAAAAGCGTGAAAAAAGAGTTATCGCATATTACAGCGACGGCTACGTAAGCGCGGCTCGTGCAAAGCAAAGATAACCGCCTGTACTGATTATATCACGCTCCGCGCGGCATTACAATTACAAAGCGGTTACAAATTATTACAATTCGGTAACAGGCGTAATAATTTCCCGAAAAATTTTACGACGTACGCTGACTATTTTCGACTGCAATATACGACGAGCCGGGTCGAATTTACGCAAAAAAGAAAAACGAAGCGCATATTTCCGCAAAAGCTGTTTCCTTTTGACGAAACATTACACTGGAAAACCCGAATAATCCGTGCTATTATGGATATATCGGATAAACCGAAAAAGGAAAGGAAGCGTTAAATATGTCAATTTTTCAGAAAAACACCGCCGAAAAAACAACTTCAAACCGCGTTATCGAAATCCCCGTCTGCTGTATTTCCCCCAATCCCGCCCAACCGAGGGTTATTTTCGACGATTACGAGCTTTCACAGCTTGCAGTGAGCATTCAGCAAAACGGAATTTTGCAGCCGCTTACGGTAAGACGGCTTGAAAACGGAATTTCTTACGAGCTTATTGCGGGAGAACGTCGGCTTCGCGCCTGCAAGCTTCTGAATATGAGCTACGTTCCGTGCATAGTCATTGAAACGACAAATAAGGACAGCGCGATTCTCGCAGTGGTTGAAAATCTTCAGCGCTCCGAGCTGAATTATATGGAGGAAGCCTACGCAATAAAGAATCTCATTGATTACTACAATTTAACGCAGGAGGAAACCGCAGCGCGGCTTGGAATTGCTCAATCAACAATCGCAAACAAGCTTCGCCTGCTAAAGCTGAGCGATGAGGAAAAAGCTATGGTGCTTCGTTACAAGCTCAACGAGCGGCAGGCGCGCGCTCTTTTAAGGCTGCCGAACGAGCGCAGAAGAACTGCAATTGAGGCGATAAGCGCAGGTCAGCTCAACACCGCGCAGACCGACCGCTATATCGACGAGCTGCTCTCCGAAAAGCCCAAACAGAAAATACAGAAAAGATGGAGCTTCCGCGCGGTCAGTCTTTACATAAATACGTTCAACAAGACAATTGACGCCATGAAGGAAGCGGGAATAAACTGCGAGGCGCAGCGAAACAAAACCGATGAATTTATGGAATATGTCGTGAAAATCCCGTTAAGGTAAACGCCAGCCCTCGATTCTCCGCTTCATCTCGTCAATTCCGAGTATTCCGTAGGCGAAGCCCTTGCGCACAAGCTCTGCGGGAACATATTCGTCGTATTTTTCAAAAATCGGAATTTCATCGGGATAAACAAGCTCCATCGGGTCAAGCGGCTGCTTCAGCTGTTCGGAAAGAACGCTGAAAAATCCGTTTTTATCTGTTTTCATTTTGAACATTATAAAATACGGGCGCGTGCTGTCAAGTCCCGAAAGACCGAGCTGCTCGCCGCATTTCAGCTTTAAAAAGCGCTCCATCGCCAGAAATCCGTAGCTTCCGAGCCACGGGAACAGACACCACATATCACCGCCGAGATTTATCAGCGTTTCGTCTGTCAGACCCGAATTGCGCGCGGTGTGACGTGCCTGAGCAAGCCGCGAGACCGCATTTTTCATAAGATACGGATAGCCGCAGTCCTCACGCAGAACCCGCAGCATCCGTTCAAGCACGCGGGTGTGAATATCGCCGGGACATTCCCCGAAATATGCAGGAACACGTCCCTTTACCTGCGTGCAGTAAACCAGCCGCCGCTTGTGGTCAACCTCGTCAACCACCCAGACGTGTCCCGCAATCGCAATTTTATCTCCGGCGGGCGGCGGCTTTACGATTGTGCCAAGCTCCTGCGAGCCGCAGCGGACGGTATACTCCTCATTTTCCTTAAAAACCGCGTAAAACTTGAAGTTGTTCACGACCCGTTCGCCTGCCAGTCCCACAATAAGACCGCCGTTTTCGGTTTTCTCAATATGGTCGTTTTCAATCAGATGGCGCAGCAGAACGCGATAATCGTCCTGCGTGATTCGGCTGAAAAAGTGAAGTGAAAGCACCCGTCCCGCAAGCTCTGCGGGAGTCATTTCACCAGATGACGCAAGCGTACTCATCGTCTGGTGGTAGAGAAGGCTGAACGGTAAGCGGTCAAGCTTTGGCGGCTCTACCCAACGCTCCTCAAGATACAGCTGGACAAGAGCAATTCCCTGCAAAAGCTTCCACGGTATCGTTTCGGGGAGCATCGCGCGCGATTCGGGAACTTCCTCTCGCATTACAAACCACATTTCCGGAGGAAGATTCCGCCGTCCTGTACGTCCCATTCTCTGCAAAAAAGACGAAACCATATACGGCGCGTCAATCTGAAACGCGCGTTCAAGCCGTCCTATGTCAATTCCAAGCTCCAGCGTTGCGGTGGTTACAGTTGTAAGAAGCTGTCCTTCGTCCTTCATCGCCTCCTCCGCGGTTTCACGATACGAGGCTGAAAGATTTCCGTGATGAATCAAAAAACGATCCGGCTCGTTTTTTTCCTCGCAGTACTGCCTAAGCGACGTTGTTACCCCCTCGCACTCCTCGCGGGAATTTACAAAAACAAGGCACTTCTTGCCGCGCGTGTGTTCAAAAATATAGCCGATTCCCGGGTCGGCGTCCTTCGGGGCTGCGTCGGTAGCCTCCTCTATAACGGGCGCGCCCTCAATTTCGCTTCCATCTCCTGCCTGATTACCCGAAATGAAAAAATGCTCCATTGAAATCCGCCACTTTACACCCTTGGCTTCAATTTTCGGCGTAATCGTCCCGTGCCCTGTTCCGTGGGCAAGAAACGCTTCGGTAGCTTTAGTATCGCCGAGCGTTGCGGAAAGACCTATTCTGCGCGGATTCACTCCCGCCAGTCTTGAAAGACGTTCTATAAGACAGAGCGTTTGTCCGCCGCGGTCGCCGCGCATAAGGGAATGAACCTCGTCGATTACTATAAATCTCAGGTCGCCGAAAAGCTTGGTTATAACCGAATGCTTCCGCAGCAGCAAGGCCTCCAGCGATTCGGGAGTTATCTGTAAAATGCCTGACGGATTTTTCAGCAGACGACTTTTGTGCGACGCGGAAACATCGCCGTGCCAGTGCCAGACGGGAATGTCAGCCTCTGCGCACAGGTCGTTGAGCCGCAAAAACTGGTCGTTTATCAGCGCCTTTAAAGGACCTATGTAAAGCGCGCCGACCGAACGCGGCATATCCTCCGAGAAAAGCGTAAGAATCGGAAAAAAAGCCGCCTCGGTTTTACCCGAAGCGGTTGACGCGGAAAGCAGCACGTTTTCGTCCGTGTAAAAAATCGCGTCGCCCGCGGCGGCCTGTATAGCGCGAAGGTTTTCCCAGCCGTTTCTGTAAATAAAATCCTGCACAAACGGCGCATATCTTTCAAAAACACTCATAGCTCAAACTCCGTAAAAAGCGCTTCCTCGTTCTGCTCCTCAAGCCGGGTTTTTGCAAAGGTAAATTCGTCCGAGCCGAGAAGAGCCGCAACCGTTTTTTCAGGGTGCTGGTAAAGAACGTCAAGGATACCGATAAAATCGCGTATAACCTCGCGAGGCGTAATATTTGAGTCCGCACCGATACGTCCGAATTCCGTTTTGATAAAAGCGGCAAGGTCGTCCTGCGTTATTTTGGGCGAATAGTCAAACAGCACTCCGTGTATTTCGGTCAGCTTCTCTGCCAGAACAAGCATCTCCTCTGCCGTCAGCGGTGAAAGCTGTATAACAGGCGCAAGCATATCACGCGCGTCGCCGCTGCTGAAGCGCCCTTCCGCAAGTCTTGAACGAAGCGCCTCATAGCTGTAAATTCCTCTGCGGTTATCCTCAATGCACTGCGGAGTTCCGCACATAATTATTCCAAGGCAGCCCGCCTTACCCTGCATCGTGTCGTTGTACATCGTAAGAATTTTTTCGTAATTGTACTGACGGGTTATCGAATTCGGGATTTTATAGATATTCACAAGCTCGTCAATAAGTATCAGCATACCGTTGTAGCCCGCTTTTTTAAGAAAAGCTGCGAAAAGCTTGATGTATTCGTACCAGTCGTCGTCGGTGGTTATTATATTTACGCCAAGCTCCGCCTTCGCTTCGCTTTTGGTGGAATACTCCCCGCGGAACCACTTTATAACCTTGCCCTTGCTTTCGTCGTTTCCGTCAAGATACGCTCGATAATAAATCGTCAGAAGCTTCGCAAAATCAAAGCCGTGGACAAGCTCTCCGAGCGAATTTGTGACCTCGTATATTTTCCGTTCAACCTGCCGCGCAAACTCAGGGTCGGACGGCAAAAGTCCGCTCTGCGCCGCCGTTTCCGACTGAACCCCGCTTATCCAGCGGTCAAGTATAAGCGTGAGCGCGCCGCCCTCCGGACGTGTTTTGGTGGAAAGGTTGCGTATAAGCTCCTTGTAGGTCGCAAGCCCCTGCCCGCGCGTGCCCTGAAGTCGGCGTTCGGGGGAAAGGTCGGCGTCGGCAACCGCGAATCCTCTGTCCATAACATAGCTGCGTATCGTTTGGAGAAGAAAACTCTTGCCGCTTCCGTAGCGTCCCGAAATAAAGCGGAAGGAAGCGCCGCCGTCCGCGATTATATCCACATCGTGGAGCAGCGCGTTTATCTCTGCTTCACGTCCTACCGTTATATACGGCAGCCCGATTCTCGGAACAACGCCGCCCTTAAGCGAATTTATAACAGCCGAAGCTATTCTTTTCGGTATTTTCATTTTGTTATCCTTTCTTTCAATTCCTCTTTATAGTCCTCAACAAGCTCAGGTACGTCCCCTGTAAAATCTATAACCGTATCGCCGAAAATGTCAAAAAGCTTCTCATTTATTCCGTCCGAAAGAAGCAGCGCGGTGGTTGCATTTTTGTGCAGAATTTCGGTATACGGCTCGCCGAAAAGAAGCGCGTGAAGGAAATCGGCTTCCGCACCCGAAAGACCT
Source organism: uncultured Ruminiclostridium sp. (assembly GCA_964520065.1). GTDB lineage: Bacteria > Bacillota > Clostridia > Oscillospirales > Ruminococcaceae > Ruminiclostridium_E. The sequence continues at coordinate 21,278 of CAZFMC010000018.1, forward strand.
AACATATTCTCCTCCGCCGTTTCGGTGTGGGGCTTAACAGAAACCTCGTCGCAGACGGCTTCGTACTCTTCTTCGTCGATAATCAGCTTGTCGCGCGTCAAATCGGCTGAACGGCGTATTTCCCCCAGCGACGACAAATCCAGCGTTATAACAGGCTTTTCGCTGCGCTTTTTTTCTGCTGCGTAACGCTCCGTTTCTTTTTTTATGACAGCTAAAATACCCTTTGCTTTAATTTCGGGTTTAAGAGGACGGTAATCAAATTCCGCCCGCAAAAGGCTCTCAGCGGTTTTCATAAATGCTCCAAGCTCGCGGCTTCTTGAACCAATCCCATAATATTTCCTGCAGCTCCATATCCCGTTTCTGCAAGTGTAGCTGTGTATCTCGTTCACGGAATATTCGCAGTCCGCGTGTTTTGTGCCGCTGTAAAAAACAGCCTTGGAAAACATTGGATAAATGCAGGAAATCCGCGTTCCGAAAATTCTTTCGATTATACCTTTTTTTCTGTTTTTTTCAAAATAATCCGAAAGCGCGCAGAAAACACGATAAAATGCCTTTTCCATATCAGCTCTGTATTTTTCACAAAACTTAGAGAGTTCAGCATTATAAGAAGAAAGGGCGCACGCAGCCGAAAAAACCTCGCTCTCGGAGCGCTCACGGAAATGAAGCAGCGTTATGAGCTGTTCATCTTTAGAGCTGTCAACGTAAAGCTCTCTGTCAAGACCGTAGTATACAACGAAATCTTTTTTCCACTGCTCCAGATATGGTATCGTCTGCGGAAAAAGCTCGGAAAAAGAAGCCGAAAGCTCATTCAGTCTTTTATATCCCTCGGCGGGAGCGTTCAAACCGACAAGCATAAGCAGCTCGTAAATATGCAGAAAAGCAAAAGACAACGGCGCAGGCTCGACAATCCCCGTGCGAAGCTTTGTGCGCCACGTGAAATACCCGCGCAGCTGCGCGTCATTCATATTATAATAAGTCGGGAAATAACGGACAATTTCACCATGGTACGGGCAGTCGTCGGTGTAATCGGACATAAACTGCGCCTGCCGGTAAAATATCTCCTCCATACTCATATTCAACGTATCCGCCAGCTTGCGCATTTCGATTATCCTGCTCGGAACATAGCCGGAAATGTGGTTGGCAGTCGCAATTATCGGCTCGTCCTTATATGTTCTTTCACGGTCGAAATTGCTGCTTTTGTTCAGCTTCTTGTCGGAAAGCACCTCCGAAATCAGCCGTCTTATCGCCTCGGCGCTTACATACTCGCCCAAGCTTCTCCCCCTCTCAAAATGCTTATGTGTTTTTTCGGTCAATTAACAGCCTACTGAAAAATGCAATGTCAAATGTCACCGATTTTTCTTTTATATATTCTTGACTCCTCACCGAAAACTGTTTTCATATTTTTCAGATATTCAAACCCATACCGCTCGTAAAGACCGGTTGCGTCAGTTGAAACGTAAACCTCACGCGCAGACATTTTTTTCGCTTCAGCACACGCAAAAGCAATAAGCTCGCCCGCACAGCCCTTTCCCCTGTACAGCGGAAAGGTAAAAACAAAGCCTATCCACGGCGACATTTCGGGCGCGGCTACCTCGTCCTGTTCGGAAAGGGTACAAAAGGAAACAAGCTCGTTTCCATCAATAAGCAGCAGCAGACGGGTTTTCCCGCATACCTGTTCAAGCCTGTTTTCACGAAGAAGCTCAACAAGAAATGCAGCTGCCGACCAATCCGCCTTTTCAATCTGTTCAAGCCGATGAAGCTTATCATCGCAACTGAAATAATCAACAATTTTCATCTTTTTTCGCCCTAAGAAAATACGAAAAGACCAGCCTTGCCATCGCCTTTACGCCCTTTGCCTCTTCAATCGACCAGACCCGTGAGGACGTGCACTCCTCAAACGCGACCATTCCGAACAGCTTATTGCCCGAAACCTGACCGCCGGAAAGACAGGATTTAACGCCCTTTTCATACATAAATCTGTCGTAAAGGCAGCCGCTCGGCTTACAGAACTGAGAACTGTAAATTGCGTTAGAGTCAAAAAGCATTCGCGTTCCAAAGCGTTCGGAATCGGTTACGGAAATCACCTCTCCGACTGTCGCAGGAACGCCCTTGGCGCACCATTGATGCTCAGCATAAAATCCGCCTTTTTCCGCATTATAGCTGTAAACGGTAACGCGGTCGAGCGAAAAATGCTTGCCCGCACGCGTCAGCAAAGCCTTTACGGTTTCATCGTCCACACCCTGTTCCGAAATCTCGAACGCATAGTTCGTAAGCATAGTCACGATATCAGACGAGGGCTTGAGAAAATCCATTCCCGCGCGATACTGTTCAACGTGCGGAAGAGAAGAAAACGGCTGCTCCTGTTCCTGCGATTCGTTATAAAAGGTATAACAGCTCTTTCCCGCATTTTTTGAAGCGTAAAGCGCAATATCCGCCTTACGGTAAAGCTGATCGAAGGTATCGCCGTCCTGTGGAAACAGCGATATGCCCAGACTTCCCGTGATCTTAGTGCCGTCCTCGCCTGCATAAAGCAGGTCGAAAATTTTGCATATGTCCTTTGCTTTTGCTTCAATATGACTTCTGTGCTTTAAGCCGCGGAGAAAAACTATAAATTCATCGCCGCCCGTGCGCCCCACAACGTCGTTTGAACGGAATAAATCCTGCATTTCCTGCGACAAATCCACAAGCACGCTGTCGCCGAACAGATGTCCGAGAGTATCGTTTATCTGCTTAAAATCGTCTATATCGACAATAATAAACGCGTCATAGGTTTCCCTGTCGTCTGTTCTGAGATAATTTCGTATAAGCCGCTTGGTTGTGGCTTTATTATATATTTTGGTCAGCTGGTCGCGTTCCGCCTTGTCGATAAGCTGTTTTTCGGCATTTTTCATACTGCTCACGTCCTCAAGCTTACCGACCATTTTGATAAATTTGCCGCTTTCCTCGTCGTAAACCGCTTTCATGCGCACACGATACCAGCGATACTCGCCGTCCGCGTTTTTCAATCTAAATTCAAACGCGGCACGGTCGTTTCCTCTTTTAACGCTGTCGCAAAATTGTTCAAAAGCGTCAATGTCGTCCTTGTAAACCGAAAAATCCTCTTTTAGCACCTGCTCAAAATCAAATGCCGTGGAAAAGCGCTCCGAAAAGCCCTCGCCGTCCTTGTCAAAAAGCCTGAAAATTCCGTCTGAAGCCGTGTATTCAAAAATTATATCCGTTGAAATCATAGCAACCAAGTGCAGCCGTTCGTTAAATTCCGCGTTTTTCATTCGGTTTATCCTTTCGTCATTCAACTTAGCGACAGCTTTAAAAAGCTGCCCTTATACGAATTGTCCTTTTTATAGCATATTCTCAATTTTGTTTCTCCGCTTGCCGCAATTCCGAAAATATCGCAGTTCTTTTTTTTCAGCGTGTAAACCTTCTTAGCCTTCCCTGTTTCGGTGTTAAGCCTGTAAACCGCGTCAGCTGTGCTGTAATATAACTGCCCGTCAACCATAGCCAGCTTTGCGTAGCTGTCAACATACCATGAAGATTTTTTCAGCTTTTCACCCGTAGTTTTGTTACGATAAAGATACCAATTCGACTTTACTCGCTTTACCGTTTCATTTTCGCCGGTAAGCGGGTCAAACGAGCAGACAAGCGTATAAATACTCTTATCGCCGGTTTTTTTGTAATTCGCGCCGGGCGAATCCGGATCCATCATCACGTAATACCACAAGCCGTCGATTTTATATACGGGCGACGTGCTTTTCTCGCAGAAAAGTCCCTCAAAATCAGTGCTGTCCGATTCGGGTAAACCAAGCGTTGTCCATTTGCGGTGAAGCTCGGAGCTTTTTTTGCACTGCTTATCGTTCAACAGGAAGTTCTTGTGCTGAACTGCCACAAAGCCGTCATAGGGACTGCCCGAAAACGTGTAAAAAGCAGGGTCGTCGGCAGTAAGGTCAACGTGATACCACTCGTCGTCGATTTTCAGATAATTCCACGAATGATTTTCGCTGTCGGAAAGAACCGCCGAGCAGTCAATTCCGAGAATATCGCGCATAACGTAGATGTAAGCAAGCGTGTAACCCTGACAAACGCATTTTTTGTTCACAAGACAGTCGTACGCCGAATATCCTTCATGACTGTGGTCATAGGCGCAGTTGGTTATAATATAATCGTGAACGACAAGCGCTTTTTCAGCGTCGGACATATCCTCGGTTATGCCGTCCGTTGCCTTGAGCGCGGCACGCCGCATTTCCTTGCGCATTTTTTCAGCCTGTTTTTCTGTGTACAGGTAAGAAAAATCGACCTGAAAATAGGTTTCGCTGTTATTATAGCGAATCTGCATCTCCTTTTTTACAAAGAAAAGCATAGGCTCGGAAAGATAATACTGCTTCATAATCTCGCCTACTTCAGACAGTGACCAGCCGTTGCCAAGAACGTAATCCGTTATGTCGATTTCCTTTTCATAGGAAGCGGCGCACTCGGTAAGATAGCTGAAAAATTCCTCTTTGCCGGAATCCTTTTCCGCGTAGGCAGCCGCCGTGAAAACAAACGCCGCCGCAAGCATGAATACAAATGCAAATATCTTTTTCATTTTGTTTCTCCCTGTTCAGATTTAATTGTGGATACGTATATTATACATTATTTTTGACTCTAAATCAATAGTTTTGTGAAAAATAACGTAAATTACGCTCTCAATCATTTTTTATGCTTTTCCGTCATCTGCTGCAATACTTTAAAAATGTGCTGTGAAGCCATAAAAAACGATTGATTTTAAAGAAATAATATGCTATAATGATAACGTATAAATTTGGAATCCGCCATTTGTAAAGAAAGATTCTAAGAAAGGAATTGTGAAATGCCCATTAACATACCGAGCGAGCTGCCCGCCTACCAGACGCTGATTAACGAAAACATTTTCGTCATTCCGAGCGATAAGGCAAGCCGTCAGGATATTCGTCCGCTTCAGGTTGCAATTTTTAACCTTATGCCGACAAAAATCGAAACCGAAACGCAGCTGCTCCGACTGCTCAGCAATACCCCGCTGCAAACCGACATAACGCTCCTTCGCACTGCCACACACGTTTCACGGCACACCGCGTTGGAACACCTGAACACCTTCTACAAAACCTTTGACGAAATCGAAAACAAATTCTTCGACGCGCTGATTATCACCGGCGCACCCGTCGAGCATTACGACTTTCACGATGTCAATTACTGGGACGAGCTTTGCGAAATTATGGAATGGTCGAAGTTCCACGCCTTTTCAACAATCCACATCTGTTGGGGAGCCTTTGCGGGACTTTATTACCACTACGGAATTGACAAGCAAACGCTTCCTCAGAAAATGTTCGGTGTTTTTGAACACCGTGTAACCGCGCTGAATCACCCGCTTTTAAAAGGCTTTGACGATATTTTCTACGCTCCCCACTCCCGTCACGCCGAGGTTAAACGCGAAGATATTCTCGCCGAGCCACGACTTACCATACTCGCAGATTCGGAAATGGCAGGTCCGTACATTATTTCCGACAAAACCAACCGTCAGATTTTCATAACGGGGCACGGAGAATACGATTTGTACACACTGCGCAGCGAATACGAGCGCGACGCGGCAAGGGGTGCGGAAAACGTGCCGCTGCCGTACAACTACTTCCCCGACGACGACCCCAAAAAAGAACCGCGCTTTACATGGCGCGGCGCGGCAAGCCTGATGTACTCAAACTGGCTGAATTTCTGCGTTTATCAGGAAACGCCGTTCGACTTATCAGAAATCCCTCCGCTCAGCACAAAGTAATAAAAAACAAATCCGGTGTGCGCGTATACCGCATACCCAAGAAAGGTAATAAGACTATGAAAAATTCCAACGCAAAAAGAATCACCGCTCTGCTTCTTGCAGCGGCAATGCTTGCTTCCTGTTCCACAGGCGGCGACGTACAGACAACAGCAAACGATGGCAGCGCCGCTTCTGCTGCAGATAACAGCGCGGCGGTTGACGAAAATGAGGTAAAGCCGCTTTCAAACCCCGTTGCCGTAGACGAAAACGGCGATGTCGATATGGAGGTTGCGCTCGCCTATGAAACCGATTTTGACGCGCTTCTCAAATCTCTCGATGAAAAGACGGTTGCCGAGGGCGATACCGTTTCGGAAAACACCAACGAAAAAACGCAGAAGCTTTACACATGGCTGCTTGAAAACTACGGGAAAAATATGGTTTCCGCGCAGCAGATGGGCAATAAATATCAGGAGGAGGATATTGTCTACTATATGCTGACGGGCGATCTCCCCGCTATCAAGGGCTTCGACTTTATTTCCACAACAACAGCCGAGGACGCACAGAGCCGCAGCGAATGGACGCAGATGGCTATTGACTGGCACACCAAATCCAACGGAATTGTAGCTTTTTGTTGGCACTGGAACGTTCCGCGTGATATTGAACAAGACCCCGAATCGACCGCTAAGCAGTTCTATTCCGAAAAAATCGCTAATTTCGACCTGAAAAATGCCGTTACTCCCGGAACAAAGGAATACGAGGTTGTAATTCACGACATTGACCTTGTCGCAATCGAGCTTCAGAAGTTGGAAGCGGCAGGCGTTCCCGTACTCTGGCGTCCTCTCCACGAAGCAAGCGGCGCGTGGTTCTGGTGGGGCGTGGCAAATCCCGAAATAGCAAAGGGCGAATACTATCAAAAGCTTTGGTATATGATTTACGACAGACTTGAAAACTACCACAAGCTCACTAACCTCATCTGGGTATGGAACGGACAGAACAAACACACGAAGGTTCACCCGAACACCTACGACATTTCCGGTATCGACGTTTACCCCACCACCGTAGATCACTCAATTCAGGAGCAGAGCTACAACAATCTGCTGAAAATAACCGACGAGGGAAAAATGCTTGCGCTTACAGAGGTCGGCTATATCCCCGACCCTGACGAATTTGCAGCTAATATTGACAATGTCAAATGGCTTATGTATATGCCGTGGAACGGAGAATTTATCTCCGATAAATCCAATCTTTACGGCATTCCCGAACTGAATACCGAACGTATGAGCGAGGAATTTCTTAAAAAGGTAATGGCTCACGAAAATGTTATAACCTGGTCGGAGCTTCCGGATTGGGGCGGAACGGAAAGAAATCTTCCCGCGTCAATTACCGACAAGAAATTCTATATCGACCTGACAATCGAGGAGGCAAAGGCGAATGAGGATAACTCTTAAATGCGCAAATTCTTCCGCTGTCATTGACAGCAAGGGCGCGGAGCTGAAATCGCTTATTCGGAATGGGAAGGAGCTTATGTGGAGCGGCGACCCGAAATACTGGGGAAAAACCTCGCCGTTTCTCTTCCCGATGATAGGCAGCCTGCGCAATGGCAAAACGAAAATTTACGGAGAGGAATATGAAATCTCCAAGCACGGTTTTGCGCGCGACAACGATTTTACACTTATTGAACAATCCGACTCACACGCTGTTTTCACTTTTTGTGCAAACAACGAAACTAAAAAGCGCTTCCCCTTCGATTTTTCGGTTTCGCTTGAATACAGACTTGAAGCGGAAGGACTTGAAATAATCTACCGTGTAACAAACAATTCGGAACGCGCAATGCCCTACTGTATCGGCGCGCACCCTGCGTTTGCGCTTGACGGCGATATAAACGGGTACAAGCTTGTTTTCGCTGAAAAGGAAACTGTAAACAGCCCTGTAATGAATCTCGAAACCAGAATGTGGGGCGACAACAACCGCGTGAACAGACTTACCGACAGCAACAGCTTCCCGCTGAATTATGAGATGTTCGACAACGACTGCGTTTATTTCGATACTATACGTTCAAAAAGCGTTTCGCTTGTGAACTGCTTCGGCAGCGGTGTAAAGGTGAGCTGGGAGGGGTTTGAAACGCTCGGCGTGTGGACTCCCGACCACAAAAAAGCACCGTTTGTGTGCATAGAGCCATGGTGCGGGTGCGATGATTACGATACCGACAGCGGCGTATTTGCCGAAAAACGCGGGATTCAGACAGCTGCGCCGAATGAAACAAGGGTTTACAGAATGAGAATCACAAGAATATGCGCGGAGGATTAAAATGAAGAAAAGTGAAATCAAGCAGATTCTGAAAAAACTTACCTTAAAGGAAAAGGCAAGCCTTTTGTCGGGTCTTGACGCGTGGAACACCAAGCCGATAAAACGGCTGAATATTCCATCAATTTCGATGGCTGACGGACCTCATGGGCTTCGCAAGCAATATTCGGGTGACGACCTCGGAATCGAAACCAGCCACCCCGCGACCTGTTTTCCCACCGCTTCTCTGCTTGCCTGCTCGTGGGACAAGGAGCTTGCCGAAAAACAGGGCGCAGCTCTCGGTGAGGAAGCCGCAGACCAGGGACTGCAAATCATTCTCGGTCCCGGAAATAACATCAAGCGCACGCCTCTTTGCGGACGAAATTTTGAATATTTTTCGGAAGATCCGTTTCTTTCGGGAAACATGGCTTCGGGAATTATAAAGGGAATCCAAAGCAAGGGAATCGGCACTGCGCTTAAGCATTTTGCGGCAAATTCGCAGGAAACCGACCGCCTTGTGCTTGATGAAATCATCTCGGAACGGGCGCTGCGGGAAATTTACCTTGCTGCATATGAAATCCCCGTAAAGGAAGCCAAGCCCACCACGCTTATGTGCGCCTACAACAAAATAAACGGGCATTATTGCTCACAGAACAAGTGGCTGCTTACCGACGTTCTGCGCAGGGAATGGGGCTTCAAAGGCGTTGTTATGTCAGACTGGGGCGCGGTGGATAACCGTCCGCAGGGCGTTTATGCGGGACTTGACCTTGAAATGCCGTCCTCAAACTGTATCAATGACAAGGAAATCGTAAAAGCCTGCAAGGGTAAGCGGGTTTCAATTTCCTCCTCTGACAGCCGCTTTGACAATACACTTACCGAAAAACAGCTTGACGCCTGCGCGGAACGTATGCTGCGGCTTGTTTATTCACTCAACGAAAAGAAGACCTCGAAAAAGTGCGACTACGAAGCGCACCATAAGCTTGCCGAGCAGATTGCGCGCGAATGTATGGTGCTGCTGAAAAACGACGGTATTCTCCCGCTTAAGGAAAACGCGGATATTGCGGTAATCGGTGAAATGGCAGTTAAACCGCGCTATCAGGGCAGCGGAAGCTCACGCGTAAATTCATTCAAAACCGATTTGCCGCTTGACGAGCTGAAAAAATTTGCAAATGTAAGCTATGCAAAGGGCTACTCGCTTGAAAACGACCGCGACGTTTCGGAAATCGAAAACGCAGTGAGCGTTGCCGAAGGCAAGGACGCGGTTTTGATTCTTACGGGACTTCCCGACAGCTACGAATCCGAGGGCTTCGACCGCTCAACGATGGACATTCCCGAAAGCCATGTTGAGCTTATAAAGCGTATTTACGAGGTAAACAAAAATGTCGTTGTGGTTCTCTGCAACGGTGCGCCTGTGACAATGCCGTTCCTCGAAAACGCCTCGGCGGTTCTTGAAGCATATTTAAGCGGCGAAGCAGGCGCGGGCGCAATCGCGGAAATACTGTTCGGAAAGGCGTGCCCGTGCGGAAAGCTTGCGGAAACCTTCCCGAATCGCATTGAGGACACGCCCGCCTACCTCAATTTCCCCGGAAACGGCAGAACGGTGCGCTTTGGCGAGGATATATTCGTAGGTTACCGCTATTACGAAAAACGTGACGTGCCTGTTCTGTTTCCGTTCGGCTATGGTTTGTCATATACAAGCTTTGAATATTCGGAGCTTGAACTTTCGGCGGGCGAAATCGGCGAAAATGATGAACTTAAAGTCAGAGTGACGGTGAAAAACACAGGCAATTTCGACAGCAAGGAAATTGTACAGCTGTATGTCGGTGAAAATTCCCCGAAAGTCGTGCGGCCTGTCAAGGAATTAAAGGGCTTCAAAAAAATCGAGCTGAAAAAGGGCGAGGAAAAGACCGTTGAATTTACGCTTGACCGACGCGCATTTGCTTACTGGGACGAGAGGCTCGGCAAATGGAACGTAAACAGCGGCAAATTCGGAATATTCATCGGCGCGGCTTCTTCGGATATTCGCGCTGTCAGAGAAGTGACTGTTCACGCGGAACAGACTATCGAAAAGCTCACAATTTACAGCTATCTGCGCGATTTACGTATGCACCCGAACGGGAAATCGGCTGTGGCGCATATTCTGAAGCTTATGGGCAAAAAAGAGAGCGAGATTTTCTCTGACAGCGAAAAGGACGCGCTGACCTCGCTCGACTGGTGTCCGCTGCGGAATGTTGTTACGATGTATGGCATGAAAATGTCGATTGACGATCTGAAAAAGTTGCTTGAGGAAGTGAACGGCTGATGGGCGGCTTTGAGGAACTTGAATTTCAGCTTCTCGACGGAATACAAGCCGCGCTCGGCTGCCCTGTAATGGATACCGTAATGGTGATTGTTACCAGAATTGGCGGCGGAGTTATATGGGGGATACTCGGAATCGTTCTGCTGTTTTTTAAAAAATACAGGCTTAACGGTGCGGCTATACTCGGTGCGCTGACCATTTCCGCGTTTCTGACCGAATTTGCGGTGAAGTTGATTTTTCTGCGGGAAAGACCGTTTGAGGTGAACACCGATTTCACCCTTGTAATCCCACCGCCGCTCGGAACCTCCTTTCCGTCCAGCCACACGTCAATATCCTTTGCCAGTGCGGTACAGTTTTTCCGCATTAGCAAGCCATGCGGAATCATCGCGTGCTGCTTTGCGGGTCTTGTTGCGTTCTCACGACTTTACCTTTATGTTCATTTTCCGAGCGATATACTCGCCGGAACAATTCTCGGAGTGGGAATCGGGACAGGCTTCGCGGCTGCGTTTAAGGCAATGCAAAATAAATACAAAAAAGAATAATTATACTGCCTTTTCGGGACATAATAAGCTCGGAAAGGCGGTGTTTTTTTGATTAAAACTGCAATGTTTGACGCAAAACCTTACGACATGGGCGGCTTCAAAAAATTTCTTGAGGGAACTGAAATACAGCTAAAAATGTTTGAAGCAAAGCTGAATGAGGACACAGCTGCGCTCGCACGCGGCTACGACGCGGTTATTGCCTTTGTCAACGACGATATATCCGGCAAGGTTATTGACATACTCTGCGAAAACGGCGTTAAGCTGATTGCGATGCGATGTGCAGGGTTTAACAATATCGACCTGAAGCATGCACGCGGAAAAATCCCGATTGTGCGTGTTCCCGACTACTCCCCCTATGCTATCGCCGAACACGCAGCAGCCATGCTGCTCGCAAGTATCCGACGTATTCACAAGGCTTATATACGCACGAAAGACTTCAATTTCAGCCTTAACGGGCTTATCGGGTTTGACCTGCATGGAAAAACCGTAGGTATTGTCGGCACGGGCAAAATCGGACGATGCTTTATAAACATCTGCCGTGGCTTTGGAATGAAGGTTATTGCCTACGACCCCTTCCCTGTTCACGACAGCGGAATCGAATATGTGCCGCTTGACGAGCTGTTTCGCCGAAGCAGCATTATTTCGCTTCACTGCCCGCTTACCTCCGAAACAAATCACCTTATAAACAGCAAGACAATTGCGAAAATGAAGCAGGGCGTTGTTATCGTGAACACCTCGCGCGGTGCGCTTATTGATACGGAGGCGCTGCTTGACGGGATAAAATCCAAGCGAATCGGCGCTGCGTGTCTTGACGTTTATGAAGAGGAATCAGACATTTTTTTCGAGGACTACTCGGGGCACATAGTTCAGGACGACACGCTTGCACGGCTTATGACAATGCCAAATGTACTCATAACCTCACATCAGGCGTTTCTCACCGTCGAAGCGCTGAGCAATATTGCCGAGACTACGATTGACAATATCTGCGCATTTTTTAAAAACGGAGAGCTGAAAAACGAAGTGAAACACAAATAACAAAGCCGGCTGTTGCAGCGCACGCTGCAACAGCCGGTTTGAATATATTCTGCCATCACACAGTCGGCGCGGCGCGCGTCTTACATTTTGCGAAGCAAAATGTAAGTTTCTCGGGCAGCAAAGCTGCCCGAGAAATCGTTTTGTGCGGCGAAGCCGCACAAAACGCGCGCGCCGCGCCCCTTCCGCTT
>CAZFMC010000019.1:0-29445 GCA_964520065.1 uncultured Ruminiclostridium sp.
AATCTCATTCCGTTTTGCTTCGCAAAACGGGTCGCGGCGGCGAAGCCGCCGCACTCTAGCGCGCTTCGCGCGCGCTGCCGATTCAGCCGCAGCTGCAAATCTCATTCCGTTTTGCTTCGCAAAACGGGTCGCGGCGGCGAAGCCGCCGCACTTAAGCGCGCTTCGCGCGCGCTGCCGCGTGTAAAAAGTCCAAATACGAAAACCCGCCCCGCTGCTATTCCAGCAGCGGGGCGGGTCGCACTTATGCAGTAACTATCTTATTTGCGCTCTGAAGCTTGAGCTTTTCAACCGCAGCCTCACGCATCTTGTACTTGAGAATCTTTCCCGCAGCATTCATCGGGAACTCGTCCACGAAATCAACGTACCGCGGAACCTTGTGCTTTGCCATATGGTCAAGCACAAACTGCTTGATTTCCTCCTCGGACGAGGTTTCGCCATCGTTGAGAATTATACAAGCCATAATCTCCTCGCCGTAGTCCTTGTCAGGCACGCCGATAACCTGTACGTCCTTAACCTTCGGGTGAGTATAGAGGAAGTCCTCAATCTCCTTCGGGTAAATGTTCTCGCCGCCGCGGATAATCATGTCCTTGATTCGTCCCGTAATCTTGAAATTGCCGTCGGGAAGCCTTCTCGCAAGGTCGCCCGTGTGCAGCCAGCCGTCCTTGTCAATCGCAGCAGCAGTAGCTTCGGGCATCTTGTAGTAGCCCTTCATAATGTTGTAGCCCCTTGCAACAAATTCACCGTCAACATTGTCGGGGAGATCCTCGTTCGTTTCAGGGTCTACTATCTTGCACTCAACTCCGAAAATCGGTCCGCCTACGGTGTTTACGCGCGTTTCAATGCTGTCCGTGGTCTTGCTCATGGTCGTTGCGGGAGAAGCCTCCGTCTGACCATAGGTAATGCAGATTTCGTCCATGTGCATTTTCTCAATAACCTCGCGCATCGTCTTTATGGGACAAGGCGAACCCGCCATAATTCCCGTTCTCATGTGCGAAAAGTCGGTGCTTTCAAAGTCCGCATGACCCAACATGGCAATGAACATCGTCGGAACGCCGTGGAAGCAGGTGATTTTCTCCTTGTTTATGCAGTTCAGACCCTTCTTCGGAGAGAACGCCGGAATCGGCGACATCGTAACGCCGTGCGTCATGGAAGCCGTCATCGCAAGCACCATGCCAAAGCAGTGGAACATCGGCACCTGAATCATCATTCGGTCGGCAGTCGATAAGTCCATACAGTCGCCAATCGCCTTGCCGTTGTTTACAACGTTGTAGTGCGTAAGCATTACACCCTTCGGGAAGCCCGTGGTTCCCGACGTGTACTGCATATTCGCAACGTCGTTCTTGTCGATTGTGCGGCGGATTTTTTCAACCTCGTTGAGGGAAACCTCCTCCGACTTTGCGACAGCCTCGTCCCACGTATAACAGCCCGCCATTTCAAATCCGACCGTTACAACGTTTTTCAGAACAGGCAGACGCGCGGAATTAAGCTTGCCCTTTTCACAGCTGTCAAGCTCAGGGCAGATTTCATGAAGAATATCGTTGTAGTGGCTGTCCTTAAGCCCCTCAATCATAACCAGTGTATGCGTATCGGACTGCTTTAAAAGGTACTCCGCTTCGTGAATCTTGTACGCGGTGTTTACCGTTACAAGAACCGCGCCGATTTTCGTTGTCGCCCAGAACGTAATATACCACGCGGGAATGTTGGTCGCCCAGATAGCTACATGGTCGCCCTTTTTAACGCCCATAGCAAGCAGCGCCCGCGCAAAGGTATCTACGTCGTCGCGGAACTCGGAATAGGTTCTCGTGTAGTCAAGCTCGGTATAGCGGAAAGCATACTGATTCGGAAATTCCTCGCAAACGCGGTCGAGAACGTCCGGAAAGGTGTAGTCAATAATCCGCTCCTTGGGCCAGATGTACTTGCCCGTTTTGCGGTTGTTATCCTGTAAGGGGTGCTTGTGGCGGGTCTTATATGACTCCATATAAGAAGCGTAATGCGGAATAACAACGCCTGCGTCGCAAAGCTCGTTGGACCAGCGCTTGACCCATTCGAGCGAAACGTAGCCCGTGTAGCCTACGCTTTGCAGCGCCTCAAAGCAATCCTTTAACGGCATATCGCCCTCGCCCATGAGCTTGTATTCGATAACGCCGTTGTTGTTCACGCTGTCCTTAACGTGAGTGTACTTTATGTAATCGCCGAGGTTCGCAACCGTTTCAGCGGGAGCTTCGCCTTTAAAACGATAGGGGTGGTGCATATCCCAAAGGGCGGCAACCTTGCGGCTTCCTACCTTGTCAAGGAGCGCCTTTAGGCGCTTGGTGTCGCAGTAAACGCCGTTTGTTTCAACAAGAAGAGTTACGTTATATTCTTCCGCAACGGGAACAAGCCTTTTGAGAAATTCCGCAATCGCGTCGTCGTCAACCTCGTCCACAGGCTGCGGCTCAAGGTCGGCAAGAATACGGATATATGAAGTGCCGAGAAGATTTGCAAGCTTGGCATAGGCGGTGATTTCGGCAGTCGTTTCCTCCTGCTTATCCGCAAATTTAAGGCACGCGCCGGAGGAAAGACAGGGTATTTCAAGACCCAGCGACTTTAGCTTCTCTACCGTTTTGGGTAGCTGCGCGTCAGAGAAGGGCTTTGCTTTTACAGAGAAGATGTCGTTGCCAAGACCGCGGATTTCGATTCCGTCAAAACGGAAATCCTTTGCCATGGAGTAAATGTCGCTCCACTCGAAATCAGGGCAGGCAAGGGTTGAGAAGCTGATTTTCATGGGAAAATTCCTTTCTTTTGTTTTTTATCTTTTTCATATCCGCAAATGGATACGTTATAATTTTATCACGATTGACAGCTTTTGTCAATAAAATTACAGGCTTGCGGCAATAATTTTTTCTGACGCCCGAAATGCGAAAAAAACGTTGACAAAAAAAGCTTTTTCGGGTATAATTGGTATAAACACAAAGACAGCTTCTCAGCCCTATTCAAAGCGGATAGGGCTGAATGCAATTGCGCACAGCTTCGGATTGAAGGCTGCCGCCGCATGATAATCGTCGTTTTTCCCGTTCGGAAAGGAGCAATTATGACAAACACCGAAATTCTCACATATATCGACCATACCCGCCTTGCCGCAGCGTCAACGTGGGAGGAAATAAGCCGGCTTTGCAGTCAGGCTCTTGAATATCATACTGCAAGCGTCTGCATACCGCCGTGCTACGTAAAGCGTGTGCGCGCGGAGTTCCCGAAGCTGAATATCTGCACGGTCATCGGCTTCCCACTCGGCTATATGACAACACGCGCCAAAGCCTTTGAAGCGGCTGACGCAGCCGAAAACGGCGCAGACGAAATTGATATGGTCATAAATCTCTGCGAGGTGAAAAACGGCAATTTCACAGCTGTCAGGGACGATATTGCGGCAGTCCGCGCGGCTGTTCCGAATAAACTGTTAAAAGTTATAATCGAAACCTGTTACCTTACGGAGGAGGAAAAAATCCGCCTTTGCGAAATTGTTGCCGAAACAGGCGCGGAATACATAAAAACCTCGACCGGCTTCGGCTCGGCAGGCGCTGAAAAAGCCGACATTTCTCTTTTCAGGGCGCATATCGGCGAAAATGTTAAAATCAAGGCGGCGGGCGGAATCCGCACAAAAGAGGATATGGAGGAGTTTATCGCGCTGGGCTGTTCAAGAATCGGCACAAGCGGCGCGGAAAAGCTCTGCGGAAAGGAGTAAGCTATGGCAAAGCGAGTTTTCCTTATCGTTCTGGACAGCGTTGGTATCGGCGAAGCTCCCGACGCGGCAGATTACGGCGACGTCGGCAGCAATACTCTGAAAGCCTGCTTCAACACGGGCAGATTGAACGTTCCGAACCTGAAAAAGCTCGGACTTTACAATATTGACGGGAACGCTTACGGAGGCGGAGTCGAAAAACCGCTTGCCGCATACGCAAGAATGAGGGAGCTGTCGCGCGGCAAGGATACAACCACAGGACACTGGGAAATGATGGGAATCATTTCGGAAAAGCCGTTTCCGACTTACCCGAACGGTTTTCCGGACGAGGTTATCCGCGAATTTGAACAGAAAACAGGTCGGAAGGCGCTTTGCAACAAGCCCTATTCGGGTACAGCCGTTATCCGTGATTACGGAGAGGAGCATATGAAAACTGGCGCGCTTATCGTCTACACCTCGGCGGACAGCGTGTTTCAGATTGCCGCTCACGAGAAGGTTGTACCGATAGAAGAGCTTTACCGCTGCTGCGAAATCGCAAGGGAAATGCTCACGGGCGAACACGCGGTCGGACGGGTAATCGCACGTCCCTTTGAGGGCGAACACCCGTTCACGAGAACGCCGCGCAGACACGACTACTCGCTTGTTCCGCCGACAGATACCGCTATGGATATACTGAAGGCACGCGGGTACGACGTTATCGGTATCGGAAAAATTCACGATATCTTTGCGGGAAAGGGACTTACCGATTACAACCGCGTTATCGGAAATGCCGCCGATATGGAGGAAACCTCCCGCGTTCAGCAAAGAGAGTTCAACGGGCTTTGCTTTACAAATCTCGTGGATTTCGATATGCAGTTCGGACACCGCAACGACGTTGACGGCTATACGAACGCGCTTAACGAATTTGATGTGTGGCTGGGCGGTTTTATTGAAAAAATGCGGGCGGACGATGTGCTGATGATAACGGCAGACCACGGCTGCGACCCATCAACTCCATCAACCGACCATTCGCGCGAATATACGCCGCTTATCGTTTTCGGAGAAGCGGTCGAACCGAAAAATCTCGGTACAATCGACGGCTTCGACAATATCGGAAAAGCGGTTATCCGCGAGCTTGAAAAAGGCTGAAAATCCTGCGCAGAACGATAAAAATTTAACGGCGCAAATCGCAGGAAATTGTGCAGCGAAGCACTTGATTTTTTGAACAGAATGTTATATAATTGTAAATTATAAAAAATTTTAATGTGTGAACTTTAAAGGGGGTCATTACCATGAAAAAGGTCGGTTTCGACAACGACAAATACCTAAAAATGCAGTCCGAGCATATCCGTGAACGGATTTCCCATTTCGGCGACAAGCTTTATCTCGAATTCGGTGGAAAGCTTTTCGACGACTTCCACGCTTCGCGCGTGCTTCCCGGCTTCAAGCCCGACAGTAAACTTCAGATGCTTTTGCAGCTTAAGGACGACGCCGAAATCGTTATCGTAATCAGCGCCGCCGACATTGAGAAAAACAAGGTAAGAGGCGACCTTGGCATTACATATGACGCAGACGTTATCCGTCTTTTTAACGTTTTCACCAAAATCGGACTTTACGTCAGCAGCGTTGTTATTACCCAGTATGAGGGACAGCCCGCCGTTGACGCCTTCGGCAGCAGACTTGAAGCTCTCGGCGTTAAGGTTTACCACCATTTCCACATAAAGGGCTACCCGTCCAATCTTTCACTCATTATGAGCGACGAGGGCTACGGCAGAAACGACTATATCGAAACTACCCGCCGCCTTGTCGTTATCACTGCGCCCGGCCCCGGCAGCGGAAAAATGGCGACCTGCCTTTCTCAGCTCTACCACGAGCATAAGCGCGGTATTAACGCGGGGTACGCTAAGTTTGAAACCTTCCCGATCTGGAATCTGCCGCTCCGCCACCCTGTAAATATTGCATACGAGGCGGCAACCTCCGACCTCAACGATGTGAATATGATTGACCCGTTCCACCTTGAGCATTACGGCGTTACAACGGTAAATTACAACCGCGATGTTGAGATTTTTCCCGTTCTTAACGCAATGTTTGAGAAAATACTCGGCGAATCTCCCTATAAATCGCCTACCGATATGGGTGTAAATATGGCGGGAAACTGCATTATCGACGACGAGGCTGTCTGCGAGGCGGCAAGAGCCGAGATAATCCGCCGCTATTATATCGCGCTCTGCGGACGGCGCAAGGGTCTTGTTACGGACGACGAGATTTATAAGCTGGAGCTTATGCTGAATCAGGCGCACATTACCGCCGAGGACAGACTGTGCGTTGCTCCCGCTCTTGAAAAGGAAAAGACAACGGGCGAGCCTGCCGCCGCTATGGAGCTTCCCGACGGGACAATCATCACGGGAAAAACATCGGGGCTTCTTGGCGCTTCCTCGGCGCTGCTGTTAAACGCGCTTAAATATTTCGGGGGAATCGACGACGGCGTTCTGCTTATGTCGCCTGAGGTTATCGAGCCTATCCAGAATCTTAAAACCGCGCACTTCGGAAGCAGCAATCCGCGCCTGCATACCGACGAAACGCTTATAGCGCTGGCAATTTGCGCAAATACAGACGAAAACGCCCGCCGAGCTATGGAACAGCTTTCTAAGCTGAGCGGCTGCGAGGTTCATTCGACCGTAATTCTCTCTCCGGTTGACGAGCGGACGTTCAAGCGGCTTGGCGTGAACCTGACCTGCGAGCCGAAATACGAATAACGATAGCGGCGCTGCCGACGTTTAATGAATTTCTTTGAGGTGGTACAGAGCTGTACGAAAAAGGATTTCATTAAACGCAGCAGCCTGTTTTTTCGGTTGTTTTTCCGCTGTTATCGGGCGCGTCTGTTTACAACGACAAAAAATTTTAAAAAATTAGCTTTTACCCCTTGACAAACGCTGCAAGTTGTGTTAAAATAAATAAGCTACATTGAGTGGCAGTGAATATGTGATGTGGACAGATGGCTGAGCTGGTCTAAGGCGCACGATTGGAAATCGTGTAACGGCTAATACCCGTTCAAGGGTTCGAATCCCTTTCTGTCCGCCAAAAATAAAAACCCCGCACGGTTGCTAAAATTGCTTAGCCGTGCGGGTTTTCTTTTACGCGCGGATTTTTCTTGCAAATTCTGCGGAAATATGATATAATAAATCAGGTATTGCGACAAAGAAGAAAAAGGGGGCTGACAAATATGAATTTTCAGTTGAAGCTTGGCGCATGGGGCAGCGTTTTTGCCGTTCCAACCTGCGTTGTCGATAATTACATAAAGCTTGCAAGCGGCAGTCAGCTCAAGGTTTTGCTCTTTTTGCTGAAAAATGCGGGCGCGACCCTCCGAAGCGAGGATATTGCCGCTATGACGGGCGTTTCCGCGGGAGAAGCCGAGGATTCGCTCATATTCTGGGAAAATGTCGGCGTTATTGAATGTTCTGACGGCATTATAACCCCGCCGAATGGCGCTGCGGAAGCAAAACCCGCTCCTTTACCCGTTCAGCCGTCGCCCGCTCACGCCGTTTCAGCCGAAACCAGAGTCAAGCTGACCGCCGCACCGCAGTTTATGCCAAAGGAAATCGCGGGCGCGGTTGAGGGCAGCAGCGCGGTGCGGTATCTGTTTGAAACCTACGAACGGCTTGCGGGCAGACCCACCAAGCACAACGAGCGCAACACGCTTATGCTGCTGACCGACGAAATCGGACTTCCGTGCGAGGTCGCGGTTATGCTGGTGGAATATTGTTTTTCCGTGGACAAGGCAACCCCTGCGTATATGAAATCCGTCGCACTGGACTGGTGCGAAAGCGGAATTGATACCATAGAAAAAGCGGAGGAGCGTATAAAATCGCTTCAGAACCGCTGCGGACTGGAAAATAAGCTTCGCAGTATATTTCGCTTGTCAAGCGCATTTTCCAAATCACAGAAGGAGTTTATCGCCGCATGGGCGGAGCTTGGAATTTCCTCCGAGCTTATCGAGGAAGCCTATGACGTTTGCATGAAGGGCGCGGGAAAGCTCAGCTTCCCATATATGGACAAGGTTCTGCGCAGCTGGCTGGATAAGGGCTTTACAACGCCTGAACAGGTAAAGCAGGAAAAAACATCAGCCCCGCCGAAGCAGGAGGCTTCCTTTAACATCGGCGAGATTGAACAAAATATGTACACAAAATATCGTAAAGGAGGCAGCGGAGAATGAGTATCGACAGCAGATTTTTCAGACAGGCGGAAGCCGAGCTTACCGAGCGCAAGCTGCGGAACGAAAAGCTTCTGGCCGCACACGAAGCCGAAATCGCACGTAAATCGCCTGAAATCGTCAAAATTCAGCAGGATATCTCCGCAACCGCTTCAAAAATAATTACTCTTATTCTGAACAAGGATACTGATTTTGAAAGAAAATTCGGCGAAATTCAGCAGCAAAACCTGTTTTTGCAGCAATCGCTTAAGGAAAAGCTTGTTCGGCTGGGTTACCCCGCCGATTACCTTGATATTCCCCATTCCTGCGCGAAATGCCGCGATACGGGAGAGGTTGACGGAAAAAGATGCAGCTGCATTACGGAGGCGGCACGGCGGCTTGCTGCGGAGGAGCTTAACCGAGCAACCCCGCTGACGCTTTGCAGCTTCGAGGATTTCAGCCTTGCTTATTATGACGACAAGCAGGTAACCCCCCTGGGCTGTACGGCACGCGAAGCTATGAACGAGAATCTAAAAATCTGCCGGCAGTTCGCCGAAAATTTTCACCTGCCAAGCAGCGGTATTTTGATGCGCGGCGCAACGGGTCTGGGCAAAACTCACCTTTCGCTGAGTATAGCAAACGTTGTGCTGAAAAAAGGGTACAGCGTAATTTACGGCTCCGCTCCCGATCTGTTCAGAAAAATCGAGCAGGAGCATTTCGGACGCTCGGAGGGCGACACGGTGGAAATGCTGCAGGGCGCGGATTTGCTTATACTTGACGATGCGGGCGCGGAGTTTGAAAGTAAATTTTATACCTCCGTGCTTTACGGAATTATAAATAATCGTATGAATGCGGGAGTTCCCACCATAATAAGCACAAACTGCGAATACGGCGAGCTTAACGCGCGCTACGGCGAACGAGTTTTATCGCGTTTTATGACGCTTGAGCAGCTTATTTTTGTTGGGAACGACGTAAGAATCCGCAAAAAGAACGGAGGTATATAATGAACAATCTGATTGCAATTGTGGGACGCCCGAACGTGGGCAAATCCACGCTTTTCAATAAGCTTATCGGTCAGCGGCTGTCTATTGTCGAGGATACGCCCGGCGTAACGCGCGACCGCATTTACGGCAAGGCTGAGTGGAGAAGCCGCCCGTTTATGCTGGTAGATACAGGCGGTATCGAGCCTGACAGCAAGGATATAATTCTTTCGCAGATGCGCGCACAGGCGCAGCTTGCTATCGACAGCGCTGCGGTTATTATATTCGTTGTCGATATCACCACGGGAATGACTGCGAACGACGAGAGCGTGGCTTCAATGCTGCTTAAAAGCGGCAAGCCCGTCGTGCTTTGCGTAAACAAGTGCGATTCGGTAGGCGAGCCGCCCGCAGAGCTTTACGAGTTCTATAACCTAGGACTCGGCGACCCGATTCCCGTTTCCTCCGTACACGGTCACGGTACGGGCGACCTGCTTGACGCGGCTTTTAAATACCTGCCGACCGAGGACGAGGAGGAATACGAGGAAAACGTTATAAGGGTTGCCGTAATCGGTAAGCCGAACGCGGGAAAGTCCTCCCTTATAAACAAAATTGCGGGAGAGGAGCGAGTTATCGTTTCCGATATTGCGGGAACAACCCGCGACGCTATCGACACCTTCGTAGAGCGCGACGGCGGACAGTACGTGTTTATCGACACTGCGGGAATACGCCGTAAATCGAAAATTACCGAAAACGTTGAGAAATACAGCGTGCTTCGCGCGTATATGGCTATTGACCGAGCCGATGTCTGCGTAATAATGATTGACGCAAACGAGGGCTATACCGAGCAGGACAGCAAGGTCGCAGGCTATGCGCACGACCAGGGCAAGGCCTGCGTAATCGCGGTGAACAAATGGGACAGCATTGAAAAAAATGATAAAACAATGAACGAGTTCCGTAAAAAGCTGGAAATCGACTTTTCATTTATGTCGTATGCGCCGTTCGTGTTCATTTCCGCGCTTACGGGGCAGCGCATCGACAAGCTTTTTGAGCTTATTCGCTACACCGCCGAGCAGAACGCCCGCCGAATCACAACGGGTATGCTCAACGACCTGTTAAGCTATGCGACCGCGCGCGTTCAGCCGCCGTCCGACAAGGGCAAGCGCCTGAAGCTCTACTATATGACTCAGGCGTCCACAAAGCCGCCGACGTTTGTCGTTTTCTGCAACAGCAAGGAGCTGTTCCATTACTCCTACCAGCGCTATATTGAAAATCAAATCCGCGAGGCGTTCGGGCTTGACTGCACACCAATCAAGCTGATAGTGCGCGAGCGCGGAGAATAAGAGGTAAAATATGGATATTTTGCTTAAGGTCATCTGCTTTGCCGCAGCGGCGGTCATTCCGTATCTTTTAAGCGGAATCAGCTCGGCAATTATCGTTACAAAAATAAAGTCGGGCGAGGATATCCGCAATATCGGAAGCGGCAACGCGGGACTTACCAACACCCTGCGCACGCAGGGGAAGCTTGCCGCGCTTTTCGTCCTCATCGGTGATATATTAAAGGGCGTGCTTTCAATCGTCATAGTGCATTTCATTTTCCGTCTGCTTCTGGGAATCGACACCTACGACGACGCGGCAGGCTGGGGCTGGGTTAATTATCTGGCGGGAATTTTTGCCGTTCTCGGTCATATCTATCCCGTTTTCTACGGCTTCAAGGGCGGAAAGGGAATACTTGTAACCTTTGCGGCTATGCTTGCGATCGACTGGCTTCCCGCGCTGATTCTTCTTGGAATTTTCGCCGTAATTGTCGCAATTACAAGATACGTTTCACTCGGCTCTATTGTCGCGGCAAGCCTTTATCCGTTTGCGGTTCTGTTGTTTTCATTCATTCACGGAGAACCATGCGCGTGGGTGAATTTTGCGCTTGCGGCTGTTATAGGATTTTTCCTCGTTTTTATGCACCGTGCAAATATTTCACGCCTTAAAAATCACACCGAGAAAAAGCTCGGTGAGAAAAAAGCGTAAAGCTGTAAATTCGATTACAGCAAGCCTCGGCGACATAAAAAGGAGGAAGGTCATATGAAGGAAAACTTCAACACCAGATTATATGGATTGTTTTACGGAAGCTCCTGCAAAAAGGAACTGAAACAGCGCTTTTCAGCCCGCGTATACAAGGACGTGAACCGCGAATACCGGAATATTATACGCAAATCCAAGGATATAGGAAAATCCAAGCTGCTAAGCTCTTACTGTATGGGCGCGTACTTTATCGCGCTGAACCGCGTTACAAAGCTGCCGCCGGAAGAAAGCTTCACGCTGTTCAAGGAGGGTTTATGCGCAAATGTGATTTTCCGAAACGCCATGGGAACGGCTGACTCGTATTTTGACCGCAAAAAGCTCCCCGAAAGACTGAAATGGTCGGAGGAAACGCACAAGCGAAAATACGAAAACGATTGGGTCGTGGATATTCTCGACAAAACCGAGGACTACGAGCTGGGCTACGACTATCACGAATGTGGGATTTGCAAGCTTTGCAGCGACGAGGGCTGCCCCGAGCTGGCAAAATATCTGTGCCGCTTTGACTTTGTGCTGGCTGACCTTATGGGAATGAAGCTTGAACGCACAATGACAATCGCGGACGGGAATCCGATATGCGATTTCCGATACAGCAGAAAGTAACCGAAAGTCCGTACGGATAAAAGGCGTTCCGCTCTGAATAAAACGCGCTGTTGCAGGTTGCAGCGGCGCATTTTTTGCGGCAATTTTGGGACGGGCGGATTAAAGCGGAAATAAAAAATCCCCTGCTTTTTCAGCAGAGGATTTTTATGGGGTGGAATGTGGGATTCGAACCCACGATCTTCAGTGCCACAAACTGACGCGTTAGACCAGCTACGCTAATCCCACCATAACCTGTTGGCACGCCACACAGGATTCGAACCTGTGACCTACCGCTTAGAAGGCGGTTGCTCTATCCAGCTGAGCTAGTGGCGCACAAAAACAGGTAATCGGCGCTTGTCAAAAGATAAGAGCCGATGGAGCGGGTGATGGGAATCGAACCCACGTGTTCAGCTTGGAAGGCTGACATTCTACCATTGAACTACACCCGCGAATGTTCTGTTTTAATGCCTTATTATTATAACACCTTATGGGGGATTTGTCAAGTGTTTTTTTCAAATTTTTTCAAAATTCTTTTTTCGCGAAAAAACGGACGAACGCGAAATACACGTTCGTCCGCAGCTGTTATCTCGTCAGCCCGCCGTTATCGCGTCTGCGCGCAAGGTAAGCAACGCTTGCCGCGCCGGTTAAAACAAGACCTGCCGCAAGGAAGGTTGAGCTTACGCCGGTAGAGGGGTTGGAATCAGCCGTGCTTGCCGTGGGAGGGACATAACTCTCGTCCTTACCCGCGTTGTCGTTGTCGATAGCTGCGTCGTCCTCAATTTCGTCGGGAATATCGGCGTCGTCGGTTGTAACCGTAGGATTTCCGCCGTCAATAATATCCTCGACAGCGTTACCCGCGTCGTTGACCACGTTTTCCGCGCCGTCTATAACATCGTTCACAACTCCCTGTGCACCTGCGCTTACTGCGAAAACCGACGCACACGAAATTGCCGCGATTAAGCCTGCAAATTTTCTCATTCTGCTTCTCCTTTTCAATAAGGGACTTGACCCGTAATTTAACCTGGCAGGGGTTGGCAGAGCCAACCTACTGTTCAGTGCAGATTAAACTCCCACCGAACAGTAAATGGAACCCGCCGCCTGAAAGGCGGGGACATCTTGCCTGAGTCATAATCATAGGACGATTTTCGTCCGTTTATATTGTTCACGATGGGAAAGCAGATATGAGAGGGAAATTTTTCTTTTGCGCGATTACCGCTCTCAGAAATCCGACAAAAACGGATTGAAACGCTTCTCCGTCCGAAGCGTTGTCGATTCGCCGTGCCCGCTTAAAACAAGATAGTCGTCGGGCAGCGCTTTAAGCTTTTCAAGCGTTTCGCGCTGAACGATATAATCCCCCGAATAGCCGTCGCTCCTGCCGATTGAGTCCTTGAAAAGCGTGTCGCCCGCAAGCATTATTTTCAGCCCGTCGGGGTTATCGGCAAGAAAACAGACGCTTCCCGCTGTATGACCGGGAGTGTGCAAAACATTGAAAACAACGCCATCCTGCTCAATTTTGTCGCCGTCAGACAGCAGCACGTCTGCGTTTTTTTCCTCAAACTTCTCCGATGGGCAGAAATATGCAAGCGCTTTGTCGTAATCGTGAAGAAGCTCCTCGTCAGCCGCGTGAATGTATACGGGCGCGTTTTCGCTTTGCCGAAGCTCGTTGACGGCACCCGTGTGGTCGAAGTGTCCATGCGTAAGCAGAATTTTCTTTATTTTCATTCCGAGGCGCTCAGCCTCTTCAAGAATACGCTCCGGTTTGGAAGCGGGGTCAACTACCACGCCGCTGTTTTCGGCAGTTTTTATGAGGTAGCAGTTCGTTCCCAGCGGCGGCAGCGTCAGCGTTTTTATTTCAAGCATAACAAATCCTCCTTTTAAGGCTTCGCTGCAATAAATATACCATATTTATTCGGAAAAATCAAGTCGGTGGTGAAAAACACCAGTATTCAACCGCTAACCGCCCGCATTTTCCCCGTTATGTACATTGCAAAAAAGCGGTCGGGGGAGTACAATAAGTATATCGCGTCAAAAAAAGCAGAAAAGGACAAAAAAAAGATGAATTTAGTAAAAAAGTATGTAGGTCGCCTTAAAACAGAGTTTTCAGGCTACAACGGCAAAAAATTCGGCAAGGACGTGCTGGCGGGCGTTACCGTCGCGGCAGTCGCGCTTCCTCTCGCGCTCGCCTTCGGCGTTTCAAGCGGCGCAGACGCAGCTGCGGGTCTTGTTACCGCGCTTCTCGCAGGAATTATCATGGGCGTTTTTTCGGGAGCGTCCTACCAGATTTCGGGACCAACGGGCGCAATGTCCGCAATCCTCATTTCACTGGTTGCACAGTACGGACTTAACGGCGTGTTTATCGCCTGCTTTATTTCGGGTGCAATTCTGCTGCTTTGCGGAATCTTCAAGCTCGGCGGCATTGTTTCGTTTATCCCGACTCCCGTAATTACGGGCTTTACCTCGGGCATCGCCATTATCATCGCATTTGGTCAGATCAACAATCTCACGGGACTTACCTGCGAGGGTGAATCGACTATTGACAAGCTGATCAGCTATTTCCGTCTTGAACAGCATTTCAATATGACCTCGTTCCTTATCGGCGCGGCGGTTATACTGTTTATGTTCATTTACCCGAAAAAATGGAACGGAGCAGTTCCCTCGTCGCTCGTTGCAATTATTCTTGCGACAGCCGCAAACTTTATTTTCAAATTCGACTGCTCGGTTGTCGGCGCAATCCCGAAAACGCTGTTCCTCGATAACCGTCTTGATTTATCGAAGGTTGACTGGTCGCAGATAAACAATCTTATAATCCCCGCTGTAAGTATCGCGGCACTGGGGCTTATTGAAAGCCTTCTTTGCGGAGCAAGCGCGGGACGTATGAAAAACGAAAAGCTTGACTCCGACCAGGAGCTTATTGCGCAGGGTCTTGGAAATATGATTATACCGTTTTTCGGCGGCGTCCCCGCGACAGCTGCGATTGCGCGCACAAGCGTTGCCATTAAAGCGGGCGGTCAGACCCGTATGGTGAGCCTTGTGCACTCGCTTGT
Source organism: uncultured Ruminiclostridium sp. (assembly GCA_964520065.1). GTDB lineage: Bacteria > Bacillota > Clostridia > Oscillospirales > Ruminococcaceae > Ruminiclostridium_E. The sequence goes on from CAZFMC010000019.1 coordinate 14,563, forward strand.
GCTGCTGCTCTCGATGTTCCTGCTCGGCGGCGTAATGTCCGAAATTCCGCTTGCCGCACTTGCGGGCGTGCTTATTGTAACAGCGGTTCGTATGAACGAATTTGAGGTTATCAAGGACATTTTCGGCAGAAAAATCAAGACCGCGATGTTCCAGTTCCTGATTACAATGCTCGCAACGGTTATTTTCGACCTCACAATCGCTATTTTAATCGGCGTTCTCTTCTCGGTAATTATGTTTGTGCTGAAGGTGTCGGAAATGACGGTTAATATCACCGGCGTACACACCGAAAATCTCACCGCAGACAGCGACGCTATGAGCCGCCTTGCCGCAACCCGCGTTGCGTATATTACAGGTCCGCTTTACTTCGGAACGGCAAACAAGCTCAGCCAGCGACTTGAAGAGGTCATCACCGACAACGAGGAGTATGTTATTTTCTCTCTGCGCGGAATGCCTATCGCCGACCTTTCGGGCGTAAACGCTTTTGGAGAGCTTTGCGACAGGCTCATTGAGCAGAACAAGAAAATTTACTTCTCCTGCGTTCAGCCGCCCGTTGCGGAAATGTTCGCCCGCTGCGGACTTGAAGAAAAAATCGGAAAGGAAAATTTCTTCTGGAGCACCGATAAGGTTCTTGAGCATATGATGAAAAATTCCGAAAAAGCTGTTGACTTTACTCACAATTAAGGTTATAATAGTAGTAAGCATTTTTGAAAATACAGAAGCAAGTACACAACAGAAAAGGAGAATTTGAAATGGCTTTTATTTATTCTGAACCCTCTCATACCTTCGGCGAATACCTGCTCATTCCCGGTTATTCCTCTTCGGAATGTATCCCTACGAATGTTTCTTTAAAAACGCCCGTCGTTAAGTTCAAAAAGGGCGAGGAAAGCGCAATCACTATGAATATCCCCCTTGTTTCCGCAATTATGCAGTCCGTTTCGGGCGAAAAAATGGCAATCGCGCTTGCCAGAGAGGGCGGAATTTCCTTTATATACGGCTCTCAGAGCGTCGAGGACGAAGCGGCAATGGTTGCCCGCGTAAAGGCTTATAAGGCAGGCTATGTTAAGAGCGATTCAAATTTAAGTCCCGATATGACGCTTGCAGACGTGCTTGACTTAAAGGCTAAGACCGGTCACGCAACAATGGCTGTAACCGAGGACGGTTCTCCCGACGCAAAGCTTGTAGGACTTGTTACAAGCCGCGACTACCGCGTTTCCAGAATGACCCCCGACACAAAGGTTTCTACCTTTATGACGCCCTTTGAAAAGCTTATTACCGCTCCCGCAAGCACCACCCTGAAGGAAGCAAACGATATTATCTGGGAGCATAAGCTCAACGCTCTCCCGATTATTGACGAATCCGGCAAGCTTCTTTATTTCGTTTTCCGCAAGGACTACGACAGCCACAAGGAAAACAAGAACGAGCTGCTTGACGCTAAGAAGCGTTACATCGTCGGCGCAGGCATCAACACCCGCGACTACGCTGAGCGTGTTCCGGCGCTTGTAAACGCAGGCGCGGACGTTCTGTGTATCGACAGCTCCGAGGGTTACAGCGAATGGCAGAAGCTCACAATCGAATGGATCAGAAAGAACTACGGCGATACCGTTAAGGTCGGCGCGGGCAATGTTGTTGATAAGGACGGATTCCGTTTCCTTGCTGAATGCGGCGCGGACTTTATCAAGGTAGGTATCGGCGGCGGCTCTATCTGTATCACAAGAGAGCAGAAGGGTATCGGCAGAGGACAGGCCACAGCGCTTATCGAGGTTTGCGCGGAGCGTGACAAGTACTTTGAGGAAACAGGCATTTATATTCCCGTATGCTCCGACGGCGGTATTGTTCACGATTACCATATGACGCTTGCGCTTGCTATGGGCGCGGATTTCCTTATGCTCGGACGCTATTTCTCACGCTTCGACGAATCCCCCACGAACAAGCTTATGCTCAACGGTACATACGTTAAGGAATACTGGGGAGAAGGCTCCAACCGCGCAAGAAACTGGCAGCGTTACGACATGGGCGGCGACAAGAAGCTGTCGTTTGAAGAGGGCGTAGACAGCTACGTTCCCTACGCAGGCTCGCTCAAGGACAACGTAAACCTTTCTCTTTCAAAGGTTCGCTCGACAATGTGCAACTGCGGCTGCCTTAACATTCCCGATTTCCAGAAGAACGCAAAGCTCACCCTTGTTTCCTCGACAAGTATTGTTGAGGGCGGCTCTCACGACGTTATCCTCAAGGAAAGCGGCAGAGCGGGTCGTGTTGAATAAATCGGTTTCCTAAACACGCTTTGATTAATCTAAAAATATGCCGCCTGCCAGCAGCCCAATGGTTGCCGACGGGCGGTTTTCTTCAAGCGGAGGGGGCGCGGCGCGCGTTTTGTGCGGCGAAGCCGCACAAAACGGTTCCTCGGGCGGCGAAGCCGCCCGAGGAACTTACATTTTGCTTCGCAAAATGTAAGACGCGCGCCGCGCCGGCTGTACGGTGGCAGAATATATCAAAAAACGGTCTGCTGCAGCAGACCGTTTTGCTTTGTCAGATAATTGGGATTTCCAGCAGCTCAGCCGCGTTTTTATAAAAAATGCAGTCCTTTTCCTCGTCCGTTACGTGAAGCCGTTCGATTTGTTCCATTTCCCTGCGCGGCGTGCTCCACGGCAGGTCGCTTCCGAACAAAATCCGCTGCGCACCGTGCTTTTTAACAATAGCCGAAAACAGCCATTCGTCAATTCTCCCCGCAGTGCAGGCGGTGTCAAGGTAAATATTCTCAACGCCCGCAATGTAATGGTAAACTGCCTCCCATGCGTTCATTCCGCCCATATGCGCGCCTATTATTTTCAGCTTAGGGCATTTTTCATGCAGCCAAAGCAGGTCGTAGGGCATAGCGCGGTGAATAAACGGCGAAATCGGGTCGTAACCCATATGAAAAACAACAGGCAGACCCAGCTGCTCGCATTTTTTGTAAATCGGCAGGCATTTTTCGTCGAAAAGAAAAACGCCTTGGTGGTCGTTGTGGAATTTCAAGCCCTTAAAACCAAGCGCGTAAATCCGTTCAATTTCCTCAACCGCGTCGTCCGAGCAGGGATGAACCGTTCCGAACGGGATAATTTCCCCGCCGCTGACAGATTTTACCCAATCGTTTATCGTGCGCTGCTGCGACGGTTTTGTCGCAACAGGCAGCAAAACGCCGTAGTCTGCGCCGTCACGTCTGAGCAATTCCCTTGCGCCCGCAATCGTTCCGTCCGTAGCAGGCGCAATTTCAGCCGCTTCGGAAAGCCGCAAAAGCGCACGTTCGGCAATGCTTTCCGTGAAGGCGTGAACGTGTACGTCAATATACATAAAACCGCTTCCTTTAGTTTCTGATTACAGACTGCTGTCGAAAGAGCCGCCCGTTCCTTTGCCGCTCTGCTGCTGATTATAAAAATCAAGCCTGCGCTTGTCGTCGTTAAGCTCCTCCAGCCTTGCTCGAAGCTCCTGAACGCGCGCGTCAACCCGTTTAGCCGCCTGCGCGTCGCGTTCCTGAACGCTGTGGTGAACGGAACGAAGCTCAACTATCGCCTTACGGATTTCTTTAAGCTCCGCAGCAGCCGCAAGCGTGACGTGGCGGTTTTTCAGCAGCCCTTCAATATAATCCGCCTCCTCGCGCGAACATTCCTCCGCCGTAAGCCTGTTAAGCTCCGCGCGAAGCCCGCCGAGCCGCTCCAGAATACCGCTGCGTTCCGCGAGCAGTCCCTCCAGAGTTTCGTCGATATCCGTTGTAAGAACAGCCGCCGTCTTTTCGTCATAAAGCAGCATTGCCGCTCTTGTTTCGGAAATATTCGCCAGAAGCTTTTCCTTTGTCTGCAAGGTCATATTTTTCCTCCTGAAAATATTCCGCCGCGCTTAAATAAAACACGGCGGAAATACTCTTAATCGTTTTAGCCTACCTGCCCCTTCGGCATAGCCGCAACCTGTGCAAAAGCGTCGCGCAGGTCCGCAAGCTGCGGAAGCAGCTCCTTAAGAATCTCAACGTCCTTTTTGACGTTAGCGGTGATGAGCTGACGATTGAAAAAATCGTAAAGCGCGTCAAGCTGCTTTGAAATCGGAATGCTCATATCAAGAACCGAGCGAAGTGCGTTTACAATATCCTGCGATTTCTGGAGAGAGGCGTTAGCTCCCGCGTAATTCTTCTCACCGATAAATATAATCGCCTTGTTAATCTGTTTTTCCGCTTCATCGTAAAGCCTGACAACAATCTCCATCGGCGTGAGAGTGGTTATCGACTGCTTTTTATATGCAGAATATGCGTTGTTCATATCTTTTTCCTTTCAATCAAGCGCTGAAATACGAGGAGAAGGAAGCCTGCTGGCTGTTGAGCTGACCGAGCATACTTTCCATTGCGGAATATTTTTTCCAAAGACGGTTCTGCTCATTTTCATAGCGATCCTCAAGGGTCTTGATTTTTTGAGTAATGCGCTTCATCTGGTTGTAAATCGCGTTGTCTGTCGCGGTCGTTCCCTTTTCAAGACCCGCCTTGTTAATAAGCGTACCCTTGTTGCCGGTTGTGCCGACAGCGGCTTCAAGCGCTTTATCGAACTTAACCATAATTCCGTTTGTGGAATCGCCGAAAAGCTTGGAGATGTCGTCGCCGTATTCAACAATAGCCGCGTTGAGCTTATCCTCGTCAAGCACCAGCTTGCCATGCTCCTTGTAATCGGTGTCGGTGGTAATTCCGAGAGAAGCAAGACTGAGCGTTGAGCCGTCCGCCGCCTTGATGCTGCCCATAAGCGCAGTTCTGAGCGAGGACATTACCGTGCTGATGGTGGAGTCGTGGTAAAGAATACCCTGCTTAGCCTTTTCTTCCCACTTTTCCTCCTGCTTTTCGGAAAGGTCAAGCTCTTCCTTATCCGCGTCCGCAAGGAAATAATAATCCTTGTCGGGCTTTTCGTCAAGATAATCGTAAACCTCTTCGATAACCTTGTTGTAGTCCTCAACAAAGCTCTTTATAACGTCGGCAATCGCGGAGGTATCCTTCTTGACGTCAACGTCAAATTCCGTTCCTGCCGCAACGCCCGAAAATGTAAAGGTTGTTCCGTCAACTTCAAGCGTGTTTCCGTCGCTTTCAAGCATACGGCCGTTAATTTCAACCTCAAGGTTCGTACCTGCGGTGAAGCTTGCGCCCGCGCCGAGTCCGAGTGCGGAAAGGAAGCCCTCCGAGCCGTCCTCAATTTCGATTTTGCTGTTTACGCCGTAGTCGCTCGCCGTAATTTTAAACGAATTATCGAGCGAGGAGTAGGACATTTTTACGTTAGCGTCGGAAGCGTTTACCGAACGCATCATTTCCTTAACGGTAATGTCGCCCGCAAACGAGAAGTCCTTGCCGTTAATTTTAAACGTGTAATTTCCGTCTGCATTCGCCGCGATTCCGAGGTCGGAAAGGAGCGTGGAATTTGAAATCTGTGAAATAGAGGTTTTAACCTCGGACATTCCGAAATTGTTCGTGCTGCCCTTGCCTGCGCTGATTGAAAAATCAACCGTATTTCCGCCCTTATCCTGCGCGGAAATGGAAACCGTGTCGATAACCGAGCCGGCGTTGTCGTTGTCGTTAAAGGTTATGTTCAGCTTTGTTCCGTCCGCCGTTTCAACCGCTCCAAGGCTGTTCTGGATAGAGGTCTTGTTGTAGTGGTCGATAATATTCTGATTTGTTATGGTGAGATTATCCTCGGTGATTGTGCAAACGTCGTTCTTATAGGCTTCGTAAGCGTTATAGGTAAGCTCGCCCCACATATCGTAATCGAGCTGATAACCCTTTTCGGGCTGAACGGAATTGTAAACGCTCTGATAAGCCTTGTAAATTTCGCCGTCGGTATCGGCAAGCTGCGCCGCCTTCCACGTGTTCAAATCGTCCGTGCCGCCGCCCGCCGTATACTTTTCGTACTCGCTCTGCCAGAACGCATCTACCTTTTCGTCACGCTGAGCAATCTGTTCAGCCGAAAGGGCGGTTTTATCGTAGTAATAATCGGCAAAGCCGTTATAAAGCTCGTTGGTGTTGTCGTTATCCTTAAAATTCGCAGCTTTCCAGTCGTCAAACGACATTGCGCTCTCGCCTGCCGTTTTCTTGTATTCGCTGTACTTCTTGTCGAGATACTTTCCGAGATACTTTTCGCGCTGCGCAGCTTCCGCTTTATCGAACTGAGCTTTTTTGAACTGCTCCTTATCCTCGGAAGTAAGCGTATTTTCCCAATCGAGATAAGCCTCGTACTTTTTCGACTCAACGTAGTCGTCCTTTATCTGTCCGTAAAGCAGAGCCTTCGGCTCGTTTTCCTCGGTCATGGGCGAATAGCTGCCGTTTTCGCCAAAGGTAATGCCGTCAAAATAATCATTTGCAAGCGTCTGGAACGAAATAGTCTTAACCTCGTCGCCGATACGAACAGAAACGGTGTTATTGCCCGACTTTACGCCCGAAAAGCTGAGCGCGGAGGAGCTTGTCATAGCGCCTGCGCCAGAAAGAGTAACGCCCTTTCCCTCACGCGATACAAGCTGACCCGTACCCGCTTCGACGTAAACAAGACCGCCGCTGCCCGAAGCCGCCGCAGAGGAATTGCTCTTGCCGAACGCCTCGTTTAAGGCGTCGTTGATACGGCTGACGGTTTCAGCCTCGTTTGCGCCGCCCGTAACGGAAATATTCTTTGTTTCATCGCCGACCGTAACGGTAAATCCGTAGCTTTCTCCGTCGGAAATGGAGGAAAGGTCGATTTTCGCGCCGCTGCTGAGCGAAGCGCCCGACATTGCTGCCTGTGTTGCCGTTTTGTTGACCTTTACCTTATAGCTTCCCTCGGTGGAATTGATAGAGGAAGAAATGCTAAAGCCTGCGATTTTCTTCTCCTCGCCGTTTACGAGGGTAGTTGCAGCGTACTGACTCCACATTGAGCTTCCCTTAAGGTTGGAGTTCTTATTGAGAATATCGAAATATTTATCCTGTAAATCGGTAAGCTTTGAAATAACGTCGCGGTAAGCCTCCTGCGTTGCTTTATATTCGAGAAGCTTTCGGTTCTGCTTCGTGATTTTCAGCTTGCTGTTAGCGGTAAGCGCGTTAATGATTGATTCGGTGTCAAGTCCCGAGTTCATACCGCTCATTCTTAATGTATTGTTAGCCATTTTGAATCAATCCTTTCCGAATTACTGTTTTTTCAGACCGAGAAGCGCGTCAAGCGCCGCCTTTGTGAGCTGCTTTGAGGACTCAACATTTGCTTCCTGTGCGTCCTTAAGCTCGTTGCGTATAATTTTGATATCCTTCGGCGCGGTAATTCCAAGCTTTACCCTGTCCTTTGCAACCTCCAGAACGACAATTTCAATATTATCGGCGATAATAATGCTTTCCTCGGTTTTACGTGTTACAACAAGCATTATTTCACCTCCTCCGCCGCATAAATCGGATAGCGGAACGGGTAATCATGCGGGAGAATAACCTGAAGCGCAAGTCCGTTTGCGGGATTTATGATTATCGGAGATTTCATATTTACGGTAGTTTCGCGGAAATTTTCGGGGATTCTCGCAATCGTAAGGCTTCTTATTTCATCTCCGTCCTTAACCTTCAGCAGCCGTTTTTCGCTGTCGTTAAGGGTAACCGTATAGCCCTCGTCAATAAGCGCGGGGTCGAAAACGATAAAGCAAAGCTCGCTGTTGTCGAGCGACTGAAGCCACATGGGGTAGGTATCCTCGCCGAGCGGGGAAAGAAGCGCAAAGCGCTTGTCGTCCTCAAAGGCGAAAACGCCGTTCGGAAAATCGAAAATTCTCGCTTCGTCAATTTCCATTTCGCCGAAATCGCGTGTTTTTATCATCATAGCTTTAAATTCCTTTCCGTTATCCTCTTACGTCAAGCGACGGCTCGTAATTCGGGTCTGCGCTTGGCGGAACGTAAATCGGACCTCCGAGGTATTCGATTTCCACGCTCGGCATCTGCGAAACCGAAAATTCCACTCTGCCGGGGGTAAATTCATACGGCATAGCCTGTGCGTTTTCCCAGTCTATGCTCACGTCGCCGACCTCGTAGTTGATATTCAGCACGCCCTTATCGAAGGTTACGTCCGCGCCTGTTTTCGGCAGAAATTCCATTATCGTCTGAATAGTCTGACCGGCGCGGTTATTCTGCGCGGCAATCTGCGATGCTGTCGCGCCGCGCGCAAGCTGATTGCCCTCCTGAACGATTCTCGCCGTTCCCTGATAAGCAAGCTTGATTCCTCTGTCGGCTTCATGTTTTATAAGGTCGCCGTTGTTCATTTCACCGTAGCCCATGCTTGAACGAGCCGCGTAGGTATCGATATTGATTTTCGTAGGCTCGGAGTGGATTTTCAGCTGACCGTTCTGCGTTTTAATATCCATTTTAAAAGCGCGGTCGGGATTATTTACGCGGGGGTTGGTGAACTCGCCCTTTGTAATATTGATTTCCACCTTAATCGGTACGGTAGTTATGTTTAAAAGGTTATGGTCTACCATTCCCATATGATTACCCCCTTTTCATTTTATCAGTTGATATAGTTGAAGATTGACTGCGGAATAAGCGACGCGCCCATCTGGAGCGTAGCGTTATAGATTGCTTCAAGCACCTTATAGTTTGTTATTTCGGTCGGCAGGTCGGTTATTTCAAGGTCGTTCTGCTTTTCCGAAAGGTTAAGATTTATGTCGGTAATTCTGTCGAGGTTGAAGTCGATAAACTGGTCGTGAGTACCAAGCTCGGCGATAGCGATTGAGAGAGAGCCCTGCGCGTCGTAAAGCAGGTCTGCATAGCGGGCTACCATATCCTGATCGCCCTCGCGCAGCAGTCTTGCGCTGTCAAGAAGAATCTGAACGATATTGTTGGGATAGCCGCCGCTTTCGGAATATTCGACCTGACCCTCCGCTCCGCTTGCGTTCTCAACATATATAACGTCCGTTGAGTTATCGTATTCCAAAAGACCGCTGTTCGACTTAATCTGCGGAACGTTCGCTTTGTCGAACGCTGCGGGGGAATTGAGCGCCTTATTGAAATTCTCGGCGGACTCCTCCTTTGTAGCGCCTGCGGTAAACGTAACCTTGGTTCCGTTTACATTAAGGGTATACTGCTTTCCCGCGGTAAGCGCCGCAAGGTTTATTTCCGCGCTGTCGGCGTCCTGAGTTATCTGCGCGACGTTGGAATAATCGCTGTAATTTTTCAGATTTGCGACAGGCTTGCCGTTGGAATCCGTAAAGCCGGTAGCAATTGAAAAATCCACATCGTCGCCGAATTTCTTTTCAAGCGCCTTACGGATATTATCCGATGTAACGTTCGGGTCGTCGCCGCCCTGAAAATCGATTACGCGGGTTTTGCCGTTTGCTTCTATTTCAAGCGAATAATAGCTATCCGCGTCCATCATCGAAACGTCGATTTTATTTCCGTTTATCACAGCGTTTTCGTAGCTGTAAACTGCGGGCTTAACATAGCCCTCGGTATTTTCGAGATAATTTATATTTCCGTCCTCGTCAACCTCCGGTGTGGACTGAAAAGCCGCTTTCAGCTCCTCATTGATATTCTTTATGCTCTGGTCAATGGTATCGCCGCCGAGGAAGGTGATTTTTTTCTGCTTTGTTCCGAGGCTTATATCAAGCTTGTATTCCGTTCCCGGAAGAAGCATATCGAGGTCGATTGAAACGTATCTCTGCGTAACTCCGCAGCCGGTACATTCAGCGCCGTTGAAGGTAATGGGAAGCGCGGTCTGGTCGTCGATTCTCTCGGTGGAGTTGTCAATGCTCATACCGATACCGATATCAAGATAGGATATCGCGCTGTCGGGGAAGCTGAACGGGTCGGAGGAAGCGTTTACGGGAACGCCGTTGTAGGTAACGTATCTGCCCGTTTCGTTATCGCCCTTTATTTCAAAAGCAACCGTGGTATTGTTGATACCGCCGAAGATTTTTCTGTCTGCAACGTCAACGTTAAGCAGCTGAATCATTTCCTCCGCCTTTTCATCGACCTCTTTCGCGATAATTTCAAGGTCGTCCTGATTTCTCGTTCCGTGCGCGCCCTCTACCAGCTTTTCGTATGTAAGCTGGATAAGCTCGGAAATCGTAGTCATAGAGCTTTCCGCAGACTGATAAATCGAATCGGCGGTTTTAAGGTTCGCGGTGCTTGTATCAAGCTCGGAAAGAGCCTTGCGGGTTCGCAGAGCCTTTGCCGCGTCGATAGGATTTTCACTTGCCCGTGAAAACTTTCTGTTAGTTTCGATACGCTTTTCGGAGTCAAACTTCTCCGACGCGTTTCTCTCATAGTTTTTCAGGAAATTTCTGCGGATTGTGCTTCCTGCAATTCTCATTTTAAACCATTCCTTTCAGCTAAAGCTCTGCCAATTACAATCCGACTCTGCCCGTGCCGTTAATAAGCTTATCGAGGCAGTCGTCAAGCGTTGTCATCATTCTTGAGCTGGCGTTATACCAGTTCTGATACGTGAGCATATTTATGCCCTCTTCGTCCGAGTTTACCCCCGACACAGCCTCGCGGCTGTCGAGAAGAGCCTCGGTGGTGTCGTAAGCGGAGTCGTACTGCGCCTCGTTATAGTCAATCTGCTGACCCAGACGGTTGCTGATAAACATAAGATAATCGTAAACCGTGCCCTCAAAATCGCCCTTTCCGCCGAACGACACAACGGAGGTCTGCATTTTTACAAGCAGCTCGTTCACATGGTCGCCGTCCATAGAAATGGGAAGCCATTCTCCCGTGGTCTTATCCTTGACCTGACCTATCATAGTTGCGTTTTCCATCCACGAATTGGCGATTCTTATATTGCTTGCCGTCATATTTTCGTCCTCGTAATCGAGAGTGCCCTCGTTGCAGGACTTTGTGCAGAACATAAGGCGCGAAGGGTCGATAACCTTTCCGTTTTCGTCAACCGCGCCGTTTATGAAGTTCATAAGGTTTGCGAAATCGTTTGCGAAGGCGTCAATTGTCGATTCGTAGTAGGGGATACCGTAGGAATCGTTCTGATATCCCGCTTTATACACACCGTTGCCGTTGAGCGCGTCAACGTAAGCCTTTATTTCACCCGATTGGAGCGTGAGGTCATCGCCGGAGGTCCAGCGCAGCACCGCCGCGTCGTAAGCAGCGTAATCGCGCAGAAGCTCGGAGGTGTATTCCTCGCTGTCAACGGTTTTCGTACTGCTTTTCATATATATTTGCTCATATTTTTCGCCGTTTATAATTTCAACGCCGTCCATAAGCACTCTTACCGAGCCGTCGGCATTATCGTAAACCGTTATATTTCCCATATAGGAAAGCTCGTCGAGCAGCATATTTCTTGTATCGAGCATTTCGTTGGGTCCGTAAGAGCCTGTAACCGACTCTCCCTCGCCGAGCTTACCCGTTGCCATTACCGCATACTCCTTGACGATTTTCTTGTTCATATCCACAATATCGCGAATAGTGGCGTTTGTGGTTTCCAGCGTATTCTGAAGAGATTCGAGGTTGGACTCTCTGACGTTCTGAAGCTCGACCTGATACGAATGGAGAAGATTTGTAATATTATATGCTTCGTTGCGCACAATGCTTGCAAGCTCGTCGCTGTCGGGCTGCTCCGCATACTTGGAAAGCGCGTCCTTTAACGTATCGATTCTCTTGGTAAGACCCTCGTTCGCGATATTATCGAGAACGGTTTCAACCTCCTTCATAATATCGGCTGCGGTGCTGTATTCCGCAACGTAGCAGGTTGATTCGCGGTAACGCTTGTCGATATACGAATCGCGCACCTGATTTACGCCGTAAGCGGTCGCGCCCTGACCTGCAAGCGTCATTCGGGAAATACTTGACTGCCAGTATGAATATTTATTAAGGTACATTGAACCAACGTCCACGCGCTGTCTTGTATAGCCCTCGGTGTGAACGTTTGAGAGGTTTCCGCCTGTTATATCAAGTGCCTTCTGCGCAAGCTGGATAGTGCGCTTTGACACCTCAAGTCCTAAAAATGAAGAACGCATTTTCAATCAATCCTTTCCGAAATCAGACCTCGCCGAAAAATCCGCCCGAGGTATTGTGTGTTCTTACCTTAACTCCCTTTCCCGTATAGGTTTCCATTGACGACGGGGGAGCTTTAACCGCCTTTTCCTGAATGGAAAGCTTGCGTTCAATAATTTCCGTAATATCAATGTTAAGCTGCTTTATCTTGTCGATACGACGTTCCATTTCCACACATTCGCGTGTAAATTTCGCCCGATATTCTTCGGGACATTCATCGATAAGCTGCCTTGCCTTTTTCCCGCTTATTCCGAGGTCGTCGAAAAGCTTCAGCCGCTTTGCTTCGAGGTTATTTCCCTCGGCGACCAGCCGCTGCTCCTCGGTAAGCGAATCGAGAAGCCACACAAGGTCGTCTGCGATTACCCTTGCTTTCTTGGTGGAAATGAAGGTTTCAAGCGCTTCGAGATGCTGATTTAATTTTTCCATATTGGCGATTACCGCCGTAATTGTCTGAACCGTCATTTCCGAACCTCCTTATTTTCAGGCAAAAATCGCGTCTGTTACGTTTTCCGCGCTGAGGGGAGCATTTTCCCCGCTGTACTTTTCTGCGAGCTGTGCAAGTCTTGCGCTGTCCGCGTCTGCGTTTACGGCGGCAGCCGCCTCAGCCTTTGCCGCGTTGAGATAACGCCCGAAATCGAACTCTATTCTGTCGGAATTTACCGCCTTTTCGGGAGCCTGCGTTTTTTTGCGCGGAGCTGCGTCTGCGGTTTTCTTATATGCGTTTATTCTTCCCGCTGTTAAATTGGTTATCTCCATATTCTTAATCACCCTTTCTCAGGAAAAAAATACAATAATGACATTACGTTACAATAGTTATATCGCCCTATCTCTTAAAATCTTTAGCCTTTTTCATTTATTTTTTTGGTTTTTTGCGCAAAGGAGTCTTTACAAAAGCGGGAAAAGGGTATAATATATTTTATGAAAAATAATTTGCAACCTTTTGTTCGGGTTCGGAGTGTTATTAACGAAGCCTTGAAAAAGGCTATGCTGCAAGACCCCGCCGTTTGCCCCTTATTTCGGCGGGAGCTTGCAAAAATAAGGGGAAAATTTATGAATAATGAAACGACGGGTCTTTCCCTCGTTACAAGGGAAAGCTTTGAAGGCGTAATGCGAAAATACGCCGATACGGTTTACCGCCTTGCATACTCGCGGACGGGTAACGCTGCCGACGCGCAGGACGTTGTACAGGACGTTTTTCTGCGTTACATACGCGCGGACAAGACCTATAACGACGAGGAGCACCGCAAGGCGTGGCTTCTGAAAATTACGGTGAATTGTTCAAAATCGCTGCTTACCTCTGCCTGGAACAGGCACAGAAGCGCGGAGGAGCAGGACGAAAACAGCGGGGAGCGCGACAAGCGCTTTTCGGAAATCGAAACGAAATCCGAGGTATACGGCGCGGTTCTTGCCCTGCCGATAAAATACCGAACGGTTATACACCTTTTTTATTATGAGGATATGTCGGTAGCGCAGATAGCGCGGGCGACAGGCGCGGGTGAATCCGCGGTAAAATCGCAGCTTTCGCGTGCAAGAGCAATGCTTCGCGAGAGCTTGAAGGGAGCTGAGTTTGATGACATTTAAGGAACAACTGAAAAATGACATAGATTCGCTCACTCTGTCGGACGAATACAAAGCCGCCCTTGAGAAAAAGATGGCGGCTCAGCCGAGGTCGGGACTTCGCATAACTGCGGCAAAAATCGCTTTGTCGGCAGCGGGACTGTGTCTGCTTGGCTTTGGCGCGTTAAAGCTTGCCTCGTCCGACTCAGACCTTTTTGCGGCAAATGACTTAGCCGCCGAAACGCTGATTGCCGATGAAGCGTCGGGTTCTGCCATGGCTTCCGACGGGGCAAACTGCGGCAGCGACTCCGAGGGCGAGATGTATTACAATTACGAGGACGATTCGGCAGACGAAGAAAGCGCAATGAAAATGGCTGACCTTCCCGAAACGCAGGCGGCAAGCTACTACGCGGGAAATCCGATTAACGCCGAACCCGATGAAGCGGACGACAGCTTTGATAACAGCGACGCCGCCGACGCGATTGAAACGGACGAATCGGCATCAAGAAATTTCAGCGCGCCCGCCTATAACGGCGAAACAATCTGTACCGTTCAGAACACCTATTCCAGCGACCGCCCTTGGTACGCCGCCGAAAAGATGGCGAATATTATCGTAAAGGACGGCTGTAAGTTTGCACGGGTAAGCTTCGGAAAGCCGCTGACGGCTGATGAAAAAGCCGAACAGACCGCAATATATTCGGGATTTGAAGGGACTTATTACCACGCGGAGGTTGACGGAGAGAACGCGGTTGTGTATTTCTTTGGTTCGGAGGAAACGCAGGAGGACGGCAACCCGATTTACGCGGAGGGCGACGAGATTTACTGTGCGCTTGAAGAAAACGGCAGTGTTTATATGATACGCGAGTACCCGCTCGGCGACATTTACACGATTGACGGCGAGGAGTTCATTTACCTGCGTATCCAGCCCTGCGAGCTTAACGCGGCGCAGCTTCTCGGCGAAAGCGTTTACGTAACGACCACGACGGAAGGAAATCCCGCGAGGTACTATTCCGCGTATCCTCTGGAGGATTTTGTCGGGGAGTTCAATGAGCTGATAAAAAATTATTAAGGCAGCGCCATTGACAAAAATGGATTTGTGGAGTATAGTATAAGTGATGAAAGTTATCCGTTAGCTTTCATTAGTGTGGCTGACGCTTTAGGGGCACGTTCGCAAGAACGGTGCGTATCCGAAACTCTGAGGTTCGTGCCATTTATGGCGGGTATTTAGAAGTTGGTCGACCAGAGCGACTATAACTTAGACAAGATGTCCCCCGACTCTTAGGCGGCAGGTTGGCAAAGCCAACCCTTGCCACGTTAAATGACGGGGCAAGCCCCTTAT
>CAZFMC010000020.1:0-29382 GCA_964520065.1 uncultured Ruminiclostridium sp.
CACCGGTGATCATGTTCTTGATATAGTCAGCATGGCCGGGGCAGTCAACGTGAGCGTAGTGACGCTTGTCTGTTTCGTACTCAACGTGAGCGGTATTGATTGTGATACCACGTTCTCTTTCTTCGGGAGCCTTATCGATCATATCGTATGCTTCGTACTTAGCCTGACCCTTAAGAGCGAGATACTTGGTGATAGCTGCTGTTGTAGTGGTCTTACCATGGTCAACGTGACCGATTGTACCAATGTTTACATGGGGCTTGGTACGGTTAAAATGTTCCTTTGCCATTGTTTTAATCCTCCTAAAAATGATTTTGGGTTTATGATACTATTGTACCAAATTATTACAGAAATTACAAGAGTTTTTTGAAAAAATTTTATAAAAAATTATTCCTTGTTTCTCTTGCTCATGATGCCCTCGGCAATGTTCTTCGGAACCTGAGTATAGCTGTTGGGTTCCATTACGTACTGACCGCGGCCCTGCGTCTTGGAACGGAGGTCGTTGGAGTAACCGAACATTTCGGAAAGCGGAACGAGTGCGTTAATCTGCTTTACGCCGTTTCTGTCTTCCATACCCTGGATAGTACCACGGCGTGAGCTTAAGTCGCCGATTACGTCGCCCATATATTCCTCGGGAACGATAACAACAACCTTCATGATAGGCTCAAGAATTACAGGGCTTGCCTTCTTGCAGGCTTCCTTGATCGCCATTGAACCTGCGATCTTAAATGCCATTTCAGAAGAGTCAACCTCGTGATACGAACCATCGTAAAGAGTTACCTTGAGGTCTACAACGGGGTAACCTGCGAGTACACCGGACTGCATTGCGCCCTGAATACCTGCGTCAACTGCGGGAATATATTCCTTCGGGATAGCGCCGCCGACAACGCTGTTGATAAACTCATAGCCCTTACCGGACTCGTTAGGCTCAACGTGAAGCTTAACGTGACCGTACTGACCCTTACCGCCCGACTGACGAGCGTACTTTGTATCAACATCGGTAGCAGCTGTAATTGTTTCCTTATATGCAACCTGCGGAGCGCCTACGTTTGCTTCAACCTTAAATTCACGAAGAAGTCTGTCAACGATAATTTCGAGGTGAAGCTCACCCATACCTGCGATAATGGTCTGACCGGTTTCCTGATCGGTCCATGTTCTGAAGGTCGGGTCTTCTTCTGCAAGCTTTGCAAGTGCAAGAGCCATCTTTTCCTGACCTGCCTTGGTCTTAGGTTCAATTGCAAGGTCGATAACGGGGTCAGGGAATTCCATGGATTCGAGGATTACGGGGTGATTTTCATCACAGAGCGTATCGCCTGTGGTTGTATTCTTCACACCAACCGCAGCAGCAATATCGCCGCAGTAGCAAACCTCAAGATCCTGTCTGTGGTTTGCGTGCATCTGAAGAATACGTCCCATACGTTCCTTCTTATCCTTTGTAGCGTTCAGAACGCTTGCACCTGCTTCAACAACGCCGGAATAAACGCGGAAGAAGCAAAGCTTACCAACGAACGGGTCGGTAGCGATCTTGAATGCGAGTGCGGAGAAAGGCTCATTATCGCCCGCACGTCTTTCTGTTTCTTCTCCTGTTTCGGGGTCGATACCCTTAATAGCAGGAATATCAAGCGGAGAAGGCATATAATCCACAACGGCGTCAAGAAGCTTCTGAACGCCCTTGTTTCTGTAAGAAGTACCGCAGATTACAGGTACCATATCATTAGCGATGGTAGCCTTTCTGATGCACGTCTTAATCTCTTCGGTTGTAATTTCTTCGCCCTCGAGGAACTTATTCATAATTTCCTCGTCCTGCTCAGCAACCGCTTCGAGAAGCTCTTCTCTGTACTTATTTGCGAGTTCCTTCATATCCTCGGGGATTTCTTCAACTCTCATATCGTTGCCGAGGTCATCATAGTAGATATCAGCATTCATTTCAACGAGGTCGATAATTCCTCTAAAGGTATCCTCAGCGCCGATAGGGAGCTGAATCGGAACAGCGTTTGTTTTTAAACGTTCCTTCATCATCTTGACAACGTTATAAAAATCGGCACCCATAATGTCCATTTTATTAACGTATGCCATTCTCGGAACGCGATACTTGTCGGCCTGATGCCAAACAGTTTCAGACTGGGGTTCTACACCGCCCTTAGCGCAGAAAACTGTTACGGAACCGTCAAGTACTCTCAGCGAACGTTCAACTTCAACAGTGAAGTCAACGTGTCCGGGAGTGTCAATAATATTGATTCTGTGCTTTTTCCAGTAGGCAGTTGTAGCAGCGGAGGTAATTGTGATACCTCTTTCCTGTTCCTGTGCCATCCAGTCCATTGTCGCACTTCCGTCGTGAGTTTCACCAATCTTGTGGTTGATACCTGTGTAGAAAAGGATTCGCTCAGTCGTGGTAGTTTTACCTGCGTCAATGTGAGCCATGATACCAATATTACGGGTCATTTCGAGAGTTACGTCTCTTGCCATATATCCTCCGTTCTATTGCTTACCACTTATAGTGAGCGAACGCTCTGTTCGCCTCAGCCATTCTGTGTGTATCGTCACGCTTCTTGCATGAACCGCCCTGACCGTTTAACGCGTCTAAGATTTCGTTAGCGAGTCTTTCCTTCATTGTCTTTTCGTTTCTGGCTCTGCTGTAGGTGGTGATCCATCTTAAACCTAAGGTTCTGCGGCGTTCGGGACGAACCTCCATAGGAACCTGGTAAGTAGCACCGCCGACGCGGCGAGCCTTTACCTCTAACTGAGGCATGATGTTTTCCATCGCCTGTTCAAATACTTCAAGGGGTTCCTTGCCCGTTTTTTCGCCTACGATTTCAAATGCACCGTAAACGATTTTCTGAGCGACACCCTTTTTACCGTCAAGCATGATGTTATTGATAAGTCTTGTTACCAGTTCCGAATTGTACATAGGATCGGGTAATACATCACGCTTCGGCACGTTACCTCTTCTTGGCACTTTTCTTCCCTCCTTCATAATATTGCGCCGTAATAAATACGGCAAATGAAAATCATCGGTACTCGAAAGCGTCGCGGATTTCTCCGCCAACCTCCCGCCGTGCATTCAGAGGTATATATTATACCCGCCAAATGCGGCAGTTGATTACTTAAATCGGATTTAAGTTACGCCTTTTTTGCACCAGCCTTCGGACGCTTTGCGCCGTACTTGGATCTTCCCTGCATTCTTCCGTCTACGCCCTGTGCGTCAAGCGTACCACGAATAATATGGTAACGAACACCGGGTAAATCCTTAACACGTCCGCCACGAATAAGAACAACAGAGTGTTCCTGAAGCTTGTGTCCGATGCCGGGGATATAGGCAGTAACTTCGTAACCGTTAGAAAGTCTTACTCTGGCTACCTTTCTCATAGCGGAGTTCGGCTTCTTAGGGGTTGCAGTTCTGACAGCTGTGCATACGCCGCGCTTCTGCGGTGCGGTTACGTCTGTTGCTTCCTTCTTAAGTGTGTTAAGACCCTTTAAGAGTGCGGGAGCCTTAGACTTCTTTTCAGCTACCTCTCTGCCCTTTCTTACGAGCTGGTTAAAGGTTGGCATTATCTCACCTCCTGATAAAATTTCGTTGCAGACAGAATTGTCCCGCAACATTGTTTATTATAACACACAAAAATGGCAAAAGTCAACAATAAACTTTCGCAAGAGAAAATTTTGTAGCTTTTGCCATTCCAGATATAAATTTTTATTTATTTTTGTGCAATTTTACACACTTTCGGCAGACTCTTCGACTTCTTCCTCAGTTTCTGCGACTTCTTCGGTATCCTCGTGGCTGTTCATTCCGGTACCTGCGGGAATGAGCTTACCGATGATAACATTTTCCTTAAGACCGAGAAGCGGGTCAACCTTACCGTGGATAGCCGCGTCGGTGAGAACACGGGTTGTTTCCTGGAAGGAAGCTGCGGAAAGGAAGCTGTCGGTTGCAAGGGCAGCCTTGGTAATACCGAGAAGTACAGGCGAATAAGTCGGGTAAACGACATCTTCACCATTTGCCTTTCTCTCGTCAAGCTGTTCAATAATTCTTGCAAGCTCGTTCTTGTCAATTGTTGAAGCGGGAAGCAGGTATGAATCGCCCGGCTCGTCGATACGAACCTTGCGCATCATCTGACGAACGATAACTTCGATATGCTTATCGTTGATATCAACGCCCTGTAAGCGGTAAACCTTCTGAACCTCGCTGATAATATAGTTCTGAACGGCTTCCTCGCCCTTTACAAGCAGAACGTCGTGCGGGTTGATTGAACCTTCCGTGATGGGATCGCCGGCGGTAAGGTAATCGCCCTCGTCAATCTTCATTCTGTAACCGAAAGGAACTGCGTATGCTTCTTCTGTTCCGTCGTCAGCCGTTACTATAACATGGCGGGTCTTTTTGATTTCTTCAATTCTCGCTCTGCCCGATATTTTAGTAATAATCGCACTTGACTTCGGACGACGGCTTTCAAAAAGCTCTTCTACACGCGGAAGACCCTGTGTGATATCCTCTGCGGAAGCGATACCGCCCGTATGGAACGTTCTCATTGTAAGCTGTGTACCCGGCTCGCCGATTGACTGAGCCGCAATAATTCCGACAGCCTCGCCGATTGTTATCGGATTGCCGTTTGCAAGTGATGAACCGTAGCACTTAGCGCAAACGCCATGCTTTGCGCAGCAGGTAAGAACGGAACGAATCTTTACGGTCTGCGCGCCCGAAGCGATAATCTTCTGTGCGTCCGCGTCGTTTATAAGCTTTTCCTTTGAAACAAGTACATTTCCGTTTTCGTCAAGGAAATCATCGACAAGATATCTTCCGACAAGACGTTCCTGAAGAGATTCAATCTTTTCCTTACCCTCGCGGATTTCGTAAACGTCGATACCTTCGGTTGTGCCGCAGTCTTCCATACGGATAATAACTTCCTGAGATACGTCTACAAGACGGCGGGTAAGGTAACCCGAGTCAGCCGTTCTCAGCGCGGTATCGGCAAGTCCCTTTCTCGCGCCTCGGGAGGAGATGAAGTACTCCATAATGTTCAGACCTTCACGATAGTTTGCACGAATCGGGATTTCAATTGTTTCACCCGACGTGTTCGCAATAAGTCCGCGCATACCCGCAAGCTGACGAATCTGGTTGATACTACCACGCGCGCCGGAGTCCGCCATCATAAAGATAGGGTTATACTGGTCGAGGTTTTTGGTAAGTGCGTCAGAAACATCGTTAGTTGCCTTGTTCCAAACTTCAAGAACAGCATTTTTACGTTCCTGATTGGAGATAAAGCCTCTGGAGAAATTCTTATTGATTTCGAGAACCTGCTCGTCGGCTTCCTCAAGAATCTTCTTTTTCTGAGGCGGGATTGAAGCGTCGCAAACCGCAACGGTGATAGCCGCCTTTGTTGAATATTTAAAGCCGAGAGCCTTGATTTTATCAAGAACCTGCGCTGTCATTGCAGTACCGTGAATCTTGATGCAGCGTTCGATAATCTGACCGAGCTGCTTTTTACCGACCTTAAAGTCGATTTCAAGGTTAAGAGCATTTTCGGGAGCGCTTCTGTCCACAAAACCGAGGTCCTGCGGAATATGCTCATTGAAAATAATCTTACCGACAGTTGTAGTGATAAGACGTTCAATCTTTTCCTCGCCGACTTCCTTCACAACGCGAACCTTTACGGCTGCGTGAATGGAAATAACGCCTTCCTGGTATGCCATAAGGACTTCGTTAAAGTCGCGGAAAACCTTTCCATCGCCCTTTTCGCCTTCCTTTGTAAGGGTCAGATAGTACGAACCGAGAACCATATCCTGAGTAGGAACGGTTACAGGTCGTCCATCGGACGGCTTAAGAAGGTTCTTAGCGGCAAGCATAAGATTTCTGGCTTCGTCCTGCGCTTCTTTTGAAAGCGGGAGATGAACCGCCATCTGGTCGCCGTCAAAGTCGGCGTTATATGCGGTACAAACGAGGGGGTGAAGCTTTAACGCACGACCTTCAACAAGAACGGGCGAGAAAGCCTGAATACCGAGTCGGTGAAGCGTAGGGGCGCGATTGAGCAGAACGGGGTGATCCTTGATAACGTCCTCGAGAACGTCCCAAACCTCGTCCTTTGCGCGGTCGACCATCTTTCTTGCGCTCTTGATGTTGTTGGAGATACCTCTTGCACAAAGCTCCTTCATTACAAACGGCTTGAAAAGCTCAATAGCCATTTCCTTGGGCAGACCGCACTGATCCATCTTAAGGTCGGGACCTACAACGATAACGGAACGACCGGAATAGTCAACACGCTTACCGAGAAGATTCTGACGGAATCGACCCTGCTTACCCTTTAACATATCGGAAAGGGACTTAAGGGGACGGTTAGACGGTCCTGTTACCGCTCTGCCGTGTCTGCCGTTGTCGATAAGGGCGTCAACAGCCTCCTGAAGCATTCTCTTTTCGTTGCGGATAATGATATCGGGAGCTTTAAGCTCAAGCATCTTTTTAAGGCGGTTATTACGGTTAATAACACGTCTGTACAAATCGTTAAGGTCGCTTGTTGCAAAGCGTCCGCCGTCAAGCAGAACCATAGGACGGATATCGGGCGGAATAACGGGAACAACGTCGAGAATCATCCACTCGGGACGGTTTCCGCTCTGACGGAAAGCCTCGATAACGTCAAGGCGCTTTAAAATCTTAACGCGCTTCTGTCCCTGCTGTGTTGTTTCAAGCTCTTCCTTCAACTCAGCGGAAAGCTTATCAAGGTCGATTTCCATAAGAAGCTCTTTAATAGCCTCCGCGCCCATAGAAGCCTTGAAATCGTCCTCGTAACGCTCTCTCATATCAGCATATTCCTTTTCGGAAAGAAGCTGACCCTTTGTAAGAACGGTATTACCGGGTTCGGTTACGATATATTTTGTAAAATAAAGTACCTCTTCAAGTCTTTTCGGGGAAATGTCAAGAACCTGACCGATTCTTGACGGAGTGCCCTTGAAGTACCAGATATGGGAAACGGGAGCGGCAAGCTCGATATGTCCCATTCTTTCGCGGCGAACCTTGTTGCGGGTTACTTCAACGCCGCAGCGTTCGCATATTTTTCCCTTAAAGCGGATTCTCTTATACTTTCCGCAGGCGCACTCCCAGTCCTTCTGCGGTCCGAAAATCCTTTCACAGAATAAACCGTCGCGTTCAGGCTTCTGGGTACGATAGTTGATTGTTTCGGGGCGTTCAACGACGCCGTAGCTCCATTCACGAATCTGGTCGGGAGAAGCAAGTCCGATTTTCATTGATTCAAAAACATTAAATGCCAATTTTACAAACCTCAATTCTTTTAAAGTTCAAATTGCCGTAAAATTTACCGTAATAACGTAAATTATTCATCTTCGCCGTCCAGCTCGAACGGTTCTTCATCGTCGTCGTCAAAGCTGTCGCTGTCGTCGAAGTCGTCGTCCAAATCATCGTAATACGAATCGTCAACTTCTTCGGGAATAAATGCTGAATCAATTTCGCTGTCATCGGCAACATATTCAAAGTCGTCGGGGCTTACAGTACCCATATCATCGTCGTCGAAGCTCTGCTTGAGGTCGATTTCCTCATTGTTTTCATCGAGAACCTTTACGTCAAGACCGAGAGATTGAAGCTCCTTGATAAGAACCTTGAATGATTCGGGAACGCCGGGCTTCGGAACATTTTCACCCTTGACAATTGCTTCGTATGTCTTTACACGTCCGACAATATCATCGGATTTAACGGTAAGGATTTCCTGAAGCGTGTAAGCTGCGCCGTAAGCTTCAAGCGCCCAAACTTCCATTTCACCGAAACGCTGACCGCCGAACTGCGCCTTACCGCCTAACGGCTGCTGTGTAACGAGCGAGTAGGGACCTGTCGAACGAGCGTGGATTTTATCATCAACGAGATGGTGGAGCTTAAGATAGTACATATAGCCGACAGTTACAAGGCTGTCGAACTTTTCGCCTGTACGACCGTCGATAAGCTGAGTTTTTGCGTCCTGCGTCATCGGAATCTTGGAGAAGTCGATATCAGCGCTGTCCTTGCCGGGATAATTAGCTCTCTGCTCGTCTGCAAGCTTGAAGCACTCTCGAATATCCTCTTCGTGCGCGCCGTCGAATACAGGCGTCATAATCTTCCAGCCGAGCGCCTTAGCTGCGTAACCGAGGTGTACTTCAAGAACCTGACCGATGTTCATACGTGAAGGTACGCCAAGAGGGTTAAGAACGATGTCAAGCGGTGTACCGTCGGGAAGGAAGGGCATATCCTCCTGATGAAGAATACGGGAAACGACGCCCTTGTTACCGTGACGACCCGCCATCTTATCGCCGACAGAAATCTTTCTCTTCTGCGCAATGTAGCAGCGAACCACCATATTTACACCTGCGGCAAGCTCGTCGCAGTTTTCTCTTGTGAACACCTTAACGTCAACGATAACGCCGCTTTCGCCGTGCGGAACGCGCAGAGAGCTATCGCGCACTTCTCTAGCCTTTTCGCCGAAGATTGCACGAAGCAGGCGTTCTTCTGCGGTAAGCTCCGTTTCGCCCTTAGGCGCAACCTTACCGACGAGGATATCGCCCGAATGAACCTCGGCGCCGATACGGATAATACCCTGTTCGTCCAGATCCTTCAATGCGTCCTCGCTGAGGTTAGGAATATCACGGGTAATCTCCTCGGGTCCGAGCTTTGTGTCGCGGCACTCAAGCTCGTACTCCTCAATATGAATAGACGTATAAACATCATTATAAACAAGCTTTTCATTGATAAGGACTGCGTCCTCGTAGTTATAGCCTTCCCATGTCATAAAGCCGATAAGCGCGTTCTTACCGAGTGAAATTTCGCCCTGCGAAGTTGCGGGACCGTCGGCGATAACCTGACCCTTCTTTACAGCCTCACCCTTTACGACGATAGGCCGCTGGTTAATGCAGGTACCCTGGTTGGAACGCATAAACTTGATAAGCTTATATCTGTGATCCTGACCAAGCTCGTCCTTAATAACAATTTCATCTGCGCAAACTCTTGTTACAACGCCGTCCTCCTTAGCGAGAACGCACACGCCCGAGTCTACGGCAGCCTTATATTCCATACCCGTTCCTACAATCGGGTTAGTTGTAACCATAAGCGGAACTGCCTGACGCTGCATATTCGCACCCATAAGAGCGCGGTTTGCGTCGTCGTTTTCGAGGAACGGAATCATTGCGGTTGCTACGGAAACTACCATCTTAGGCGAAATATCCATATAGTCAACCTGTTCGCGGGCAACCTCGAGAATTTCATCTCTTCTGCGCGCAGTAACACGCTTTCTTGCAAAGCAGCCGTTTTCGTCAAGAGGTTCGTTCGCCTGTGCAATCGTGTAAAGGTCTTCCACGTCAGCTGTCATATAAACGACCTCGTCAAGAACCTTGCCCGTTTCGCGGTCAACGCGGCGGTAAGGCGCTTCAATAAAGCCGTACTTATTTATTCTCGCAAAGGAAGCAAGGTAAGAGATAAGACCGATGTTAGGACCTTCAGGCGTTTCAATCGGGCACATACGTCCGTAATGCGAATAGTGAACGTCACGAACCTCGAAGCCCGCTCTGTCACGCGAAAGACCGCCGGGACCAAGCGCGGAAAGTCTTCTCTTATGAGTAAGCTCCGCAAGAGGGTTGTTCTGATCCATAAACTGCGACAGCGGCGACGATCCGAAGAACTCCTTGATTGCCGCAACCACGGGTCTTATATTTACGAGGTTATTGAGAGAAATTTTCTCGGTATCCTGCTGTAAGCCGATTCTTTCACGAATCACACGTTCCATTCTTGTGAAACCGATTCTGAACTGGTTCTGGAGCAATTCGCCGACGGAACGGATACGTCTGTTGCCGAGATGGTCGATATCGTCAACCATTCCGACGCCCTCGCAAAGGTTAATGAAATAGCTTACGCTTGCAAAAATATCGTCTAAAGTGATATGCTTGGGAACGAGAGCGTCAGCATTTAATCTGAGTGCTTCTTCGATTTCCTCAACAGTTTCGTTATTTTCGAGGATTTCCTGAAGTGCGGGGAAAAACACCTTTTCGTTGATGCCGCAGGACTCCGCGTCGATTTCCGCGGGAATATACGGTGCAATATCAACCATCTGGTTACCGATAACCTTGACAACTCTGTCCTCAACGTCAAGGTAAACTGCGCCAACGCCCGCCTGCTCGATTTCAAAGCCTCTGTCGGTATTGATAAACTCGCCTGCTTCGGCAATAATCTCGCCGGTCATGGGGTTTACAACGGGTTCAGCCAGCTTATGTCCGATAATTCTGCTTGCAACGCCGAGCTTCTTATTGAACTTATAACGACCGAATCTGGAAAGGTCGTAACGCTTTGCGTCGAAGAAGAGATTATTCAGATGACCCTCTGCGGAATCAACCGTAGGAGGCTCGCCGGGACGGAGCTTCTTGTACACCTCAAGAAGAGCCTCTTCCTTATTTTTAGTAGAGTCCTTCTGGAGAATAGTCTGACGAATACGCTCGTCCTCGCCGAAAAGCTCGAAAAGCTCCTCGTCTGTTCCCTTTCCGAGTGCGCGGATAAGGGTTGTAGCGGGGATTTTTCTGTTTTTATCAATACGGACATAGAAAATATCGTTGGAATCCATTTCGTATTCCAGCCAAGCGCCGCGGTTAGGAATTACCTGCGAAGAAAAAAGCTTCTTGCCCGTTTTATCATAATCAAAGCCATAGTATACGCCGGGGGAACGAACCAACTGCGAAACGATAACACGTTCCGCGCCGTTGATAACAAATGTGCCGCTGTCGGTCATGAGCGGGAAATCGCCCATAAAAATTTCGCTTTCGGTAACCTCTCCGGTTTCCTCGTTGCGCAGATGCGCCTTTACTCTGAGAGGAGCCGCATAGGTTACATCGCGTTCTTTACATTCCTCGATAGTGTACTTCGGATTTTCGTCGATCCGATAATCCACAAAGCTTAGAACCAACTTGCCGTTTGAATCGGTTATGGAAGAAATATCATTGAAAACTTCCTTGATACCCTCTTCCAGGAACCATTTGTAAGAATTCTTCTGAATCTCAATGAGGTTCGGCATTTCGATAACCTCGTTAATCTTAGAAAAACTCATTCGGGTAGTCTTACCCAACTGCACCGGCTTAACATTCACCATTGGCTTAATCACTCCTTAAATTTTTGAAAACACAGCTTATTTCCGCACTTTCCGTCAATAAGTCCATTATAATTCAGTATTTTATTATATCCCAAATGGAATGATTTGTCAAGCACTTTTTTAAATTTTCTTGAATATTTTTAAAAAAATTGCCGCAGCTCGAAAAAACTGCGGCAAAAACTATTCAAGAATCATCTTTACGAGGTATTCATCCGTACCTTCCTCAGGCTTCTTTTCGGACGTTATGCGAAAACCGTTTCTGTTATAGAATGAAATGGCACGCTTATTTTTTTCAAGTGCCCATAAGAAATTGACATCATGCTTTTCAACTGCATAAGCCAGCAAAAGCCTCCCTATCCCCTGCCCTTGTAAAACCGGCTCAACAAAAAGCTTCTCAACCTCCGCGCCGTTCACTCTCACAAAGCCCTTCACCGTTCCATCATCATAAACGTATGTACGGGTAAGCAGGAATGATTCCGCACGATACTTTTCAATCATAGAGGCTGCCTGTAATTCGCCGAAATAGTATTCATCATTACGGAATATCGGATAGAAATTCAGGCGATAATTGAAAATCTCAATTTCCACAAGCCGCGAAATGTCATTATCATCAGCAAGCCTTATCTTCTCAGTCATACCGTAATTTTCTCCTGTTCGCTTTCTTCCTCGCGGTAGCTTAAATCCATAGCGTTGAGCGATTTCTCGTCGATTCCCTCGGTGCTTTCCTTTTCAAAAATCGTCTTAACCGTCATCATCATTATTTTCAAATCAAGCAGCAGCGAAAAATTTTCTATATATATAAGGTCAAGCTTCAGCTTATCATAAGGGGTTGTGTTATACTTGCCCATAACCTGCGCGTAGCCCGTAAGACCCGCTTTTGCATTGAGCCGGAATGAAAATTCGGGAATGTCCTGCTCGTACTCCTCGGCAATTTCGGGACGTTCGGGACGAGGTCCGACAATCGACATTTCACCCTTGAGAATATTTATAAGCTGCGGAAGCTCGTCCAGCCGCGTTTTCCGAATAAACTCGCCAACGGGAGTGATACGCGAATCTCCCTCCGCCGCAAGCCTTGCTACCCCGTCGCTCTCCGCGTTTACAACCATCGAGCGGAATTTGTACAGGTAAAATTCCCTGCCGCCGTATGTAAGCCGCTTTTGTTTGTATATAACGGGACCGCCGTCGTACAGCTTTACGGCAATTGCCGTTCCGACAAGCAGCGGCGATAAAACAACTATCGCAAGCGCTGAAAGCACAAAATCGAAAAAGCGCTTTATTGCCCGCTGTTCAAGCTTTGCTCCGAAATTACGAGATACAAGCAGGGGGGTATCGAGAATATGAAGCTCGTCCGAGCCTCTGATTAAAATATCCGAAATTTTCGGCGTAACATAAGCCATTATCCGATGTCTGAAGCAGAATTTCAAAATATCGTTGCGGATTTCATTCGGCGTATCGCAGATAACTACCGCGTCATACTCCGGCAGAAGCGCGGAAATCCGTTCAAAGCCCTCGTTGACATTTATAGCGGCGCAGATAATAAATTTGTCGTATCTTTTGCTCATTTTATACACAAGCGAACGCGCGGACTTATTAGCGTAAACGAGAATCATTTTTTTTGGCGGGAAAAGCCGCGCATAGTTACGGTGAATGTAAAAGCCCCATACAAGAGTGA
Source organism: uncultured Ruminiclostridium sp. (assembly GCA_964520065.1). Taxonomy (GTDB): domain Bacteria; phylum Bacillota; class Clostridia; order Oscillospirales; family Ruminococcaceae; genus Ruminiclostridium_E. The sequence goes on from CAZFMC010000020.1 coordinate 12,766, forward strand.
TTGCCGCTGCGGGAAACAGCGATATTATAAGCGGCAAGGGATTCAGCATAGCGCGCGCGATAAGAGAAATCTGGAGATAGGATATAAAATTGGTAGCAATTACCGCAATCATATGCGTAAAAACAGAATCCGTTATCCGCAGGCTTCCTATATGAAAGCCCCCGTACATTTCAATGATAATAAAATAAATAAGCGCGTAAATTATGTAAAAAACGATGTTGCCGTTTTTGAAAAAGCCCATTCCGATGTAAGGATTATAGAAGTTTTCCCACACAAAAGCAAAAATAGAAGTGTACAAAAGCGTGCAGAAAACCGCGTTAAGAAAAATTATGAAACGTTTTATATTTGTAGCCAATCTATAATTATTCATTAAACCGCTCCTTTCAGCCCAATCTTCATTGATTATAACACATTCTTTGCAAAATAGCAATGAAAATATATTGAATTTTTTCCAAAAGAAGTAATATTGCCGTGTTGACCCGCATATAATGCAGAGCTGCGCTTTCGGAAGCAACCAAAAAAGCAAAGGCTTATTCCCGTGAAGGATTGCGGGCAGAAGCCTTTGCGTCTACAAATAATTCAATTTATATATATCAGTACAGCTGCCTGTCAACGTTCACCACAACGTTAAGGCTGTCGTCCGCGTTTTTTACGCGCTCGGAAATTATTTTAACAGCCTCGTCGGCAGTAATTTTTGAATCAAACGGAACGACAATATCAAAAATCAGATTGCGGCTGATATTTCCGTTTGTCATTCGGAAATCGTGCATGGTAACGCCGTTTCCGATTTCCGCAAGAATGCCCTCCACCAGTGAACGGCAGCGGCGCGACTCCTCGGTTTCAGCGGCTATGGGATCCATATGAATTGTCGCACAGCCGGCATATTTTGTTTTCAATTCATTTTCAATAATATCAATAAGCTCGTGAGCCTCAACAAATCCCATCTCAGCGGGAACCTCTGCGTGAAGAGAAATAATATTTGCGCCGACTCCGTAATTATGTACAATTAAATCGTGAATACCTGTAATTCCGTCATAGCTCATTACGGTTTTTCGTATATCCTCTACATATTCGGGCGCAGGCTTTTCACCGATAAGAGGCGTCAGGCTCTCCTTAGCCGCTTCTATTCCTGTTTTAAGAATAAAAAGCGCAACGACAATTCCCACATAGCCGTCGATATTGACGGAAGTTGCCGCGTAGACAACAAGACCGATAATAACCGCGCCTGTCGATATGCAATCGGACAGACTATCCATTGCGGCAGCCTTCATTGTAGCTGAATTTATAAGGCGACCGATTTTCCGATTATAAAGACAGATATAAAGCTTGACAAGAACGGAGGCGACAAGTATTCCCAGCGAAACCCAGCTGAATGACATTTCCACAGGCGTTATAATTTTTATCACAGAGTCGCGTCCAAGCTCATAGCCCATAAAGAGGATAACAACGGACATAACCAATCCTGCGACATACTCAACGCGCCCGTGACCGAACGGGTGCTCCTTGTCGGCGGGCATACCCGCAAGCTTAAAGCCTACGATGCTGATTACGGAAGCTGCGGCGTCGGAAAGATTGTTGAAGGCGTCGGCGGTTACCGCAATTGAAGCGGTAATAAGCCCCGCAAAAAACTTACCCGCGAAAAGGAGAATGTTGAGGGCAATTCCGACAATTCCCGTCAGAACACCGTAGCTTCTCCGCACCTGCGGGTCGGAAACATTTTGGTAATCGCGTATAAAAGCTTTCGCTAACAGTTTAATCAAGTCAATCCCTCCAAAGCGTTGTGAAATAATAAGCTGTATATATTTTTATGCTCCGCATTGTCGGCAGATACGATGTCATTTTTTCGTCAGGCGAAAACCGCCCCGAAGCGAACGTTGCCCCGGGGCGCGAGCCGTTAATTGCGCGGTGACGACTTTACACTAGAGCGTGTTCACATTAACGCTCAACGCTCGTCTTTTGACGTATTTTTCGCATAACTGCGTTGAAAATTCTTGAAGTACATAAAGTACGTCTGCGAATTTTCGCCTTGTTCTGCAAAAAATTCGTTTCAAAATCCGAGCATTTCGGTTAATGTGAACAAGCTCTAAGAGCCTTTGCTTACCTTACGTATATTCGTGTCCTCCGAAAATGTAATTGCGTTATACATGAACAGCACGCTGTCGTATTCGCTTACGTCAACAATGCTGCTGTACCCTGCATTGATATATCTCATATCAAGTACAGTGATTTTGCTGTAATGGTTTGCAAGAAACGGAATCAAGCTATGCGCGTAGCTGTCCTTAAAAACAAGAAGCGAGGGACCGTTCGGGTTATCGCTTGACGTTACGGTCATCATCGGCGAGTTTGAACCCATAAACGAGCTGTATTTATCCTTGACGTCGAGATATTCACGAAGATACAGCGAATCATAGGTGGTCTGCTCGGAGCCGGTATTTATAGTAAGCGCAGGCTCGCTTCTTCCGCCGTTGAAATGATAATAGTCGATAACATCGGGAGTAATCGAATCGTCCAGCGTTTTTGAATAAAGAGTGCCGCGGAAGCTGCTGCTTGCGTGTTCGATATCAAAGGAGGAAAGCGGCTCCGACTGCAAACCGAGCGCCTTTGCCGCTTCGGAATATGCAATATACGCGCCGTAGGACGTCCAGTGATGGTCGGTACGGTAATATATATAGCTGTCTGAGTTACTTTTTAGAAGCGGGAAAATATCAATCGTATTGCATATCATATTTTCGCGGCAATAGTCCTTAAGCTCAGCCTGACTTCCGACGGGGGCTGTTTTCGGAAGCAGGTCTGCGTATATTTCCTGCGAGGTAGGCGCAAGCATAAAGTAAACGGGAACATCTGAATTCTGCTCCGTAAAGGCGTTTACTGCCGCGATTGACGAGTCGATGAACTCTTTGTCATAACCCGTCCACACCTGCATCATTCGGTCGCCAACCGTATACACGCCGTTAATCTCGGTTTTTCCGATAAGGCGTTCCGAGCCGTTTTTCAGCTTAATCCAGCTCTCTCTTCCGTAGATTCTGTCGGAAAACCACTCTTCAAAGCCTTCCATTGCCGATTTGTCCAGATAAGTTTCAAAGGAAATTTTCGGGAAGCCAGCAAGGTATCTGTTTTCATTCTCCGAATACGGTCTGTCCTCCTCAGGAAGAGTTACAAACGTCATAATCGGCATGGCAATCAGGATAAGCGCGAAAAGCCCTACCATTATATATTTATAAAGCTTGTCTTTCATACTTTAAAGCCTTTCTGTTCATATCTTCTTATTCATATGAACGTTCATCAGAAATTGAAGTACAGGAACGGATTATAGGTCGCGTCAGCGAGGTAAGCAATGCAGATTATGAAAACCGCTGTTTTCACGACGGGCGTTGCATAGTGCATAATCGTCGGAGCGCGCTTGGTAAGCGATTCAACGATAATCTTCCATGCGTCGGTCGAAGCAAAAATACCGATAACAAGCAGAATACCATAATTAAGCAGCAGATAAAGCGCTGTATTATCACAGAGAACGCCTGCTGCACCGAACATTGCTCCCATATATGAGAATGCCGTACCAACATCGGGTGTAACGAAAAGAACCCAGCCGAGAACCACCAGAAGCATGGTATACAGCCAGCTGATTGGCGTCGGAAGCTTCTTGAGGACATTTCCGAGAAACAGCTTCTCGATAATTATGAACACACCGTACAACGAGCCCCAGAGGATAAAATTCCAGCTTGCGCCGTGCCACACGCCGGTTAAAAACCACACAACGGCAAGATTGAAAATTGTTCGGGGCATTCCCTTTCGGTTTCCTCCGAGCGGGAAATATACATAGCTTTTAAACCAGTCGCCGAGAGTTATATGCCATCTTCTCCAGAACTCGCTTACGCTTTTTGAAAGATACGGATAGTTGAAATTTTCAGGGAAATTGAAGCCCATCATTTTTCCAAGACCTATCGCCATATCGGAATAGCCCGAGAAATCGAAATATATTTGCAGGGTATAACCGATAATTCCAAGCCATGCGGTAAGAACGGACATTTCCGATGTTCCCACAGCAAATGCCGCGTTCCAGAGCTGACCTACGCCATTGGCGATAAGAACCTTTTTGCCCATGCCCGTAATAAAGCGCACAATGCCGTCGTAAATCATATCAAGGTTAATTTTTCTGCATTCAAGCTCCGCAGCGATATCATTATAGCGCACAATAGGTCCTGCAACTATTTGCGGGAAAAGCGTTACAAACGCCGCAAAGGCAATCGGGTCTTTCTGAACCTTGACATTTCCCAGATACATATCAATCGTATACGACATCGACTGGAACGTAAAGAAGCTTATACCGATGGGAAGAGGAAGATAGCTTTCGGGCTTTGAACCGAACACTGCGCCGAAAACGCTGTTTGTCACATCGAGGAACGGATTTTCAAGTGTAAGACCGAATATTTCGTTGACGCTTCCGAAAATGAAATCGCTGTATTTGAAAATTCCGAGCAGCGACAAATTCATAACAAGCGAAACAATAAGACAAATCCGCTTAATCGTCTTGCTTTCGTTGAACCTGTCTATCAGCAGACCCGCAGCGTAGTCAATCAGCGTTGAAATAACCATTACAACAACATATTTCGGCTCGCCCCACGCGTAAAAAACAAGTCCGCATATAAAAATTATAAGGTTTTTTACCTTCAGCGGAACCGTGTAATACAGCAAAAGCGAAATTACCAAAAACAAAAACAAAAATACAAGACTGGAGAAAACCATATTGTTATTCCTTTACTTTTTTCAATATTTTTTCGTACTGTTCCCGCGAATAAAGACGATTCAGCACTTCAAGAAGCCCCGCAGTGCTTAAATGCTCCGGCAAGCCCAGCTCGCTGAAAAGCCGCTCCCTGAGCGCTGCGCTTCCCTGTCCGCCCATAAGTCCGTCTGAGAGCAGGTCGGCACGTGTAAGCCATTCGGTCGGCTGAGCGGTTTCGGAATAAATTCCCGCGTCTGAAAAAGCTTTTTCAAGGACGCAAACGTCCATTCCCTCAACACCGAGCTTACCCTCCCTGGAAGGCTTGTCCTTTCGGCGCTCCTTCCCGAAAATATCGGGAATATAAACATTGTAGATTCTGCCCTTTTTTATGCAGCTTTTTATGTGATTTCGTATCTGGAAGCCCGCGCCGTCGCTGTCCGTAAGAATTATTATTCCCTCTTTTTCGGCGAATGCGCGTATAAGCGCCATTTTTTCCTTGTCCTTATATATCCCGAAACCGTCCGTTGTAATTATAAGCGCGTCAACAACAGAGCTAAGCTTGATTCTGTCGTATTTACCCTCTACAATTATCGGCTGTTTTATATGAATCATGCAAAATTCTCCCGCTGTGCAGTAAAAAGTCTTGTTACAGCCTGCTCAATAACCGTTTGACTGTCAATCGACGAGGATTTCATGGCAATGTCCGCTTCATTGAGAATTGCAAGCGTTTTGCGAAGATAATCCACTCTGAGCTTTGAAACCGCGTTCATAGCCTTCGACATTACCCAGACTCTGTTTTTGGCGTAGCCGAAGTCCTCGGCGGTCTGGTCGGGAAGAACGCCCGTCATTTTGGCAATTTTAGCCCGATAAAAATCCAGATAGGTTCCCGAAAGTGCGGAAAGTATTACTATCGGCTCGACACGTTCAAAAATGAGATTTCCGATTATTGTAAAGGCTTCCTCACGCTTTCCCGCGTTTATTGCGGTTGCAAGCTCATAAACGCTGGTGTCAAGCTGTTTGGCAACAAGCGAATCAATCATTGCTCTGTCGATTACGCCGCCGTTTCCCGCGTAGCTGATTAGCTTTGCGGTTTCCTCGCTTACTAGATTAAGACTGCAAAGAACCCTTTCCGTAAGGTAAAGCGCGTCCTCGCGCAATATTACAACTCCCTGCTTTGCCGCCTTTTTAATTACAAGCTCCGCAATTTTAGGCTGCGGCATTGCGTCAAGCTTGCATACAACGCCCGATTTTTCAACGGCGGCGACAAATTTTTTCGACTGCGATTTTCTTTCGTCAACGGAAACGCCCGTATTATGAAAAAGCAGAATTGTGGTTTCGGGCACTTCCGAAATTATCGAAAGCAGCTGTTCAAAGGAGTCCTTGTCAAGCTTCTCCGGCTCAATATCGTTTATGGCAACCAGCTTCCGCTCCGCAAAAACGGGGAGTCCGTCAACATGGTCGGAAAGAAGGCTCATATCCGGATTTCCGTTTATCTTAACCAGATTGAAATCAAGCGCGTCCACGCCGACCGATTTTTTTATAATACGCTCGGTGTAGGTTTTTACAAGGAACGGCTCCTTCCCGTAAAGAAAATATACCCTCGCAAGGCGACCTGCGCGTATTTCTGCACTCAGTCTGTCTTCTGCAAGCGTCATAACAAGCCTCCCGTCGAAAAGAAAACGTTCCCGTTTTCGTCTATTTCAATCGTAACCTTATTGTAATATGCATTATATCCTGTTTTCATACGTTTATCAAAAAATATCTCCGCATAATTGCCGCGGCTCTCGTGCTTCCTGCGGTATCCGCTGTAAACCGCAAAATCGGCGCTGCTTACCGCGTCAATATCCGTAAGGCTGACCGTTATATTATCGGCGCGAATGTATATTCCGCCCTCGATAACAGCAACCTCGTACTCGTCGGCGACTTTATAAAGCCTATCGGGTAGGTCGGGCGTGTGCAGAGAAAGCGCGCCAAGACCGCGCAGAGCGGGGATATTATTGTTTGTACTGCCCGCCGCGCAAGCTAACAGGATATTGTCGCCCATTCCGAGAGAAAGCATTTCAGCTGTTATTCTTTCGCTGTCGCCCGTTGAAACGAAGCTCACTCCGGATTTACTTTTTATAACAGCCATTCCGTCGGAGCCGTCCGAGTAAAGCGAAATTTCAATCCGCCCATCGCGTTCAAATCCTTCAAAAACGGTTAAACCAACTATTACGCAGATTGAAGCGGCGGAAAAACGTACAAAGTATTTCAGCTTATTCTTGAAGGTCAGCATTGTCAGCATACCAAGAGCGGTTGCAAAAGCAAATATCTGCCAGAATGTTCCGTCCGTGCTGACATAGCTGAACGGAAGTCCGCCAAGCGAGTAGAAAATATAATTCATTGCACGGGCGCAGAAGCCTGCGGGAAGCATAAAAAGCTCCGTAAGCAAACCACCCGTAAAAAGATTCAGCAGCATCAGCAGAACTGCTCCCATAAACGGCGGATAAATAAGAAGCGTCGAAACAGGAGAAACTACCGAAACCCCGCCAAAACAAAGCATACTTATCGGAAAGGTGCAGAAAAGCGCTGCAAGCGAAGCTATCAGCGACTCCTTTACAGAGCGGAAACGCTCCGAATGAATCAACAGCTCGCATAGCGGCGGAGCAATAACGCCAACGCCGATTGTTCCCAGAACCGAAAGCCACAAGCCCACATCGCGGCAGGCGTATGGCTGGCAAACCAGAATTATAAGCAGCGCTGCGCCAATTGAATTCAGGGGATTTGTTTTTCTGAACAGAAGGTCGCCGCCGTAATAGATAATCAGCATTATTCCCGAACGCAGCACTGACGCACCCATGCCGAAAAACATCATAAGCAGCATAATCATCGCCATAATCAGCAAGGACTTGAACACTCTCTTGCCCTTCAGCCTGTCGAGCAGCAGGAGCTTCAGCGTATGGACAATCAGCGAAAGGTGCATTCCCGAAACGGCTGCTATATGTGAAAGTCCCGCCCGCCGCAGCGACACCGACTGCAAATCGGAAAGGTCAGATTTATCTCCGAAGAAAACTGCGCAGAGAACGCTGCCCTCCTCCTTAGGAAGAACCCGCTTCACCCTGCCCTTTATTGCATTGGAAATATCGGCAAGAAACGCCTTGAAGCTGAACGAATGTGATAATACCGTAATATCGCTTTTAACCTCTGCCCGTGTGAAAATGCCCTTTGAAAAGTTATAATCAGCCTCGGAAAACTCCGCAGATACATTCGGCTCGGAAAATTCCGCTGACAATACAACGTTATCTCCAACCTCGATATTGGTATCGGGTACAAAAACCGTAAATTTAACAGGAACGCGGTCAACCTGCCCGCTGATTGTAAGCCGTACCGTGTCATTGCTCGGAAACGTGCTTTCGGTTACCGTTCCGTACACCTCCGCCGTTTTTCCGCTGAGCGCTTCAACCGGCTCAATAACAAGCATACTGTAACAGCCAAACGCAAGCATAGCAGCAGCCGCAGAAAGAAAATGAATCCGGAAGCTGCACCTGTCAAAAAGCTTCAGCAATGCAAACGCTGCGGCAAAAACAGCGGCGCACGCAAAAGAAAGGCGGCTATCAAGAAAAGACGCACAAACAAGCCCGAAAAGGTATGAAAATCCTATAAGGGCTTGTGCAGTGTGCTTTTTAATTGTTTTATCGCGGCTTCTCAACACATTTTCTCGGTAAGCTTTTCGCCTCCGAGAATATGGAGATGAAGATGGTGAACGGTCTGACCGCCATTTTCGCCGATATTTGTAACCACGCGGTAACCGTTTTGGAGGTTAAACTCAGCAGCAAGCTGCTTGGCAACAAGCATTACCTCGGCAACAACGCCAATATTATCCTCGCATATACCGTTAAGGCTTTCAATGTGCATTTTCGGAATAACAAGAATGTGAACGGGAGCCTGCGGATTTATATCCTTGAATGCAAGAACCGTTTCGCTCTCGTAAACCTTTTCGGACGGAATTTCTCCGCTGATAATTTTACAGAATAAGCAATCTTTCATAATATCAACCCTTTCCCACTTCAGTTAAGCTGCGCGGCAGCAATGTCGTTAAGAGCGTCAAGCGCTTCGCTAATCTTGCTGATATCGGCAATTCCCGCCATTGCGCTGTCAGGCTTTCCGCCGCCCTTGCCGCCTGCGATTGCGGCAAGCTGCTTTACAAGCTGTCCTGCGTTTGCACCCTTTGCAACGGCTTCCTTGGAGCAAATGCAAAGGAAATTGCCCTTGCCGTCCGAATGACCTGCGAGAACGGCAATAAAGCTGTCGTACTTGGATTTAAGGTCGTCGCCCGCCTTGCGGAGAGCGTCGCCGACTGTTCCGTCGAGAACCGCCGAGAATACCTTTATGCCTGCGATTTCAACTGCGCCGCCTGTAATATCCGCCATTGCGGAAGCGGAAAGCTGACGTTCGAGCTTGTCGATTTCCTTTTTAGCGTCGGAAAGTTCATTCTGAATCGCTTCACAGCGCTGTACAAGCGCGGTCGGATTTGCAAGCTTCAAGGTGCGCGCCGCCTCGTGAATGGTTTCGTTTGCGCTGTTGAGCGCTTCGAGAACACCAGCTCCCGTAACAGCCTCTATTCTGCGCACGCCGGAAGCGACCGAGGTTTCGGAAATAATCTTGAACAGTCCCGCCTTTGAAGTGTTATCAAGATGCGTACCGCCGCAGAATTCTGTCGAATAACCGTCTGTAACGCTTACAACTCTTACTATATCGCCGTACTTTTCTCCGAAAAGCGCCATTGCGCCCTTTTTCTTAGCTTCTTCAATCGGAAGCTCTTCTGTTACAACGGGAACTGCGGCAAGAATTTCCTTGTTGACGAGCGCTTCAATCCGAGCAAGCTCGTCGGCAGTAACCGCGCTGAAATGAGAGAAGTCAAAACGGCAGCGGTACGGGTCAACATATGAACCCGCCTGATGAACGTGGTCGCCGAGAACGGTACGTAAAGCTGCCTGAAGCAAATGCGCGCAGGTGTGGTTTCTTGCGGTAGCCATACGAAGCTCCTTATCAACGGCTGCTGTTACGGCGTCGCCCGTCATAAACGAACCCTGAACGCAGCGGCAATAGCACACGAACTGTCCTCCGCCGATTTTCTTCGTATCGAGAACCTCAAGAACATTATCGCCGTCAGCGCTTGTTATCGTACCCTTATCTCCAACCTGTCCGCCGCTTTCAGCGTAAAAAGGTGTTGTTTCAATTACAACTGCTGCGTCGGTATTTTCATCAACGCTGTCAACAAGCGCGCCGTCCTTGAGCATTGCAGTAATCTTGGTTTCGCAGGAAAGCTCCTTGTAGCCGACAAATGTTGTCTTTAAGCCCGAAAGAGTGTCCGCGGCAGCGTCGTCCCAGCCGCCCTTGAAGGACTGATTTGCGCGCGCGGTAAGCTTCTGATTTTTCATCAGCTCAGCGAAGCGTTCCTCGTCAAGGGTAAGTCCCTTTTCTTCAAGGATTTCCTTTGTAAGGTCGAGCGGGAAGCCGTAGGTATCGTGAAGCTTAAATGCGTCGTCGCCGCTCAGCACGCCGTTTTCGCCGAGCTGCTCAATAAGCTCGTTAAGCATCTGCGAACCCTTTTCAACCGTCTTATTGAAGCTCTCCTCTTCGGTTGCAATAACCTTCATAATATACCCGCGCTTTTCCGCAAGCTCGGGATACGCGTTTTCGTTTTCTTTAATTACCTGGTCAACGATTTCGGTAAGGAAGGGCTTGGTTACTCCGAGAAGTCTGCCGTGACGCGCGGCACGTCTTAACAGACGGCGCAGAACGTATCCTCTGCCCTCGTTGGAAGGTCTTACGCCGTCGCTGACCATAAAGGTTGTAGCGCGAACGTGGTCGGTGATTACTCGGATAGATACGTCCTCCTTGTAATTTTCGCCGTACTTCTTTCCCGCAACCTCGCAGATTCTTTTGATAATATTCTGAATGGTATCAACCTCGAACATATTATCAACGCCCTGCATTACGCAGGCAAGACGTTCAAGACCCATACCCGTATCTATATTCTTTGTTGCAAGCTGGCTGTAATTGCCGTTGCCGTCGTTATCAAACTGGGTGAATACAAGGTTCCAGATTTCGATAATTCTGTCGCAGTCGCCCGCCTGCTCAAAGCTTTCAAACGGACCGTATTTTTCGCCGCGGTCAAAATGAATTTCAGAGCAAGGGCCGCAGGGACCGCTGCCATGCTCCCAGAAATTATCCTTTTTGCCAAGCTTTACAATTCTGTCGCGCGGAATACCGACTTCATTCGCCCAGATATCTCCCGCCTCGTCGTCTTCCTCATAAATTGTAATCCAAAGCTTTTCAGGCTCTATTTCAAGCTCCTTTGTAAGGAACTCCCACGCCCATGCGGTAGCCTCGTGCTTGAAATAATCTCCGAAGGAGAAATTTCCGAGCATTTCAAAATAAGTTCCGTGACGCGCTGTTTTACCAACGTTTTCAATATCGGGTGTTCTTATGCACTTCTGGCAGGTTGTAACACGATTTCTCGGCGGTGTTTCAATGCCCTGAAAATACTTTTTTAAAGGCGTCATGCCCGCGTTAATCAGCAGAATGGAATTATCACCCTGCGGAACAAGCGGCGCGGAAGCCATTCTGAGATGTCCCTTGCTTTCAAAAAATTTAAGATAGCTTTCTCTTAATTCGTTAAGACCTGTCCACTTCATTGTCCTTGTATTCCTTTCTTGATGTATCAAAATATACCCATTTTATTATAGCAAAAATTCCCAAAAAGTCAACACCTTACGTCAAATATTGTCAAGACCGAGAAAACGGCAGATATTTCCATATAGAATCTGCTCTCGTTCTCCGTCGGTAAGGTCGATTTTATCAAAGCGTTCAAGCTCTTCCTTTCCGTTCCACATGGGGTAATCCGTGCCGAAAAAGACGCGCTCCGCGCCGTAGGCGGCGATATAACGCTTTGCTTCCTCCGGCGAAACGGCAAAAAGCGAGCTTGACGTATCAACATACACGTTTTCAATATCGGTCAAGCACCTTTGCGCCGCTTCCCATTCGCTGTAACCGCCGAAATGCGCTCCTATCATTTTCTGACGCGGAAAACGCTTTGCCGCGGCTGCAAGCCTTTCCGGAGAAGAGTACGCAAAGCGCTTATCACCCGTGTGGAAAAGTATCGGCAGTCTGCCGTCGATTACCTCGTAAAGCTCCATTGCGTGCTTATCGTCAATATTGAACTTCTGAAAATCGGGGTGCAGCTTTATTCCACGCAGTCCGAGCGAAATCATACGTTTGATTTCCTCGTCCTCCTCCTCGGCGGTCATTGACGGGTGAAGCGAACCGAAGCCGACAAACATATCGGGATTTCCGGCAGCGCTTGAAGCGATAAAGTCGTTGATTTTTCCGACCTGTTCGTGAGTTGTAGCCACCGAATGAACAAGGCATTTTGAAATGCCCGCTTCCGCACAATTTTTGAGCAGCGCGGGAATACTGCCGTCGTAAGCCATGGGAATGTCGTAAAATTCGCCGATTGTCTTTGCCGCTTTAACGGCAATTTTTTCGGGATAGATATGCACATGGCTGTCAAAAATTTTCATATATACTGTCTTCTTTCTAAAAAATCTACCTTTAAAGTATATCACCTTTTTCGCTTGATTTCAAGCCAAAAAAGGTGATTTGAAATTTATTTTTTGTTTTTTGGGGACGCATTTGTAAAATGCATCAAAATCTGTGGAAATAATGAAAAAATATTGTTGATTTCAACAGCCCGCGAGCATATATAGCACCATATCCGCAGCGATTCCGCCTATAACGCAGACCATAACAGGCATTTTTGCCAAAGCAAGCAGCGCTGCCGCCGCACCGCCGACAATCCCTATGTATGGGTTTTGCTCGTCAACTGAAAAAATCCCCGGAAAAATCAAAGCCGACATGGCTGTATACGGAATAAGGCGGAGGAATTTTTCAAATTTCGGGCTGAATTTGAATTTCCCCGCAAAAACTGCGGGCAAAACGCGGGGAATGTAAGTTACCGCCGTCATTCCAATTATCAGAAAAACTATTTCAAGCCGCATTTTCGTCCTCCTCATCGCCGAGCTCAACGAAAAATACGCCAACCGCTGCACAAATAAGCGTTGAAGCAATCAAAGCCCAGCTTGCGTCAATAAAAACATTCAGAATCGAATTAACTGCGGCTGTGAAAACAACAAGCAATGCCAATCGCATATTTACACGAAGCGCAGGCATTATCAGCCCGATAAACATTGCATATAGCGCAATTCCAAGACTTGCCGTAACAATTTCGGGAAGAATATCGGTAGAAACCGCGCCTATAAATGTTCCGACATTCCACGAGGTATACGAAACCGCCGCAAGTCCGAGAAAAAACGGCATAGTCCGTTTATTATTGGCGGCGGTTGTGAAAATCGCAAAGGTTTCATCTGTTACCCCGAAGCCCGCAAGCAGCCGTGCGCCGATTCGGGAAGGCTTCATTTCGCTGAAAACACAAGTACTCATAATAACGTGGCGAAGGTTAAGAATTAAGGTCGCAAGAACAATTGCAATAATCCCCGCTCCCTTTTCGTACATTCCTATCGCCATCATCTCGCTTGCGCCTGCAAAAACAGCAAGCGACATTGTACAGGTTTCAGCAACCGAAAAGCCGGCATGACGGGCTGTAATTGCATAAGCTATGCCCACGGGAATAAAGCCCAGTATTACAGGCAAAGCACAGCGCACCCCGTCAATAAACTGCGCCGAACGCGTATTCTTGGTTTCAGCCTTCAATTAAGTCACCCTTCTCCCCTATTTGCCTAATTTATCTATATTTTTATACATTGTCCTCGTGATTTTACTGCAAATTTCGTATACGCCGTATTTGTCACGAGTCGGATTCGCACCTGTTGTCATTACAACGACAACGTCGCCTGTTTCGGGATTGTACGAAGCCATTGAAATCGCCCCGTAAGCATTGCCCGTATGATAGAACAGCTTTTCCGCGCCGTAGCGGTTTTTTACATATCTTAACGCGGTACACTGTGTGAATTTTCCACCGTTTTCGGTTGTTTTGAAATACTTCTTCTCCATTCTTTTTACGGAAGCCTCCGAGAGAAGCTGCTCGCCGCCGTATGAACCGTCGTTGGCAAGAACGTAAAAAAGCTTTGCAATATCCTTAGCCGAAGCGGTAAGGCTGCCTGCGTGAATACTCGTATTGTTGCCGGGAATACCGCTTCCGACAATTGATTTTGCCTCGCTTACCGTGCGTTCAACACCGCCGTCGGATTCGTAAAGCGTTGCAATGCGCGGTTTTCCCGAAAAGCCGCCGGAATAGAAGCTGACGTCAATTCCCATCGGCTCAAAGAATTCTCTGCGCATATAGCTGTCAAGAGTTTCTCCCGCTGCAAGCTCAAGGGTTGAACCGGCAACGCCCACCGCATAATTGTTATATGACCAGACCGAGGAATCGCCCGCCTTGCCTTCCAGATAGCTGTTTTCGTCCTCAAGCTGTTCCAGCGTTCCCTCGGCGGTATTCTTAAAGGAAAGATACCGCAATGTTGACGTATGGGTAAGCAGATTTTTCAGCGTCACCTTTTTCGGTAAATCGCTGCCCCAGTACTTGCCTATATCAGCATTCAGGCTTACAATTCCCTCCTCCTGCATTTTCACAGCGCACATCGCGACAGCAACCTTGCTTATTGACGCGGCGCGAATTTTGGTATTCGACGTCATCGGCTTTGTTCCGCGGGTTGCGTAGCCGTAGTTCCAATTGAAAATCCTGCCGTCCTCTGCGCGAATAACGGCAACCTGTACGCCCACCGCGTGGTAATCCTCGGCGGTGGAATTTATGTAGCTCTGAACCTTTTGGTCATACTTGCTGTCGCTTTTGGCAGCGTTAGCGGGCTCTGCGCTGTCCTTGATTTTATATTCAAACCGATGCGAATAATCCGAAGAAACCCAGCCATCATCGTAATCGGCAATACCTATTTTATACCACATTGTTCCGTCAGCGCCGAAGGCTGTTCCAAGACATGGAAATTTCGAGCCGTAAGCCGCCTTTCCAATCAACTCATAGTTCTTTCCCGGACCTGTTCTAACGTTTACGTTTTCAAAAAGCGTTTTTATGTAATAATCGCTTCCGCTTTTTGCCTGTACAGGAAAAACAAAAGCGGTAACCGCAATTATGACAGCGATTGAAACTGCTGTAAGCTTTTTTATGATTTTCAAATAAATTCCTCCTGTTCGGATAGCTAAAAAGCCTGCGCCTTACATATAAATTAACATAAAACACGTTTTTTGTCAATGAAATCCGCATTAAAAAAGCGCACTTCCTGCTATTTTATATTTTTTCTGAGATAATTTTCAAAAAAAGCTTGACAATTTTTAAAATATGTGATAATATATATAAGCGGTTGGTTTTATCAGTCGCAACTCGGAGAGGTGTCCGAGTGGTTTAAGGAGCCGGTCTTGAAAACCGGTGATCCCGCAAGGGACCGTGGGTTCGAATCCCACCCTCTCCGCCATTTAAATATAATTATAATTTAATCGGCACTTGCAGAAATACCCAAGTGGTGAAGGGGCTCCCCTGCTAAGGGAGTAGGTCGGGAAACCGGCGCGAGGGTTCAAATCCCTCTTTCTGCGCCAAGAAAAAAAACAAAGAAACCCCGCACGGTTGACACAAATGGCTTAACCGTGCGGGGTTTCTTATTTAATTTGAATTTTTCAACGAACCCTTCGTAATCCTCGAACTTTTCTTTATTTTGGCTTGTTGCCATTTTACCATCTCCTTTCGGGCATAAAAAATGCGCCTTGCAATCGCTTGCAAAACGCAGGTTTTATTAGGTTTTTCACTTAAAGTTTGTTTATAATATGCATAACTTTCAATGTGACAACGCATTTAATATTTAAGCGATTTAGGCAATTTGCTTTCCTTAATTATGTCTTCTGATATATCAACCCTTGATATGTGAACAGCTTTTTTGCACTCGTTGCACCAAATATCTCCATAGCCAAAGTTTGACGCAATTTTAACAATTCTATAATCTGTATTGCTGCTTTTACAGAAAGGACATAACCCAGAACCGCCATTTTTTAATACGCTTTCTATGTTGTCAAGCCATTCCATATAATCACCTTTTTTTCACTATTGAATAATAAATACTTTCGAATCTATACGCTTGCTTTTCCATTTTATCGATATTATTTTGAACAAAATATTTGCCATATTTTTTTAATTGCTTAACGTGGCACTCCTCGTGAAGAACGGTTTTCACCATTTCATCTTCACTTAAAAAGGCATTGGGGAATAAATCTATTCGTCCAATATTATTATAATCTGTCGATCCATAAAAAGGCAAAGCTAACATTTTTTCAGCTCTTTGGATTTTAAATGTAATACCGTTTGTATCAATGGAGTACTTCCTACAGATAGCCAAAACCTTTCTTTTCTGCATTGGAATTTCTAATTTTTCAAAAGCCCCTGTATTTAATTCTTTTCTGTCGAGATTTCTATTTAATTCAATTATACCACTTTCCCCCGAAATGTCAACCTTTTTCACGACCTCGTTGCGGTAAATTTTCGCCGCCGTTTCAAGGTCGGATATGTCAAGCGGCTGCGGCGCAACGTCGATTTCCGTTGGCGTGTCATATTTGCCCGGATGAAGACTCTTCTTCTTTGTAGACTCAATCTTTTTTCGAAATCCGAGCCGAATAAATCCCCGATAAAGTGAGCCGGGATGCCGTGAATACTCTTTATCTTCACGCAGTTTCCCGTAAAGCTCACATCAGCTTCTTTTCGATATGCTTCAACGGCGTGAACCTTTGTGCTTATTTCGTGCGGTAAATATCTCTTGCTTTTTTCAGTTTTTTGTGTTATAATTTCCATAAATGATTGAGACCTTTCTCTGAATTTTGTTTGTGGTGAACTCTATTCT
>CAZFMC010000021.1:0-28371 GCA_964520065.1 uncultured Ruminiclostridium sp.
GCCGCCCGAGGAACTTACATTTTGCTTCGCAAAATGTAAGACGCGCGCCGCGCCGCCTGTGCAGTGGCAGAATATAGCAAACCGGCTGCTGCAGCTTGCGCTGCAGCAGCCGATTGCTGTGAAAGTCCGTCTTTATTCCGACTGCGCGGCCTCTGCCGATAAAAGATAATCCCCGATTATAAGGTCGGCAACGCGTCCGTAGCTTTTCGTACCGTCCGACTGGTCGTTGATTTTCAGGTAGGCGTCGTTTACAGCGGACGAAACCTCCACAACAGGAGTGTCATATTTCGCCCAGAATTCGCTCTCTAAGCAAATCTGACGGTATACCCGAGAATCAACGGTACCGAGCAGCTCAGCGTACTCGTCGTACCCAACCGCCTTGTAGTAAGCGTTCAGCATATACCCAAGCGCACTGTAATAGCCGCTGTATTCGAGATAAATTTCACCGCTCCCGCGACACGCAAGATACGAAATAAAATTCGCCTCGTCCTCACGCATAAAGCCCGTAAGATGCGAAAGCTCGTGGCAAATCGTGTGACCCATTTTTTCGGGCGTGTCATAAGTGTTGTAGTTCGCCTCCATCGTGTACGGCGTGAAAATACCAACTATTCCCGTGTAGCACATAAGCGGCGAGGCAAGCACGGGCTTTGCCTGCGGAAAATACGATTTCAGCACGGGATATTCCTCCGCAAGACTGTACATAGCCTCTACGGTTACGGCACGAATGTTTTCGGGAGGTACGCACTGTCCGTTTTCGTCAAGCTCAATCACCTCAATAAGCCGATTCGTGTTCTCAATTATGTACTCCAGCGTTTCGCGCGCCTCGTCGGTTGTGTACGGTCGGATTTCAATTCCCGAATACTCGGAAAACGGCGTTCGGTAATAATTTATCCCGCAGCTGTACATAAACCCCGCACCGACAACCGAAAGCACCATGGCGGCGGTAGAAACGGACGAGAGCAGAAATTTCAGCCGCCCGCCCTTCCGCTTAATAAGCTGTACAATAAAGTAAACAATCGCAAAAAGGCAGGTCAGCACCGCAAGCGCAATGACAAATTCCGCCAGAGAAAACGGAAAAATTCCGCTTACCCGCGCGAAAATTCCCACCAGAATCGGGTAAACATTTTCACCGTACCAATTCGCGAAGCCCACCGAAAGCTTCGCCGAAATCCCCGCCCCAAGCAGCAGAGCAAGCGCCGCAGCGGTAATTATCCAGCGTATTTTAAGCGATTTAGTTATATTTATTTTCATTAAAGCACACTCCCTTGTTACGTTAATTATAGCATAACAAGGGAGCGCGGTCAAGAGCTTTTATATATTTTTCAGAGCGCGTGAAATCGGCTTGTAGATTACAAAGGTTATCGCCGAATCAATCGCCATTTTCACAAGCGTGAACGGCGCGTTGAACCAGATGAGCGCGTCCCAGAGCGTAACGACATTTCCGCTCAGCTTCTGATATTCGCCGAGAATTGCTTCAAGCGGAAAGCCCATTACGGTAATGTAAAACGGATAAGAAATGTAATAATTCACAAAAATGCTGATAAAGCCCGAAATAACCGCGCCTACCGCGCAGCCTGCAAGCGCGGCTTTTCTTGTCGGCTTGATTTTGTAGATTATTCCCGCGGGAACCACCATACAAATGCCGAGAATAGCGTTGGCAAGCTCTCCGACAAAGCCCGATTGGCTTGTCAGCGTGTGGATTACATTTTTTATAATGCACACCGCCGCGCCCGAAATCGGCGAAACAAGAAATGCCGCAAGCAGCGCCGGCAAATCCGAAAAATCGAATTTCACGAACGTCGGAATAAGGAACGGAATCGGAAACTCGAAAAATTGCAGAACGGCTGCAAGCGCGGCAAGCACGGCTGTTATGGTTATAAATTTTACTTTGTCGTTCATCTTGTTTGTCATGTTCATCTGTTATTCCTTTCGACAGGGCGAAAAGCAAAACCCCGACCGCAAAATGCAGTCGGGGAAAAATTGCCTACGGCACAAGCGCACGGGCTGTACCCCTGCGCTGCTAATGCTTCTTTCATCCGGACTATACCGTCGGTATCGGAATTTCGCCGATTCAGCCAAAGGCTCGTGGACTTTACCACCGGTGGAGAATTTCACTCCGCCCCGAAACATTGTTGATTTATTATATTGTTTGCTGCCTGCTGATTATTCCTCGCAGCCGCAGTCGCAAGCGTCCTCAAGAGCGGATAAATCAAACTCAAGAGTTTCGCCGCAGTTGGGGCACTCGATAGAACCCGTCGAAATCACATCGAAATCGGTTGTGATTGTGTTGTTGCAGTTAGGACAGGTAATTTCGTACATATCGTCCTCGCAGCAACAGTCGTCGCAATCGCAGTCGTCCTCGCCGTAAACCTCATCCTCAAGGTCGCATACGCTTTCTTCAAGGTCGGTAACAACATCGGTTACGTCCTCTAAATCAGCGTCGATATCCTCGATATTGATAGCGATATCGCCAAGCACATCAAGGATAGCGTTGATAACCTTACCCTCGTTTGTGCTTTCGTCGAGCTTCATGCCCTCAGCCAGTCCCTTAATGTAGGAAACCTTTTCAGCAATTGTCATAGCCATTTTAATATCCTCCTTTATCGGATTAAAGCCGCTTACTTGCCTGCGCGCTCCATATATTCGCCTGTTCTTGTATCAATACGGATAATTTCGCCGATTTCGATAAAGAGCGGAACGCGGATTTCCGCGCCTGTTTCAAGCGTTGCGGGCTTAGTAGCGTTTGTTGCGGTATCTCCCTTGAAGCCGGGGTCGGTATCGGTAACCTCAAGCTCAACGAAGTTGGGGGGTTCAACGCCGAAAACCTTACCCTTATAAGAAAGAACCTTGCAAACCATATTTTCCTTAACGAACTTAAAGCTGTCGCCAAGGTCGGAAGCGTTAATCGGAACGTCCTCGTAGGTTTCGCTGTCCATAAAGTGGTACAGCTCGCCGTCGTTATAGGTGTATTCCATATCCTTTCTTTCAATGAAAGCGGTAGGGAACTTTGCGGTGGGGTTGTAGGACTTTTCAACAACCGCGCCTGTGATAACGTTCTTGGTCTTTGTTCTTACGAACGCCGCGCCCTTACCGGGCTTAACGTGCTGGAATTCAACGACCTGCATTACATTTCCGTCTTCTTCAAAGGTCATTCCGTTTCTGAAATCGCCTGCTGTAATCATAAATAATAATCCTCCTGAATATTTACGTCAAATATATCTCTTATATTTTACACGATAAATTGAAAAAAAGCAAGTACTTTATGCAAATTTTCTTAATTTTTCCAAAAAAATTATATATAAATAAGCGTTTTGGGCGTTTTTGTGAGGTTCATACAGCCGTCTGCGGTCACGACCACCATATCCTCTATTCTCACGCCGTACCTGCCGGGAATGTAAACGCCGGGCTCGATTGTGATAATCATACCCTCATGGAGAGTGAACGGGCTTTTCGGGGAAACGGCGGGCGCTTCGTGAATTTCAAGCCCTACGCCGTGTCCAAGACCGTGTGTAAAATACTTTTCGTAGCCCCATGCGTCAAGCGTGCTTCTTGCCACGTTGTCCACCAGCTTGCCGGTAACGTCCGCGCGGACAGCCTTAAGCGCGTCGGTATTTGCGCCCCAGACCGCGTTGTAGACGTTTTTCATCTCCTCGTCAGGCTTGCCGATAACGACAGTTCGGGTCATATCCGAATGGTAGCCGTCAACGACCGCGCCGAAATCCAGCGTGAGAAAATCGCCGTTTTCAAGCGGCTTATCGGTCGGAACAGCGTGCGGGCACGCCGAGTTCACGCCCGAAGCGGCGATTGTATCGAACGAAATCCCGTCCGCGCCAAGATCCATCATATAAAAATTCAGCACGGAAGCGACCTGCTTCTCGGTCATTCCAACGCGCATCGAGGTGATAAGCTTTGAAAAGGCAGCTTCGGCAATTCTCTGCGCGGCTTCGATTTTCGCAATCTCCTCCTCGCTTTTGATAATGCGCATACGCTCGATTGTTACGGACAGCCACGATGAAGAATCCACAATAAGCGCGTTGAACAGCTTCTTATAGTCCTCCAGCTCGCTGACCGTAACCGTTTTGCTCTCAATTGAAACTACCTGAATACCCTCTTCCTCGATTATCGCATAAAGCTGCTTGCGAAGGTCGGAAAGGAGCATAACCTCGCAGCCCTGCGCCTGCTGAACCGCCTTTTCGTAATACCGCGAATCGACAATGAACCAACTTCTGCGCTTTGTTATAAAAACAACTCCCGCCGATGAGCCGAAGCCCGTCGCATAACGTCTGGCGGTCGGACTTGTAATCAGCGCGGCGTGCGTTTCGTCCTTAAGCTCCGTCGCGATACGTTCTGTAATGTACATAAAAACCTCGTTCCGCAGAAAAACTGCTTGGATTATTTTTTGGCAAGAGCCGAAATCGCCAGACGGTAAACGTCTTTTCCGAAGCCGCAGATAACGCCCGCGCAGACTGCGGAAATAACCGACTTGTGGCGAAACTCCTCTCTTTTGTGGACATTTGAAAGGTGAACCTCAACGCACGGCACCTCTGCCGCCGAAATTGCGTCGCGTATCGCAATACTGTAATGCGTGTACGCACCCGCGTTCAGCACGATTCCGTCCGCTTCGCCGCGCGCAGAGTGGATAAAATCAATCAGCGCGCCCTCGGAATTGGACTGAAAGAAGCCGGGTTCAACGCCGATTCCCGCGCAGTACTCCGCAAGCTCGGCGTTAATGCTTTCCAGCGTGTCCGCGCCGTATATTTCAGGCTCGCGCTTGCCGAGCATATCAAGATTAGGTCCGTTTATCACAAAAATTTTCATTTCACATTTCCTTTCGGGAAAAAGCCTCGTAGCTTTTCCTCATTTCCGCCGCGTCCTCCGCCTGCGTACCTGCGCTCTCGCAGATAACCGAAGGTTCAAGTCCGCGGGCTGCAAAAAGCTCCATAAGCGGCTGCGGTTCGGGTCCGAACTCCTCGTCAGCGAAAGTGAGATGGCATTTTTCCCCGCCCGCCGTGTACATAATTTTGCTGAAATGCACGTGCATTTTTTTCACCCGCTCAAAGCCGAGCTTATTTTCAATTTCGTCAAGTATCGCCGCGTAGTCGTCAGCCGTTTTTATACCGCCGAGCGTTCTGGCGTTAAGGTGTCCGAAATCAACGCACGGCAAAAAACGTTCGTCAATTTTGCAAAGCTCAATCACCTCCGAAAGAGTTCCGAGCTGATTGATTTTCCCCATTGTTTCGGGGCAGATTCGTATATCGGAAAGTCCGTTTTCGTCAAGCGCGCGCTGCGCTCTCGCAAGCGTGTCCGCGGCAAGCTCAAGCGCCGCTTCCCTGCTCATTTTTGCGCACGACCCCGAATGAACAACGATTTTCTCCGCTCCAAGGCGCTTCGCCGCCTGCGCGCTTTCGAGAATATACGAAACGCTTTTCAGCCGTGTTTCCTCATTTTCACTTGAAAGAGAGATAAAATAAGGCGTGTGGAGCGAAACGTAAATTCCGTGCTTTTTTGCCAGCTCAGGGAGGAGCTGATAGGTTTTCTCCGCGATTCTCACTCCCCGTCCGCACTCAACCTCGTAGCCGTTAAGCCCCATCGAAGCGAGATATTCGGGCAGGGCTTCGGGAAATTTTCTTTTTCCGAAGCTATCCGAGTTTCCTCCGGGTCCGAAAGTAATCATTTATCCGAGCCTCCCTTCAGCTTGCTGAAATCACGTTTAAAAACAAGTCCCTCCGCGCTTCTTTTCAGCTTAAAAAGCACGCCCTTTTCAAGGTGAAAGGGTTCAACGAGAATTGTACGTATTTTTGCGAAATTTCCGCCCATAACGTCGGTAAAAATCTGGTCGCCGACGACTGCAAGCTTATTTTTCGGCAAGCCCATAGCCTGCGCCGCCTTATTGATTCCGAACGTCAGCGGCTTTGCGCCCGACGAGATAAATTCCAGCCCCAGCTTTTCCGCAAGCGGCTCAACGCGCTTTTTTGTGTTGTTTGAAACAACCATCAGCTTTATTCCAAGGCTTCGCATTGCGTCGAGCCATTCGGGAATACCCTCCTCTGCGGCGGGATTGCCGTGCATGGACAGTGTATTGTCAAGGTCGAGAATAAGCCCCTCGATTTCAGCTTCCTTTAAGAAAGCTTCGTCGATACTAAGGACGTTTCTGACCCAGTAGGTTGGTTTAAAAATCATATAATCACCTGACAATAAATTAAGCGGACTCAGACGGAGCCCGCTTAAACGAATTGTACAAAATCCGCATTACTTGAACTTGCGCTTACGAGCAGCTTCGGACTTTTTCTTACGCTTTACCGAAGGCTTTTCGTAATGTTCTCTTTTGCGAACCTCAGCCAGTACGCCGTCTCTTGCGCAGGAGCGCTTAAAACGCTTTAACGCGGTGTCTAAGGATTCGTTTTTACCAAGACGAATTTCTGCCATCTATATCCCTCCCTTTGCCTTACGGCACAGGTTATCTACAAGTGAAAGTAACTTAGTAGTGAACATACAAATGCTCATTTCATATTATACAACAAACGGAATAAATTGTCAAGTACTATTTTAAAAATTCCTCAACATTTATTTCCTCGCCGTCCTGCCAAAGGCGTTCGAGGTCGTAAAATTCGCGCGTTTCCTTATGGAAGGCGTGAACCACGACGTCGATGTAGTCGAGCGTAATCCACGTTGCTCCCTGAACGCCGGAAATGCTCTTAGGCTCAACGCCGAGCTGACCCATACGGAAATCGACCTCGTCCGCCATAGCCTTAACCTGAGTTGTGCTTGTACCCTCGGCGATAACGAAATAGTTAGCGAGGATAGTGAGGTCGCCTATTCTGAGAACGCGGATTTTTCCCGCTTTCTTGTCGTCAAGCGCCTTTACGATTGTCTTTACTGCTTCGATATCAGTCATATTTTTCACCTTTCCAATTTGAATTGACTATAAAAGTTGTATGCCTCCAGTGTTGAAACGGGAACTCCCTTTTCGCCCGAAACGAGGTCGGTAAGCTGCCATTTAAGAGCGCGGAACATTGCGTCGTCGAGATTTTTCAGCGCAAAGGCGCGGTACTTTTCAACATCGGGATAGCTGCGCTCCGCCGAAACAAGGTCGCCGAGGTACACGATTTTTTCCAGCCGCGACATTCCCGCTCGTCCGACGGTGTGAAAACGTATCGCATTGAGAATATCCGCGTCCGTGATTCCAAGGGTGTTTTTGACATAGTACGCTCCTGCGATTCCGTGCCACGTTTTCGCAGCCGCAAGCTCCGCAGGGTCAACGTAAAAACCGCTTGCCAGCATCTCCCGCTTCATTTCGTCAGGCTCCGCTTCCTTACGTATATCGTGAAGAATACCCGCCGTGTACGCCTTTTCCTCGTTTTCGCCGTGTATCCGCGCAAGCTTCACGCACATTTCCGCAACGTTACAGCTGTGCGTGTAGCGCTTTTTTCCCATCATACCTTTTATCAGCGACTTGTACTCCTCAGCCACGATAAAGACCCCTTTCGTCCGCGTAGACGCGTACCGCCTCGGGAACAATTTCCGCCGTACTCTCGCCGCGGCTTATTTTCTCACGCACCAGCGTTGAGGAAACCTCCACAACGGGCAGATTAAGTACCTTGATACGCCCCATATCGTTCGCGTAGTCAAGCATATCGGCGTAGCAGTCGTTTTCACGCGCCGCCGCAACAACATGACATTCCTTAAGCAGCGCCTCGTGCCTGTACCATTTGTCGAAATAAAAAAGCATATCCCCGCCGATTATCAGATAAAATTCCGTTCCCTTTGGATACAGCTCCTTGAGCGCGCGAACGGTATTTATCGTGTAGCTTGTACCGCCGAGCTTTTTTTCAATATCCGAAACCTCAAACCTCTCATCGTCCGCAAAGGCTATCCGGCACATCTGCGCCCGATCCTCGAAGGATACTCCGGACTGCTCCTTGTGCGGCGGGCAGGCGGTCGGTATAATCAGCGTTTTTTTCAGCTTCAGAAGCGCGGAAGCCGATTTTGCAAGGGCGATATGCCCGTTATGAATGGGGTTGAAGCTGCCCCCGAAAATTCCGATTTTACTCATCTAAAAAAATTACCCTTTTCTTAACGTCCTTATTCTGTCTGTAAAGAACGAATTTTGTTCCGATAACCTGAATAGGCTCGGCGTGCAGCGCTTCAGAAAGCTGTGTGCAGACCTCCCGCGCCGTAAGCTCGCAGGTTTCGTGAACCTTTCCCTTTATCATTTCGCGCTTGCTGAGCGCGTCGTCCGCCTGCTTTTCAACTTCGGGGGTGATTCCGTTTTTTCCGATAAGCAGAATCGTTTCATAGGTGTTTGCGATAGCGCGCAGCTTCGCTCTGTCCTTTCCTGTCATACCTGTTCCCTTTCCTTTAACACCTGAGCAAGTTTGCGAAGCGCATTTGCTCTGTGGCTTATTTCATTTTTTTCGCTCTCGTCAAGCTGCGCCATTGTCCGACCGTCCGGAAGCACGAAAATCGGGTCATAGCCAAAGCCGTTCTCGCCGACAGGCTCGGTTCCGATTATTCCGTCGCAGGCGCCTAAAACGGAATACTGCGTTTCGTCATCGAGAATACAGTAAAGCGCGCAGACGAACCTTGCCGTGCGAAGGCTCTCGTCCGCTCCGCCAAGCTCCGCAAGCACCTTTTCCATACGCTCCGCGTCCGTTGCGTTTTCACCCGCGTAACGCGCGGAATAAATCCCGGGCGCGCCGCCGAGAAAATCAATTTCCAGACCGCTGTCGTCCGCAATTACAGGGCAGCGCACGATCTCATGAATCGCCTCAGCCTTTATACGGGCATTTTCCGCAAAGGTTTCGCCGTCCTCGGTAACTTCTATCTCAATGCCCTCGTCTTTAAGCGAAACAGGCTCGAAGCCGAGCGGTTCAAGCAGCTTTTTCAGCTCCCGCACCTTACCTTGATTATTTGTAGCAACTACAAGCTTCATTCCTCGTCCTTTCCCTGTGCGAAAAGAATTTCCGCATAGTCGTTGGGGTTAAATTCCTGTAAATCGTCGATTTTTTCACCGACTCCGACAAGCTTTACGGGTATTCCAAGCTCGTTCCTTATCGGAATGATAATTCCGCCCTTTGCCGTGCCGTCAAGCTTCGTGAGAACGATACCCGTAATATCGCAGACCTCCTTGAAAAGCCGCGCCTGATTGACGGCGTTCTGACCCGTTGTCGCGTCCAGAACAAGCAGCGTTTCAACCGTACTTTCGGGAAGCTGCTGACCGATAATGCGCGAAATCTTTTTCAGCTCGTCCATAAGATTTTTCTTATTGTGAAGCCGTCCCGCCGTGTCGATGATGAGAACGTCGGCGTTACGCGCTTTTGCGGCAGTGCAGCTGTCGAAAACGACGGCGGCAGGGTCGCTGCCCTCTGCGTGCTTGACTATATCAACTCCCGCTCTGTCCGTCCAGACGTTAAGCTGCTCGATAGCCGCCGCGCGGAAGGTGTCAGCCGCTGCGACAAGCACTTTTTTTCCGTCCCTTTTGAGATTCGCGGAAAGCTTGCCGATCGTGGTGGTTTTTCCCGCGCCGTTTACGCCGATTACAAGGATAACCGTCGGCTTTGTCGAAAAATCAAGCTCGTTTCCTCCGCTGAGCATTTCTGCGATAATCCCGCGAAGAAGCCCCTTTACCTCGTTCGGGTCGGTTGCGCCCGTCCGCTTGACCTCGGCGCGCAGCTTTTCGCAGATATCGGCGGAGGTAACCGCACCGATATCCGACATAATCAGCGTTTCCTCAAGCTCCTCAAAGAAATCCTCGTCTATTTTTGTGAACGAATTTACTATCTGCTCAACCCGTCCCACAAAGCTGTCCTTGGTCTTTTTAAGACCCTCCTTTAATTTGTCAAAAAAGCCCATTCGTTTATCCTTTCAAGTGGTGTAAAATCAATCAAGCTCCATATCCATTTCATCAAGCAGCTCCTGATGAAGCAGCTTTGAAACGCCCTTTTCCTGCATATACACGCCGTAGAGAACGTCGCAGCCCTCAATCGTTCCGCGGCGGTGTGTGATTATCATAAGCTGAGTCTGCGTGCAGAAGCGCTTGAGGTATGTAACGTATTTCACAACGTTGATTTCGTCAAGCGCCGCGTCAACCTCGTCAAGCATACAGAACGGGGTCGGTCTGTGCAGCAGAATCGCGAAATAAATCGTAATCGCAACCATCGTCTGCTCGCCGCCCGAAAGTGAAATCAGATTTTTTATCAGCTTGCCCGGCGGCGCGGCAAAAATCTCAATGCCGCTGCCCAGAACGTCGTCGGGATCCATAAGCTCCAGATGCGCTTCGCCGCCGCCGAAAACCTCCTTGAAGATTTCGCTGAACTTCTCGTTGATTTCGTTGAAGCTGGCAAGGAATTTTGCCTTTATGTCTGCGGTCAGTCCCGCAATCAGCTTTTCAAGGTCGCGCTTGGAGCGCTCCACATCGCGGAGCTGCCCCGAAAGCTCGTCGTATTTCGCCTTTACCTCTTCAAACTCCTCGATTGCGGCGAAGTTTACGTTTCCGAGCGCGGAAATTTTCCTGCGCAGCTCCTGAAGCTGCTTCTGCGCCTCGGCAAGATTATCAAGCTTCTTTGCCTGCTGCTTAGCCTCGGAAACGGTAAGCTCGTATTTTTCCCAGAGCGTTGAACGCAGCTTTTCGTCCTCGCGTTCAATTGACGCTTTTTTCTCGATCGCAACCGCCAGCGCGTTGGAGAATTTCACCTTATCGTCGCCCTTTTCGCGTATTTCACGCGTAACCTCGGACATACGCCGCTCGCAGTCGTTTTCCTTGGCGATTATTTCTGCGATAGCGTTTCCCGTTTCGCCGAGAGAGCTTCTGAAGCGCTCCATTGCGCCGCGCTTTTCCTCAATTTCCGCGCGAAGCTGAACGCTGTTCTCGTTAAGCCGCGCAATTTCGTCGGTAAAACGTCTGCTGTCCGCGCCCGCAGCCTCTTTAGCCCGAATAATCGTTGTTTTTTCCGCTTCCAGTCGCTCCGTATCCTTTTGCGCGGTAAGGCGGGCAAGGTTAAGCGCGCTTATTTTCGCGGAAATCTCAGCGCGGGCGCTGTCCGCCTTTTCAAGCTCCTCGCCCGAACGCGCAAGCTTCGCTTCATTATCGGCGATTTCCTTTTCAAGCTCTGCGATTTTTTCCGCGCAGTCCGAGATAATCGCCTTCTGCTGCGCCTGCTGCTTCCTGCTGCGGTCAATCACAAGCTCCGCGCTCTCCTGCTGCTCCTCGCACTGCCGAATTAAATCCTTAACGCCGCCAAGCTCCGCTGTAAGTCGGATTTCCTCCTGACGAAGCTGCTGAAGCTGTTCTCGAAAGCCCTCGATTTCAATTCCCATTTTGTTGACTTCCGCCTGCAATTCGGCGAAGCTGCCCTTTGAAAGCGCAAGCGTATCGGAAATTCTCTGCGTTTCGGCGGTAAGCGCGTCAATCTCCTGCTTACGCGAAATGATGCCGCTTGTTTCCTTTACGGAACCGCCCGTGAACGAACCGCCCGCGTTTACGAGCTGTCCGTCGAGCGTTATAATTCTGAATTTATAGCCGTATTTTTTTGCGATTCTCGCGGCGGAATTTATATCGTCCACAACCACCGTCTTACCGAGAACCGAACGTATAATCCCGCCGTATTTTTCATCGCACTGAACCAGCTGCGAACCAAGCCCCTCGAAGCCGTCCTCATCGGAAAGACCCTGCTGAACAAGCTCGCTTCCCTTTACCGAGGTCAGCGGATAAAATGTTGCTCGTCCGGCGTTGGCTTCTTTAAGATAGCGGATACATCTTTTCGCCGTTTCCTCGTTTTCGACAATTATATTCTGAAGCGCGTTGCCGAGAGCGGTTTCAATTGCCGTTCCGTACCTTTTTTCAACGCTGATAACGTCCGCGACTGTACCGTGGATACCGCTCAGTTTTCCTGTTTTCGCCGCGTGCATAACCGATTTTACGCTTGAAAAATAGCCGACCATGTTCTTTTCAACGTCGGAAAGCACCTCCAGACGCTGCCGCTTCTGATCGTAGCTTCTGCGGAGCTGTTCAAATTCGCTCTGCTTCGCGGAAAGCTTTTCCTTTTTGCCCGAAAACAGCTTTTCGTAGCCGACAAGCCGGTTTTCAATATCGGATTTCTGTTCGGTGAGCGCCTCCAGCTCCTCGCTCAGCGCGCGGCGCTTTTTTCGGTATTCCTCGGAAAGCTTGTCTTGATTTTCAATACGTTCCGTATCCGCGGCAAGCTGCTCCGAAAGGCTCTGCGCGGTTTGTTCAGCCTGCTGCGCGGTAAGCCGCGCTTCGGTAAGCTTACCGTAAAGAACGCCGTTTTTCGCGTCAAGCTCTCTGTGCTCCTCGTCAAGCCCCTTGTTTTCCTCAAGCGCGGCTGTAAGGGTAGCTTGAAGCTGCGCAATTTCCTGCTCGGCGCGGTCGGTCTCGTCCTTTTTCTGTTCAATTTTCCGTTCCGCCTCGGAGAGCTGAACGTCAAACTCCTCGCTGCTTTTTTTCCCGTTTTCAAGCTGACGCTCTATTTCACCTACGCGCGTTTCGTTGTGCCGGATTTCGTTTTCCAGAACCGCGATTTCCTTGTCCGCGTCCGCCATCTCGTCCTTGGCGTTTTCACTTTGCCGGCGAAGCTCGTCAAGCCGCGCGGCGAACTGTCCCTTGGTAATCGCAAGCCTGTCGTTTTCCTCCTCAAGCGCGGTAATTTCACGCTCGAAATGCTCGCACTCGCCCTGATTCACAAGAATTGCGTTTTCTGTATCGGTAAGGCTGCGCTGTAAGCGTTCAAGCTCCGCAGCCGCAACCGAAATCTCAATTCCCTTTTCCTCTTCGATGAGAACCTTAGCCTTCATCGCCTTTTCGGACTGACGTTCAAGAGTCGGCAAGCGCTCCTGCAAGCCTGTTTCAATATCCTTTAAACGCAGAAGATTGTCCTCGGCGCGGGAAAGCTCTCTTTCAGCCTCCGCCTTTTTGTGGAGGAACTTGGATACGCCCGCCGCCTCCTCGAAAATCTCACGCCGCTGCGAACCCTTTGCGTTTACGATTTCCGCAACGCGCCCCTGCCCGATAATCGAATACCCGTCGCGCCCAAGTCCTGTGCCCATCAGCAGCTCCTGAATGTCCTTAAGACGGCATTTGTCGCCGTTTATAAGATATTCGCTCTCGCCGGTGCGGTAAAGCTTGCGGGTAATGACAACCTCGTCCTTGTCAACGGAAAGCGCGCGGTCTGCGTTATCAATGGAAAGTGCAACCTTTGCGAAGCCCATCTGCTTACGGGAAACCGTGCCGTGGAAAATAACGTCCTCCATCTTGTCGCCGCGCAGGGTTTTTGCGCCCTGCTCGCCCATTACCCAGCGCAGTGCGTCGCTTATATTGCTCTTGCCGTTGCCGTTGCTTCCGACTATGGCGGTCATTTTCGTGTCGAAATTCAGGACGGTCTTGTCCGCGAAGGACTTGAAGCCCTGGATTTCAAGTGTCTTAAAGTGCATAAATGAATCCTTTCGTTCCGTCAGTCAAGCGGCTCTATTTCAAGCGCAGCGCCCGACCTTTCGGAAAGCTCAAAGGAAAAGCCGTGTTCAAGAAGTCTATCGCGGTTTTCCTTTTTTTGACCGATAATACGGCTGAAATTCCGTCGGTCTGTATATATACGGAAGCGCTTCGCGCCCGTTTTTTTCATTTGTTCAAGCATTTTCCGCAGAAAAATCCTGCTCTCGATCTTTTCACGCAGCGCGGGGTGGTAAACTCCGCCCAGCATATTCTCCTCAACGTCGCGGCTTGCGTGAAGCCCAAGACGTATAACGGGAATCCCCGCCGCGGAGAATTTCTCCAGCAGCTCCGCGCACAAATCTATCGTTTCTTCAAAGCCGAAGCTTCGGTAAGCGCCCTGTTTGAACAGCTCGCCGAGCTGCGTTCCGTCAAGAATTACCGTTGGATAAATTCTCACCGTATCACATTCCAGCGCAATAAAGCTGTCGGCGGTTTTTTTGCAGTCGTCAATGGTATCGAGATACAGACCCGTCATCATCTGCAATCCAAGCGAAAAGCCGTATTTCTTTATCAGCCGCGCCGCTTTTTCAACGTCAGCCGCCGTGTGCCCGCGAAAATTCGCTTCCAGAACCCTGTCGCACATACTCTGCGCGCCAAGCTCGATCGCCGTCATTCCGTAGCTTCTGAGAATGTCCAGCCGCTCCTCGTCAATGCAGTCGGGGCGGGTGGAACAGCGTATGCCGTTGTACTGCTGCGGAAAATTCCGTGTGAAAAAAGCCGCCGTTTCAAGAAGCTGTTCCATATAATCGCGGTCAACCGCTGTGAAGCTCCCGCCGAAAAAAGCGATTTCCGCAGCGGTTCCGTTTTTTTCAAGAACCGGCTGCTGCTCGTCAAGAAGCCGCCTTACCTCCTGCGCAGTCGGCGGGTTCACGCTCCCGCTTATCGTGCGCTGATTGCAGAATGAACAGCGGTTCGGGCAGCCTTTATGCGGAATAAAAATCGACAGGTTAGTTTGTTTCATATCCCATAAGCCCGATTGCTTCCTTTGCGGCAGCCTGTTCAGCTTCCTTTTTGCTTTTTCCGCAGCCCGTGCCGATAATCTGACCGTTCAGCAGGACGTTCGCAGTAAAGACCTTTTCGTGAGCCGCGCCATGCTCGTCCGAAATGCAGTACTCGATATGTTCTTCGGGATTCTGCTGAATAATCTCCTGCAAAACGGTTTTGTAATCGCCGAAAGCCAGTTTGCCGCTCATAATATCCTCTGCCGAGGGAATAAATCTCATTATAAAGCCGCGCGCACATTCAAGACCGCCGTCGAGATAAATCGCCGCGATAAGCGCTTCAAAGGCGTCGGCAAGAATTGAACGGCGGTCGCGGCCGCCTGTATTTTCCTCGCCCTTGCCGAGCTTAATATTCGCGCCGAGGTCGATTTTCTTGGCAAATTCGTACAGACTGTCCTCGCAGACTAGCTTTGAACGGATTTTGGTCAGCTTGCCCTCGGGAACGTCCAGCGACTCGAAAAGATATTTTGAAACGACAACAGAAAGCACGCTGTCGCCGAGAAATTCGAGCCGTTCATTGCTGTTGTGCTTGCCGTTGACGTAGGAGGAGTGGGTAAGAGCCTCGCCGAGATATGCGGGATTTTTGAAAGTATAGCCGATTTTTTCCTCAAACTCCGACACTCAGACCATCTCCTTTTCGTTCATTGCCGCAAGAGCCGCGACAATTTCACCGTTTACGTCCTTTTCAACAAATTCCTTTGCCTGACGGATAGCGTTGCGGAAAGCGGTCGCGTCGCTGCTTCCGTGCGCCTTGATTACAGGTCGTGCCGCGCCGAGGAGCGGAGAGCCGCCAACCTCGCGGTAATCCATCTGCTTCGACACCTTTTTTATACCGCCTAGTGAAAACAGCGCACCGACCTTTGAAAGTCCGCCGCCGAAAATAGTTTCCTTGAGCGCCTTTTTCATAAATTTGCCCATTCCCTCAACGGTTTTAAGGTAAATATTACCGGTAAAGCCGTCGGTAACAATAACGTCAACCGCTCCAAGCGGTGCGTCGCGCCCCTCGGTATTTCCGACATAGTTAAGTCCCGACTTTTTGAGAAGCTCGTTAGCCTCGCGCTCAAGGTCGCGGCCCTTTTCGTCCTCCGCGCCGATATTGAGCAGACCGACGCGCGGATTATCGACGCCCATTACCTTATTCATATAGATACTGCCCATAACAGCGAACTGGAGGAGCATTTCAGGGCGGCACTCGACATTTGCTCCGCCATCTGAAAGGAGATAATAGCCCGCAGGACTGGGCATAATCGGGGTAAGGGACGGACGCTTCACGCCCTTCAGGCGACCCGTCACCATAGTTCCTCCGACAACGATAGCCGCAGTGCTGCCCGCGCTTACGAAGGCGTCAGCCTCGCCGTTTACGACAAGCTGAAAAGCCTTTCCCATTGAGCAGTTCGCCTTAGCCTTGCGAATATCCATCGGGTTATCCTCAATCTGAATAACGCCGTCCGCGTCGGCGATTTCAATACCCTTATCCGAAAGACCAAGCTCGCTGAAACGCGAACGGAGCTTCTTTTCGTCGCCCGTCAGAACAATTGAAACGCCGTATGCCTCAACCGCCTGAACCGCGCCCTTTATAACCTCGTCGGGAGCGTTATCCCCACCGAATGCGTCAACTGCAATTTTCATTTTATCAATCCTTTCAGCTTCTCAGCTCGTCGGCAAGCGCAGCCTTGAAATCGGCGATTCCGCGTTCTGCCATAACGAGATACTTTTCCTGTTTATCCTTTATCCTTTTTTCAAGCGGCGGGAGAATGCCCATATTCGCACCCATGGGCTGGAAATTCACATTTTCCGTGCTTATATGCCGTGAAAGCGCCCCGCTCATGGTTGTTTCGGGAAGAATAAGCTCCGGCTTGTTTTCAAGGCTTCCGGTAAGGTGCAAGGCCGCTAAAATACCGCTCATCGCACTTTCCGTGTATCCCTCAACTCCCGTAATCTGTCCCGCAAAAAATATGTTTTCGCTGTTCTTCAGGCAAAAACGGCGGTCGAGAAGCCGAGGACTGTTCAGAAAGGTATTGCGGTGCATTACCCCATAGCGCATAAATTCAGCGTTTTCCATTCCGGGAATCATGCGGAAAACCCGCTGCTGCTCCCCGAATTTAAGGTTCGTCTGAAAACCGACTATATTGTACAGCGTACCCTCGCGGTTCTCCTTACGGAGCTGCACTGCCGCATACGGACGTCTGCCCGTGCGCGGGTCGGTAAGTCCGACCGGCTTCATACAGCCGTAACGAACGCTGTCGATTCCGCGCTTGGCAAGCACCTCGACAGGCATACAGCCCTCGTAAACGGTCAGGTTTTCAAACTCCTTAAGCGGAGCGGTTTCCGCCGTAACAAGCGCATTATAGAACGCTTCGTACTCCTCGCGCGTGAACGGACAGTTGATATAATCCGCCTCTCCGCGGTCGTAGCGGGAAGCGGCAAACGCCTTGCTCATATCAATGCTTTCCGCCGTAACAATGGGAGCCGCCGCGTCGTAGAAGCTGAGCGCAGCGCCGAGCTTACTGTAAATCACGTCCGCAAAAGCGTCGCTGGTAAGCGGGCCTGTTGCGATAATAGCGTTTTTTTCGGGAAACTCGGTCACCTCTTCGGAAATTACGTTTATATTCGGGTGGCTGTTTATTTTTTCGGTGATGTAATCCGAGAAATCGGTTCTGTTTACCGCAAGCGCGCCGCCCGCTTCGACTGCCGAGGCAGCTGCCGCTTCCATAGTAAGCGAACCGAGCAGCCGCATTTCCTCTTTAAGCATACCCGCCGAGCTGCCGAGTCTGGACGCCTTGAGCGAATTGCTGCAAACAAGCTCCGCGAAGCCGCTGTAATGGTGCGCAGGAGAGTACTTTTTCGGCTTCATTTCATAAAGGTCAACGCCGCAGCCGCTGTTCGCAAGCCGCCACGCCGCCTCTGTTCCCGCAAGTCCCGCGCCGATAACCTTAATCCTCATTGCCGCCGTCCTGTTCCGCCGCGTCGCCCTCATAGCCGCAGCCCTCCTTGGCGCAATAAAGCCTGCCCTTTTTGCCAACCTTTTTGAACAGCGTTGAACCGCACTTGGGACAGACGTCCGCAACGGGCGTATCCCACGTCATATATCCGCAGTCCTTGTAATTCTCGCAGCCGAAAAACGGCTTTCCCTTCTTGCTCTTCCGCGCAAGCATTCTCGCTCCGCACTTCGGGCACTTTCCGCCCGTTTCATTCACGATTTTCTTCGTGTTCTTACATTCAGGGAAGCCCTCGCAGCCGAGGAATTTACCGTAAGGCCCTATCTTTATCATCATATGCTTTCCGCACTGCTCGCAGATTATATCGGTCATCTCGTTGGGAACCTTTACGCGCTTTCCCTCCATATCATGCTCAGCCTTTTCAAGCGTTTTCGCAAAATCCTTGTAAAATCTGTCGAGAACCGTTACCCACTTGATTTTTCCCTCTTCGATTTCGTCAAGCTCGCGTTCCATCTTTTCGGTAAATTTCGTATCAACGATATGTTCAAAATGGTCGCTTAAAAGCTCCGTAACGACCGTCCCCAGCGATGTAGGTTTAAGCTGCTTCTGCTCGCGTTCAACGTAGTGATGGTCAAGAATCGTCGAAATTGTCGGTGCGTAGGTAGACGGTCTGCCTATTCCGAATTCCTCCATCGCCTTGATAAGGCTGGCTTCGTTGTAGCGCGGCGGCGGCTGGGTAAAATGCTGATTTCCCGCAACGGAAACTACGGTCAGCTTCTCGTCCTTTTCCAGCTTCGGGAGCGCGCCGCCCTCGTCGCTGCCGCCGTCGGTGCTTTCCTCGTACAGCTTCGTAAAGCCGTCGAATTTAACCGTAAAGCCCGAAGCCTTGAACAAACACCTTCCCGCCGTAATTTCAATTGCAGCCGCGTCAAGAAGCGCATTTTCCATCTGACTTGCCATAAAGCGCTCCCATATCAGCTTGTAAAGCTTATACTGATCGCCCGTAAGCGTAGCCTTTGCCGTTTCGGGGAAAATTGCAACGTTGGCGGGGCGTATCGCTTCGTGCGCGTCCTGCGCGTTTGATTTTGACTTGAACACACGCGGCTTCTGGGGAAGATACTCCTTACCAAAGCGCTCGGAAATAAGCTCGGCGGCAGCCTTCTGCGCTTCCTCCGAAACGCGCAGGCTGTCCGTTCTCATATAGGTTATCAGACCGACTGTTCCGAAGCCGTCAACGTCAACGCCCTCGTAAAGCTCCTGCGCAGCCTTCATCGTTCTGCGCGCGTTGAAGGAAAGACGGCGGGAAGCCTCCTGCTGGAGGGTAGAGGTCGTAAACGGCGGCGCAGGCTGCTTTTTGCGAACGCTCTTTTTAATGTTTGTTACAATAAAATCTTCCTTTTCAAGCGAAGCAAGGATACTGTCGGTTTCCTCCTTGTTTGACAGCTCCGCCTTTTTTCCGTCTATTTCGGTCAGCTTTGCGGAGAACTGCTTTTTTGAGCTGCTTCCGCGCAGCTTTGCGTCAATTGTCCAGTACTCCTGACTTTCGAACGCTTCTATCTCCTTTTCGCGGTCAACGATAAGCCGGACGACAGCCGACTGAACACGACCTGCCGAAAGACCGCGCCGAACCTTTTTCCACAGGAACGGGCTGAGCTTATAACCAACGATTCTGTCAAGGATACGGCGCGCCTGCTGAGCGTTTACCAAATCCATATCAAGGCTTCGCGGGTGCGCCATTCCGCTTTCGATTCCCGTTTTCGTTATTTCGCTGAACGTAACGCGGACCGCGTGCTTATCGTCAAGCTTCAGGACGTGCGCAAGATGCCACGAAATTGCTTCTCCCTCACGATCGGGGTCGGTTGCGAGATAAACGACGTCGGCGTTTTTCGCCTGTGATTTAAGCTCCTTTATGAGCGCGGATTTGTCGCGCTTGTTCTCGTAGCACGGCTCGAAATTGTTTTCTATATCCACGCCGAGCTTTGATTTCGGAAGGTCGCGTATATGCCCTGCGGAGGCTACTACTTCGTAATCCTTTCCGAGTATTTTCTTTACAGTTTTCACCTTGGTAGGCGACTCCACAATAACTAAATTTGACAAGCTATTCCGTTCCTTTCTTCTTGCTTAGCTCCCAGCCGATAACCGAAGCCGCAACAGCCGCGTTAAGCGACTCGGCGTTTTCTATCGGTATATATATTTTCTGTCCTGCGGCGCGATATACCTGTTCGCTCACGCCGTTTCCCTCGTTTCCTATAATAACAGCTGTTTTTTTGCCGAATTTTACATCGTCTAGCCGCTTTGCGCCGCTGTCGAGCATAGCCGCGTAAACCTCGTACCCTTCGCTCTTCAGCCCGCTGATAAACTCCGTCAGCTCCGCTTCGACAATCGGAAGCCGAAAAAGCGAGCCCATCGCGCTGCGAACGATTTTCGGCGAATAAATATCCGCGCAGTCGGGCGAAATGACGACTCCGTCCAGCCCGAAGGCGTCGGCGGTACGTATAATCGTGCCGATATTTCCGCTGTCCTGCAAGCCGTCAAGCAGCAGAACGCGCCCGCCATCTTTTATTTTACCCGAAAGTTCGGGTTTGTCAAGCATTTTTGCGGACAGGAACATTCCCTGCGGACTTTTCGTATCCGAAATATATGCCGCAAGCTCGTCTGAAATGAAAATCGGCTCGGCGATTTCACGCAGAACGTCAAAAATCTCCGAATATTTCTCCGCCGCGCTGCCTGTTACGAGAAACGATGTTATTTCAACCCCGTTTTTCGCCGCTTCTGCGCAAAGTCTTGCGCCCTCGATGGGAAATTCACCTTTTTCGCGGCGGTACGAGCGCTCGCGGACAAGGCTGCGGTAATGCACGGCGGACGGATTTTTTCTTGAAGCAACAATCATTTGACATTATCCCTCTGTTGTGATAAAATATAACTTAGGCAAGATGTCCCTTGCCGCGTTAAATGACAGGGCAAGCCCCTTGTTGAAACGTTACCGCTTTTGCAGAAAAATCCTATAAGGAGCAGCCTATGATTTTTTCCGAACTTTCCCTTGCCGCGCACGACAGCGGACTTACCTACAACGCGGAATCGGCAGCGCTGGTCGGCTTTATGAACAAGCTCGGCGTTGTAATTCTCGAACGCGGAGATGAATATATCCTGCAAATTTTCGCCGAAAAGCCGTATCGCTTTGAGGAAGAGATAAAAAGCGAAATCTGCGCGCTTTCCGAAAGTATGCCTAAAAATACAATCAACAGTCAGCGCTGCAATAGCGGCAGCTGCGAAATTCATCTGCGCAGAAGCGCATTATTGCAGGAAAAGCTTGCCCTGCTTGTTGCATTTTCAGAAACGCTTACGGAATACTTAAATTCTCTGGGGCTGGTCGGAAACGAGCCTGTAATTCCCGAAAAAACGGCTGCTCGGAGCGCTTCTTCCGAAAAGAAGCCGACTCGCCGCATAAAGCTCAGCTTTGATTTCAGGAGCGTAAAGGGACTTTTCGGCGCTCTGGTCGGAGCGGCAGCGATGGTGTTCATCACCTACGCCTTGGTAACGTTTGAAACCGAACAAGGCGCAGCCTCAACGCTGACCGAAATCGGCAGCTACATTCTTTCCGCAGCCGCAACAACGCTGATTTTTTTCGACTATCGTTTTCTCGCCAAAAAGCTGGACGCCTTCGGGGTAATTTCATGCCCTGTTATTTCCGTCGTTTCCTCGGTTTTTGCGGCAATTCTCGCAACCGCGAAAAGCTTCGCATATCTCACGGGAACCTCCGCTCTCGCCGCGCTTGCAAATCTCGATAAGCTTTACGAAATCTCGCCCGACCTTGCCTCGGCGGGCGGCGGTTATCTCGTTACAAGCGTTGTAATTTCAGCCTTCGCTTCGCTGCTCAACTGCCTGTGGTATTTCAGCAAGCACCCCGACGAGATGACCAAAACCGAAAAAAGCGACGAAAAGAGTGAAAAAAATAAATAAAGCTATATGCTAAAATATCACGCCCGTATTACGCAGGCGTGATATTTTTCTGATTAAAGGGCAGCCTTTGCCTTTTCGCAAAGCGCGGTAAAGCCTGCTGCGTCATTGATAGCGATTTCGGAAAGCATCTTGCGGTTAAGACCGATATTAGCCTTCTTTAAACCGTTGATGAATGTCGAATAGTTCATTCCGTTGAGCTTGCACGCTGCGGAAATTCGTGTAATCCAGAGCTTTCTGAAATCTCTCTTCTTTAAGCGTCTGCTGATATATGCGTACTGACCCGACTTCCAGACAGCTTCCTTAGCGGTCTTAAAAAGTCTGGACTTGCCGCCCCAGTAGCCCTTAGCCAGCTTTAATGTTTTATTTCTTCTCTTACGTGT
The DNA here is from genome assembly GCA_964520065.1 of uncultured Ruminiclostridium sp. GTDB lineage: Bacteria > Bacillota > Clostridia > Oscillospirales > Ruminococcaceae > Ruminiclostridium_E. Next base: position 21,785 of record CAZFMC010000021.1, read on the forward strand.
TGCTAATGCGCCTTTAATACGTGCCATTGTTTCGTCCTCCTTTTATTCTCTTCTTACTTAGCGTAGGGCATAATTGCTCTTACTTCAGCGATATTTGTCTTATCGCAGTAGCCTGCTGCACGATTGCTTCTCTTACGCTTTGTATCCTTCTGAGTAAGTCTGTGACGGCGGTTGGTACGCTGATACTTGATTTTGCCTGTTGCTGTAAACTTAAAGCGCTTTTTCGCACCGCTGTGAGTTTTAATCTTGTTCTTAGCCATTTTTTCGTCCTCCTTTTATTACTCTGCCGATTCTTCGGCAGCGGATTTAGCTTTTTTATTACCTGCGGGAGCAGCCTTCGGCGCGATAACCGCCATATAGTTTCTGCCCTCGAGCTTCGCAGGCTTTTCGGAAGCGCCATACTCGGCGCAAGCGTCCATGAACTTTGACATAAGATCCTCGCCGAGATTGATATGAGAAAGCTCTCTCATACGTCTGAAACGAACCTTAATGCGTACCTTATCCCCGTTTTTCAGGAACTTAAGAGCCTGATTAACCTTTGTGTTAAAGTCGTTCGTGTCGATATTAAGCGACATCTGAATTTCCTTAAGCTCTGCCTGTTTCTGATTTTTACGAGATTCCTTTTCACGCTTTGACTGTTCAAAGCGGTATTTTCCGTAGTCCATAATACGGCACACGGGCGGATTACCCTGCGGCGCGATAAGCACCAGATCGAGATCTTCCTGTTCCGCGCGGTTCAAAGCCTCGTCCGAGGACATAACTCCGAGCTGTTCCCCGTCCGCACCGATGACACGGACTTCCTTTTCGTGAATCTCTTCGTTGATGAGCAGTTCTTTTGCGCTGATAATATACACTCCCTTTCATAAAAAAGCCAAAACAAAAAGCGCAAGGAACTCCTGCGCTTAAAAAATTCTTTACATTTCTGCAACGAATTTGATAAACAACCGCGCCAAGCTGCCTTACGCGCCGACGGGTGAGAGAAGTTCTGCTTTCTGTTTATAAATTACCTGTTTATTATACAACTGTTTTATCAATTTGTCAAGGGCTTTTTTAAATTTTTTTCACTTTTCTTTTTCATCGGAATGTGATATAATAATAGTCGGTGCTTGTTTCCGTGTCAGGGACTCCGATTGCCCGAGGCGTTAAACAAGCCCGACCGATATTATTTTACACCAAAACCGAACCTTTGTCAACACCCCAGAACGGAGGAAATAAAAATGCTTAAAGAAATACTTTCGCCCGATTCCTGCCGCAGCTGCCGAATGTGCTGCGTATTTGACCGCGACGACGTGTGGGAAATTCCTGTTTTTTACGAGGCAGCCCGCGCCGCTCTTCTTAAAGAAATGCCCGAAGCCGCGCTCAGAGCCGGCGATAACGGCGGCTGGGTTTTTGAAATGAAATTCGATTCCGAAGGACTCGCTTACTGTCCCGCGCTGTCGGAAAACGGCTGTACGCTGCGTGAAAGCAAGCCGTTCGACTGCAAAATATGGCCGTTTCGCGTAATGGAACACAACGGCGGGTTAGCGCTTACGCTCGCGCCGCTTTGCGAAGCCGTAAACAGACTTGACGAAACCGTCATTGAGCAATTTGCGGAAAAGCTCGCGCCGCTTGCGTTTGCGGAGGCTGAGAAAAATCCCGCAATTGTGAAGCCCCGCGCCGAGGAGTACAAAATCTACGCGGTGAAGCCTTAAATCTCGCCGGTAAAGGTTCTGCGCCCCTTGACAGCGCCGCTGTGAAGCTTTTCGCAATAGCCGTCGAATTGCTCGTCAACCCAATAAATCATCTGCCTGTAACCGTCCTCGGACTGCTCGAAATCCTGTTCGGCGACCGCCTCGCTTTTTTCGGAGCAATTCTCGCCGTACCAGACCTTTGAGCGCAGCACCTTCTTTTTTTCGTCGCCGTCGCCGACCTCCTTCGGGACAATCTGATAATTAAAGGTGTTTCTGCTCCCGACAGTTCCGTTCCCGACCTCGAAGTAGAAATATTTCGGGATTTCAAAATGCCGCGAGCGGTCATAGCTGTATTCCATCTTAACTTCCTTTCAATGAAAAACCCCGCAGACTTGCTGCCTGCGGGGTTACGGTTCTTATTTTCCTGCAATTATTCCGCGTCAGCTACTTCGGATTCAGCGGTTGTGTTTTCAGCAGGAGTTTCCGTTTCAGCGGCTGTTGTTTCCTCAGCCTCAACGTCCGCTTCATCTTCAACATCAGCTTTATCTTCAACATCAGCGTCCGAATCCTCAACCTCGAAATCAACGTCATCGATTTCATCGGTAACAACGGAAGGAGTAACCGACGAGTCGTCCGAGCTTCCTCCGAAATAAACTGTAATAACATTTACAGCGATAGCGATAACGAAGATAGCGATTGCGGCGGTCTTGGTAGCGCGTGCAAGCTTTGCTTCCTTGGTTCTGCCGCTGTTCTTCTGATAATAGTTATCGGAGCTTCCGCCCGTGATAACGTTGGACATACCCTGCTTGGATTCCTGCATCATAACAACCGCTACAACAAAAATGCACGCGATGATAAGTAAAAATGCTGAAATAATTTCGATAATACTCATTGATAATTCTCCTTAAAAGTCCGTGATATGTTAAGGCGTTGGCTTTCCCGCCTGTCTGACATTAGCACGTTGTATTATATCATACTTTTCGGAGAATTGCAAGCATTTTTTGAAAAATTACCGAATTTTTTTCAATTTTTTGCAGATTTTCACTTTTCAGGTGAAGAAGCGCGCCTTTTTTCGGCTGCGGAAGAGCCTGTCCTTCTCCCTCTCAGCCTTCTGAGAGCCGTTTCAAGTGCGCAGCCTGTCGCAAACAGCAGTGTAAGCCAGCCCGTCATCATCACAATCAAAATCAATGCTTCCATCAAGCACACCTTCCTTTCATGTGCTTATTGTAGCATTTGTTTTGTACCAAAAAACGGACAATAACAGCAATTGTGCAGAGTGTGTAAAATAGCTTAAATAATTATTATATCATAATCGCAAACAGAATTGGTGTGCAAATTTGCATTATTTTTCATTTTATTCATTTTTACGGCTGAAACGTTGACAAGAGTCGCTTGTTGCTGTAAAATAAAAATGTGTATTACTTGATTCTAAGAAAATCGGGGGAAAACAGCATTGGCTAAAAAAGTTTGCGGATATTGTTTTCATACTTCCGGTGGAAGAATGTGCCGCTTCTGCGGAAAGCCTTTTTCAAAAACCGACGCGGACTACGACGCGCTGCCCGTCGGTACAAGGCTTAACGACCGATACATTATAGGTCACGTCATCGGTCGCGGCGGCTTCGGCATAATCTATCTTGTCTATGACGAGAAAAACGACCGCACTGCGGCGCTTAAGGAGTTCTTTCCCGAACGAGTTGCTGTCCGCAGCCACGATAATATCAGCGTTGAGCCTATTACGTCCACGCACGGCAAGGAGTTTTCCGTGGGTATGGAAAGGTTTATGCAGGAGGCTCGGCTTATTTCGGACTTTGCGGAAAGCTCGGAGATTCTCGGCATTTACGACGCGTTCCGCCAGAACGGAACCGCCTGCTTTGTTATGGATTATATAAAGGGCGTTTCGCTGAAAAGCTTCGTGGATACTCACGGCGTTATTACCGTGCCGCAGGCGCTTTATATTGCGCGAAAGCTGCTCGGCGCGCTCAGCGTAATACATAACGAGGACGTTCTCCACCGCGATATTTCGCCCGACAATATTATGCTCTGTCCGAACGGTGCTGTGCGGCTTGTCGATTTCGGCTCTGCGCGGAATATTTCGGACGAATCGAAAAGCCTTTCCATTATTTTAAAGGCGGGCTATGCGCCGCTTGAACAGTACAAGCGCAGGGGCTTGCAGGGCGGCCGGACGGATATTTACTCTCTTTCCATGTCGCTTTTCTTTGCGCTGACCGGCGAAGAACCCGAAGACCCGCTCACTCGGCTTGACGACGACAGCCGCTTTTCGGAGCTGCTTGGTTTGTTTCCGAAAAGCTTTGCCGACATAATCCGCAAGGGCGGTGAAATAAAGGTTGATAACCGCTTCAAGAACGCAGGAGAAATGCTTGCCGAAATTTCCGACTGCGGTATTGAGCCGCAGCCAATTGAAGCTCGGCTCTGCCGCCCCGACTCAACCGAGGAAAAATGTACCGCTGCAAGGCGTTCGCGTAAACCGATTGCGGTCGCAGCGACGGCTGTCACACCGGTCGGCGCGGCAACGGCTGTACATCTGGCGGGCAGCGGACAGGAGCTTGAAGGCGAGGCTTTTACCTCGTCGGCTAACGCGCTCGGCAACGCCGATGAGGGCGAAAACTCCGGCATTAGCACGAGCGGAGCAGACGTTATTGACGCGGACGCGAACGCAGACGAGGAGCAGATACCGGAAGTAAAAATCGGCGGCGAGTTTTTCCCTATTGACGTTACGGAGCTTGACCTCTCCGACCGAGAGCTTACAAATCAGCAGATTTACAATATTTCTCATCTGAAAAAACTGAAGGAGCTTAATTTAAGCGGCAACTATATAACCGACCTGTCCTGCCTTAACGGACTTTCGGAGATGGAGGTGCTTAGCTTTTCAAATAATAATATTTCCGACATAAGCTTTGTGGAAACAATGCCGAAGCTGCGGACCTTTGTTGCAGAAAACTGTGGGATTACCGACCTGTCGGTATTTGAAAACATGGAAACGCTTGAAAAAATTTACGTTGGCGATAATTACATTACCGACATTTCACCGCTGAAAAATTGCAGCAGACTTACGGCTGTCGGTGTAAACGAAGCGCAGCTTGATAACATCGACGCTCTTGAAAATAAGCCGCTGCTTGAAAAAATCTATCTTACCGGCTGCGGTCTGACGAGCATTGAACCGCTGAGGAACAGCGACAAGCTCACCGAGGTGTGTCTTGGACGAAACAAGCTCACCGACCTTTCGCCGCTTTCGGGCTGTACAATCTCAATGCTTTATATTGACAACAACAAGCTGTCGGGCAATACCGACACGCTGAGCGGAATAACCGTCAACGGCTACGTATGTATGGAAGGAAACGGCTTTACGCAGCTTGAAATCACTCACCTTCGCTATGCGGTTCTCGATGGGCTTTTTGATCTATATTATTGAGGTGGTTATAATGGAAAACGAAATACGATATTTGACAACCGCAGATCTGGAATACAGGGTGCGGTATGCGGAGCAGTTTGACGAGGAGCTTATAAGCTCCAATCCGCCGCCCCGCCTCAGCGACTACCTTGACCTCCTTCTGAAGGAAAAGGACGTTAATCGTTCGCAGCTTATCACTGCGCTTAACGTCGAACGCAGCTACGGATATCAGATACTTAACGGGACAAGAGTTCCGACCCGCGAAAACATACTTAAAATTGCAATTTACTCTCATTTTTCGATTGAGCAGACGCAGCGGCTTCTGACGCTTGCTGACCGCTGTGAGCTTTACGTAAGACGTCCGCTGGACGCGAAAATCGTATACTGCCTTGAACACAAGCTTGCGTACAAGGAAGCAATGAGCTTTATCTGGGACGAATAGCGAACACCACTGCACATTTGCGCAGGGGATTTTTTATCGAACGGCGCGCAAAAAATGTCGAAAAGCTCTTGACAAAAAGCGTAAAAATTGTTATATTTATTATAGGTTAATGTAGTTTAACCGATGTGCTTTGTTAAAAAATTACAGGAGGGATATGAATGATACTCGGCAGCGTAAACGCTCCGGGGATTTCAGCCTACCGCAATACGGCAAATTCGTATCTCGCGGCATCGGAAAATGCCGAAAAATTAAACCTCACGGATGAACAGGTCGTCGGCAAAGCGGAGAGCCGCTTTAACGCTGACGGAACGCTTAAGGACGAGCGAAAAACAGTTGGTGCGGAAAAAACGGAGCAGAGCGAGAAACGCTCTGATTTTTCGGAAAATAAGACCGACAACGATAAACACTTGAAAAATAAGCATGACGGGTTCGAGAAGGATTGTCCTGACTGCCAGTGCGAAACGTGCCGCAGCAGACGTTACAAGGACGATTCGGAGGACTCCGCCGTTTCATTCCAGTCTGCCTCTAAAATGACTCCCGCGCAGGCTTCCTACCGCGTCAGAGGACACGAGATGGAGCATGTTCGCAGGGAACGCATTAAGGCGGACAACGAGGGCAAGCGCGTGGTTTCGCAGACGGTTCGTATTCTTACGGACACCTGCGAGGAATGTGGAAAAATCTATGTTTCGGGCGGTCTGACAAAGACGGTTACCCGTATGGATATGACGGATTTCCACGATATGTTTATGCTTGGATTTGACGGCTCCGATACCAAAATCGGCTGAAACACCCTAACAAAAAGCGGGCTGCATTGTGCAGTCCGCTTTTATCTGCTTTTGGCGAGCTATCGCATTATCCCGCGAAAGCGAAAAGCAAGCACGCGGGCGCGAATGCGCCCGCATATTGCGGCGGCTTCGCCGCCGCAGGAAAGTTTTGCGAAAGCGAAAAGCAAGCGAGCGGGCGCGAATGCGCCCGCATATTGCGGCGGCTTCGCCGCCGCAGGAGAGTTCTGCGAAAGCGAAAAGCAAGCACGCGGGCGCGAATGCGCCCGCATATTGCGGCGGCT
>CAZFMC010000022.1:0-4720 GCA_964520065.1 uncultured Ruminiclostridium sp.
CGGCGCGGCGCGCGGCTTACATTTTGCGAAGCAAAATGTAAGTTCCTCGGGCGGCGAAGCCGCCCGAGGAACCGTTTTGTGCGGCGAAGCCGCACAAAACGCGCGCGCCGCGCCCCCTCCGCTTGAAGCGAGCTGCCCGCCGGACGCCGTTTGGATACGTCCAGCGCCGCAGCAGCGTATTGTACAGGTACCCGTACACCGCCGTTAAGCTTCAACAAGCGTAACCTTTTTCATAATCACGGGCTTAACAGGCTTGTCGGAATAGTCCGTTTCGCAGCCCGCAATCTCGTCAACTGCGTCCATTCCCTCCACAACGCGGCCGAAAGCCGCATAGTTGCCGTCAAGATACGGCGCGTCCTCGTGCATGATGAAGAACTGACAGCTTGCCGAATTCGGGTCAGCCGCGCGCGCCATCGAAAGCACTCCGCGCTCGTGCTTAATGTTGTTTACAACGCCGTTAGCAAGAAACTCGCCCTTGATATGCGTTCCCGAATTGCCCGTTCCGTTGCCGAGAGGGCAGCCGCCCTGAATCATAAAACCGCTTATAACGCGGTGGAATGTCAGACCGTCGTAGAAGCCCTTGCCTACAAGCTCCTCAAAATTTTTGACCGTTTCGGGAGCGTCGTCGGGATACAGCTCCAACTTAATCTTCTTGCCGTTTTCAAGCTCAATTACTACCATTTTTTCGATTCCTTCCAATTATAAATATTAGCGCGATTATCCCCGCGCCGAGGAGAATTGCTGCAATAATCAGCGGCGTGTTATCCTGTTCTGTTACAGCTGCGGCTTCCGTTTCCCTTTGTGCATTTACAGCTCCCTCCGAGCCTGCCGCAGCCGCTTCGGACAAGGTCGCCGCCGCAGCCGTTTCAGCCGTTTCAGTTGTTTCGCTCGTTTTGCTCTCCACAGCTTCATCGGGAACGGTTGTCTGCGCGGACGTTTCAGCCGTCCGTTCGTCCTTTTCATACGGCTCAGCCTCAAAGAAGCTTCTGCGCTCGGCATAATCCGCACGGTGGTCGAAGGACAAGGCAGCGTCGGTTATATCGAAATACTTCTCGTGCTGAATTGAGGAGTAGAACTCTCCGCCTTCATAACGTCCGCTTCCGTTCCAACAGCTGTCAACCCAGACCCACCGCGACTGCTCCTCGCAGTAAAACGCTGTAAATTCGTGATTCTGAACGCCGTCCGTCAGCGTTTGATACGTAACCTTGCCGCCTGTGCTTCCGCCCTTGATGTTCACCGCGTCAATTCCCTGCGCCTGCAAGAGAGCACAGTAAAGATTTGCAAAGCCCGCGCAGACCGTCCGACCGTTTTTCAGCGTGTTTTCAATCGAAATCGTTTCCTCGGTAACACCGGTGTTCCGCGCGTCGTAATCATAGTATATGTGCGCCGAAACATATCCCGCAAGGGCGCGCGCCTTATCATAGTCGCTGTCAATTCCGTCCGTTACCGAATCGGAAATCTGCCTGACCTGCTGCTGAACCTCGGTTATTTTCTCCTTGCTGCCCGAAGCGGAAAGGTAAAGTCCCGCCGCCCTCGGAACGCAGTCGTGGATTTTGTCGAAAACCTCCGCGTTGGCTGCCGCAAGCCCGTTTTGCGGAAAATACAGCCCGCTGCCGTCAAAATAAAGCGGATACGAAAGCTGCCGCCCCGACGAAAAAGTCATCACCAGCGAATTTTCCGTTCGGGAAGCAAGGCAGGTAAGCTCCGCTTCAAAGCTTCCGTCCTCGTGCGCGGAAAAGCTGTACGAGGAAAGCTGAGCGGGAAGCACCGAAAGCTCGGTGAGCCTGTCGGAAACGTATTTTCCCCGCGCGATTATCGTATTGCCGCTTATTTCAAAAAGAGAGTAAGCCTCGGGATTAAGAGTTGTCCGAAGCAGATTCGTGCGGCTGATTTCGGCAGAGGCGGGCAGGGAAAGACTGCTCAAAAACAGGAGCAGGGCGAAAAAACACCCTGCTGTCCTTAAAAACACCTTTTGCGCATTATACATTATAAATCATCAGAACATCTTTTTCAGCTCGTCCTTATCGGGGCTGAAGGTGAGCGCGGTTTCTCTTGTAATAATATCGTCGCGAACAAGGCGCTTTAAGCTCTCGTTCATCGTTCTCATACCCGTAGAGGTATTGGAAGCCATAACCTGCTCAAGCTGATGAATCTTTTCGGCACGGATATTATTCGCGGAAGCGTCGTTATTGATAAGAATTTCAAAAGCGGCGGTTCTGCCTCTCTCGGCATTCTTCATGGGAACGAGCATCTGGGAGATTACTCCGCGCAGATTTCCCGAAAGCTGAGAGCGAATCTGGTTCTGAACATCGGAGGGGAATACGTCGATGATACGGTTGATTGTCTGAGCAGCGCCCGTTGTATGGAGCGTGCCGAGAACAAGGTGTCCCGTTTCAGCCGCGGTAATAGCGAGCTGAATCGTTTCGTAGTCGCGCATTTCTCCGACAAGGATAACGTCGGGGTTTTCACGCAGACCGCTTCTTAACGCGTAATCGAAGTTCGGAACGTCGGTGCCGATTTCACGCTGATGAATAGTTGCAAGCTTAGGCTGATAAATATACTCCACGGGGTCCTCGATGGTGAGGATATGGCAGGCGCGGTTCTGGTTGATATAATCGACCATTGTAGCTAGGGTTGTGGATTTACCCGAACCTGTCGGACCTGTTACGAGGATAAGACCCTTAAGCTCCTTAGTAAGGTCGATAGCCGCCTGCGGGAGGCAGATATCCTTAAACGAGGGCACGTGCTCGTTAAGCAGACGGATTGCCGCTGCAAGCTTACCGCCGTTCTGGTGGTAGACGTTTACTCTCTGTCTGCCGCCGTTCTGGGCGGTAAAGGAGAAGTCGATATCCTCGCCCGCGCCGAGTCTTTTTTCCTGTTCGGCGGAGAGCATGGAAAGGATAGTACGGCTTACGACGTCCTCGTCCATACCGTCGAACTTTTTAAGCTCGCCGTTGATACGAATAGATGTAGGCGCGCCGACGGTGAGGTGGATATCGGACGCATTTTTACTTCTTGCAAAGTTTATTAACTGATCGACTGTCATAACATTTATCCCTTTCTTAAGCGTGTTGAAGCTATGCCGACACGCGTCTTTTGGCTGATTTGTTCCGTGTGCAGCTAAAGCGCCGACCGGTGCAGGGAGAAGCGGATTTCTTTACGAGGATAAGTCATTCTTAAAATCCGCATTAGGCTTGCGGGTCGGGAAGCTTTATCTGATTCTGAACTGGATTCCGCTTGCGGAGAGGTAGACTTCCTGAGCGGTATTTGCTATTCTCTGGTTTACCGCGCCCATAATTTCGCGGAAAGCGATTTGCTCGGGGTCCTTGGGGCAGACGGAGAAGCCCGGTTCGATGGAGATGATGACCATAGCGCCGTTAAGCTCCTCGACCTTTTTCATACACTCGATAACGCTGTCAACGACGATTTTTTTGATTTCGGCGTGTTCTTCGGGCGTGATATTTTCGACGTCCTTAGCAACGCGGCGCATAACTGCGGAGGTATAAGAGCCGAGGCTGTCGAAGATAAAGAACTTATGTCCTTTAATGAGCGGAACGGGGTCTTCTACGTTAGATGCGACCTCCCACTGCACATTATTCTTATTATTTGAGTATTCCATACGGTGAAGGGTTTCATCGCTTATACCGCTTCCCGTGTTGATAAACAGGACGTTATCGCAGGTTTTGAAGTAGGAGATAGCCCATCTGGTTTTTCCGCTTCCTGCGCCGCCCGTGATAAGGGTTATATTGCCCATAGTCATACCTAACCTTTCGCATATTGCCAATACAGGCGGCTATGACCGCCATAATATGGTATTTACACCTATTATAATATATTTTTTCCGATTAGTCAAGAGCTGCGGAAACAAAGTTACGCGGATAGAGGTTTGCCTGAAATTTTTGTCGGATTTCACAAAAACGGGGGCTGAGAGAAGAAATCTGAATCCCCTTTTTGTGCAAAACAACGGAGCATAAAGCGGTAAGCTTGCAGAAAAGCGGCGGGCAGGCGGGCGGAAATGTGAAAATCGTCGGAAATATGCACTAATCCCCCTTGTATTATTTGGTGAAATGTGATATAATGAACACATCACACAGTTACGAAAGGACAGTTCAAATGGACAGATTTTCCGAACAGCTTATTTCAAAGGTTCCCGACGGGAAAACACATTTTATACGCGGCGCAATTATTGCAATGAACTTGGTTATTATCGCGGTTGTGGTGCTTGCATACCTTACCTTCGGAGCGGGGACGCTTACGCTTGGCCTGGTTGCGGTCATCGGCGGAATCTGGCTCACGAAGTACCTGATTGACGGAACGAGAATCGAATACGAGTACATTGTCACCAACGACGACCTCGATATTGACAAGATTATCGGTCAGCGCAAGCGCAAGCGGCTCATCACGATAAACCTCAAAACGGTCAAGGAGCTTGAGCCGTACACCAACGACACCGACCTGCGCGCAGACGCGACTGTTATCGCGCACGACGGCACGGGCGAGGACCTCCGGTATCTTATTTCGGAATCGGACGGCGGAGTTATTGCGCTTCTTTTCAACCCCGACGACCGCACCTGCGCGAACATAATCGGCGGGCTTGAACACCGTATTCGCGCAAAGTACGCGAACGACAGCGAAGAATAAGCGGAAAGGATTACGGCGGTTCTACTGCCGTAATTTCGCTTTTTCGGCGTTCGGCTAAGCGGACACCTCCGCGCCCGCC
>CAZFMC010000022.1:4820-28297 GCA_964520065.1 uncultured Ruminiclostridium sp.
CGCGCCCGCCCTGCCGGAAGCAGCGGCCTCGTACAGGAGAAAGGAACAGAGCAATGAAAAACGCACTTTGGAAAAGCACTTTCAGAGAGATAGGAAAAACGAAGAGTCGTTTTTTGTCGATTTTCGGAATTGTCGCAATAGGAGTAGGATTTTTTTCGGGAGTAAAATCCGCAGCGCCCGATATGCGGATCACCGCGGATAAATACTTCGATAAATCGGAGCTGATGGACTTTCGGCTTGTTTCAACCTACGGCTTCGACGAAAACGACATCGCCGCCCTCGAAGCGCTGGACGGCGCAGAGGTGTTTCCGTCGTATTACACGGACGTGCTTGCCTCCTCGGAAAGTTCCTCGCCCGTCGCCGCAAGAATTATAGCGCTGAATAATGACGAGGACGGCGTGAACAAGCTGACCCTGACGGACGGTCGGTTTCCCGAAAACGAAAACGAGTGCCTTGCTTCCGACAGCGGTATGAAGGGACGCCTGCCGATAGGCGCGCAGGTTAAATTTACAAACGGAAACGGCGAAAAGCCCGACGATATACTCTCCGTTGACTCCTACACGATTGTCGGGACGGTGAAATCTCCGCTGTATATCGACAAAACCGGCTACGGAAGCACAAATGTCGGAAACGGCTCTGTTTCCTCCGTTTACTTTGTTCCGTCAGATAATTTCTGCGTGGAATATAACACCGAGGTCTACCTGCGCTTCCCGCAGCTTGACGAGCTGTCCGCTTACGACGGCGAATACGGCGAAAATATCGAACAGCTTTCCGCCGCAGTCGGGGAAATTGCCGAAAAACGCGAAGCTGAGCGGTTTGACGATATTATTTCCGAGGCAGACAATGCGCTTGACGAAGCTAAGCAGGAGCTGGCAAGGGCTGAAAAAGAGGCGGAAGAGGAAATAGCGGACGGCGAAAAGGGACTCTCCGAAGCAAAGGAACAGCTGGACAAGGCAAAAGCCGATATAGACGATGGTGAAAAGCAGCTCGCCGAAGCCGAACAGCAGCTTAACAACGCGCGCGCCGAAATAGAGAGCGGCTACGCCGACCTTGAATCGGCAAAAAAGGACTACGCCAAGCAGACCGCCGAGGCTGAACAGGAAATAGCCGACGCGGAAGCCGACCTCGCCGAAAATGAAAAAAAGCTTGCCGACGGCGAATCGGAATACCAAAAGGGACTTGCGGAATACACCGACGGAAAAGCCCTTTTCGACAGCGGAAAAACCGAATACGAGGCGGGCAAGGCTCAATATGAAGCGGGGCTTGCGGAGTACAACGCTTCAAAAGCCGCTTACGACGAGGGTCTGACGCAGTACAAAGAAAATACCGTGCTTCTCGCAGAGCAGAAAAAACAGCTCGACCAGGCAGAAGCGGGTTTGGGACAGCTTAAAGCCGCCTACGGTGAAAATTCCTCGCAGTACACGGCGGCAAAGGCTGAATTTGACGCGGGAATGACCGCGTATACAACGGCAAAGGCGCAGCTTGACGCGGCAGGAGTTCGGCTCGACGAATCCGCTCCGCAGCTCAAAGCAGCCGAAAAACAGCTCTCCGACACAAAAGCGCAGCTGGATAACGCCAAAAAGGAGCTTGACGAAAACGAAGCGAAGCTCGTCAGCGCCAAGAATCGGCTTGACGAAGCGAAAAAGGGTCTGGACGACGGAAAAAAACAGCTTTCCGACGGCAAAAAACAGCTTAACGACGCAAGGCGGGAGCTGACGGACGGAAAAGCCGAAGCCGAAAAGCAGTTTGCCGAGGCTGAAAAAGGTCTGGCGGAAGCCGAGGAGCAGTACTCCGAAGGTCTGGCGGAGCTTGAAAGGTCGCGCGGCGAATTTGAGGACGGAAAAGCCGATTACGAAGCGGGCTTAGCCGAATACGAGGACGGAAAAAAGGAACTGGAGGACGGAAAAGCCGAGGCGGAGAAAAAAATTTCCGACGCAAAAAAGGAGCTTGCCGAAGCGGAGGAAGAAATCGCCGACCTTGAACAGCCCGAGTGGTATGTTTTTACGCGCGACGACAATCCCGGTTACACCGAATACGGCGAAAACGCTCAGCGAATAACAAATATCGCAGCGGTTTTCCCCGTTTTCTTCCTGCTGGTTGCAGCGCTGGTCTGCCTTACTACTATGACGAGAATGGTTGAAGAGCAGCGCGTTCAGATAGGCACGCTCAAGGCTCTGGGCTACTCGAACGCAAAAATAATCCGGAAATATATTTTCTACGCGGCGGCGGCGACTCTCTCGGGGGCTGTTTTCGGCATTGCGGTGGGAATGAAGCTGTTCCCGTTCGTAATAATAACCGCCTACGGCATGATGTACGACCTGCCGGAAATATACCTGCCGATTGACGTTCCGACGGCGGCGGCTTCGATTGCGGTCAGTCTTATCGCAATAACGGCGACGGTATTTTTCGCCTGCCGCTCGGCTCTTTCGGAACAGTCCGCGCAGCTTATGCGGCCGAAGGCTCCGAAAACGGGCAAGCGGATATTGCTGGAAAGGGCGTCGTTTATCTGGAAGAGGTTCAATTTCAGCAACAAGGTAACGGCGCGGAATCTTTTCAGATACAAGCGGAAAATGCTTATGTCGGTGGTTGGAATTGCGGGCTGCACGGCGCTTCTGCTTACGGGCTTTGCGCTTTTCGACAGCATAAACGACATTATCCGCGTGCAGTACGGCGACCTGCAAAGCTACGACGGAATCGCCGTGTTTGACAGCGAGGGCTATCCCGAAGCGGAACGGAAGGTGAGCGATATTCTTGCGGAAACGGGAGAATGTGTAAAGGTTTACCAGAAACAGATGGACGTTTCGGCAAACGGGAAAAAGGTAAGCGCGTACATTGCCGTACCGTCGGAAGCCGAACGCTTTTCCGATTTTATGACCCTGCGCGACCGCATTTCGGGCGAGGAATACGCACTAAAAGACGGAGAGATTTACATTGACGAAAAATCCTCTCTGCTTCTCGGCGGTCTGAAAAGCGGGGAAGCTCTCACGATAAGCGAATCCGAAACCGAAAAGCGCGAGGTTGCGCTGACGGCGGCTTTCGAGAACTACCCCGGGCACTACGTTTATATGACGGAGCAGACGTACAGCGAGCTTTTCGGCAAGAAGCCCGACTACAACGCGATTTACTTCACGCACAGTCTTGGACGGGAAGGCGAGGACGGGCTTGCGGAACGGCTGCTTGAAGAGGACGGCGTGCTGGCGATTTCGTTTTCCACGTCGGTTATGCAGACGTACCAAAATATGCTTACGGCGCTGAACTATGTAATCTGGGTAATTGTTGCGGCGGCGGGTGCGCTTGCCTTTATTGTAATGTACAACCTCACAAACATCAACATAACGGAGCGGATACGGGAAATTGCGACGCTGAAGGTACTGGGCTTTTTCGACAAGGAGGTTGACGCGTACATTTTCCGCGAAAACATACTGCTTACGCTTTTAGGAACAGGCGCGGGGCTTATACTGGGCGTATTTCTTGCGCGGTTTGTCATCACGACGGCGGAGGTTGATTTTGTAATGTTCGGGCGCAGCATATATCTTGGAAGCTATCTTCTTTCGGCGCTTCTGACGATAGGCTTTTCGGTGCTTGTAACGTTTGTTATGCACAGCAGGCTTAAAAAGGTAGACATGATTGAGGCGCTGAAATCGGTTGAATAAGCGACCGAGCCGACAACGCTGCGATTCACAATCAAACAAACGAGGGCTGCGGTTTTACTGCAGCCCTCACTTAATTGCCACTCCCCATTGGCTTTTGGTCAATGGGGTAAAATTTTTTCTCCGACGGCTTCGACCAATTCCTCGGCGGTTGGCGTTTTGCCGTTTCCCGCGATACTGCTCCACATCTGAGCGGCTTCGGGGGAAGCGTTCTGCATAGCGGCTTCGATTGCTGCGGTGATATCGCGCAGCATTTCCTCCTCCGTCACGCCTGACTCGGCGGCTGTTTTCTTCAAGGCTTCTTTTGCTTTCATTAAAAAGCTCCTTTCAGCTTACGGGGGCGCGGTTATTTTCGTCCGTCGCGCACACAATAACCCCGACCCTGCATTTTCGGTATTTCAGCGTACATTTTTACGTTTTATTTTTTACACTTGTATTATATCACCTTTCACCGGAGGTGTCAATATGACACCATACAAAAAGATTGCAGAGTGGTATCATTGTGGTGACAACAAAAAAGGAGAAGCACGATGGCTGTTATTAAATCACAATTCACTCTACGCCTCAACCTGACCGACCACGCGAAAATCAAGAAGATCGCCGAAGCGGAAAACCGCTCCATGACGAACATGATTGAACTTCTCATAAAGCGTGAAATCAAGCGCTACGAGCAGGAAAACGGCGAGCTTACCCTCACCGACGAGGATATTTACACGCCTTAACGCACCTTCGGCGAAACCGGAGAGCGCGCGGCGGGCGCGCCTGTTCCGCCTTCGGCGGAACAGGCGGCTGCGCGGCGAAGCCGCGCAGCCCGTTCGTTTCGCTCCGCGAAACGAACGGCGCCCGCCGCGCCCTGCCGATTGCACCGAGCTGTCGGAGCGGGCGGGATTACGCAGCAGCGAAGAAACGCGGCGTTTCGCCGAGGTGAAGAGGAGCCAAGAGTATTAAAAGCCGCTGCGACCGCCGACGGGTGGTGGCTCTTCCCCGCAGGCGGTCGCACATAAACGCGCAGTTTTTTCAGCGGGAACTCCTCCGTGAGGGCTTACGCCCTCCGTCGGAGTTCCCCGCGGCTTTCTCTATTCTCGGCATTGCTCACACATCGGCTGACGCCGCGTCCTCGCGCCGACTTCTTTTCGGCGCTCCATATGCACCCTCGGCTAAGCGGAGAGCGCGCGGCGGGCGCGCCTGTTCCGCCTTCGGCGGAACAGGCGGCTGCGCGGCGAAGCCGCGCAGCCCGTTCGTTTCGCTCCGCGAAACGAACGGCGCCCGCCGCGCCCTGCCGATTGCACCGAGCTGTCGGAGCGGGCGGGATTACGCAGCAGCGAAGAAACGCGGCGTTTCGCCGAGGCAAAGAGGAGCCAAGAGTATTAGAGCGTGTTCACATTAACGCTCAACGCTCGTCTTTTGACGTATTTTTCGCATAACTGCGTTGAAAATTCTTGAAGTACATAAAGTACGTCTGCGAATTTTCGCCTTGTTCTGCAAAAAATTCGTTTCAAAATCCGAGCATTTCGGTTAATGTGAACAAGCTCTAAAAGCCGCGGGAGAAACTGCAAAGTAATGGAAAATTACAAAAAAATCCGCATAAACCCTTGACAAAAGCTATATTTTGTAGTATAATACGATTAGTATAGTAAAGAAAGGCTGGGTTGACAAAATCCGGTCTTTCTTGTTTGTGTAATCAAATTGGAGGTGTCAGCTACGGCAGAAAAGAAAAAAGAGAACAGCGGTCGTATCGAAGAACGCGCATATAATCTGGTCGCGCCCGTTCTGGAGGAAAAAGGCTACCGCTTGTGGGACGTAAGATTTGAAAAAGAAGGCGCAATGTGGTATCTGCGTATCCTTTTCGATAAGGAGGGCGGTATCGACAGCGATGAGTGCGAGGAAGTGTCCGAGCCGCTTAATAAACTGATCGATAAACAGGACTTTATCGGAAAAATCGATATTCTCGAAATCGGTTCGCCGGGTCTGTCCAAAAGACTCCGCAAGCCCGAACATTTCCGGGCTTGTATCGGCGAACCCGTCAGAGTTACCGTCCGCGACGAAAAGGGTAAGGAAATCAGCATTTGCGGAGCTCTCTCCGATTACAACGAGGAAACCGCTTCGTTCTCCCTTGCAAAGGAAAACAACGAAACCCAGACCTTCAGCGTTTCGGACTGCGTGAAAATAAATTCGGATTTGTAATATTTATTCACTGCGTATCGCACTTTATTTTATACTTAGGAGGACAACTGAAAAATGGCTAAATCATCAGGAACAGGCGAGCTGTTCGAGGCTCTCGCCGCAGTAGCAAAGGAAAAGGGTATCGAGCCTGAGCTTCTCGTGGAAAAAATCCAGACCGCTCTCGTTATCGCTATTAAAAAGGATTACCCCAGAAGCGAGGATATCAATTTCGATATTGATATAATCAAGGGAAAATTCGACGTTTCTATCCGTAAGCAGGTCGTTGAAGAGGTTCTCGACGACGCAAACGAAATCTCCCTTGAAGACGCACGGAATGTAAATAAACGCTACAATATCGGCGACGCCTGCTCCATAAAGCTCGATACGAAAAATTTCGGACGTATCGCAGCTCAGACCGCTAAACAGGTAATCAAGCAGGGCATCAAGGAGGTCGAACGCAGCCAGCTCGTTGAGCAGTGGGGCGGACTTCAGAACGAGGCGGTTTCCGCCAGCGTTCTGCGCGTTGAACCCGAAACTGGCAACGCTTACGTTATGATTAACGGAAATGAAGTAATGCTCTTCAAGAGCGACCAGCTCCCCGCCGATGTACTCAACGTCGGAGATATTGTAAAGGTGTTCGTTTCCGGAGTTTCCGCCAACGACCGCCGACCTACCCTCCGCATTTCAAGAACCCACCGCGACCTTATCAAGCGGCTTTTCGAGCTTGAAGTGCCCGAAATCTACGAGGGCGTTGTCGAAATCCGCTCCATAAGCCGTGAGCCCGGCTCAAGAAGCAAAATCGCCGTTATAAGCAATAACGAAAACGTTGACGCGCTCGGCGCCTGCATAGGTCCGCAGAGAAGCAGAATTTCCAAAATCTGCGAAGAGCTTCGCGGCGAAAAAATCGACGTGGTTAAGTACAGCGACGACCCGAAGGAGTTCATCAAACAGGCGTTAAAGCCCGCCGACGTAATCAGCGTGGATATTCCCGACGAGGAGGTAAGAGCCTGCTCCGTTGTCGTTCCCGATAACCAGCTCTCACTAGCAATCGGCAATAAGGGTCAGAACGCTAAGCTTGCAGCCCGCCTTACAGGCTTCAAAATCGACATAAAGCCCGAAAGCGGCTTCTTCGAGGGTTAAGCCTATGGGAAAAACCGAACCGCTAAGAAAATGCCTCGGCTGCGATGAAATGCTCGGAAAAAAAGGACTCCTGCGCGTCGTCAGAAGCAAGGACGGTACAATCTCTATCGACGAAACAGGCAAAAAATCAGGGCGCGGCGCTTATATCTGCCGCGATATGGAGTGCTTTTTAAAGGCGCAGAAGCGAAAAAGCCTTGAAAGATCGCTTAAATGCTCAATTTCGGCTGAGGTTTATGAACAGCTCAGACAGGAGATCGAAAAGCTTGAATAATTTTTTGGGAACACTCGGTTTGTGCCGACGGGCAGGAAAACTGCTCTACGGCTTCGATTCGGTAACCGAGGAGGTTAAAAAACCCGCGACTAAGGTCGCAGGCGTAATTGTCGCAGCAGACCTTTCCGAAAAGTCCAAAAAGGAAGTACGGTTCATCTGCGAAAAAACAGGCGTTCCCGTCTGCGAGCCGGAAGCAACAATGGCTGAAATAAAGCAGATAATGGGAAAGCAAACAGGTATACTTGCAGTTCTTGACGAAGGACTGTTTAAATCCATAACCAAATTATGTTAGTCTGGGGGACATCGAATGGCACAAAAGGAACAAAAAACCAAAATCAAAGACGCGGCTAAGGACCTTAACCTTTCCGCAAATGAAATTGTTGAAATGGTAAAAACGCTCACGGGCGCGGAGAAAAAGCCCGCAGGAAGCCTCTCCGAGAACGAGCTTAATCTTATTCTCGAGCAGCTTTCACAAAAGCATCAGGTGAAGAATTTCGACGCGTATTTTGCAGCAGGCGAAAAGAAGGCAGCCGAAAAAGCCGCACAGTCCGCAAAGTCTGAAGAAAAGCCCGCGCCTAAGCAGGAAGAAAAGCCTGCTCCCAAGCAGGAGGAAAAGCCCGCGCCCAAGCAGGAGGAAAAGCCCGCGCCCAAGCAGGAGGAAAAGCCCGCGCCCAAAGCGGAGGAAAAGCCCGCTCCCAAGCAGGAAAACAAGCCGCAGGGTGAGCGCAGGTTTAACGACAAGCCGCAGGGTGAACGTAAGTTTAACGACAGACCGCAGGGCGAGCGCAGGTTTAACGACAGACCGCAGGGCGAGCGCAAGTTTAACGACAGACCGCAGGGCGAGCGTAAGTTTAACGACAGACCGCAGGGCGAGCGTAAGTTTAACGACAGACCGCAGGGTGAACGTAAATTTGGTGACAAGCCGCAGAACGACCGCCGTCAGAATCCTGCTCCCAAGCCCGAAATCAAGGTTGATATCAACGCAGTCAAGACCAACGACCCGCCCAAGGCAAAGGTAAAGGGCGAGGCTGTTCAGCGCGGCGAGCAGGTCACAAAGCGCGTAGATACACGCGGAAGCTACGTTGACCTCGACAAGTACAACGAACGCTACGAAACCATCGCACCGCAGGGTCAGGGCAGAGGCGGCGACGACAGCTTTACCAAAAAGCAGAAAATCAACCAGAAATCTCAGAATAAACGCCAGTTTGGCAATAAAAACCGCGAAACCGAGGCTCAGAAGCTAAAGCGCCTTGAGCTTGAACGCGCCAGAAAGCAGCAGCTTAAGGTTCTCATTCCCGACGAAATCGTTGTTTCGGAGCTTGCACAGCGCCTTAAGGTAACCGCGTCCGAGGTTATCAAGAAGCTTATGGGGCTGGGCGAAATGTGTACAATAAATCAGACCATCGACTTCGATACGGCGGCTCTCGTTGCCGAGGAGCTTGGCGCTAAGGTTGAAAAAGAGGTTATCGTTACTATCGAGGAGCGTCTTTTTGAAGAGGTCGAGGATACCGACGAAAATCTCCAGCCGCGTCCTCCCGTTGTCGTTGTTATGGGACACGTTGACCACGGTAAAACCTCGCTCCTCGACCGCATCAGAAACGCGGACGTCGCAGCGGGCGAAGCGGGCGGTATCACTCAGCACATCGGCGCTTATAAGGTCGTTGCCGACGGAAAGGATATCACCTTCCTCGACACTCCCGGACACGAAGCGTTTACCGCTATGCGCGCAAGAGGCGCAAGCATCACGGATATCGCAATTCTCGTTGTAGCAGCGGACGACGGCATTATGCCGCAGACGGTTGAAGCTATCAACCACGCAAAGGCTGCGGGTACAAGCATTATCGTCGCTATAAATAAAATGGATAAGGAAGCCGCAAACCCCGACCGTATCAAGCAGGAGCTTACCGAACACGGTCTTGTTATCGAAGAATGGGGCGGCGATGTAATCTGCGTTCCCGTTTCCGCAAAAACAGGAGAGGGTATCGACAACCTGCTCGAAATGGTAAACCTTACCGCCGAGGTTCTTGAATTAAAGGCAAACCCCGACCGCCTCGCACAGGGCGCGGTTATCGAGGCTAAGCTCGATAAGGGAAGAGGTCCTGTCGCTACGGTTCTCGTTCAGAAGGGTACGCTGAGAACAGGCGATATTATCATCGCGGGCACTACCGTCGGAAGAGTAAGAACAATGCGCAACGACAAGGGCAGAACCGTAAAGGAAGCAGGTCCTTCAACGCCCGTTGAAATCACAGGTCTTTCCGAGGTTCCCAGCGCGGGCGATACGTTCGCTGTCGTTGAGGACGAAAAGCTTGCAAGAGAGCTTGTCGAAAAGCGTAAGTTCGACGCGAAGGAGGAACAGTTCCGACTTTACCAGAAGGTAACGCTCGACAACCTCTTCTCGCATATCGAGGAGGGCGAAATGAAAACCCTTCCGCTTATCGTCAAGGCAGACGTGCAAGGCTCGGTTGAAGCCGTTACCCAGTCGCTTGAAAAGCTCTCCAACGAAGAGGTTCGCGTAAGAGTTATCCACGGCGCAGTCGGCGCTATCAGCGAAAGCGACGTTATGCTGGCGAACGCGTCAAACGCTATAATTATCGGCTTTAACGTAAGACCGCACCCCGCGGCTGCCGATAACGCAAAGCGCGACGGCGTTGATATTCGTATGTACCGCATAATCTACGACGCAATCGAAGAGGTTCAGACAGCTATAAAGGGTATGCTTGCACCGAAATTCCGCGAGGTTGACCTTGCAAGAGTGGAGGTAAGACAGGTTTACAAGATTACAAACGTCGGTATCGTTGCAGGCTGCTATGTTCTCTCAGGCAAGGTAGAGCGCAAGTGCAGTATCCGTATCGTCCGCGACGGAATCATTGTCGGCGATGATAAGATTGCAGGTCTGCGCCGCTTCAAGGACGACGTTAAGGAGGTTGCCGAAGGCTACGAGTGCGGTATCAGCCTTGAAAAGTTCACCGATATAAAGGAAGGCGACATTTTTGAAGCCTATGCAATCGAGGAATACAGAGATTGACGGATAAGGAGGGTCTGAAATGGCAAATCACAATATAGACAGACTGACCGAGGACGTTAAACGCGAAATATCCGTGGCTATGCACGAAATAAATGACAGCAGAATTGCGGATAAAATCGTTTCGGTTTCACACGTTGAAATTACAAGCGACCTTTCGTACTGCAGGATTTACGTTTCGGTGCTTGGCAAGGAAAAAAGCACGGGAGAAGCTATCGAGTGCCTTAAGGGCGCGGCAGGCTTCTTCAAGAGGAGAATAAACGCAAGGATTAAGCTGAGAAAAATGCCCGAGCTTATTTTCCTTGCGGATAACTCGCTCGATTATTATGAAAAAATAAGCAAGCTTATCGACGCTCTCCCCAAGCCCGCCGAGGGTGCAGAGGAAGCACAAGAGGACGACGAATGACATCTGAAAAAATCACAATTGAAGAGGCGGCGGCGTTTCTCCTCGAACACGACCGCTACACGATACTTTCCCACGCAAACCCCGACGGCGATACGGCGGGCTGCGCCTACGCGCTTTGCTCCGCGCTGCGCTCAATAGAAAAAAAAGCCAACGTGCGCTGCGCCGATAAAATATCCGACCGCTTCAGCTTTATGTGGGCAAGTGCGCCCGCAGAGGAATTTGACGAGGAAACCGTTATTTCAGTTGACGTCGCCGACAGACTCCTGCTCGGCGGTCTTGACGAGGAATACGGCAGCCGCGTCGAGCTGGCAATAGACCACCATATGTCGCACGTCTGCTTTGAAAAAAGATTGCTTAACGAGCCGGAGGCGGCTGCCTGCGCACAGACGGTGTTCAAGGTTATAAGCGCAATGAAAATTCCGCTTAACAAGGACATCGCCGCTTGCCTTTACACCGCTATTGTAACGGATTCGGGCTGCTTCAAATTTTCGTCGGTTTCGCCCGAAACGCACCGTATCGCCGCGCAGCTTCTGGAGTTTGATTTCGGCTTCGCAGAGCTGAACTATAACCTTTTCGACCTTAAAACCAAGGCGCGTATCGCGCTTGAGGAACGCATCTACCGCGATATGGAATTTTATTTCGGCGGGAAATGCGCGGTTGTGGTTCTCCCGAAAAGCGCGCTTAAGGACGTGGATTCGGAGGACGCAAACGGTATCTCCTCTATCCCGCGTCAGGTCAAGGGTGTTGAAATAAGCGCAATTATAAAGGAAAAGGACGACGGCTGGAAGGCCTCGCTGCGCTCAAACAGGTATGTTGACGTCCAGGAGCTTTGTATGCTGTTCGGCGGCGGCGGACATATCCGCGCGGCAGGCTGCTCCTTCAAGGGAATCACGGCGGAGGAAGCAAAACAGCGGCTTCTCGCCGAAATCGGTAAGGTGCTTAAATGAACGGGATAATCTGTATTTATAAGGAAAAGGGGTATACCTCCTTCGACGTTGTTGCTATCATGCGCAAGCTGTGCGGAACGAAAAAAATCGGGCACGGCGGAACGCTTGACCCAATGGCGGAGGGGGTTCTCCCCATATTTGTGGGAAATGCGACAAAGGCGGTGGATTTCTGCCCCGATACAAGCAAGGAATACCGCGCAGAAATGCGCTTCGGCATTACTACCGACACACAGGACGTTACCGGAAAGGTGCTTGCTACCTCGGACGTTCAGGTCGGAAGAAATATGCAGTATATACTTGAACAGCGGTTCAAGGGCGACCAGCTCCAGACGCCGCCTATGTACAGCGCAGTTCAGGTAAACGGACAGCGGCTTTACGACCTCGCACGGCAGGGCGTGGAGGTTGAGCGCAAGGCGCGTCCGATTACCGTTTACTCGCTTAAATTCGAGGAGTTTGCCGACAACAGGGCAACCGTGGTTATTTCCTGCTCAAAGGGAACGTATATCCGTACGCTCATTCACGATATGGGCGTCGAGGCGGGAACAGGCGCAATTATGACTGCGCTTACACGAACGCGTTCGGGCAATTTCGGACTTCGGGACTGCTATAAGCTCTCCGAGGTAAAGGAGGCTTTCGCGCAGGGCGGAACGGCGGCGGTTGAAAAGCTGCTTATGCCGATGGAGTTTTTGTACAGAAGCCTGCCGCGCGCGCTTCTCGACGAGGGTCAGACGCGGTTGTTCCTGAACGGAGTTACGCTTGACGCACGGCGCGTTGCCTTTGAACGCGAATACGACGGCGCGTATCGGATTGTAAGCGAAGCGGACGAGCTTCTGGCAATCGGAGAGGTTACGGAAAACGGCGACCTTAAAGCAATTCAGCGGTTCTATGTGAACACGCCGAATCCGAAAAAAGACGAAAAGACTGAAAAATCAGAGCAGGATAAGCTGCGAGATATTTCAGAATTAAAAGGGGTGTTCTTATCTTGACGGATATTACGGAAAAGACTCTTGAACAGCCCTCGGCGGTGGCGCTCGGCTTTTTTGACGGGCTTCACCTCGGACATATCGAGGTTGTGCGCCGCACCCTTATGCGCAGGGGACTTAAATCAGTGCTGTTCACGTTCAACGAAAAAACCGCGCTCCCGAAATTCAAAAAAACCAAGGGGCGCTGCATAATTACCCACGAACAGAAAAAACTCCTCCTCGGAAAAATCGGGGTGGACTATATTTATGCGCCCGATTTCAGCGATATCAAAGAGCTTTCCGCACGGGATTTCGTCGCGGAAGTACTCATAAAAAGGCTTTCGGCGAAATATGTCGTGTGCGGGTACGACTTCCGCTTCGGAAAGGGCGGAGAGGGCGACCCCGAAACGCTGAAAAGGCTCTGCGCCGAAATGGGCGCGGAATGCGAAATCGTCGCGCCCGTTAAGGTAGACGGAGAAATCGTAAGCTCAACCGAAATCCGCCGGCTTATACGCGCGGGTGCAGTCGCACGCGCTAACCGGCTGCTCGGCTACGAGCTTTCATACTGCCTGCCCGTGCTTCACGGCGCACGCCTCGGCACGGAAATCGGCTTCCCGACAATCAATCAGCAAATCCCCGATTATATGGTTCAGCCCAAAAACGGCGTGTACAAAAGCTGGGCAAGCATTGACGGAAAAACCTACCGCGGAATTACAAATATCGGAGTTAAGCCGACCGTCGGCTACACGGGCGAGGCTCTTATGGAAACGCATATAATAGGCTTTTCAGGCGAGCTTTACGGAAAAAACGTTACAGTGTCGCTCAGGGAATACCTGCGCGGCGAGCAGCGCTTCGACAGCCTTGAGGCACTGAAAAAACAGCTCACCTACGATAAATCCGTGTATTGATTACGGATTATTCAGCGGTATAACATATGATTTTCACTTTAACACTGTACAATAGTTTTCGGTGACGCTTTA
Source organism: uncultured Ruminiclostridium sp. (assembly GCA_964520065.1). Classification (GTDB taxonomy): domain Bacteria; phylum Bacillota; class Clostridia; order Oscillospirales; family Ruminococcaceae; genus Ruminiclostridium_E. The sequence continues at coordinate 18,362 of CAZFMC010000022.1, forward strand.
ATACGAAAGGAACGGACAATAATGATAGAAGTAAAAAATCTGACGAAATGCTACGGAAGCAAAAAAGCCGTAAACAACATTTCGTTCAAGGCGGAGGACGGACAGATTCTAGGCTTCCTCGGTCCGAACGGCGCGGGAAAGTCTACTACAATGAATATCCTCACGGGATACCTCTCCTCCACGCAGGGACAGGCATTTATAAACGGCGTGGATATTCTTGAAAGCCCAATCGAGGCGAAGAAAATGATCGGCTATCTCCCCGAACAGCCGCCGCTGTATTTCGATATGACGGTTGACGAATATCTCGACTTCGTTTACAGCCTTAAGGGGTGCAGACTGCCGAAAAAATCGCATCTCAACGAGATATGCGAAATCGTAAAAATTACGGACGTGAGAAAGCGCCTGATAAAAAACCTTTCCAAGGGATATAAGCAGCGCGTCGGCTTTGCGCAGGCGCTGGTCGGCAACCCGAAAACGCTTATTCTTGACGAGCCTACCGTTGGTCTTGACCCGAAGCAGATTATCGAAATCAGAACGCTTATCAAGCGGCTCGGAAAAAACCATACGGTTATCCTTTCTTCTCATATTCTCCCCGAGGTTCAGGCAGTCTGCGACAGAATCGTTGTAATAAACAAGGGTCGAATCGTTGCGGACGATAACGCCGAAACACTCGCAAAGAACCTTTCCGCAGACCATAAGCTGGTTATCCACGCGGAGGGCAGCGACAGCGAAATCAAAAAGCTGCTTGAAGCTGTACCGCAGGTTCAGCGCGTTTTCGTGAACAGAAAAATAGAGGAAAACGTGAACGAATATTTCCTTGAAGCTAAAGAGGGCTGCGACGTGCGGCGCGAGGTGTTTAAAAAGCTTGCGTCGCGCAATTATCCGATTTTAATGATGCGCTCGAACGAGCTTACGCTTGAGGAAGTGTTCTTAAAGCTTACCACAGGCGACGTTTACGGCGGCGCGGAAAAAATCGAAGCAAAATTCGACAGATTGAGCAAGGAGGGGAATGTATAATGCTTGCAATACTTAAACGCGAATTTACGGGCTATTTCAAGGCGCCGATAGGGTATGTATTTCTGGCGGCTTCGTTCCTTTTTTCGGGAATATTTTTCTGGAGCTTTTCGCTGAGTATGGGAAGCGCGGATATTTCAAGCGTTTTCCTCGGAATGTTCTACGTTTATATGATTTTCGTTCCGCTTTTAACAATGCGGCTGCTGGCGGACGACGCGCGGCAGAAAACCGACCAGCTTTTGCTAACCGCGCCCGTGAGCCTTTTCGGACTTGTTTTCGGAAAGTTCCTTTCGGCTTACCTCGTGTTCCTGCTCGGCGACGTTATAATGCTGATTTACGGCGTTGTAATGAGCTTTTTCGCCACGGTAAACTGGGCGCTTATACTCGGAAACTTCGTTGCGCTCGCCTTAATCGGAGCAGTTTTCGTTTCGGTCGGACTTTTTGTTTCGGGACTTACCGAAAGTCAGATGATAGCGGCAATCGGCACGTTCGGCGCAAATCTGCTGCTGGTTCTTATCAACACCATCGCTTCGGTTATCCCCGTTAAGGCTATTTCCGAAATTGTGCTTTCTCTCTCGATTTTCGACCGCTACTATGAATTTACGACAGGCATTTTCAGCCTCGGAAACCTGCTCTTTTTGCTGAGCGTTACGGTTATTTTCCTGTTTTTGACAGTCCGTGTGCTTGAAAAGCGCAGATGGGCATAAGGAGGAGCAAAATGGAAGAAGAACAGAAGGCGGTTCAGCCTGCGGAAAATTCTGCGGAGCTGTCCGAAAAAAATAATATAATTGATACAAAGAAAGCCGAAAAGGCAAAAAAACCGAAAAAAGCCTCGGCTAACCCGTTTAAAAGCAAGAAATTCAAGCACGGCTCTCTTTCGGTTGCATTTACGGTTATTTTTGTCGCGGCTATCGTTCTGCTGAACGTTATATGCAACCTGCTTCTTGACCGGTTCGACGTTAAGGCCGACCTTACCGACGGCGGAATTTACACGCTCGGAGAGGAAATATCGGATTTTGTAAAAAGCTCCGAAAGCACGGTTAATTTCTACTTTACCTCCGACGAGGAAACGCTGGAAAACGCAGGCTCGGTTTATAAGCAGACGGTTTCTTTCGTAAGCGATATTGTCGGAATGAATAAGAACTATTCGCTCGATTATGTAGACCTGCTTACCACGCCCTCGTTCGGCGAGCTGTACGACGTAAGCTCGGAGGGTATGCTGGTTGTAGAATGTGAAGAAACCGGCAGACACAAATCGTTTAATATAAGCTCGGATTTCACCAGATACGTTATTGACGGAACAAGCTACGACGCACAGACAGCGCAGATGATGTACTACTACGGCTACCAGATTACCGACCAGACAAGCGTCGCGGAGCAGGAGCTTCTTTCCGCGATTATGTCCGTAACGCGCGTAAATCCGATAAAGGTCGCTTTTGCGACGGGCTTCGGCGAAACGGAAAACGCTGCGCTTGTAAGCCTGCTTGAAAAGAACGCTTACGTTGTCGAAACACTTGATGTTGACGCTGCGGCGGAAATTCCCGACGAATACGAAATTCTCGTTGTAAACGGTCCTACAATGGATTACAGCGACGAGGTACTCGATAAAATCGACGAATGGCTAAGCAACGACGGACTTTACGGAAAGAATCTGATGTACTTCGCTTCGGTCAACAATCCCGTTTCCACGCCGAAAATCGACGCTTTCCTTAAAGAATGGGGAATTGCGGTCGATATGGGATACTCCCTCCAGCTTGACGGAAACTACGCTTACTCCGTTCAGGGTATGAGTACTCCGTTCTATCAGAAGGCTGAAATTGTTGACGATACGGACTACTACTCGGCTATGCAGCTGAGTCAGAACACCTCCTTCCGCGTAAACGGCTTCAGACCCGTAAGAATGCTGTGGGAGGAAAACTCGAACTACTCCAATACCGCTATTATCCGCTCCTACGGCGAGGACAGCGTTGTAATGCCGTTTGACGCTACCGCGGAAACGTGGAGCGAGGACTCCGCAGAGCGAGGACAGTTCAACGTTCTGGTAGAGGCGTCCAAGGTGCGCTTTGAGGGAACGGAGGCAACGTACAGCCGCGTAATCGTCGGCGGAAGCGAGCTGCTTTTCGACGAATACTTTATAACAGCGACCAACTATAATAACGGCGACGCGGCGATTGCGGTTTTCAACAACGCTTGCGGCAATACGGATCAGGCTGTTACCGTAACTCCTAAGAGCTTTACGGCAACCACCTACGAAATTGACAGCACGCAGCAGTTCGGCATAGGAATTACGTTTGCGGTTATTATTCCCATCATCATTATTGTTGCGGGCATAGTAATCTGGGTACGCAGACGGCATCTTTGATTGAGGATAACAAATGGGCAGAAACAAGCAGATATTGATTTTTTCGGGCATTGGGCTTGCGGTTCTCGGCGGCGTTACGGCGGCATTGCTGCTGACCGCGCCGCAGGAGGAGCCTGAAACGGTGGACGGGAGCGAGCCCGCAGCCGAGTCGGAGAGCTTTGTTCTTTCCGCACAGACGGTGGACAATATTACAAAAATCCACGTAAAAAACGCGGACGGGGAATACGACATTATCCCGACGGAGGAAGCTGACGAGAGCGGAAACGCAAGCGTTACATGGACGATTGCGGGGCTTGAAAACGCGCCGCTGCTTAACGACTCAATCAAAAGCGCGGTAAGCGGAATTGCGAACGTTGAAGCGCAGCAGAGGGTTGAGGAAAAGCCGGAGGATACCGAAAAATACGGACTTTCCGACCCGCAGGCGGCTGTTACGATAAGCTACGCGGACGGAACGGAATACAGCTTCTCCTTCGGCGACCAAACTCCTACCTCGTCCTCGGCGGTGTACTTTATGGACAGTGCGACCGACACGGTTTACACCTACAAGAAGTCGGCGGTAACGCCTTTTTCGGGCGACAAGTTCAGCTTTATCGACACGGACGTTATGCCTGAGCAGGACTCGGCAAACGGCGAAGAGATACAAAGCCTTACGGTTGAGCGTTACGACCTTGAAGAGCCGCTGACGATTGAGCTTATACCGACGGTTGAGGACGAAATTGCGGTATTCACGTATCAGATTACAAGTCCCTACACGGTTTACGCCGACCTTACGGACGCGCCGACCTTTATGAACAGTCTTTTCTCGCTTGAAGCGCAGAAGGCGGTCTGGTACGGTCTGGAGGAGCGCGACTACGAGCTGGCGGGGCTTAACGAGCCGTCCTGCACGATTACTATGAAAACCTCGGAAAAAACGTACAAGCTTACGCTGGGGAATGTGCTTGCGGACGAGGCTGCCGACGAAAACGGGAAGGTTACACAGAATATTTCGGGGATATACGGAATTTGCAGCGAAAAGCCTGATGTGCTTTACGTTTTCGATTACGAGGATATTCCTGCGCTTTCGATTGACCCCGAATCGGTTGTTTCGGAGCTGTTTCTGATGCCGTACATTTTCTCGCTTGACGGGGTTAAGTACAGCGACAGCGAGGGACGCGAATTTGAGTTTACTTTTGAAACTACTCCTGCGGAAACCGAGGACGGTGAGGACGTTCACAGCTACTATATGAACGGCGAAGCGGCGGAGGAGGAGCGCGTGAAGCAGATGTACCAGTTCCTTATCTCCGCGTCGGGCGACGAGCTTTACTTTGACGAAGCGCGCGGCGAACAAATAGCGGAGATAACCTACACCTACTCGGACAAGTCGCGCGGCGAGGACGTTGTGGCTTTTTACGAGAGCGAAACGGACAGGAGCATTATAATAAGCGTCAACGGCGAAAATATGTTCAAATCCAAGCGTGCTTACATCAACCGGCTTTTCAAAAACGCGGACAGTCTGCTTAACGGCGGAGAAATTGTGCTTACCTATTGATTTTGGTCGGCTTTTGTGGTACAATATATACAAGCATACACACTTTTTTTATTACTATATAGGAAAGGAATGGTCGCAAGATGGCAGAAGAATTTTTCATGTACAAGGGCTTTCCGCTTGTACGCAGCAACAAGGAGATTTACTACGGGAATATGAGCGACGAGCTTGTCGCGACAATCCGCATTCTTTCCTCTCACAAGGAGAACGAGCTTGACGTGGCGGATAAGCTGAAGGTCACGCTTATGCGGACTGCAAAGGACATTGACGCAAAGGACATGATTGTCAAGACCAGCGACCGCAACAGCCTTTTTGAAGCGCTTGACGTTGCAAATATCTGGCTGACACGGTAAAAACCCACCTGCGCCGCGTTTGCTTTCGCAAACGCGGCGCGCGCCTTTTTACAGCCCCGCTATCCCAACGCTCCGACCAACGGCGAAGCCTCGCACTTGCCTAAGCGGCGGCTTTTTTCAGGTCTTTCCGCTTAGCCAAGGGGCGGCGCGGGGGGGGCCGCCGGCCCCCGCGCGGCGGGTGGGGGGGGCCGTGGGCCGCCCCGCCCGCGGGGTTGCGCAACAAACGGCGGCGCCGGCGGCGGCTTCGCCGCCGCTGGGTGCCCGCGTTCGGGCAAAGCCCGAACGCGGGCGCGGGCGCGCCCTGCCGGAAGAACCGAAGATCCGGAATAAGCAGAAAAAGCAGGACCTGCGGATCGCGGCGTTAGTCGGGATGGGAAAAATTGCGAGGGTCGTAAAAGCCGCCGGTAGCTGCTGCGGCAACGCCCGCGTTCCGGCGGGCGTCGGTAGGCAGCTCGCTTCAGGCGGAAGGGGCGCGGCGCGCGCGTTTTGTGCGGCGAAGCCGCACAAAACGATTCCATGGGCGGCAAAGCCGCCCATGGAACTTACATTTTGCTTCGCAAAATGTAAGACGCGCGCCGCGCCGACTGTGTGTAAGCAGAAGTGGAAGCGGAATATGCAAAACAGACTGCCGCAGCGTGCGCTGCAGCAGCCTGTTTCTTTGCTGTACGTCTTTGTTTCAATAAGGGGCTTGCCCCGTCATGTCACAGAAGTTGTGTAACGTGCCAACCTGCAATTCAGCAGGGAATTGCATCCTATGCTGAATGGCAAATGGAACCCGCCGCCTAAGAGGCAGGGGACATCTTGCCTGAGTTATTCGGTCGGATATTCGGAAAAGTCCTTCATCTCGTAGTCGGACGGAAGCTCAAACGCGCTTTCGTCCACCGCATTCTCCAGAAGCAATACCTCGCTGACCTGCTCGCCAACGCGAATGTACTTTATCTCGTCGGTAGCTTCATCGTAGTAGTAGTTCGACGGGTCGCCCTCCGGCTGATAAATAATCTCGTGCTTGTAGACAACCCCGTTCATCTCCTCAAAATCGTCAACATAAGAGCATTTTTCAACATCGCTCAGTTTGATTTTGATAAGATACTGCGATACGACCGACTTTGCGTTTTCTACGGAAAATTCACGGCTGTAAACCGTCTTGGTCGCGCTTTCAATCTGGTAAACCATTCCGTCCTTGTAAACCACCCGAACCGTGTAGCCATCGGGCGTTGTCGATGAAATCGCAAGCGTGTGGTCGTCGCGGATATACATACCCGCCGTGCCTAAATTCTCGCCGCTCACGGTATTCAAGGTTTCAAACGTGAGCGGATACTGCATACGCTTCTCCATAAACTTCACGTAAAGCGGAATCTTGTCGCTCAGGTATTCCAGCGCCTCGGCAGTCGTGTCCTCCTCGCCGCCATATACCACCTGAGAATGAGTTTTTCCCGACGTGCTTTCCGCCGCTGTCGTTTCTTCCGTATCGCCTTCACCGCCGCAGCCCGCGCACGCCGCCATAACTGCCGCCGCCGCAAGAATTGCCGCTAATTTTTTCATTCTTTTCATGCTACGTTTCCTTTCCTGTGCGTTTTCTACACTAAAGAAGTCCGCGCCGCTTCGCGCTTTGTTTCGTTTCAATGCTGAAAATACGGTGAAAAGCCGATGAAACCAAACAGCTCCGCTTGCCGTTTACTGCTGCGCAAGTGCGGACATATCTGTGTATGTATAAGTTTCGGGAATAGCAAAAATAGCTTCGTCAACGCCGTTGTAGTAGTCGGAAATCTTGATGAGCTGCTCAATCTCCGCACCGTCGTACTCAACAGTGCTGCTCATATATGCAGCTTTGCCGGTTTCAGCGTCAAAATAGCACTTAACAGCCATTGTATCGTCCTTAAGCGACTCAACAGCGTAGGCTGTTCCGAAAAGCTCTTCTTCGCCTGTCGTAACCTCAAGAGCGTCAAGATTAAGCGTAACAACGGAGGAAACAGACTCCGAAATCAGCTGATCCCATGTTGCTTCGTCAAGAGTCTGTACAATACCCTCCTGGGTATCATCGCTGATTATGTAGTAGGTGTAGTCCGCCATTACAATTCTGGAGGTTGCGCCGCTCTGGGAAACAGACATCGCAATTTCATTCATAGAGCCCATGGACATTGTCGTTGCAGAAAGCTCTGTGCCGTTTTCGTCAACTTCAACAAGGGTGGTTGTGTAGGGAATCGTTGCGCTTACTCTTGCATAGTCGGCATAAAGAGGAGCTTTTTCCGCAAGCGCATTGATATACTCTTCGTCAAGAAGCATTGCGCCTTCCGCAGCGGGAGCTTCATTGTTTGCCTCTGCCTCCGCAGATGTTGCTTCCGCTTCGGTTGTTTCCGCTTCGGAAGCAGTAGTAGTTTCAGCAGCCGTAGTGGTTTCGGAAGCAGTAGTGGTTTCGGCAGCTGTTGTTGTTTCAGCGGAATCGCTGTTGCCGCAGCCGGCTGCTGTTAAAACAAGAGCAGCTGCAAGAATTACGGATAAATACTTTTTCATATACTTTGCACCTTTCATTAGTCACATATATTGTTGCGTTATGCTACCTTAATTATACACGTTTCGGCTTCAATAAGCAATTTCATTTACCGATTTTGTTTATTATTTTAGCTCTTTATCTGCTTAATGCACAAAATCGTCACGGTATATGCAAACCGACTTGTTTCATATGCACACAAAAACGGGATTATCCGGGCAAATATATACAGCTTTCCCGAGGTTGACAAACGGACGAAATAAGAGTATAATAAAGCTGTATACTTAATCGGAAAGGCAAGAAAAATGTCAAGAAAAGAAAACACAAAAAAAATTTCAGAAAACTCAAAAGCTGATATCCACCGCACAAGCATCGGGGGACAGGCTCTCATAGAAGGCATTATGATGAAGGGTCCGAACAGCACCGCCATGGCGGTGCGGAAAACCAACGGCGAAATCGTCGTTGAGGAAAATGCCGCCAAGCCAAAAAAATGGTACAACAAAGCACCGTTTATCCGCGGTTCGGTAAACTTCGTAACCCAGCTCGCCGAGGGATATCACTACATCTCGCGTTCGGCAGAGGTTTCGGGACTGGCCGACGAGGAGGAGGACGAGGAGCTTACCCGCTTTGAAAAGTGGCTCAACGATAAGTTCGGCGAAAAGCTTATGAATATCGTTATGGGTATCGCCATGGTTATCGGCGTCGCGCTCGCGGTCGTGCTGTTCGTGTTCGTTCCGACGTGGCTGTTTATGCTCATTCAGATGATTGTCGGCGAAACCGATATTTCCGCTTTTCAGTCGCTTTTCGAGGGAATACTCAAAATAATCATCTTTGTCGCTTACATGGCTGTTACCGCCGTTTCTAAGGATATTAAGCGTATGTACGGCTATCACGGCGCGGAACACAAAACCATAGCCTGCTACGAGGCGGGCAAGCCGCTTACCGTCGAAAACGTCCGTCCTATGCGGCGTTTTCACCCGCGCTGCGGCACAAGCTTTATTTTCCTCGTTTTGCTTATAAGCATTCTGGTGTACTCGATTTTCCCGATAACAAATGCAATTTTCATTGACGCCTTCGGGGTAAATGAAACGATAGCAATGCTGCTGCGCGTTTCCTGCAAAATCATTCTCCTGCCCGTAATTGTCGGAATCTCCTACGAGGTTATCCGCCTTGCGGGACGTCACGACAACATCATCACCCGCATAATCTCCGCGCCCGGGCTTGCTCTCCAGCGTATTACCACAAAGGAACCCGACGACAGTATGATCGAGGTCGCAATCGCGGCAATGGAGCGGGTAATTCCCGAAAATAAGGACGAGGACAAATGGTAAGCGCAAGACAGGCGGTTTTTGAGCTTTGCACAATGCTGAAGCTCGGCGGGATTGAGGATACAGCCTTTGAAGCGAAGGAAATATTCCGCGAAACGACGGGGAAGCTGCCGATTATTACCGACGAAATCACACAGGAGCAGCTCGGCGAGATGCTGACGCTGGCGAAAAAACGCACCGATGGAGTGCCGCTTCAATATCTTTTCGGGAAATGGGAATTTTACGGGCTGACGTTTCTGGTCGGCGAGGGAGTACTCATTCCGCGTCCCGAAACGGAGCTTCTGGCGGAGCTGGCGATAAAAAAGCTGAAAAACGGCGGGAAAATGCTTGATTTATGCAGCGGCACGGGCTGCGTGGCAATCTCAGCCGCAAAAAACACGTCCGCCGAGGTGTGGGCGGTGGAGCTTTATGAAAAGGCTTTTTCGTACCTTGAAAAAAACGCTGCGCTGAACGGTGCCGAAATAACGGCGATAAACGGCGACGCGCTTGACGGCGCGGTTGTTTCCGAGCGGACGTTTGACGTTATAACCGCAAACCCGCCGTACCTGACCCGAACGGAAATGGACGAATTGCAGCGCGAGGTGCGATTTGAGCCGGAAACGGCGCTTTTTGGCGGGGAGGACGGACTGGACTTTTACCGCGCGCTTGTTCCGATTTGGAGTAAGCGGCTCAATGCGAACGGCGTGCTTGCCTTCGAGGTCGGCGACGGGCAGGCGGAGGCGGTCGGGGAAATGCTCTCTCAGGCGGGGCTTGAAGCGGAAATTCTGCCTGATTTGCAGGGAATCGGTCGGGTAGTTTTCGGAAAAAAGGTTGACTAATTCCGCAATTTGTGGTATAATGTAAAAAATCATTATTCGGAGGTATAA
>CAZFMC010000023.1:0-26841 GCA_964520065.1 uncultured Ruminiclostridium sp.
CGAGGAACTTACATTTTGCTTCGCAAAATGTAAGACGCGCGCCGCGCCGCCTGTGTGGCAGCAGAATACATTAAAATGGCTGCTGCAGCGCAAGCTGCAACAGCCATTTTGTGTAAAATCAAAATCTCGCCGTGCTACTCCATAATCCCGCTGAACAGCTTAAGGGTTAGCATTTTAAGTCCGCGGTTTTCGGGCAGCGACAGCGTTTCGTCCGCTTCCAGCAGTTTGTCCGCGAGAATCCGAGTTTCCTGCAAAATGTCAATATCTGAAGCAATATCGGCAATTTTCAGATTCGGAAGTCCGTGCTGCTTTGAACCGAAAAAGTCGCCGGGACCGCGCAGCCGCAGATCCTCGTTCGCTATTTCAAATCCGTTGGAGGTGCGAACCATAGTGTCGATACGCGCGCGCGTGTATTCGCTCTTGCTGTCGGTTACCAGTATACAGTGCGACTGCTCAGTGCCGCGCCCTACGCGTCCGCGCAGCTGATGAAGCTGAGATAGCCCGAACTGCTCCGCATTTTCAATTACCATAACCACCGCGTTCGGAACGTCAACACCGACTTCAATAACGGTCGTCGAAACCAGCACCTTCAGTTCATTGTCCTTAAACGCCTGCATAATGGCGTCTTTTTCCTTTTGTTTAAGCCTTCCGTGGAGAAGTCCCATAGGAATATCGGAAAAATACTTCTCTTTTATATCGTCAAAGTATTTCACCGCGCTTGCCTTTTCACTAACTCCTTCTTCAATAAGCGGGCAGACAATGTATGCCTGAAAGCCGTTGGCAACGTATTTTCTTATAAAATTGTACAGCCGTTCGCGGTAGGAGGTGTCAACGCCGTAGGTTCGTATCGGAATACGCCCCTTGGGAAGTTCGTCAAGCACCGAAATGTCGAGGTCGCCGTATATTATCAGCGCAAGCGTTCGGGGGATAGGGGTAGCCGACATTACGAGAGTGTGAGGCTTCATACCCTTTGCGGCAAGTATTCCGCGCTGCTCAACGCCGAAGCGGTGCTGCTCGTCGGTTATTACCAGACCGAGGCTTTTGAAGCGAACTGCCGATTGGATAAGCGCCTGCGTTCCGACAGCCACGTCCGCCTCGCCGCTTTCCAGCTCGCTGTAAACGGGAGCTTTTTTGCTGCTGCCCGTAAGCAGAACCACGCGGAAGCCGAGCGGCTCAAGAAATCCGCGAAGCGTTTCGTAATGCTGCTTTGCAAGGATTTCCGTAGGCGCCATAAGCGCAGACTGATAACCGTTTTTCGCCGAAAAACAGCACAAGGCAGCCGCAACAAGCGTTTTGCCGCTTCCCACGTCGCCCTGCAAAAGCCTGCTCATCGGGGCGGGACTTTGCATATCCTCACAGCACTCATTTATCGCGCGAAGCTGGGCGTTTGTCGGGGAAAAAGGCAGCTGTTCAAAAAAATCCGATAGGTCAACCTGCTCCATAACTATCGGAGTTTCGGTTTTTCCGCGCCGTTTCAGCAGCTTCAGGCCAAGCTGGAGCGTAAGCAGCTCTTCAAACGCAAGCCGACGTCGTGCGTCGATAAGACGGTCGGTGTTCTGCGGAAAATGAATCCATTCGAGTGATGTTCGGTAGTCGGGCAGGCAGTAGTCTGTACGGATTTTTTCGGGCATCAGCTCAGGCTGCTCGCATTCCCGCAGCGCGTTGCTTACGCAGACGGAAACGGTTCTTGCGGTAAGTCCTGCGGTAAGGTTATATTTCGGAATGAGCTTGTTCGGCTCGGAGGCTTCGATAAAAACGGGAGAGCCGCATTCCTTTTCAAGTATATTTCCGCGCAGCTTTCCGTAGAAAATATATTCATTCCCCGGCACAAGCCGTTCAAAGGCGTAGGTGCTGTTAAAAAAAACAATTGTAACCTCGTCGGTTCCGTCTGTGACGATCGCCCTGAAAACCGAGTAGTGCCGCCCGATATGGGGTCTTAGCTTTTTCGTGACCTTTCCGCGGAAAACCGCGCTCTCATCGGGTTCAAGCTCCGCCATCGGGGTAGGGGAGGTGAAGTCGATATAATCGCGCGGATAGTGGGTAAGCAGCTCGCCGACCGTGGTAATGCCGAGCTTTTCAAAAAGCTTCGCGCGCTTTTCGCCAACGCCTTTCAGATAGCAAATAGTGTCGTTTAAGTTCATTTTATCTCCAAAAAACCGCCTACATTCACACGCAGGCGGCAAATCCTATTCTACGGAAACTATAAAGTAGTAAACGGGCTGACCGCCGTTGACAAGCACAAATTCGATGTTATCACCAAGCTTTGATTTAAGGAAACCGAACGCTTCGTTCGCCTTTTCCTCCGTAACATCTGCACCGTACATAACGGTAACATAGCTGCTGTCGCTTGTAATGAGGTGCTTTGTGGTCTTGTAGAGTACCTTCGTAAGGTCGCGGTCAACAACCGCAAGCCGTCCGTTCTCCATGCCGAGAATGTCGCCCTGCTTGATTTTTTTATCGTCAACCTCGCTGTCGCGCACCGCAAAGGTAACCATACCCGTTCCCACGCGGTCGAACGCCTCCGTCATTGCAACGCTGTTTGTATTCACATCGGCGTCGGGGTCGAAGGTGAGCATCGCGGTAATACCCTGCGGAATGGAGCGCGTCTGGAGAACAATAACGTTTCTGTCGGCAAGCTTCACGGTTTGTTCCGCCGCCATTATTATGTTCTTGTTGTTCGGAAGCACGAAAACATTGTGCGCGGGGGTTGCGCCTATTGCTTCGAGAATATCCTCGGTTGAGGGGTTAGAGGTCTGACCGCCGCGAACAATGCTGTCAACGCCGAGGTCGCGGAAAAGCGCTTCAAGACCTGCGCCGTTTGCGACCGCAACAAAGCCGTACTGCTTTTCGGGCTTTACCGGAGCAAGCTTGCTTTTGCGTTCAAGCTCCGCTTTTTCGGTCTGCGCCTTGTGCTGTTCGCGCATATTCTCAATTTTCAGGCTTGTGAGCGCTCCGAAGGTAAGTCCCTTTTCGATTGCATTTCCGGGGTGTTCTGTGTGGACGTGAACCTTTATAATGCTCTCGTCGTCAACTACAACAACGCTGTCGCCGATGCTTTCGAGGTATGCGCGGAGCTTCATCGCGTCGCCGCAGCCCTCTTTTTTCATAACGATATATTCGGTGCAGTAAGTAAACTCGATATCCGCTTCAACGCTTCCTGCGGCGTTGCCCGTTACGACAACCGCCTTGCGTTCGGCGGCTTCCTCCGCATTTTCGATTATTTCGCCGCCGCTTATTACCTGAAGCATTCCTTTAAAAATAACAAGGAAGCCCATTCCTCCCGCGTCCACAACGCCCGCTTTTTTCAGTGCGGGGAGCAACTCGGGAGTTCTTGCAAGCGAAGCCTCGCCTTCCTCGATGAGTGCGGTAAAAATTTCAACGATATCGTCGGTTTCCTCCGCTTTTTTTGTGGCAGCCTCCGCCGCCTCGCGTGAAACGGTAAGAACCGTTCCCTCGGTCGGCTTCATAACCGACTTATACGCAGCCTGAACGCCCTTTGTGAGCGCGGCGGCAAAGGTTTTTCCGTCAGCTGTCGGAGCCTTGGCAAGTCCCTTAGAAATACCTCTGAAAAGCAGGGAAAGAATAACGCCCGAATTTCCGCGCGCGCCGCGAAGCATTGCCGCCGCAGCCGCTTCTGCTACCGCTCCCGCGCCCACGTCGTCGCTCATACGCTTCAGCTCGGGGATTGCCGCGCCGATTGTCATAGACATATTTGTACCCGTGTCGCCGTCGGGGACAGGGAATACGTTAAGCTCGTCTACCTCTTTTTTTTGATTGATGATATTGTTAGCACCCGAAAGAATGCTGTCCCTTAAAAGCTTACCGCTGATTATCAAAACTACACTTCCTTTAAGATATGTTTATTAAATGCTTCAAATCAGTTTACAAGTCCGTCGATATAAACGTTCACACGTTCAACGGGGAGTCCTGTTTGTTCCTCGACAACGTAGCAAAGCTTATGCTTTATGCTGTTTGTAACAGCGGCGGCGTTTGTTCCGTAGGAAATTGAAATATGAATGCTTATGGTTATTTTTTTGCCTGAAATTCTAATTGAAACGCCCTTTCCCGCGCTGAAAAAGCTCTTTGCAACGGGGATACGTGTAACGATGTCCTCCATAGGACCTGCCGCGTTCATTCCCGCAACGCCGAAGCAGGATACGACCGTCTGGCTCACCAGCTCGTCGAAGAAAGCCTTGGTATAGCGGATTCCGCCGCAGTGATTTTGTAGAATAATCATATATGCCGTTCCTTTCTTGTAGGAATTCAGTGTATGCAATACTATTATACACGATTTCTCAGCAAATTTCAACCCTTAAACGGGATTTATCACGCGGCTGAACGGGAAATTTATATTTTTTTCTGCATTTTCCGCGTTTTCTCTGCTTGCGAACACACCGAAAACAGCGCTTCCGCTGCCGGAAAGCGCGGCGCACAGCGCGCCGTGTACCTTGAGCTGTTCGGTTAAAGCGTCAATTCGCGGGTCTTTGTAGAGCTGTTCAAAAACATTGTAAACCCCGTCCTTCCAGATTTTACAGCCGCTTGCGAGCGAGTCTGCAAAGTCCTCAAAGCCACTGCGCGGCGGCAGCGGGGAGAGGTCGTATTGCCGGTACGCGCTGACCGTGCTGCACGGAAAATCGGGCTTTACGATAAGCAGCGAGTAGTCTTTTTTACAGGGTATTTTACGGATTTTTTCGCCAATTCCGCCGCAAGCCGCAGTTCCGCCGACAAGACAGAACGGCACGTCTGCGCCGAGCCTTGCGCCGATTTCGAGCAGTCTTTCGCTTGTAACGGGATTTCCGTAAATACCGTTTAACGCGTTAAGTACAGCCGCGCCGTCCGTGCTTGAACCGCCAAGTCCCGCTTCAAGCGGAATATTCTTCTTGATTTTTATAGCTGCGCCGTCCGTAATGCCTGTTTCGTCAAAAAAAGCGGCAGCCGCGCGGTACGCGATATTTTTTTCATCGGACGGGACCTCGGAATTGCTGCAGGCTATGCGGATTTCACGGTCGTTTTCTGTAACGCGGACGGAAACCTCATCGTAAAGGTCAATTTGCTGCATAACGGTATTGAGCGTGTGATAGCCGTTGGGAAGCCGTCCCGTGATATCCAGAAAAAGGTTTATTTTGGCGTAAGCCTTAACCGTTAAGTCCATCTATAAATTCCTTTATTCGTGAAAGCGCGGTGGTTATGTGGTTTATGGAATATGCGTAGCTTACGCGGATAAAGCCTTCCCCGCAGTCGCCGAAAGCGTCGCCGGGAACGACCGCGACCTGTTTTTCATAAATAAGCCGCTGACAGAAATCCTGAGAGGTCAGCCCCGTTGATTTTATGCACGGGAACACATAAAATGCGCCCTCCGGTTCAAAGCAGGGCAGACCCATACGGTTAAAGCCGTCAACGATAAGACGGCGGCGCATATCGTATTCGCTCACCATATATTCAACGTCGGAGCGGCACTCGCGCAGTGCGGTTATTGCCGCGAACTGGCTTACCGTCGGCGAACACATAATGCCGTACTGGTGGAGCTTCAGTATTTGCTGCATTATCGGCGCGGGACCCGCTGCGTAGCCAAGGCGCCAGCCCGTCATGGCAAAAGCCTTTGAGAAGCCGTTTATAACGATTGTGCGCTCCTTCATTCCGTCTATTTCGGAAATGGAAACGTGTCTTTCTCCGCCGAAGGTCAGCTCGGAATAAATCTCGTCCGAAATTACCATTATATTCCGCTCGCGCAGAACCTCTGCAATTGCCTCCAGTTCGTTTCTGCGCATTACCGCGCCTGTCGGGTTGTTAGGGTAGGGAAGCACCAACGCTTTAGTTTTCGGCGTGATTTTTTCAAGCAGCTGTTCGGGCGTAAGCTTAAAGAGATTTTCCGCCTTTGTTTCAATTGTAACGGGAGCTCCGCCCGCCATTGTAACAAGCGGCGCGTAGCAAACGAAGCTCGGTTCGGGGATAAGCACCTCGTCGCCGTTATTAAGGATAGCGCGGAAGGAAAGGTCGATAGCCTCCGAGCCGCCGACGGTTACGATAATATCGTGCGCGGGGTCGTAATCGACGTTTATGCGGTCTTTAAGATAGCGCGCGATTTCCTGTCGAAGCTCCGCCATACCTGCGTTTGCGGTGTACGCCGTTCTGCCCTTTTCAAGCGTGCGGATAGCCGCCTTGCGTATAGCAAAGGGCGTTTTAAAGTCAGGCTCGCCGACCGACAGGCTTATGATATTGTCCATTGAAGCGGCAATGTCGAAAAACTTTCTGATGCCCGACGGTTTTATGCCCTTAACCTTTTCCGAAATTATATTTTCGTAATCCATCACGGGGAAACCAGACTCCTTTCGTCGTTGCTGCGTTCGGGAAATTCCGTACCCTTTTCCTTGAAGCGGCGGAGAATAAAGTGAGTTGTTGTTGAAAGCACGCCCTCAATCGGAGCAAGGCAGTCTGAAACGAATAGTGCTACCTCGCGGAGATTTGTTCCGCGGATTGTTACGGAAAGGTCGAACGAGCCGCTCATAAGGTAAACGCTGTCAACCTGCGGGTACTGTGCGATTTCCTGTGCGATTTCATCATAGCCGCAGTCAGCCTGCGGAGAAACCTTAAGCTCGATAAATGCGGTAACGCAGTTCTTGTCGTATTCCTCCTCGTTGATGATTGCGGAATAGCCTATAATTATGCCGTCGTCCTCAAGCTGTTTTATTTCCTGCTCGACCTCTTCCTTTGTTTTGCCGAGCATAACCGCGAGCTGTTCGTTTGTGAGCCGCGCGTTGCTTCGCAGTAAATCTGCAAGTGTTCTCATAAAAATCGTCCTTTCTTATATTTCGATAAACATTGGTTTTCGGTTTTTGAAGCAGGCTATTCTTGTGAAGCCTGCATTTTTCGCTGTTTTGATTCCTTCGTCGATACCCCCTCCGAGGTTGGCTGTACCGTGTGAGTCAGAGCCGATTGTGAGTATTTCGCCGCCCAGCCGTTTGAATTTTTTTACATATTCTTCATCGGGCATTGTTTTTCCAAGCTTATTCCGCAATTCCGACGTGTTTATTTCAATTCCGCAGCCGTTTTTTATCAGCGTGAGAAATATTTTTTCAATTACGCTGTCCCACCGCGTCATATCCACAGTTATTCCGTGCTTGCCTGAAATATATCTGAGCGGGTAGGTGAGATGACCGAGAACGTCGAATTTTCCCCATTCCGCCATCGCCAGCAGCTCCTCGAAATATCTGTCAAGCAGCTGAACCGGCTCATTTTCGGGGCGGCTGTAATCCAGAAAGTAGAAATCGTCATAGCCCGCGACCGCGTGAAGGGAGCCGATAACGAAATCGTAGTCGTTTTCTTTTAACAGCTTTTCGGCAAGCGGAAGATTTTGAAGCGGCTGTCCCAATTCAACTCCGTAGAGAAAATCAATTTTGTCACGGTATTTATCTCTTAGCGGCGGGAGCAGCTGCTCGGCTCGCTGAACCGTTAGGTCGCAGCGGTAATCGGGCGCGTCAAAAAGCTCCGCTTCAACGTGGTCGGTCAGCGCGTACGCCGTCATACCCAGCTCAATCGCCGCTTTAACCATTTCTTCGGGAGAAGCCTTCCCGTCAAAGGACAGCTCGGAATGAGTATGAAAATCAAATGGAATGGTCATTTTGTCCGTTTTTCACCTCTCATAAAGCGTCATATACTCTATTGTAACATATTTTTTAAATTTTGTCTATTAAAATGTTTACAATTTCAGAAAAAAGTAGTATAATAGAATTTGTAAAAAAAGCATAAAGGCGAAGCCGTATATTTTACGCGGGCGTTTGTGTGAAAAAAGATACAAAAAGAAAGAGCAGGTTTATTTCTATGAGAGCAGTAGTAGCAGTAATCGGTAAGGACACGGTAGGTATTCTCGCAAAGGTAAGCGCAATCTGCGCAGGCTGCAATGCGAACGTTATGGACGTTACGCAGACGATTATGCAGGATTTGTTCGCAATGACCATGCTTATCGACATTACGAACTGCACCGAGCAGTACAGCGTTCTTGCCGATAAGCTTAAAAAGTGCGGCGAGGAGATGAATCTCCAGATTCACGTTATGCACGAGGATATTTTCAATTCCATGCACAGAATATAAGGCAGGTACATACAGATGATGATAAATTCGAATGATATTCTTGAAACCATAAAGATGATTCAGGAGGAAAACCTCGATATACGTACCACAACGATGGGTATTTCGCTCCTTGACTGTATCGACAGCGACATTGACAAGTCCTGCACAAAGGTCTACGACAAAATGATGCGCCTTGCGTGCAATCTTGTCAAGACGGGCGAGGAAATCGAAGCGCGCTACGGTATTCCGATAATCAACAAGCGCCTTTCCGTAACGCCGATTTCCATTATTTCCGCAGCGGCAAAGGGCAGTCCCGTAAAATACGCTAAAACTCTTGAAAAGGTGGCGCGTGAAACGGGCGTAAATTACGTGGGAGGCTATTCCGCGCTGGTCCACAAGGGCTTCTCCGCAGGCGACAGAGAGCTTATCGAATCTATCCCCGAGGCTCTTGCGGAAACAACCATGGTTTGCTCGTCGGTAAACGTAGGAACTACCCGCGCGGGTATCAATATGGACGCAGTTGAGCTTATGGGTCGTGTTATTCGCGAAGCCAGCGAGAGAACTGCCGACAACTGCTGCTTCGGCGCGGCGAAAATCGTTGTTTTCTGCAACGCTGTCGAGGATAACCCCTTTATGGCGGGCGCTTTCCATGGAATCGGCGAGCCTGACTGCGTTATAAATGTCGGCGTAAGCGGTCCCGGCGTTGTGCGCGCGGCAATTTCCAAAATGCCCGACGCTTCGATTGATGAAATCGCAGACGTTATCAAAAAGACCGCCTTTAAGATAACCCGTATGGGTCAGCTTGTCGGAACGGAAGCCAGCAAGGCGCTCGGCGTTCCCTTCGGAATTGTCGATTTGTCGCTTGCGCCAACTCCCGCAGTCGGCGACAGCGTAGCGCATATTCTGGAAGAAATGGGACTTGAAAGCTGCGGCGCTTACGGCACGACCGCCGCTCTCGCCATGCTCAACGACGCGGTTAAAAAGGGCGGCGTAATGGCTTCCTCGCGTGTCGGCGGACTTTCGGGCGCATTTATCCCCGTTTCCGAGGACGCGGGTATGATAGACGCAGTGAACTGCGGCTCTCTCTGTCTTGAAAAGCTCGAAGCAATGACCGCCGTGTGCTCGGTTGGTCTGGATATGTTCGTTGTTCCGGGCGATACTCCTGCGGAAATCCTTTCCGCGATTATTGCGGACGAAGCGGCAATCGGTATGGTGAACAGCAAGACGACGGCTGTCCGTGTAATTCCCGCAATCGGCAAGAAGGAGGGCGAAACCCTTGAATTCGGTGGCTTGTTCGGAAGCGGACCTGTTATGTCAATCAACAAGTTCTCGCCCGCTAAGTTTATTTCAAGAGGCGGACATATTCCTGCACCGTTACAGAGCTTAAAGAACTGATATGCTTGCACCGCGCAGCTTTTCGCGGTGCAGCGTTTCTTTTTATCAGAATTGCGCCCCTTCACATATACTATAATGGTATAAATGTGACGGGAGGCGTTTTTATGCACGGCGTATTGCTTTTTATAACGATTTTCTGCGGGATTTTCGGCGCGGCACAGGCGCTGCGCCTGCTTTACTGTGCCGCTGTGGGGCGGCTTTCAAAAAGAACAAACAAGGGTGGTGAACATAACGGAACGGGAGGCAAACCGAGCGCTTGAGGTGCTGTCGGGAACGGTGGACGAGGTTGTGTACAAAAATGCCGAAAACGGCTATATAGTGCTGACAATGGACGTTGACGGCGCGCCGGAAACGGTTGTGGGAAGCCTCGGCGATATTGTCGAGGGAGAAAGCCTGCGGCTTCACGGTACGTATGTTTCAAACGCAAAGTACGGCAGACAGTTCAAGGCGGTTACCTGCGAGAGAACATTGCCGACAACTCCGTCCGAAATACGAAAATACCTCGGAAGCGGCATTATAAAAGGAATGGGACCTGCGCTGGCGAAAAAAATCGTGGATAATTTCGGCGAGCAGTCGCTTGCGATTATCGAGAGCGACCCTATCCGACTTTCGGAGCTTAACGGAATTACCCCCGATAAGGCTTTGTACATATCGGGCGAGTTCCGCCGGCTTTGCGGAATGAAAAGCATTGTCGAATTTTTACAGAAATACGAAATCAGCCCCGTGGTTGCCGCGCTTGTCTGGAAAAATTACGAGGAGGACAGCGTTCCCTTGGTTCGTGAGAATCCGTATCTGCTGTGCGATTCGGGAATTGACGTGGATTTCGCCGTTGCCGACAAAATTGCCGCCGATATGGGTCTTGACTTCTGGAGCATGAACCGCATAAAGGCAGGTACCGCCTACGTTCTGCGGCAAAATTCCTACGCGGGTCACACCTGTCTGCCGCGCGAAAGGCTTTGTGAGCGTGTGTGCGCGGTTTTGGGCGTGCGGGAGGACGTTTTCGACGACGCGCTTTGCAGGGGACTTGACGAGGGCGTTTTTTCAGCGCTTGAAACGGACAGGCGCGTTTATATCTACCTTTCCGAGTACTTCCGCGCGGAAAACTATATCTCCGAGAAAATCGCGGTAATGCTCAGGCTTTCCGCGCCGCTTGAAAAGGACTTTTCCGAGGAAATCGCAGGGGTCGAATGGACTGAGGGAATCACCTACGAGGACTTGCAGAAGGCGGCGATAAACGCTGCGCTGGGAAATAATCTGTTTATTCTCACGGGAGGTCCCGGAACGGGTAAAACAACGACCCTTAACGCGGTTATCCAAATATGTAAGAGCAAGGGAAAAAGACTCTGCCTTGCCGCTCCGACGGGACGTGCCGCAAAGCGAATGTCAGACCTTACCGGACAGCCTGCGAAAACCATTCACCGCCTGCTTGAAGTGGATTTTGCAAAGGAAAACACGACGAAATTCAAGCACAACGAGCTTAACCCGCTCAACGCGGACGTGGTGATAATAGATGAAATGTCGATGGTTGACGCGCTCCTTTTTGAAGCGCTCCTGCGCGCGGTAAAGCCCGAAAGTAAGCTGATAATGGTCGGCGATTCAAATCAGCTGCCCAGCGTTGGCGCGGGAAACGTATTGCGCGACCTTATAGCCACGCGCCTTATACCGACTGTCGAGCTGAAAGAAATTTTCCGACAGGCGGCGCAGAGTCTGATTGTTACCAATGCGCATAGGATTGTGCGCGGGGAGCTGCCGGAGCTTGACGAGCGGAAAAAGGATTTCTTTTTTATGCCGTGCGCAACGGACGAAGAAACTGCGCGGCTTGTCGTAAGTCTTGTCGGCGCAAGGCTTCCGAAAAGCTACGGCTACGACCCGATTGACGATATACAGATTCTCTCTCCGACAAAGCTCGGCGCGGCGGGAACGAGAGAGCTTAACCGCGCTTTGCAGCTTGCGCTTAATCCGCCCGCGCGCAATAAAAAAGAAGTGAAAAGCTTCGACGTCGCTTTCCGAATGGGCGACAAGGTTATGCAGATTAAGAATGATTACGATGTTTCTTGGAAAAAAAGCAGCGGAGAAACGGGAATGGGAATCTACAACGGCGATATCGGCATAATCAAAGACGTTGATACACGCAGCGGAACGCTTACGATTGATTTCGACGGACGTATTGCGAATTATGCTTCGGAAATGCTGAATAAGCTTGAACACGCTTACGCCGTTACTATTCACAAAAGTCAGGGCAGCGAATATCGTGCGGTTGTAATGCCGCTTACGGCTGTTTCGGATAACCTGCTGTACCGTAACCTGCTTTACACGGGCATCACCCGCGCAAAGGAGAACATTATCCTTGTCGGTTCGAGGGAGATCGTTGCACGAATGGTTGCAAATGACCGAAAAACACGCCGCTATTCCTGCATGAACTGGCTTTTGAATGAAAAAACAAATTGATGGGTTGATTTTTTCGGTAAAATCTGCTATAATAAAACTTGATTTGTTAAAACGAAAGGACAGATAAAAATGAAACTCGGAATGGTAGGGCTTCCCAATGTCGGAAAGAGTACCCTTTTTAACGCAATTACCAACGCGGGCGCAGAGTCCGCTAATTATCCGTTTTGTACAATTGAACCGAATGTCGGCATAGTTTCCGTTCCCGATGAACGGCTTGATAAGCTTGCGGAAATGTATAATCCCGCGAAGTTTACCCCCGCAACCCTTGAATTTGTTGATATTGCGGGGCTTGTAAAGGGCGCGTCAAAGGGCGAGGGGCTTGGAAACAAATTCCTCGGCGATATCCGCGAGGTTGACGCAATCGTACATGTAGTCCGCTGCTTTGAGAACGATAATATTATTCACGTTGACGGAAGCATTGGCGCAAGACGCGACATTGAAACGATAAATCTTGAGCTTATTTTCAGCGACCTCGAAATTCTCGGAAGAAGAATCGACAGAACAAAAAAGCTGATGAAGGGCGATAAGTCGCTTCAAAAGGAAGTCGATTTTCTGGAACGGCTTCAGGCGCATCTTGAAAACGGAAAATCCGCGCGCTCGTTTGGCTTTTCCGACGACGAGGCTGAGCTTATAAAATCCACTCCGCTTCTTTCAAACAAGCCTGTAATTTACGCGGCAAACCTCAGCGAGGACGATTTCAAAAGCAATTACGAAAACAATGAGCAGTATAAGGCTGTCGCTCAGCTGGCGGCGGAGGAAAACAGCGCGGTTCTGCCAATCTGCGCGCAGATTGAGGCGGATATTTCTGATATGTCGCCGGAGGAAAAGGAGATGTTCCTTTCCGACCTGAACCTTACCGAATCGGGACTGAGCAGAATTATCAGAACAGGCTATTCGCTTCTCGGATATATTTCGTTCCTCACCGCAGGACCTACCGAGGTAAGAGCGTGGACGATTACCAAAGGCACCAAGGCGCCGCAGGCTGCGGGAAAAATCCACACCGACTTTGAAAAGGGCTTTATCCGCGCGGAGGTTGTTTCCTTTGACGACCTCGTAAATAACGGCGGTATGAACGGCGCAAAGGAAAAGGGACTTGTACGACTTGAAGGAAAGGACTATGTGATGAACGACGGAGATGTCGTTGTATTCCGTTTTAATGTTTAATTATGAAAATCCGTAAGGCTAAAAATAAGAATAAACGTTCCGTGGGCGTGCTTTTCGTGCTTCAGGTTGTTTTCGGCACGCTTCCCGCGGTTCTTCTGGTCTTGTTCGCCATGAACGTTGACGAAAACAGTATGCTTGTCGGCGGGTATATTTCCGCAGCGGCAATCGTGCTTTGCGGAATCGCGTATACGATTCTTGCAAGAAAATACAATATTCTTATTTCGGGTCTTAAGGGTGAACGTGCGCTTCGGAAAATCGCAAATAAATTTAAGAGTAACTACCACATTTTTCTTAACGTTCCCATTCGTTACAACCATAACCGTTCGGAAATAGATATGCTTATGGTCGGCGAAAACGGAGTGCTTATTGTCGAGGCGAAAAACCATTCGGGCACAATCTGCGGCAGCGAAAAGGACGAACGCTGGACTCAGACCAAGCATTTCCGCGACGGAAAGGTGACCGAGGGCGAAATGTACAACCCGCTGCGTCAGCTTGCGCGGCAGCGTGATATTCTCAAGCATATTCTTCAGGCAAAGGGGCAGGACGTCTGGCTGGACGGAGTGGTTTTCTTTTCAAATCCGTTTGTTAAGCTCAACCTTAACATTTCTGGTGCGACAAGCTTTGTCGCGGAAGGGGAGGAGGAGCTTGTCCGCTTCGTCAGAGCGTATAAATCGAAAAAAAAGCTTTCCCCCGAGCAGATTGACGAAATTGTCGGCATAATTGCCGGTCTGATATGAAAAAATCCCGCGTGAGCTTTGGCTATGCGGGTTTTTTTTACGTCTTGAACAATTTTGTTACTGTGATTTCGCTCTTTTGTATAATTTTTACATTTCTTTGAAAAACTTTTGTATTATATATTGACAAATCGGAAGTTTTCGGATATAATGTAAAACAGTAAGAGGAATCCTTCCCTTACAAATGACTAAAATTAAACTTAAATGTATCCTCATTTAAATTTAGTTTTTTAGTTGTCTCCTTTCTTTTGTTCTACACATTATACATTATTTCAGTTTGAGAACCTTGCGGTTCTCTTTTTTTTGTTATTTTTTGTATCTGCTATTGCAATTTATATCGGAATTTGTTATAATAAGCTTATGTATTATCAGAAAGACGGGAGCTTAAAATAATGAAAAAAATCAAAAATGCAAAACGAATTGTTATAAAGGTCGGTACGTCAACCCTTTGCTATAAAACGGGTAATCTCAATATCCGCCGCGTGCAGAAGCTTATAGAGGTAATGTCCGACCTGAAAAACGAGGGCAGGGATATTATTTTTGTAACATCGGGAGCGGTCGGCGTAGGCGTTGGCCGCGCGGGACTTCCGAGCCGTCCGAAGGATATGCCGACAAGACAGGCTTGCGCAGCAATCGGACAGTGCGAGCTTATGAATATCTACGACCGTGAATTTATGAAATACAATCACCTTGTCGCTCAGCTCCTCGTAACGCGCGACGTTGTAAGCAATCCCGTCCGCCGCGAGAACGCGTTCAATACCTTACATAAGCTGCTCGAAATGGGCGCAGTTCCCGTTATCAACGCAAACGATACCGTTTCCATCGAGCAGCTCGATTTTGACGAAAACGATACGCTTTCAGCAATTTCGGCAGGGCTTTGCGAGGCTGATTTGCTGGTTATTCTGACGGACGTTGACGGACTGTACGACAAGAACCCCGCGCTTCCCGACGCAAAGCATATTCCGCTTGTTACGAGGCTGACGGACGAAATGACAGCGGCGGCAAGCGAAAAGGGCAGCGAGCTTGCGAGCGGGGGAATGATAACCAAGCTTGAAGCGGCGCAGATTGCGGGCGAGCATAATATTCCGACCGTAATTATTAAGGGTGACCGCCCCGAAAACCTGTACGATTTATTTGAAGGAACGGCGAAATGTACCGTTTTCGATCTTGGCGAAAATAACTGACGAAAGGAAACAGATATGGGATACATTGACGAGCTGGGTACTGCCGCAAAGGCTGCCGAACGTGAAATGACGAAAATAGGCACAGCGCAGAAGAACGCAGCGCTGCGCGCTATTTCCGAAAAGCTTCTTAACAGCAAGGAGCTTATTATAAAGGAAAATAAGCGCGACATAGAAAACGCGCGGATAAACGGAATGTCGGACGCGATGATTGACCGTCTGACGCTTACCGACAGCAGAATTGACGGTATCAGCGAGGGCGTAATGCAGGTCGTTGCGCTCAAGGATCCCGTAGGCGAGGTTATCGGCGGCGGGGAGCTGCCCAACGGCTTGCGAATTGTACAGAAGCGCGTGCCGCTCGGCGTTATCGGGATTATTTTCGAGTCGCGCCCGAATGTCACCGTTGACGCTGCCGCGCTTTGCCTTAAATCGGGAAATGTATGCATTCTCCGCGGCGGAAGCGACGCTATTTATTCCAATAAATGCCTTGTAAAGCTTATGCGCGAGGCGATTTCGGAGGCAGGTTTGCCTATGGACGCGGTTCAGCTTGTTGTTGACACCTCCAGAATTGTTGCAAACGAGCTTATGAAGGCGGACAGATACATAGACGTACTTATCCCGCGCGGCGGCGGCGGACTTATTCGTTCGGTTATGCAGAATGCGACCATTCCCGTGATTCAGACGGGAGAGGGCAACTGCCACGTTTACGTTGACTGCTTTGCCGACATCGATACGGCTGTCGCGATTGTTGACAACGCCAAAACCCAGCGGCCTAGCGTCTGCAACGCTATTGAAAATGTGCTTGTTCATAAGGACGTTGCCGAGAGATTTTTTACGGCGCTTGCCGAAAAATGGAACGGAAGGGTTAAGATAATCGGCGACGAAGAAACCGCTAAGTACGTTCACGTCGAGCATATCGCTTCCGACGAGGACTACCGAAAGGAGTTTCTTGATTACGTCATTGCGGCGAAGGTCGTCAGAAATGCTGACGAGGCGATTGAGCATATAAACCGCTTCGGAACACGTCACAGCGAGTGTATTGTCACGATAAATCTTGAAAACGCCGAAAAGTTCCAGCGGCTTGTTGACGCGGCTGCGGTTTATGTAAACGCAAGCACGCGCTTCACGGACGGCTTTGAGTTC
The DNA here is from genome assembly GCA_964520065.1 of uncultured Ruminiclostridium sp. Classification (GTDB taxonomy): domain Bacteria; phylum Bacillota; class Clostridia; order Oscillospirales; family Ruminococcaceae; genus Ruminiclostridium_E. Next base: position 16,133 of record CAZFMC010000023.1, read on the forward strand.
GGACTTGGCGCGGAAATCGGGATTTCCACGCAGAAGCTCCACGCGAGAGGGCCTATGGGGCTTCAGGCTCTGACGACCTATAAATATCTTGTAAACGGTAATGGTCAGATAAGAGGATAATATGAGCAAAAAGAAGAACAGAAACAGGAATAAAGCGCCGCAGCGGCAAGAGGTCACCAAGCGGCTGAACGAGGAGCTTAAGCAGGACGCCGAGCCTGCTTCGGCAGAGGTCGAGCTTTTTTCGCTCGCGCCCCCCGCAGCTGAAAAAAACGAGCTTCGGGAGAAATCAAACGCTTCCGAAAAGGAGCGGCTGTCCGAGAGTGAGAACGCGCGCGTTCCGGAAAAGGCGCAAAAGCCCGAAGCGCGCGAGGTCGCAGCCGAAACGGACGAAGCGTCGGACAGTATGGATTCTGCGCTGAGCGGTACCTACGAGGAGGTAGCCGAGGCGGAGGGAGAGGAGCTTACCGAGCCTGCCGAGGTTCAGACTGAAAAGCGCCCCAATAAATTTTACCTTGTTTTCGCGGTTTTTATCATAATTATGTCGCTTATCGGCGTATACTCAACCGTGCGGTTCGTTGCGGACGGAGTGACCGAAATTGCAAACCAGACTTCGCTGAAAAATGAGATTGCTTTGTTCGTCTACCCCGTCGTAGCCGTTGACCCACCCGCTTTTACCTCGGTTGAGGAAATGCCGTCGAGCGTTGCGGTTGAGTCGGCGCTTTGGAGAATTATTCTTACGGGCGATACGACAAATTACGAGAAGCTTTACAATACCTATATGTACGTTCCTGCGGTCGACGTTGAGTTCAATATCCGTTCGCTTTACGGGAACGCGGTAACGATAACTCATCAGACGGTCGGAAGCGCAAGCGCTTCATTTACCTATGACGCGGAAAAGAACACGTATCTTGTTCCGATAAGTCCGCGCTACACGGCGTATTCGCCCGTAATAACGGAAATTTCAAGCGTAGGCGAGCTGTACACGGTTCGCGTTAAGTATATGCCGCCCACTGCGCTGGCGGTTGAGGGAATAAAGCTTCAGGCGGGCGCGACGAAGGAAATGGAATATACGCTTTCCAAGTCGAAAAACTCGATGACGCTTCACTCAATTAAAAATGCTTCAAGTATCGGAGAAGGCTATGAGTATTAAAGCGGTGATTTTTGACCTTGACGGGACGGTTCTCGATACGGAAAAACTGCTTGTGAAGTACTGGTGTCAGGCGGCAAACGAAGCGGGCTTTCCTATGCGGCGCGAGCACGCCCTGCAGCTTAGGAGCTTAGCGGCAAAATACGCCGCTCCGCTTATGAAGGAGTGGTTCGGCGAGAGCTGCGATTATCAGCTTTTGCGGAAACGGCGAATGGAGCTGATGTCGGCGCACCTCGAAAGCTATGGGCTGGAGGTTAAGCAGGGTATTCCCGAATTGCTGAGCTATCTTGGCGAAAAGGGATATAAGCGCGCTGTTGCCACCGCGACAAATCTTGAACGTGCAAGCGAGTATCTGAGGCAGGTCGGCTTGTTCGACAGCTTCGACCGCGTAATTTCAGCGCATATGGTTGAGAACGGGAAGCCGAAGCCCGACGTTTACCTTTACGCTGTCGAGCAGCTCGGACTTTCCAAAAACGAGTGCATTGCGGTTGAGGATTCTCCGAACGGGGTTATTTCCGCAAGCGACGCAGGCTGCAAAACGGTAATGATTCCGGACCTTACCGAGCCTGACGAGGAGCTTGAGAAACGTCTTTACGCAAAATGCGCGTCGCCCGCAGAGCTGATTGAAATACTTGAAAGGGAGATTGGGAAATGAACATTCTAACGCTGAATGAACTGAATCTGAACACCAAAAATAATGCTGCCGCTTTTGTGAAATATGCCGAGGAGCAGTACCGCGAGCGTATCTGCGCCGTAGCGGAGGGGCTGACCGTACATAACGCGGATATGCCGATTATTCTTATTTCGGGACCGTCGGGTTCGGGAAAAACCACCACTGCCAAGCGGCTTGCGACAATGCTGGAGGAAAAGGGCAGCGCCGTTCATATACTTTCGATGGACGATTACTTTTTGTCGGTTGACGACCCGCGCAACGAAGCGGACGAGGACGGCAACGTTGACCTCGAATCGCCGAAGCGCCTTGATATGGAGCTGCTTAACGAGCATCTTGAAAAGCTCTGGCGCTGCGAGGAAATAAACGTTCCCGGCTTTGATTTTTCCACGCAGCGGCGGGTTGAATCGAAGGCGAAAATGAAGCGCAGCTCGGGAGAATTTGTAATAATGGAGGGTATCCACGCGCTTAATCCCGAAATAACGGGACATATCGGCAAGCACGCCACTACGGTTTACGTGAGCGTGCGCACGCGACTGGAGGACAAAAACGGCGGACTTCTTCACCCGTCGAAAATCCGTCTTATGCGGCGGATAATGCGGGATAAGCTTTTCCGCGGACGTCCCACCACGGGAACGCTTGACTTTTTTGCAAATGTCGAGCGCGGCGAAAAAAGGTTTATTATGCCCTACAAGAACAGCGCAATGTACGATATTGACACGTTTATATCCTACGAAACAGCCGTTTATAAGCCGCTGGTGCTTGAGGAACTGCTGAAAATAAAGGATACCTACGCGGATTACGGTAAATACGCCGATATGGAGCATTTTCTCTCCGAAACCGACAGCCTCGATATGTCGGCGGTTCCGCCGGATTCGCTTGTGCGCGAGTTTATCGGCGGAAGCAATTACAGTTATTGATTGTTGATTTTTAACAAAAAGGCACGCGCTTTTCTGCTTTTTTGTTAAATTTTACCGAAATACTTGATTTTGTTAAAAGAAAGTAGTATAATGTAAGAAAGTGATATGCCGAGAATGGTTTTCGGCGTGAAAGTGTTTTCGTTATTTTATCGACTGTTCTTAGGGGAAGTCTTATTCAGGAAAGGATATACTATGGAAACGAATATTTTGCTTGAAAGCGGAACAAATGAGCTGGAGCTGCTTGAATTTTTCGTCGGTAACGAGGATTACGGAATAAATATCGCAAAGGTCAACGAAATTATGACCTATCGCGAGGTTACGCCTATGCCGTCCGCACCCGATGGGGTTGAGGGCGTGTTTATGCCGCGTGATAAGCTTATTACTGTCGTTGATTTGCATAAAATCCTCGGAATAGAGCAAAGCGACAGCAATGACGGACTGCTGATTGTATGCGAGTTCAATCAGCTCGACATCGCTTTTCACGTTTCAAGCGTAAAGGGTATTCAGCGTATCAGCTGGAGCAGCATTGAAAAGCCGCCGTCTGTTGCAAACAACAGCAAAAAGGGCGTCGCTACGGGTATCGCTAAGGTAGACGGACGGATTATTGTTATCCTTGACTTTGAAAAGATTATTTCCGACCTCAACAGCAGCTCGGGACTTGACACCACGGGCATTGAAAAGCTTGCAAAGGAAGGCGATGTGAATTACGACGCGAAAATCGTTATCGCGGAGGATTCGCCGTTGCTCAACAAAATGATTGTAAACGCTATGACAACTGCCGGCTTCCATAATATTCTTGCGTTCTCCAACGGACAGGAGGCATGGAACTATATTTCCGGCTTCCCGAATGAGAAAGAGGCTGTCGAGAATATTTCCCTTGTGGTGAGCGATATCGAAATGCCGCAGATGGACGGTCATCGCCTTACAAAGCTTATTAAGGACAACCGCGTTCTGAAACAGATTCCCGTTTATCTTTTCTCGTCGCTTATCGACGAACGAATGATGAAAAAGGGCGAGAGCGTCGGCGCTGACCGCCAGTTCTCAAAGCCGCAGATAGGCGAGCTTATCAAGACTATGCTTGACAAGCTTAAAGCGTAACTGGTGTTGCGCAATATTCCCCGAGGAGGCGATTCTATGGAAAATTATGTTGTAACAATTGCGAGAGGCTTCGGAAGCGGCGGACGTACTATCGGCGCAATGCTTGCTCAGTCGCTTGGGATAAAGTATTACGACAAGGAGATTACACGAATTGCTTCGGATAAAAGCGGAATCAGCGAGGGTCTGTTCAATATGGCTGACGAGCGCGTTAAGGAAAGCATTTTCAAGCGCCCGCGTCAGTATGACGGAACGCTGATTGCGCCGAGCCATAAGGAGTTCACCTCCGACGATAATCTGTTCAGCTATCAGGCGCAGGTTATCAAGAACGCGGCAAGCGAGGGCAGCTGTGTAATTGTCGGTCGCTGTGCGGATTACGTTCTTAAAGGCACAAAAAACCTGTTCAGAATTTTTATCCACGCCGATATGGAAACCTGTATCCGCAACGCGATAAATGTGAACGGTTTTCCGTCCCGTGAGGAGGCGGAGCGCTTCATAAGAAAAACCGACCGCGAGCGCAGCGTTTATTATAAGGCGCGCACGGGAAGAGAATGGGATTATGTCGGAAATTACGACCTGATTCTCGATACCAGCAATATGGATTTTGAAACCTGCACGAAAATAATCGAGGGTTATGTAAAAATCCGAATGAATCTGGAATAATTGGCTGCGGCTGAAAAAAATAAGCTTCCGATTTCGGCGTTATCGCCGTTGTCGGAAGCTTTTTATTTTATTTGCCGATGATATTTTCGCGGATAAACGCTTCAAGCTCAAGCGCCATCTCGGTCTGCTCCGTTATACGCGGGTGTCCGGGGGTAGCTGCGCCGTTGCGTTTGAACATAAAGTGGAAAACGTCTGGACTGTTTAGCTCGTTTTTGATTTCCTCGATTCGGTCGTCCCAAATTCTGTCGTGCATAAGAACGGTTGTGATGAGGATGAATTTCGGGTTGTTGTAGCGCGCCTTTAATTCGAGAAGTATTTCCTTGTATTTGTCCTTCCATTTTTTTGCGTATTCTTCATCGAAAATAGCTTCGGGCTTGGGATTTGCGTCATTCTGACCGATTGCGAAGATAACTATATCGGGAGTATAACGGCTGAAATCCCATTCGGTAAGCCCCATGGGAGAATACGACACGTAGCTCAGCTTATTGTATGTAGTTTCAAGTCCCGTGAGGTTGTCGGGGCCGTTGAAATAGCCCGTTTTATCGAAAAGCGACAGTCCGCCCTGAGAATTGTTGTAAAACTCCGCGCCGAGTCTGCGTGCAAGCAGCCATGTGTAGCTGAAATAGCTGTTGTCGTAGACGCTGCCGTGATTTTCCGGATCCTGATGTCCCTCGTAGTAAACCGCCTCGGTAACCTCTCCTGCGGAAACGCTGTCGCCGTAATATTCAAGCTTCAGACTGTAATTTTCGTTGGCTGGCAGCAGCTCTCCGTCGGTTTCGAGCGAGATAAAGCGGAAGTAGTGCGCCGCGCCCTGCCGCTTGAAAATCGTCAGCGAGTGAACCTCGTCCGAAAGTCCGTTTGCAATTTCATACTCCGCCGCGCCGTTTTCGTTTTTCAGCTCGATACGGTATTGAACTCCGTCGATAACCGCGCCGAGCGATGAAAATTTGTCCATGGGAATATTGTCGATGGTTAATTTAAGGAAAGTTCCCTTGAAGCAGCACTTAATATTACTCCCCGCGTAAATTAAAACGGGAGCCTTGGGGTCTGTAAAGTCAACGCGCCCCATATAGTAAAAAGCCTTGTTATCCGCTGAAAAAATAGCCATAAAAAAGTCCGCCTTTCATTATCATATGACTATAATACCACATTGCCCGTAAATTTGCAAGAATAATATTGACTTTTTGCGTAAAAAATGGTATATTATTTGTTGTAATTTAGTTTACACTGAAAGGATATAGTTATGAAAAAGATTATTTGTGTTTTATGCGCGCTTGCGCTTGTTGCTACAGCTGCCGGCTGTAACGGAACCGAGGTTGAAAATACTGCCGCTTCGACAACAACCGCTGCTGACGAACAGGTAAGTACTCCCGTAACTACCGAGGCTGAGGAAATTGCCATTCCCGACGATGAGCCTTATGTTATCGAAAACGGCATAACCGACCGTATGAAGGCGCTTTCCACGCTTGTTAAGGGCAATCAGGCGCGCCTTGCAAAGGTGTTCAGGAGAGCGCAGAACGGCGAAAAAATCACCGTTGCGTACCTCGGCGGCTCAATCACTCAGGGCTCCAGCGCGGGCGACGGTCTGTGCTATTCAAAGCTCACCACCGACTGGCTTATGGAACAGTTCCCGAACGCGGAAATTGAATATGTCCGCGCGGGTATCGGCGCAACAGGTTCTTATATCGGCGTTTTCCGTGCGGAACGCGATGTTCTCTCGAAAAATCCCGACCTCGTGTTTGTTGATTTCTCCGTAAACGACACTACCGAATATACACAGCGCAATATCAATTCCTACGACAGCCTGCTGCGCAAGCTCTACAACAGTGAAACCTCTCCCGCTGTCGTTACAATCGCAATGACTCAGGAAGACGGCACGAGCTTCCAGGATTACCACTCCGAAATCTGCGAAGCGTACCAGATTCCCATGATTTCTTACCATGACGCGATTCTTGACGTTATCCGGAACGGTCATATCAAGTGGACGGATATTTCTGATGACAATATTCACCCTAACGTTACGGGTCACGCTGTTCTTACCGAAATTATCACCGCGTATCTTCAGGACGTTATCGACAATCTCGATAATATCGACGCGGAAACCGAGAGCGACCTTTCGGAGATGTTCACCGAAAACAAGTACGAAAACGCCAATATGCTTGCTGCCGATACCTACACCCCTGTTGAAATGTCGGGCTGGGAGTACAACTCCAATATGTTCGGCAACTTCGGCGGCTACTGGACAGTACGCACCAAGGACGGCACATTTGACGGAGTAGGCTCGCTCAAATTTGAAGTCAAGGGCGCAAAGACCATCGGTCTGCTTTACGGAAAGCTTACAACGGCGGGCGGAAAATTTGATGTACTCGTTGACGGAGAGCTTGCAAAGTCCATTGACAGCTCTTTCCCCGGCGGCTGGGGCAACTACGTAGAAGCGGAGGAAATAATCGACTTCGAGGAAGCGGGCGACCATACGGTTGAAATTGTTCCCACTCCCGGCGAAAAGGCAGTAATCAATATTTCCGCTGTAACCTACGCGTAAACATAAATGAAATTGACCCGCTTCGGCTTAACGCCGGGGCGGGTTTTTCTCTATTATTTCAAGACCGAGCAGATATATCGGCAAAAGTCCCGCCGACGCGCTCACCGCGCCGTTAAGGAACAGCACTGCTCCCGTCAGAACCGCGGCTGCTCCGACAACCGCTTCAGTCGTGCGCATTATTACGTCAAGCTTGTCGGCGCGGACGTGAAAAAGCAGCAGCCGTTCGAGCAGTAATCCGCCGTCCAGCGGACGAATCGGCAGGAAATTAAGCATGGCGGTAAGCAGGTTTATTACTGCGAACAGTTGGTTTTCACCGCCGCTTATCCAAAACAGGCAGAATAGGAAAAAATTAGAAAGGCAGCCGCCCAGAAGCGCGGGAATACTTCGGCTGTTTCCGCTGTCAATCCGTATTCCGCCCGCGCAAAGGTCGATTGCACGCGGAATATTTCCTTCTCCGAAAAGCACAATAATGTGTCCCAGCTCGTGCAGCAGACAGGCAAGCAGGCATAAAACAGCCGTTCCTTCACGGTCGGTGCAAAGCAGCAGGCTTAGCGCGGCGGGGAAGGAGAAGTGCAGCCGAAGCTTTATTCGTTCAGCCATTTACCAGAAAATCAACAATTCCGCGCGGAATCCGACCGAATGTATCTCCGCCGAAATTTGCGCCGAGCCACAATATTCCGCCTGCCGCGAAAGCCAGAAGCAGCTGCGCGGCTGCTGTTCCGAAAAATGACAGCTTTTTTCTGCGGACGGGCGCGGGCGCGGTAAAGCAGGGGACTTCCCGCGCGGCTTCCTTCGGCTCGGTCTGCGGAGTCGATTCGACAGCTTCCTGCGGCGGGGCAGGGGGTTCGGCGGGCAAAACGGCTTTCGCCGCGCTTGTCCGTTCGGGAATAACAGGTCCTGTTATAATTGTCATAGCTTACCTATCCTTTCAGCTGAAAAAATGTTCAAGAAAAAAGTAAAGCGCAGTTCCCGACGCACCCAGAATCGCCGAAAGTCCGACCGAGCCTGCGGTGAAGCTTACCTGCCCGACCGTTAAAAGCTGAACGGCAGCAAGCGAAACCAAGCCCAGCGTTCCGTTGATAACGGCAAGCCTTTTCGGGGCTCGCGTGCGCATATATACAGAAATCATAATCAGCCCAAGGACTGCAAGAAAGCCTGCTCCGAGCAAATTTCTCCCTCCTTTGCACGTCTTATCAGCGCCGAATACCGCAGCTGTTCGGCACGCTCCTCGTAAATCAGAGCCTCAATTTCAACCTCGTCGGTTGCCGCGTTGAACCGCTGTTCAATTTTTTCAAGCCGTTCCTTTGCTTTTGCCAGCTCGGTTAAAAGCTCCGCCTGTCCGTTTTTCAAGCATATCAGCTCCCTTCCCTTAATTTTTATTACGGCGGGACGGGTTTTATTTCAAAAATCTATTGCAAAAAATGAGGAATTATGGTAAAATGAAAGAAGTATTATTTGAAAGGACATATTCCGACTATGAACAACGAACTTGTGCTTGTTATCGACTTCGGCGGTCAGTACAATCAGCTTATCGCCCGCCGCGTCAGAGAACATAACATCTATTGCGAGGTCATCTCCTATAAAACTCCCGTTTCAGAAATCAAAGCGCGCGCGCCCAAGGGCATTATTTTCACGGGCGGTCCGAACAGCGTTTATCTTGACAGCTCCCCGCGTATGAGCCGCGAGATACTTGAGCTTGGCATTCCCGTTCTGGGCATTTGCTACGGCGCACAGTTTATGGTGTATGCGCTTGACGGCGAAATTGGTCCCGCTCACGACAGCTCTCTTTCTGAATACGGTCGTACCGAGTGCGAGCTTGATACGGCTTCTCCGCTGTTTGACGGAATTGAAAAGAACACTGTCGTGTGGATGAGCCACAACGATTATATTACGCGCGTTCCCGACGGCTTTAAGTCAATCGGGCACAGCGAAAAGTGTCCGTTCGGCGCGATGGCTGACGAGAAGCGCAGGCTTTACGGAGTTCAGTTCCACCCCGAGGTAAATCATACCGTCCGCGGCTTTGATATGCTCGGAAATTTCCTGTACAAAATCTGCGGCTGCAAGTGCGACTGGAATATGAAGAATTACGCGCAGACTGCAATTGCGCAGATTCGTGAAAAGGTCGGAAGCGGAAAGGTTCTGCTTGCTCTTTCCGGCGGCGTTGACAGCTCGGTTGCGTGCGCGCTTCTTGCAAAGGCGGTCGGCCCGCAGCTTACCTGTGTTTTCGTTGACCACGGCTTTATGAGAAAGAACGAGGGCGACGAGGTTGAAGCGGCGTTTAAGGACTGGGATATCAATTTTATACGTGTTGACGCTTCGGAGCGTTTTCTTGCTAAGCTGGAGGGCGTGAGCGATCCCGAAACGAAGAGAAAAACCATCGGCGAGGAGTTTATCCGAGTTTTTGAAGAAGAGGCGAAGAAAATCGGTACTGTTGATTTTCTTGTTCAGGGCACAATCTACCCAGACGTAATCGAAAGCGGAACGGGCGACGCAGCGGTTATCAAGTCGCACCATAATGTTGGCGGACTTCCCGATTACGTTGATTTTAAGGAAATCATTGAGCCGCTCAGACTGCTGTTTAAGGACGAGGTAAGAAAGCTCGGAACGGAGCTTGGGTTGTCGGACGTTCTGGTATGGCGGCAGCCGTTCCCCGGACCCGGACTTGCGATACGTATTATCGGCGAGATAACAAGAGAAAAGCTTGCGACCTTGCAGGACGCGGATTATATTTTCCGTGAGGAAATAGCAAAGGCGGGGCTTGACAGAAGCATAAATCAGTACTTTGCCGTGCTGACGAATATGCGCTCGGTCGGCGTAATGGGCGATGATAGAACGTATGACTACACGCTTGCGCTGCGCGGCGTAACGACAACCGACTTTATGACGGCTGACTTCGCGAGAATCCCGTACGAGGTGCTTGAAAAGGCAAGCGTGCGGATTGTAAACGAGGTTAAAAATATCAACAGAATCGTGTATGATATTACGAGTAAGCCGCCGTCTACTATTGAGTGGGAGTGACCCAAAGTGGCTGCCCGGTAGTCAAAAAAGCCTTGATTTGCAAGGGGTTTTCGGCTCTCACAATTTGAAAAAATCAGCAAAAATCGCCGGTTGATACCAAATTGATACCACCACCGTCCGGGTATAGAATAATACCAAAGTCTCTCAAAGCTCGCAAATTTGCTTTCCTCAAGACGAATTTGCGGGCTTTTTTACTGTAATTCTCTCTATTCTCTGAAATGCCATGAAACGAGGAACAAACAAAAATTTTTCAAAAATTTTCGTTGATACCGTTGATTTTTACCCTCTGAAATTCCGAATCAGTGAAAGGACTTAAACCTTAACACCGATTTAGGAGGCTCAAATCATGGCAGAGTGCTTGTTTATCAAAGCTGATGAAGTTGTAAAGATGTTGGGAGTATCCCAGTCGGAGAGATTGAATTTCCCCGTTTATTCCCGTTCAGCCCCAACCAACAAATCATCACCAAGACCTGTTGTAGAGCCATTTACACACGTTTTTTCATTTTTGCTGTTTTAATCTAAAAAACCGTTTTGACGAATTATTCGGGGATTTTTCGGGGAAGATTACATGGCAATATTGTTATACAATCAATTAACCATTCACCTCCACCTCAAACCCCATTCCTCTCAGCGCGACCTTGACCTTTTCCACCT